>JAYVRG010000038.1:0-132857 GCA_043776515.1 Phycisphaerales bacterium
ATGTTGCCGGGGGCGTCCACGTCGATGCCGCGGTCAGCGGTGGTGCAGTTGTTTCCCTCGATGCGGTTGTTGGTGCTGGTGGCGTGGATGCCCGCGCCGAAGCCCAAGCCGCTTCCGTTGGACGAGCAGGTGTTGCTGCGGATGATGCACTGAGAGTTGCACCAAATGCCGTCGAGAGTGTTGCCTCGGGCGGCACAGTCGACGACCGTGGAGCCGCTGCTGACGGTGATGCCGTTGCCGGTGTTGAGGAACGCCGAGCAGTTCGTGACCGTGCTGCTTTCGAAGGCGACGATGCCGTCAAGAGTGTTGTTGGTCGCCGAGCAGTGCGTGACCGTGCTGCCAACGTAGGCGCTGATGCCTCTGCCGGTGTTCTGGTACGCCGAGCAGTTCGAGACCGTGCCGCCGCCGCCGGTGCTGATGCCGTGACCCAGATTCTGGAACGCCGAGCAGTTGGTGACCGTGGAGCCGATGCCGGAGTCGATACCGTTGCCGGCGTTGCCGCTGGCGAGCACGCCCTCCACGCGGCAGTTGGCCGCATTACCGGTTCCCAGGTCCACGCCCTCATCGCCCCAGTTGCGGACCGAGCCGTTGAGTACGGCGATGTTCCTCTGGCCGGTGACGGTGGCGCTCACGCCGTCGAAGAGGCCCATCGCGGGGACGCCCACGAGATCGAACCCGTTGAGGTCGAGCGTGACCCCGCCCCCCGCAATGGCGGCGATCTCGATGCCGTGCTTGCCGACCACGCCGGTGATGTTGCCGGTGAGGTAGTAGGAGCCGGGCTGGGTGATCGTGAACAGGGCCGTGGCCGTGCCCGGCGTATTGGTCGCGTTGATCGCGATCCGCGGCTCCACCTCTTGCAAAGTCTTGTTGGTCGAAGCCACCGGCCCGGGGGGCGGGTTGATCGGCCCGGCGAGGAGTGCGCTGGCGGCGACGACGAGAGCGGCCGTGAGGACGGGGGCGAAGCGACTCAGGCGAGGGGTGGTGTGTGGCATCTGTACAGTTCCTTGAAAGAAAGAGTGATAGGGTTCAATAGGAGAAGTTGGCGTTTGGGTCGGTGGTGCCCATGTTTCCGGTGTACGTGTTGCCGTTGACGGCGGCGGCGTTGGTCGCGCCGTTGACAATCGGGGCGATGATGTTGCCGACGGCGATCGTCCAGTTTGTGGTGTTCGAGTTGCACGAGTTTCGGGCGATGATGCTTCGCGTGCCATCGACCTTCACGCCGATCTCACATGTGGAGCAGTCGTTGTTGTGGATGGTATTAAGTCCGGTTGTGGCGTGGATGCCGGCACTCAATCCGAGGGCGAGGATGCCTGCGTTATCGCATCTGTTGTGTGAAACTTCGCATTGTCCGGCAGCCAAGATGCCATCCTGACCGGTGATCGAGACGATGTTGTTCGCGATGACGCACGAGGCACCGGCCTGGATGCCGAGCCCGGAGTTGAAGTACGAGATGCAACGCTCGACGCGCCCAGAGTTTGCCACGATGATTCCCGCAGCGGTGTTGTTCGTCGCGAACGAGTCCAGGACGCGCCCCACGTTGGCCGTCTTGATGCCGTTGTTGCTGTTGGACGATGCGATCACGTTCTCGATCAGGTGGCCGCTGCCTGAGCCGCCGACGCTCAGGTCGATGCCCGAGCCGCCGAAGGAGAGGAGCGTTCCGTTGCGGATGGTGATGTTGTCGCAGGCGATGGAGGTACGAACGCCGTCAAGAGTGATGGACGTTCCTGTGAGCGTGAAACCCATGAGATCGATGGTGACATTGCTGGCAGCAATCTCGATGCCGGACTTGACGTTGCTGACGTTGAGGTTGCCGGTGAGGTAGTACGAGCCAGGCTGTGAGATCCGGAAGGTTGAGTCCGCGTCGCCGGGGGTGTTGGCCAGGTTGATCGCGATCCGCGGCTCGACCTCTTGCAAAGTCTTGTTGGTCGAAACCACCGGCCCGGGGGGCGGGTTGATCGGCCCGGCGAGGAGTGCGCTGGCGGCGACGATCAGCGCGGCGGCGAGGACTGGGGCAAGGCGGATGAGGCGGGAGGACGCGGGGACGGGGGGGCGGATCATGGGCTGGCTCCGTTGGGCGATTGGGGATTCCCCTTTCAATGTGCCACTTGGCCGGTACGCGGCCAGATAAGTGTGGAAAACTGGGGACTTCGCTTCGGAGGGCGGCACGAAGGCGTGTAGGTGGCGGATGCGGTCGCGGGGTTCGGTTGTCCTTTGTGTGGGGCGCGGGCGCGATCGTCTACACTGGCACCTGTGAAAGCGGGGGAACCATCAACAAACGGATCTGAGACCAAGACGCGCGTGGGCGCACCGGCCGGAGCGATGGTGGGGCTGATGATGCTTGTGTTCACGCTGCTGGGGTGGTCCAGCGTGCCGCTGTTCGTAACGCATTTCTCGCACTCGATCAACTCGTGGACGCAGAACGGGTGGCGATATCTGCTGGGCGCGCTGGTGTGGGCACCGGTGTTGGTGTGGGGCTGGATGAAGAGAACGACGCCGCGCGGGTTGTGGAAGGCGTCGGTGATGCCCGCGATCTTCAACGCGCTGGGGCAAGCGGCGTTCACCTGGTCGTTCTACAACGTGGACACGGCGACGGCGGCGTTCGGGCTGCGGACGCAGATCGTGTTTCTGGCGGTCGGTGCGTATCTGCTGTTTCCCAGCGAGCGGGCGCTGCTGCGAACGAAGGGGGCGTGGATCGGGATTCTGCTGGTGATCGTGGGCGTGGTGGGGACGATGTTGCTGCGCGACAACGCACACGACGCGGCAAATGCGGTTGGCAGCTTCAACAATCCGCTACTGGGGATGGCGGCGGCGGTGGCGGCGGGATTGCTGTTTGCTTCGTATGGGCTGAGTGTTCGCAGGAACATGCACGGATATCACCCGGTCACGGCGTTCGCGGCGATCAGCCAGATCACGGCGGGGATATCGCTGGTGCTGATGATGGGATTGTCGCGCGAAGCGGCGCAGAGCCATCCCGGTTCGGAGAACCGGGGTACCCACGCGCTGGACTTCGGCGCGGCGGTTTTCTCGCTCAGCAGCGGCGGATTGGCGATGCTGTTTCTCAGCGCGATCATCGGCATCACGCTCGGCCACGCGGCGTACTTCATCTCCATCGCGCGGCTGGGCGTTGCACCCACCAGCGGCGTGCTGCAACTCCAGCCGTTCTGCGTCGCCATCGCGCAGTTCGTCGTGTTCAACCAGGTGATGACCGGCGGGCAGTGGATGGCGGGGACGGTCGCGGTGGTCGGAGCGCTGGTTCTGCTATACGCGCAGTGGCGGTTGAAACGCGCGGCCAGCGCGCCGGTCGGTGCGGATATCGCGGCGGGAGCGGTGATGCCGCTGGTTGCGGGCGAAGAGAGCGAGGGGATCGAGGCGGCGGAGATGGATGCGGTGCCGGTGGAGAGTGATGGGGTGGGGAATACGATAAAACCATCCACGTCTGATTGCGGGACTTCGACCGGTTCTCACCATGCCTAAACGATCAAACCGGTTCATGACGCTTGAATATCTTTCTGGTCGCTTGATGGCGAGGTACGTCTATCTTGACGGGAACGAACCGCGCAGCGCAGTACGCTCGAACGCGATCGGGCATTTTGTGGTTGACTATGTTGGTGACGAAGCGGTAGGAATCGAAATCCACTCACCTTCGTTATTCGATTTGGACGAGTTCAACGAGTTGCTTGGCTCGATCGGACGGTCTCCGTTGTCGGACGATGAGGCCAGACCGTTTGTGACTGACTGATCGACGATCGCTGCGAGCACAAAAACTCCACTACGCGCTCCTCGCTATTCACGAGATTCGTTGGCGGGCTCGTTCATTCTTGGCGTGTGTGGAAAGAAGCCGCGCCAGATGTAGTAAATCGGCACCCCCGCCAGCAGCACCGCAAGCCACGGCAGTGTGTTCATGTACGGATGCTTGCCGAGAAATGGGAAGAGCCCGAAGGTGGATGGTGCATCGTCGCCGCGGATACTGAGGATGGTCATGGCGATGGCGCTGAACACGAAGAGCGCGGGGACGACGGGGTATCCCGGGCATCGGAAAGGGCGCGGCACGTTTGGTTGCTTGTAGCGCAGGATAAAGATCGCCGCGCCGCCCAGGGCGTAGAAAATCCACATCGTGAAGACGAACGAGTCGGCCAGCGCCTGGAACGAACCGAGGAACCAGACGGCGACGATGGAGAGCATGACCTGTGAGATCAGCGCGGCATCCGGAGTGTTCCACTCCGGATGCACGCGCCCGATGAAGCGAAAGAGCAGCCCATCGCGTGCCTGTGCGTATGAGACGCGGGCTCCCGTCATGATCGAGGCGTGCGAGGAGCCGAGCGTAGAGCAGAGGATGATGAGGATCACCGCGATCTCGCCGGAGCGGCCGACGAGGCGTTCCATGACGAGTGGCGCGACGGAAAAATCCGCATTGGCCGCACGTTGGGCTCGCATTTCCTCCAGCGGAACCAGCATGAAATACGCCGCGTTCACGGCGAGGTAGATGCCGATGACCGCGAGCGTGCCGAAGATGTAAATCCGCGGCAGGGATCGCTGCGGGTTCTTCACTTCGCCAGCGATGGAGCCGACATCCGCCCATCCGTCGTAGGTCCAGAGAATGCCCGCCATGGCGATGACGATGGAGCGGATGAGGTCCGGCGAATCCGGCACCGGAGCGGCGGCGAGCTGAGATGCATCCGTCTTGCCCAGCAGCACGACCAGCAGCACGATCGCGACGAGCGCGCCAAACTTCAGCAGCGTGAGCACGCCCGCAACGCCGGTCGAGAGACGCACGCCACGGACGTTGATGAGCGTGAGCGAGAGCAGCATCACCGTGGTCGAGATGCGGACATCCCACTGCACGCCGAAGAGCTTGTTGATGTGTTCGCCAAAGAGAAACGCGATACCACCCGCGGCGAACGGCTTGACGAGCACCAGATACGCCCAGCCGAAGACGAACGCCACACAATCTCCGAAACCCTCGCGGATGAAGACATAGACACCGCCCGAGGCCGGGTGCATGGCGGCCAGTTCCGCGTACGTGAACGCGCCCGCGAGGCAGAGCAGCCCGCCGCCCGCCCAGAGCGCGAGGATGAACCAAGGTGACGCAAACTCCGCCGCGATGCGTGGTGGCTGACGAAAGATGCCCGACCCGATGATGACGCCGATCATCACGGCGATGCCGCCCCAGAAACCGATAGCGCGTTTGAGGGTGGGCGTGGATGAGGGAGTGGGAGGGTGTGGCACGGGGCGAGTGTAGTGAGGAGGTGTGGAGAGAGCATCACGGGCGAGGTGATCGAAGAAACGATCTGCACGCAGAGATACGCCGAGGTCGCGCGGGGGAGCGCGGAGGAGAAGTTGTAGATGTCGTTCTCGAATACGTTCCTTCTCTGTGAATCTCAGCGGAACCTGGCGAACCTCTACGTGCTGTGTTGGAGGGCGTTGCGTTGGCCATCGAATCACGAGGTGCGCCGTGCTATCGGACGTTCACATTGGACTCGCCGCGTGTGGCAGCCGATGCAGAAAACATGTCACTGTTTCGCACCATCAATACAGACAAGTACGTTGGCGGGCGCGGCGTCGCGGCGGGGGTGGCACGCAGCGAGAAACGCCGCGGCGGGCGAATCGCCTGCTCCGCGCTCATCTGCGACCACGGTGAGGTGCGCGACCTTTCCTCAACTGGTATCAAGGTGCATTCCAAGAAGAAGCCGAAGACGGCTGCGGGCGAGGTGCAGGAACTGACGCTCCGCGCCGAAGACGAAACGGTGGCCATTCGTGCCCGCTGCATGTGGGTGCGCGTGGATGACGGCTGCGAGTTCGACAGTGGCTGGGAGCTTGTGGGTGCGGATGCTGCGCTCAAGCGGCGGCTCATGCAGATGGCAGCGACAGCGCAGGCAACCGAGGGACTGAGCCGCGGTTGGTCTGCGATGAAGTGGTGGTAGGGGAATGTCGGATGTGGGATGTGCGATGTCGGATGTGGGACAGAATCGCGCAGACCAACACAATCTGATCGACATCCGACATCCGACATCCGACATCCGACATCCGACATCTCTACGACGCCAGCCGCGTCCGCAACACTCTCAGCAGCGTGTTCGGCTCCATGTAGTTCGGCGGCGGCCGCAGATAAATCTCCGACATGTCCTCGCCATGCTTGGGTGGGAGCAGTGTGGGATTGAGATTGATGGGACGCGGGGATGTGGAACTTGAAACACCCCCTCCGGCCTTGCTGCGCTCGGCCACCTCCCCCGCCAGGGCGGAGGAGACGGCAGTAAGCCGTGCCAGCACCGCTGAAGTGTCTTGCGGTTTCGCACGAATCACCACATCCTGGCCGCGCAGCGAGATGGCGCGGATCGCCAGCACGCTCGCCGCCACGCGCAGCGCGGCCAGTTCCAGCAGGCGCAGCGTTGCCGGCGGCAGCGCGGCCCCGTATGCCTGCTTGAGTTCCGTCTCGATCTTGTCCACTTCCACGCGCGTCTTGGCCACCGCGAGGCGGCGATACGCTTCCATGCGCCGCAGGTCGGATGGGATGTATCGCTTGGGGATCATGCCGCTGACGCCGATCTCGATGCTCGTCTCGCTCACCTGCTGCGTCGGCTCGTGCTTGAGTTCCTTCACGGCGCGATCCAGGAGCTGGCAGTACATCTCGTAGCCCACGGCCGCAATGTGGCCGGATTGCTCCGGGCCGAGAATGTTGCCAGCGCCGCGAATCTCCAGATCGCGCATAGCGATCTTGAACCCCGCGCCGAGCGCGGAAAACTCCTCGATCGCCTTCAACCGCCGCACGGCTTTCTCCGTCGTCGGCCGATCTCCCGGCAGCAGCATGTAGCAGTACGCGCGATGCTTGTAGCGGCCCACGCGCCCGCGCAGCTGGTGCAGCTCCGCCAGCCCGAAGCGATCCGCGTCGTTGATGAACATGGTGTTTGCCGTCGGAATGTCGATGCCGGACTCGATGATGGTGGTGGAGACGAGGATGTCCGCCTCGCGGCGCATGAACCTCATCATCACGTCTTCCAGCTCACCATCGGGCATCTGTCCGTGGCCGATGACGACCCTCGCATCCGGCGCGAGCTTCTGGATGTCGTCCGCGACCGACTTGATGTTGAACACCCGGTTGTGAACAAAGAAAATCTGCCCATCGCGTGCCAGCTCGCGGGTGATCGCCTGCTCGATGCGTTTGACGTTGTACGGCGCGACCTCCGTCACCACCGCGCGCCGGTCCATCGGCGCGGTCGAGAGCGACGAAATGTCCCGCAACCCGAGCATGGAAAGGTGCAGCGTGCGCGGGATCGGCGTCGCGCTGAGCGTCAGCACATCCACCGTCAGCCGCAGCGAGAGCAGCTTCTCCTTGTGCTCCACGCCGAAGCGTTGTTCCTCGTCGATCACCACCAATCCCAGATCGGCGAACTTCACATCCTTCGAGACCAGCCGGTGCGTGCCGATGATGATGTCCACCTGCCCCTTGCGCAGCGCGCTGAGAACCTCGTTGATCTCTTTGCTGCTCTTGAAGCGTGAGATGCTCTCGATGCGGAACGGGTAGTCCGCGAAGCGGTTCTTGAATGATCGCTCGTGCTGCTCCGCGAGCACCGTCGTCGGCACCAGGATCGCCACCTGCTTGCCGAACTCGACGGCCTTGAAGGCCGCCCGCATCGCCACCTCGGTCTTGCCATAGCCCACATCGCCGCAGAGGAGCCGGTCCATCGGGCGCGAGCTCATCATGTCCTTCTTGATCTCGGAAACCGCCGCGAGCTGGTCCTCGGTTGCATCAAAGGGAAACTCGTCCTCGAACTCCTTCTGCCATGTTGTGTCCCCCGGAAAGCGCACGCCGGGCTGGGTGTCGCGGGCCGCGCGAAGCCGCAGCATCTCACCCGCCAGATCGCGCACCGACTCCGCGGCCTGCTCTTTCTGGTTCTTCCAGCGCGTCCCGCCGATCGCCGAGAGCGTTGGCGCGCCGCGAAACCCGCCGATGTATTTCTGCACCTGGTCGATCTTCGTCGCGGGCACGTACAGCTGTGTGGAGCCCGCGAACTCCAGATGCAGATATTCCTCTAGTCCTTCATCCGGATCCTGTTGCTCAGTTATTCCGAGTCGCTCCGCCTTCGTCTTCTTCTTCGGTTTCTCCGATGGCAGCACGATCGGCCCATCCCGCTTCACCTCGCGCGGGCGCATCGGCACGAGTCCCTTGAACAGCGCGATGCCGTGGTCCCGATGTACCACGTAGTCCCCGGGACCGAAGTCCAAGAAGGTGTCCATGGCGCGGGCCGCGCGGAGCTTGGCGGACTCGCCCTTGGCGCTGGAGCCGAACCGCCGACGCGTCTCGAAGCGATGCAGCAGCTCGTGATACGGGAGGATGAGAAGTGACGGAGTGACGGAGTGACCGAGTGACGAAGTGGGGGGCGCGGAAGATGCACTCGATGATGTCCCGTCGCCCCACACGAATCCTCTATGCACATACGCCGTATCCGTCTCAAATCGCTCGATCTGCGGCTTGGCAAACTCCGTCAGCAGTTCCATCAGCCGCGAGTGCTCGCCGTGGTTCTCGCAGAAGATCGCGATGCGTGTCGTGGCAATCTGTCCGGCGAGCAGCGTGATCGCCTCGCCGGTGTCGCGCGGCAGCTCGTCGAGCGCACGCAGCGGGAACTCGATCTCGACATCGCCGGTGGCTTTCGCGCCGGAGAACTGGGATATCTCGATGTATCCGCCGGGACCGCCCACGCCCCGCTCGCTGACGCTCGGGGCTCGCTCGGTCGTCGTCGCCACGTCGCGCGGATGTTCCTGCAACCGCTTGAGTACCGACGGCGGCCCGTAGATTCTCGGATCAGTCAGTCGCTCGAAGTACCCACGCGCCTGCTCCACGATCTCCAGCGGCTCGTGCAGAATGATGAGCGCGGAGTGGGGGAGGTAATCCAGAAACGGGCAGGACTCCGCTCCCCCAGTCGCGTCGATGCTCGCGGAAGGAAGGGCGGATGGAGCGTTGGCCGCGCCTTTGCGTGAAGATCCCGCTCGCTGACGCTCGGGGTTCTTCGGCGCCGGCGCAAACACCTTGTCCAGCGAGGCACACAGCAACTCCACCATGTTCACGCCGCGATCGGAGCCCATGGTGTCCAAGTCGATCTCGGTGATGCGGTCGATCTCGTTGCCGAAAAAGTCCAGACGCACGGGGATCCCGGGCGATGCGGCGAGCGTGTTGGAGTTCGAGGGAGACACGGGCGGGACGCCCGAGCCACGGAGGGGGGGCGGGAAAATATCGAGAATCCCGCCGCGCATCGCAAACTGGCCCGGTTCCTCGATGGTTTCGGCGCGTTCGTACCCCGCCGCGTCCAACCAACGCACAAGTTCCATGGGATCGACATTCTCTTTTGTCCGCACCGTTCGCGCCAGTGCGCCGATCGACTTCGGCCCCGGCACCGGCTGCATGAGCGACTGAATCGGCGCGATCAGCACCCGCGGCACGGACGAAACTCCATCCGCGCCCGTCGCGTCAAGCAACCTCCGCACCACCGCCAGCCGCTCCGCGAAGAGTTCCAGCGAAACGCCTGACTCGCCCGGCAGCACCTCCAGCGCGGGCAGCCGCACCGCGTCGATCCCTGCCGCTGTCAGTTCGTCCAGCGCCTCATCCGCTTCGTCGAGGTGCCCCACGACGTAGAGCGCGGCACACTTCCCCAGCACCGCCGCGGCCGCCGCGAAGAACGGGCTGGATGACCCCTGCGATCCCCGCACCAGCACCCGCTTCCCCGCCAGCGCATGGCGTGCCACGTCTTGCACTGGCTCCTGATCCGCAAGAAACTGGACAAGATTCACGCCAAACTCCCGAAGCGCGCAGGCGCGTGCCCGGGGGAGGAATGGTCCATCCGGATCGGCTGCACTGATTGCACAAAGCGTAGCCGTGGCATGGGCTTTTCAGCCGTGGCATGGGCTTACTAGCCCATGCGTGCGACATGTGTTGCAACCGCGATATCAATCTCGCAGAGATGAACACGGGTCCACCAGCCGCGCTCATCCCGGGCGTGCAACGATCACTCCACCGTCACCTGCGCCCGCAACCGCTCCAATATCTTCGGCCCGATCCCCTTCACGGCGTCTAGATCATCCACGCGCTTGAACACACCCTTGGTTGTGCGATACTCAATGATGCGTTTCGCCAGCGCGGGACCGATGCCGGGGAGCAGTTCAAGCTCGCCCTGTCCGGCGGTGTTCACGTTGATGAGCTTGCGTAGCAGGGAAGCGGCACGCGCGGGATCGCCCGATGACGATGGCCGCGTACCTGCTGCAAGCCCGTTTGCTTCCTGTCGCGACGCGATAGTTGGTGCCGGTGTTGCCACCCCTTGAGAAGTCTGCGGCTCGGACTGTGCTCGCGCTGGCTGTTGCAGTTGTTGCGTCGCCGTGGGCAGTGCCGCAACGATCGGCGGCTGTGCCCCAGCCCGCGCCAGCGTGCGCCACGAATCCCCGCCGCGCCCGACTGCCCAGCCGATCGCGGTGGTGGAGGCCGCGCCCAGCGCGATCACCGCCGCCCACTTGGGTGCGCCGGCGGTCCATGATGCGCGGTCGTTTTCCGGCATGGCCAGAGTGTAGCCGTTTGTTGGAGTTCTACATCGCCCCGACAATCGGCGTCTCCGGCAGGTTCGCGGGCGACTGCTTGTTCCGGATTGCCTGCCGAATCTCCGCCAGCCGCCAGAGCGCGAGCTTGGGCTGCAGGGTCGCGTCAAACAGCCCGTCGTGCCGGCTGCTGGGCTGGTTCGCCTTGCCCGTCGGCGCCTCGTCGTACATCTCGTGCCAAGCGATGGAGTGGACGTACGGCTTGCTTGCGGCCACCGCGAACATCTTGGTCATCCACGCGGCCTGCGCCTGCGGGCTCCAGGGCGTGCGGATATAGCCGGGGTCGTTCTCGCCGCCGAGGCCGAGATCATCCGGCTCCGGCGGCTTGCTTGGCGCACTCATGGCCGCAATCGCTAAGGGTTTCTCGAGCGCGGCGTATCGGTCCAATAGCGACGAGAACGCCATCAGGTCGCGTGTCGATCGTCCGGGTTCGGGCTGCCCCATCTCGATGCAGAGCGCGAACAGGTCGGGGTTGATCCCCGCCTGCCCGATCATTTCCGCGTACATCATCGGCGGCATTGCGCGGGTGCTCGCGGTGGCGAAATACTCGCCCCAAGGATGGTCGATCTGCACCTGCACCTTCGCGGAGGGTTGCAGCTTGCGAACGACCATCACCGCTAGACGCGTCAGATCCATCACCTGCTCGAGCGAGAGCGTGAAGTTGCTGGAAACATGCAGCCCGCTGACGACCGTCCAAGTTCCCACCGTGCGCCGGTACCGCGTCACCAGGTTCTTGACATGCTCGTACACCAGATCGCGGAGCGTCTCGTAGTCGTGCTCCCAGATGTACAGCCACTCGGGCACGTTGCCACGCCGCAGGTCTATCACCGGGCCCGCGACGATCGGCATCCGCGCCGTGCGCACCGCCCACTCGATCCAGCGATCCGTCTTCGAGAAGACATAGCGACCCTCCGTCGGCTCCATGTCCACCCAGCGCAGCGGCATGGTGACGAAGTCGCAGCAGGTCGTCACGGCTTTTTGCAGCGCGGGCGTACACTGCTCCGCGCTCACCACCGCCCCGATCTGCGGCGGACTCGGCAAAATCACCCCGACGCTCCCCAGCAGCGCGTTCCGGCTTTCCGCAACCTCGTGATCCGTCAGCGCGTTGGGCGGCGATGAAACCTTCGCCGCGGCCAGCGCCAGTTCGCCCGACATCCGCTTGGAAAACTGCACCCGCGCCTGCGTCAGCGTGAGTTGCTCGCTGGCCTCCATCGCCAGCGAGAGCGCGTGCCGCGAGTGCATTTCCGCGGCGGGTGTATATGGCCGCTCCGGCTGCGTGCCCGCCGTGTTGCTCTGCTCGACCACCGCTTTCGTGAACGCTTCGCGGGCCTTCTCAAACAGTGTCAGGCCGGGGTCCGTCGGCGGCAGATCAAAGAGAGCCCAGTCCTCCATCTTGTTGAGGATGAGCATGAGCCGATGGCGTGCCAGTTCCAGCGAGAGCAGATACGGCTTTTCTCGATCCGGCAGCAGGCAGGTTTGCAGTGTGATCGGCCCCAGCCCCGGCCCGGCCGCGCCAGGTGCCGGTTCCACATGGAACTGCAGCGCGATCCCGGCCGATTCCGGCGAGCGTTTGTCGCAGCGAATGACGCCGCCGTTGAGCGTGATGTCCGCGGGCATCGGCACATCGTCCGCCCCGAACATGTGCGCGTGGTGCAGCGCGGGCTCGACATGCTCGCCGCTGGGAGACGGAGGATCAAAGAGAACAAAGCTGAGCATCGCGGGGCGTCTGTTCCCGGGCGTGAAGGACTGGGGAAGGGGCGAATCCGACGGGAGGAGAGGGTAGCCAAGTTGGCCGTGGCACGGGCCTGGCGTGGCATGGGCTTGCTAGCCCATGCGGGGCAGAAGACATTCTCGATTCACCTCTCTCGTCGGCCGTACCAGAGAAATCAGATATCACCAACGCGACAACTCGCCAAACAACCCACGAGAATCCACTGGGCTCCCCACCACCACCCGCCCTACAGCATCAACTGATAAAACGCCACATCGTGCCACTGCTCGTATTTCCACCCCGCCTCGCGAAACGTACCAACGTGTACGAATCCGAGCGACTCGTGCAAGCGCTCCGACGCCGCGTTCGGCACCGCCACGCCCCCGATCAGCGAGTGATGCCCCTCCGCGCGGCACGCCTGAATCAGCGCGGCGTACAGCGGCTTCCCCAGCCCGCGCCCCGTGAGCGTTGGCCGCAGATAGATGCCGACCTCCGATGTCCGCTCGTACGCCTTCCGCGTCCGCCACGAGCCGGATTTGGCATACCCCGCGATCGCACCGTCCACTTCGAGGATCAGATATGGATACCGCGTGATCCCCGTCCGCCACGCTTCGCGTAGCTCCTCCGCCACCACCGGCTCGTAGCCGAAGTGGATCGGCGTGTGCATGATGTAGTGGTTGGTGATCTCCGCCACATCGCCAAAGTCAGACTCGCGGGCTTCGCGGATGTTCATGCCGGAGCATATTCGTTTGCGGAATCGCAGCCCACCCTGCATGTCCTGCTCATGGCCTTCCTATTCCCTCTGCCTTTGTGCTTCCCCCCGCTTGACCACTTTCATTTCCCCATTATTTTCCCGCTCCCGCTCCCGCTCCCGCCTTCGCCTTCGCCTTCGCCTTTCGCCCCAGCGGGGCGCTCAGTCCCTTGCCGTGGGCGTCAGCCCACGGCAAGCTGCAAACATCAGAGCACAGTCTTTTCTGCGATAGAGCCGCAGAGCGGCGGCTGTCGCCTTCGATGCCCGCACTTCGCCACACCCTTCAATCAAACACATACTTCGGGTCATACTCGATCTTGTACTTCTCCAGAAACTTCACATACTCCACCTGAAAGCTCTCCCGCGCATGGTGCTCCTCCTGAGTTTGCAAATACGCGCCCACCGCACCCAAATCCTGCGGCCCCACACTGAACACGCCGCCGCCATCTTGCCAACCAAATCCCTGGACAAACTCCTTCATCCAACTCGACGAGTTCGCCTTCACATCCCGCATCACATCCGGCTCGCACCGCGTCGGGTGCCGACGCACCAGCAGATGCACATGATCCTCAACTCCACCGGCTTCGACCAGCACACATTTGGTGTTCCGGCAGATGCCCCCGATGTACTCGAACAGGCGCGGCCGCACACTCTTGGCGAGCAGGGGCTCACGATGTTTGGTTGAGAACACCAGGTGCGTATACAGCGCGGAATAGGTGTTTGGCATGGGCACAGAATATCGAAAGCCGCCGAGTGTGGCAAAGGGTTTTCGATCGTGTTTTGCAAACTCCAGTCTGCCTTTTCTTCGCCCCAGCAGGGGAGGCAGTTCTTTGCCGTGTGCGTCAGCCCACGGAAAGTGCCCTTGTGTCCTCCATAGCCGCAGAGCGGCGACACTCCCAGCGTGCCGCCGCTCCGCGGCTTGGAGTTTGGGATGGCTGAAACCAGTTTGCAGCCGCCGTCCGTGGGCTGACGCCCATGGCAAGGGACTGAGCGCCCCGCTGGGGCGAAGAAAGGAAGCCAAAACCACTTTGGCTGGTCTAGAGGTGCCAACCACCTCCCACCGCATTATCCTCACGACATGCCCGACACCTCTCCCCTGGCTCCCGATCTCAAGCTCATCCGCCGCGGCAAGGTCCGCGATGTGTACGCACTCCCCGGCGACAAGCCCGGCGCGGAGCCGCGCATACTCATGGTTGCTTCCGACCGCATCTCCGCCTTCGATGTGGTCATGCCCACACTCATCACCGGCAAGGGGAAGATCCTCACGGAGATCGCAACATGGTGGTTCGGCTTCATCGAGAGGCACAGACTGGCCGAGACGCACATGCTCTCCACGAATGTGGACGATCTTCCGGCCGCGGCGATCGCCGCGCCCGGCGTGCGCGAGTATCTCCGTGGACGCATCACCATCGGGCGGGCCTGCCGCGTGATTCCCGTTGAGTGCGTCGTGCGCGGCTATCTCGAAGGGTCGGGATGGAAGGAATACCAGCAGGCCGGCCACGTCTGCGGCGTGCAACTCCCGCGCGGCCTGAAGCAATGCGACAAACTCCCCGAGCCGATCTTCACCCCCGCCACCAAGGCCGCCGTCGGCCACGATGAGAACATCAGTTTCGAGAAAGCCGCCGACGAGATCGGCCTGGAAACCGCCGGGGTGCTGCGCGACATGTCGCTGGCCATCTACAACGCCGCGGCCGCCCACGCTCTCTCGCGTGGCATCATCATCGCCGACACCAAGTTTGAGTTCGGCATTCCCGTTGGTGAGGTGGACAAAGCCGGGCGCGTCTGGACTCCCCCAATCCTCATCGACGAGGCCCTGACCCCGGACTCCTCTCGCTTCTGGCCAGCGTCCACCTATCAGCCCGGCCAGGCGCAGAAGAGCTACGACAAGCAGTTTCTTCGCGAGTATCTTGAAGAACTGGTGCGCGATGGCAAGTGGAACAAGCAAGACCCCGGCCCACAACTGCCCGAGCGGGTCGTCGCCGGAACGCTGGAGAAGTACCGCTTGGCCCGCGACACCATCTGCGTCTGATCTGAAACTTGATTATCATCGGGTACCCCGCCGGTCCCCGGCGGGCGCTTCAAGTCCAACCCGCCGGGGGCCGGCGGGGTACCCAAACGCGTTACTTCAGTTCCGTCCGCCCACGATTTGGATCGTCGCTACTCGGGAACATGCGCAGCCGGACCGCCGCCAGGTTCTCCGGCGGCGGGAACCAGATATCAAACGCGGGCACACCGTTCTTCTCCGCGTCCTTCATGCTCTTGGCGATCGGCATGCGCTCCAGGAAGGCGTACGTGTTCGCGCGCAAGTCCGGCGCGGCACGCCGGTACATCGTCGGCCCGGCGGGCAGGCCGGCCGATTGGATCACCTGCGCGAGCGTTTCCGCGGACCAGTTCTCAAACGGCGGGAAGCCCATGCGTCCCTCCTTTTTGCCGGTGATCCAGGTGCCGAAGGCGCGGGACTTCTGATAGTTCTCGTGGAAGAGCCGGGCGTAGTTGAACTCGGCAAGGAACCGCGTCTGGTCGCCGCGCAGGAGGCCGCCGATGTACGCCGCGTACAGCGATCCGGTGATCTCCTGCATCGCGACATACGGCGAGTCCTCGCGGTTGTCGTCCATGATCTCGCCCATGACAAAGTCGGGCAGGGATTTTTTGAGCCGCTCGAAGAGCGCGGGGTCGTTGATGTTCAGTTCTTTGTTCACCCGCAGCTCGTCGTAGTACTTGTTCGCGGAGTCAATTTCCCCGCGCCGGTACAGGAAGCGGATCGCGTCCACCATGAAGTTGGTGTATCCGGAGATAAAGAAGCGATACGGCTTGGAGTGGTCCTTCTCGTACTTGGAGCGTTTGATCATCGCGCCGAGTGCATCGTGGTACGAGTCGATGAACTCCGTGTTGGGCAGCGCGAGGTAGAAGTCCGGATTCAGCACGTCGAATGTCAGCTCGCCGGTGCGGAAGAGCTCCTGCAAGGACTGGATCGAGAGCCGGTCGGTGTTCAGCACGTCGAAGTTCGAGAGATTGTCCTCGTTCACGCGCCGGAGCGTTTCCTCAACGCCACGGTGCGACCAGTAGAACGAGTGCGCCGCCGGGTGCCGCCAGTCCAGCGGGCCGTACTGCTGCATGTAAATGACCATCGAACCCGGGTCCATGTGGTAGTCGTTCACCAGCACGCGCTTGCGCGTGTAGTTGATAACCGCCTTCCCGGTCTCCGGCTTGAAGCGCGTGCCCGCGATCAGCAGCGCCAGCGGGTCCTCGCGGAGCCGGGGCGGAACCACGCCCGACCCCTGCGCGCCGCGCATGGTCGCGTCCACGATCTCGAACCGCTTGAGAAACTCCAGACCCAGCTCCAGCCCCGTGTCCTTGCGGATCGCCTTGATGAGCTCCGCCGCCTCGGGAACTTTCTTGATCAGTTCCTCTTCGGTGTCCGGCGCATCCGCGATCGGACCGATCCAGCGATCCACGAACAGCTTCTTCGCGATGCCCGTGCCCGTATCCTCCAGCCGCATCAGTGGCGGCGCGCCCACCACATACGACCACTCCAGCGCGAACTGTTTCTTGTAAAACTTGTGCGCGTCGTCCATGTACCCCTGGATTTTGTGCAGGTGGATCCACGCCAGCTCGCGATGAATGCCGATGTCGTTCGGGTTGTTCGGGATGCCCTCGTTTCGCAGCAAGCGCACGCCCGCCTGCACCCAGTTCCACCGCTCCTGCGGCGTGTTCGTGCTCACCGAGATGTTGTACGCCAGGTTCCACGCGTGGAACTGCCAGACCTTCGGGAAGCGCGGCTGCAGCTTGGTGATCGTCTTCGCCAGGTCCACCGCCTCGTAGAACTTGCCGTCTTGCTTCAGGTCGTTGGCCCGAATCCACAGGTAGTTCACGAACAGGCCGCGGAACGCACCCATGGCGATGCCCAACGCGACCTGCGGCGGGTCGCCCGCCTCCGCCTTGTCATTGAAGACGAGCTTGTGCTTGCCGGTTGAGGCCGCGATCTGCGTCGCGAGCATGCCCGAGCAGGCGACAAAGCCGAGCATGACTGCGAGGCCGAAGATTTGGATGCGTGTGTCGCGTGTCATGGAAGGGGTCCTGTGGTCCTAGGTCCTGATTGTGCCGGTCTCCGACCTAGGACTGAGAACCTAGGACAACAGGACTGTTTCTCTACTGCCCCGAATACGTCGCCAGTTCGCGCTTCCGGAAGATCTGGACCGCGATCGCGTACAGCGCCCCCGTGAACGCCCCCAGCACAACCGCGGCCACGGCGACCGTAGACCAGTCCACCATCCGTCCATCCACCAGGTTCGCCGTCGGCTTCAGGTCCGCGTAGTGCTTGAAAGTCCACGCGATGGGCTCGGAGATGAAGCGGATGATCGCCTTCCAGATTGTCGTTTCGCCCTTGGCGTTGGTGGTGTCGAAGTATTCGAGCGATGTGGAGAGGAACCCCGCGCTCTCGGCGATGAGGAACGTGCCGAACGCGATCAGCGAGGCCACGGCGAAGGAGAGGTATGTCGCCGCCCACACGCCCACCATCGCCAGAAACGCCAGCTTCAGCCAGAGCACGATCATCACGCGCACGAAGTTGCTCTCATAGCCGCCCACCGAAAACGAGAGCTCCAGCCCGTCGGGCGGAATGCTCATCGAGTCCTTGTTCTTCCAGTTGTCGTTGCCTGGGTCGTTGGCCTGCTGATACAGATCGCCGTTGGTGATGAAGATGCTCAGCACCGTCTCGTCCACATCCCCCTCTCGAATCTTCCCGGTCGCCGGGTCCGGCTCCGGATGCAGCACCTCGACCGAGGCCGGCGAGATCGGGATCGTGAGCGCCTGCCCCAGCGGCACCTCCTGCACGCGCGGCTGCATGTTCGCCAGCCAGAACGTCACCCGCGTGGTCTGGCGCGGATCGTCCGCGCCCACGCTCACTTTGTATCGCAGCGTCATCGGCCGATTGTTCGCCTTCACTGCCTCGAGGCCCTTGAAGCGAAACTCCCGCTGCTCGCCGGGGCCGAGGGTCATGTACGACGCGCGGACATCCTCGCGGACGGTCATGCTCAGCTTGTCTCGAACATCCGGGGTGACCACGAAGAAGGTGTCGCCCTGCTTCGCCTTGGCGATGAGTTTGTCAACCTCGTTATCCTCGTCGGCTTGCGTCAGCGTCGGCAACACCGGCTTGGTGGCAATGCGGGCGGCCAGTACCTGCGTCTCCAGCACCAGCCGATCCTCGGTCACCGGCGTGCCCCGCGCGACATACGGCGCATCCTCGCCCCCGGCCACCTGATTGCGCAGATAGCCGGTGAACAGGAACACTCCCGAGGCCGTCACCGTCAGCAGCACCGCCGCGATCCCCACCACGCCCAGCCATTTGCCCAGCAGATACTGCCAGGGCGCGACCGGCTTGGTCATGGTCTGCCAGATGATTCTGTCCCGCTGCTCAAACGCCACCGAGCCCACCGCCAGGAACAGCACCAGCACCGCGATGATCCAGAACGTCCCGCCCGTGCCGTATTGCAGGAACGATTGCACGCGATACCGCAGCGGCGTCGTGTCATCAAGCAGCCCCGGCAGCGATGCCAGCCCCAGCAGCAGCATGACCATGAACACGATCGAGACCTTCATCCGCACCGCTTCACTCACCACGTTCCGCGCGATCGCGATCACCGGATGCGCACCGCCCAGCAGCAGCTTCAGCAGTTCCATCAAGATAAAGAACGAGAGCGCCAGCACGCCCAGCCCGGCGAGAAATCGCGCCGAATCCTGCAGCACCTTCTGATGCGCATCCCAGCTTCGCCCCAGCAGCCAGAGCGGCCCGACGATCCCCGCAAACACCAGCACCACGCCCAGAACCGTCAGCCCGATCCCCAGCCAGACCACGCCGATTGCTAGGCCCGACACGATGCCCAGCCCTACCCACACCATTGTCGGGTCCGCCTTACGGGCCAGAATGTCGTTATACGCACGGGCCGTGGCCTCGCTGGCCTCGTAGCGGGCCTTGGCCATTTTCAGTTCATCGACCTGCGCGGGCGTGAGCCGTGCATCCTTCGCCGGTTCCTGCGGCCGCTCGGATTCGGGCAGCTCCACATACGGCACCGCCGTGCGATATACCACGTACGACACACCCGTGCCGATCGCCAGCAGCACGATCACGCACGACGCCACTACCTTGAACCAGAACGAGTGCTGGAGCCGGTTCAGCCGGCCGAGTTGGTCGCGCACGCTCATGGGTTCTTCTTCCCGCCGTCGTTCTTGTTGCCCAGCAGCGAACCAATCACGCCGTGGTCAACGTTCGCATCCGGCGCGGCCGGCTTCGCGGGTACCGCAGGACGAACAGGAGCGGCTGGCTCCCTCGAACGCGACAGCAAATCGCCGATCACATTCGTATCCGGGCCCGTCGGCTTCAGAGTTGCTGGCGCGGCCTTCTTCCCGCCTGTCAGTGCCGGCTCATCCTGCTTGAGCAGATTGGAAATCAGCGCATCGCCCGTGGCCGACTCGGCCCGCAAGAACGCCGCCGTCTGCCCGCCATGCTGCGCGCCGGCGGTTTCGAGTTTCTCCGCCCGGGCCTTCTCAACGATGCTCACGAACAAATCCTCGAGCTTCTGCCGCGGCTTGGAGACCTTCTCGATGTGCCGCGTCCCGCCGGAGCGTTTGCGAATCAGTTCGTCGATCGCGCTGATGGTCTCGTCGTCGAGCGTATCGGTCTCGATGGTCGTGCGGTCGTGGGCTTCCAGCAGCTCGTCGCAGGTGCCCTCCGCCTGAATCTTTCCGCCGTAGAGAATCACCATCCGGTCCACGCAGTCCTCGACATCACCGAGCAGGTGCGAGGAGAGGATCACGGTCTTGCCGCGCCGCCCGAGTTCCAGGATCAGGTCCTTGATCTGGCGGGTGCCGATCGGGTCCAGTCCGGTCGTCGGCTCATCCAGAATCAACAGCTCCGGATCGTTGATGAGCGCCTGCGCGATGCCGATGCGTCGCTGCATGCCTTTGGAATACTCCCGCACCGGCCGGAACTGCACGGCCGACAGCCCGACCATGTCCAGCAACTCGTCGATGCGCCGCTCGCGCACGCCGCGGTCCAGCTCGAAGAGCTTCGCGTAATACTCCAGCGTCTCGCGCGCGTTCAGGAACTGGTAGAGATACGACTCTTCCGGCAGATACCCGATCCGTTTCTTGGCCGCAACATCCGTCGGCAGCTTGCCGAACACCGTGCATCGCCCGAAGCTCTTGTGCAGCAGGCCCAGCATGATCTTGATGGTCGTGCTCTTGCCCGAGCCGTTGGGGCCTAGCAGCCCGAAAATCTCGCCGCGGAAGACATCAAACGAGACATCGTCCACCGCCTTCACGCGGGCCCGCATCCAGAAGTCGCGGAAGACCTTGGAGAGGTGCTCCACAGCGACGATCCGCTCCGTGGTGGTCGTGGTAGGGGGGCGGGGCGCGTTCTTCTGTCGGGGCGAGGCGAGCTGTTCCATGCGCTGCGAACTCCTCGGATCGTGGACTGCGGTTCTTCGACCGGCCAAGCCGGCCTGCGATCAGACGCCCTCGAGCGATGTGGCATCAAACTTCTTCTCAAACAACTCGCGGCGGCGATTCTTGTTGATGTTCTTCTGGTTCTCATCAACCTTGAGCGCATCCAACTTTTGCTTCATCTCCTGCGCCAGCCACGGGTCGCGGTTGATCTGCACCATCAGCCGCTCCAGCCCCGGCGGCAGCATCATCGTCTGCACCGTGTCGCGGCTGAGCACCGAGCCCAGCGCGTCGGTCCACTCGCCGGTGAGGAAGACCTGCGGATTGGCCTTGAACGCCAAAAGTTTGGCGGCGAACGATGCCGCGTCGCCGCTGGCCCGGGTCACCGTACCGGTGCGATACTGCTCCGCCTGGGCCACGATCGAGGCGACCTGCCCGGAGACCACAGCCGCGACCGGCTTGCCGTCGATCTCGATCGGCTTGCGGCGCATATAGATGTGGATCTTCTCAAGCGTTGCCGCCGCTTTGGGGGCGTCGGCCGTCGCCAGATCCCGCTCGTATCGGTCGATCAAGTCCAGAATAATCGGCGCGCCCGCACCCGCCGCCTTCAACAGCGTGTTCTTGGCCTCACCTTCCGCCTGCTCGCGCTGCTGCTTGGCGAGGGATTGCGAGGTCTGCACCAGCCCGAATGTCTTCATCACCTGGCGCGGCGCCATCGGTGTCTTCATGTCGAAGTTCTGCAGCGTGATGCCCGCGTCCATCCGCGTGAGCTGTTCCTGCGCGATCCGCTTGGCCGCGATGTTCAACGCCTCAAACGCCCCGGTACGTCCCGGGTCTTTCAAGCTCGACAGCACCTCGTCGATGCTCATCTTCGCCGCGGCCTGCACGATGGCGCGCCGCGACACCGCGTTCACGATCCGCTTCTCGGTGTAGTCCGTGCTGTCCGAATCCGCGTCCGATGAGAACGCCCGCAGCGACTTGGAGTTCTTCGTTCGCTGATAGGTGATCTGCCAGCGGGTGTGGACGAGCGAACCATCCGCCGTCAGCAGCGCGCCGTCGGTGTCCGGATCCAGCGAGTCGCGCCCGCCGTCGGCCAGCGACTCCTTACCCTTCTCGGTCATCTGCTTTTCTTCCGCGTCTGACAGGCCCGGGAAGAACTCGCGCGTCAGGTCCGCGCGCTGCTCGGTGCGGGTGATCTTGATGATCTTGCCGAACGGGTCCGGCCATGAGAGATGCAGCCCCGGCTCCAAGTCGTCCCGATCAATCTTTCCGAAGGTCGTTCGCACGCCGATTTCCGAGGTCTGCACCTCGCGCGTGCTGGAGAAGATGAACACGACCACCAGCACGAGGATCAGCACTTGCAGCAGCCGGTACGCGATTTTCAGCGCATCGGCCAGCGACTTGTTCGCCGGGTCCATCAGGTCGCCGACGGATTGCGAGCGATGCTCGCCCTCGCGCAGCGTCACCGACGCCGCGCGTCGCCCCCGCCCCCCCGGTCGCCCCGGCCCGGTGCCGCCCGAATCAAGCCCTGGATTCTGGACCTGGCTCATTTGGCCTCCTTGGCAACGCGCCCGTCATCCGGAACCGCCGCGCCAGCGCCCGGCGCGCCCGGCTGCATCATCGCGGGAACATTGAGCGCGGGCGGCCGGCCGGTCGTGAACTTCTTCGCGGAGTCCGGATTCAGCAGGTCCAGCCCGGGCAGCGCGGTTGAGAAGACCAGCGTTGTGCCGCGCGAACCCCATGCCTTGCGGTAAAAATCCATGTTCTGGATGAACACCGCCAGCTGCGGGTCTTCCTTCATCTGGCTGAGGAACTGCTTAGCTTCCACATCGCCCTGCGAGCGGATGGTCGCCGCGAGCTGGTCCGCGAAGTGCTGGATGCGCTGCGCGTTGTTCTCCGCCGTGGAGCGAATCTGCCCCGCCTCGCTCTGGCCCTGCTGCACCACCGCGTTGGCGATGGCATCGCGAGCCGCCTTCATGTGCTCAAAGACCGCCTTGGTCGTGTCCTGCGGCAGGCCCATGCCCATGATGCCGACTTCCACCGGCTCGATGCCGTATGCCGAGAGTGCCGCGTCCGCGTCCGTCGCGCCCTTGAGCGCGGTCAGCATCGTCTGCTCCAGCTGCGGCAGCTTCGTGCCCTGCTCCGTCGAGCTGACCAGCTCGGAGATGTTGAACTGCGAGACCGCGCTGGACGCCGCGCGAAGTTTGACCTTGAGAATCTTCTCCGCCTCCCGATAGTGCTCGCGCGCCGAGGAATCTCCCGAGCCGCCGAAACGCTGGAAGAACACTAGCGGGTCTTTCACGCGCCAGGTCAGGAAGCTGGTGACGTTGAGCTGGCTCTTGTCGGAGGTCTGCTGCGTCTCCTGGTCCGACTGGATGATCCGCATCCGGTTGTCATACGTCGTGACCTTCTGGAACGGATACGGCCAGCGCAGGCGCGCCCCGGGCGTGGTGACAACGCTGGACTTGTCCGCGCTGCCGAACGTCGTCACGACGGCCGACTCGTTGAAGCGAACGACAAACGTGCCCATGTACGCGGCAACGGCGGCGACAACCAAGGCGATGATCAGGATTCGTAGCACGCTGAAAACTCCTCACGGTCAAAGGGCCGTTGCCCCGCTATTGAACTTCCTCGTTCCCAACTCCGTCAACTCGTTACTCTCTCACTTCGTCACTTCCCAATCTCATTCTTCCTTCGGCTTGGCTTTCAGCAGCATGTTGCCGCCGGTGTTCACATCCTCCAGATTGTTCTGGATGTGGATGTGCGGGCCGTCGGTCACGATGTACAGCCGAGCGTCCTTGAGCGCCTCGGCCAGTGTGTCAAAGTATGTCCGCGCGATATATACCTCGGGCGCGGCCTTGAAGCCCGCGAACTGCCCGACATACGCCTCCGCCTGCGAGCGTGCTCCCATGTGCTTGGCCCAGCGTTCCGCACGCGCCTTGGTGATCGCCTCCGCCGCCGATCCGCCCGCGCTCACCAGCAGATCCTCGATCTGCCGCTGCTTCTGCTTCGCCTCCGGGCTAGAGGCACCGTCCTGCTTGCCATCGGTGCTGCGCTGCAGCTCGTCGATCGCCTTCACGATCTGGTCAGCGATGGTCACGCTTCCGGCCACCTGGATCAGCGACGCGTTTGCGTCCTTCTGCGCGCTCTCCTTGTTCCCGGCCCGGCGCTGGTGCGCCCGGACGATGTCCTCAAACGCCGCCGCCGCCTCACGCGGCGGATGCACGCCCTCGATCCCCACGAACAGGATCTGCACCCCCGCGTCCTTCTGCTTGAACGCCTTCTCGATGCGCTGTCGCAGCACGCGGGAAATCTCCTCGCGCCCGTTCCCCAGCACCTCGTCGATGGTCTTGGTCGCCAGCAACGTGAACGCCTCGCGCCGTCCCAGCGAGCGCAGCAGCTCTTCGCGCTGGTCGGTCCTGCCCTCTTCCATAGGCACCGGCGTCGCCAGCGCATCGAACTTCTCATAGTCCGTGATGGTGTAATACACCGGGATCTCGACGGCGGCCATCGCGAATCCGCTCCCGTGTACGCCCTCGTCCTGCACCTTCACTTTCAGATCATCATCCGCGGGGCGCACCGCGAAATACGTCTCCGGAACGCCGTGGTCGTTGGTCCAGAAGATGCCCTTGTTCTGCGTCATCTTCGGCTCGTCGCCGCCCAGGTTGATGCGCCGCGCCGCCGTGGACTGGTATGTCTCGATCCGCTCAAACGGCCACGGCAGCTTCATGTGCGCGCCCGGCCCGACCTTGCCGCCGATCTTGTGCCCGTTCCGCACCCGCAAGCCCTGTTCGTTCGGTTGCACGATGGCGATGCACGTCAGAAGCCAGACCACCACCGCGCCCACCAGCACAAGCCCGATCGCCGAGCGCGTGATGAGCTGGTAGAACCAGTTCCCCGTCACATCAAAGCCGAACTGATAGTTGAGTGCCTCGCCGATGCTCGCCGCGATCCGGTCCGGGGCCGCCGCGAAGCTCAGAATCTTAGAATCCAGCGCGGGGCGCGGAAACTCGCCCGGTTTCCGAGGGCTGTACATCCCCATCAGGAAGCTCAGCACCACCTCGATTGCCAGCACCACCATGATTGCCGGCCACACCACATGCAAATACTGCACCGGCTCGCTGGGTCCGAACTTGTCGATGAGCTGCGCGATCGCCACCGTGAGCGCGAAGATCGCCGCGCCCACCGCCACGCCCGCGCCCGCCCGCAAATACGCCCAGACCGGCTGCTTGGCCATTCCCGCCACGTACCGCGCGAACACAAAGCCGATGAACGCGATCGTCAGCGAGAGCGCGATGACGGAGCCGAAGGACTCCGTGGATCGAAACGCCTCCACCTTCAGAAACAGCCGCCCGACAAAGAACGTGAACGCGCCCAGCCCGCCCAGTGCCAGCGCATACACCAAGCTGAATGTTGGCACCAGATACCTGTGCATCCACACCAGCCGCTTGTGGGCCACCCGCAGATCGTCCGCTCCCTCGCTGAACGCCGACGACTCGCGCCCGGTTCCCCCGATCGCCTCCAGCTCCATCTGCTCGATGCGCTCCCGCCGGTGCTGGTCAAACACGATCGCTAGCAGCAGCCAAACGATGCAGCCCAGCAGGATGAACGCCGCGCCCGTGCGGCACAGCAAATCCCCCTGCGGCTTGGCCACAAAGCTGTATATGAGCAGCGTCAGGCCCATCGCCAGTTGCAGACCTAGGCCCAGCAGACTCACCGTGGTCGCCCGCTTGTAGGACTGATAGTCGTGCTTCATGCCGCGTTCATTCCTGTCAAACTGTCACCCCACCAAACTATCTCAGTCCTGATTCACCGTCCATGCCGAGCACGCCCGGAATGGGGTCCAGAGGGTACACGATCTGGGCCGCAAGTCTTGGCTAGTGGCCCCTGACAGCCATTCCGAACTCAAACTACACACAACCGACACCCGTTCCGTACCACGGGGTTGGTACCAGTTGTGATCCACCACGCGAACTCGCCGCGGGGGAACTCCCTATCTCCCATGAGCAGCCCGGATTGTTCCGGCTCAAGATCACGCCGCGCAATCTTTGCGCCACGACAGAACGCCATGGCGTCGGTGGACCTCGAACCAGCGTCCGGACGATTTTGCGTCCATCCGCCGAACCCAGGACCGACCCGATACGTTGATGTACGACCCGCTTCACGCTATGTTCGTGCCCCACCGGGACTTTTCTTGCCCTGGTGCCAAGCGGGTTCCCAGGATGCTTTCGGCGCGAAATCGTAGTGCTTAGACATCCGTAAGTGCATGTATCACAAGGATTTGGGCTTTTACCCACGATGTTGTCGCAAACCATTACCATCGCGCGGAACACGTTCCTAGAGTGCGTCCGTCAGCCCATTTACTTCATCCTGACCGCCATCTGCGGCCTGGCCATCCTCTTTACCGTCTGGACGGCCGCGTTCAGCATGGACTATTCCAGCTCCGCCGAGGTCTCTGCGGATGACAAGGTCGCGCTGGACATCTCCCTCGCCACCGTCTTCGTCTGCGCCACGCTCATGGCCGCGTTCTTGGCCACGGCCGTCATCTCCAAAGAGATAGACCGCAAAACCGTGCTGACGGTGGTGAGCAAGCCGGTCGGCCGCCCGACGGTGGTGATCGGTAAATACATCGGCGTGGCCGGGGCGATCCTCATCGCCACCATCACCATGCTCATGTTTGTGCAGATGGGCGTGCGCCACAAGGTGATGGCCACCACGGCCGACGACCTTGATGGCCCCGTGCTCGCGTTCACCTTCGGTGCCGTCTTCATCGCGCTCGCGCTCGGGACATGGTGCAACTACTTCTACAACTGGTCGTTCACGCAGACCTGCACGCTGCTGCTCTGCCCGCTGATGCTGCTCGCGTGGGTTGGCGTGTTGCTGGTATCCAAAGACTGGAAGATCCAGCCGCTATTCCACGACTTCAAGCCGGAGATCACCAAAGCCAGTTTCTGCCTGCTCTTCGCCGTGCTGGTGCTCGCATCGATCGCCACCGCCTGTTCGGCGCGGCTCGGGCAGGTCATGACCCTGGTCGTCTGCGCCGGTGCCTTCGTGCTCGGGCTGATGAGCAACCACCTCATCGGCTCCCGCGCCATCGACAACACCTTCATCGCCCAGATCGACAAGGCCACGCCCAAGCAGGATGGCATGAAGGCGTTCACCCAACCGGAAGACACCTACGACTTCGTCCTCTCGCTGGAACCGCGCGTCCGCATGCCCGCAGGAATGTCCGTGTATTACGGCGAGTTTCCCAGTGGCTACAACCTCGCGGTCAAGCCCTTCGTTCCCTTCGCGGGCGATGTGAACAACACCGCCACCGTGGTGGATCGCACCCAACCCGCCGCCATCGCCGTCGTCTCGCAAAAAGCCCGCGCTCTTACCATCATCCGCACCGGGCCGGCTGGCGACCTCGCCTCGCGCCCGCCGGAGCCAGGCGACTATTTGTTCTCCAAGCCCACCAAGTACAACTACACCGCGTGGGGCGTCTGGTCGCTGGTGCCCAACGTGCAGCTCTTCTGGCTGCTAGATGCCGTGAGCCAGGCCGCGCCGATCCCGATGGGCCACGTCTTTCTCGTGCTGCTATACGCGCTGGCGCAGGTGGGCGTCTTCGTCTCGCTGGCGGTCGTGCTCTTCCAGACCCGCGAGGTCGGCTAGGCCACGCGATTGAACACGGGACATTGATATAGGACTTTGAGCCACGATCGGCGGAAGCCGGTCGGGTTGTAGCGTCTGCATCATCACCGCAACCGGGGAATGCGCGGGCCACTCTGACGGTCTGCCGATCTCTTGCCGATCTTGCTGTCGCGCGGACCCATGAATGATGCCGCGCAACTGGAGGATTTGTGAACGCAGCTTTCAGCAACATCACGCTCGTCATCGCGGACGATGAAGCGCCGATCCGGATGGTCGTCGGTGAGCGTCTGCGCTCCGCCGGCTTCACGGTGTACGAAGCCCAAGACGGCGAGGAAGCTCTCGAACTGGTCCGCAAGCACATGCCAACCGCGATCGTGACCGACCTGCAGATGCCGTACATGAACGGGCTGGAACTCTGCACCGCCATGCGTGCCGACGGGCGCACGGCGCACATCCCCGCGCTCCTGCTCACCGCCCGCGGCCACGTTCTCACCGACGAGATGATGGCCAGGACCAACATCAAGCGCGTCATGTCCAAGCCCTTCGGCGTCCGCGAGTTGCTCGCGTTCGTGCAGGAGACGCTGATTCCCGAGGGTCTTGCCGCCTGCACCGAGCCGCGGCGCGCCGCGGCATAAACACTCATCATGATTGCCGCACCACCCCCATCGAGCATTCGTGACAACAGCGGCCAGGCCATCCACGCATTGCGCCAGCGCTGCGCCGCGATGGGCCTGCCGACATGGCGCTGCGACAACGCCGGGCTGATCGTCTCCGAACCGGCGGACTCCACCCCCGTCGCGCTGCTCTGGGGCTCCGCTACCTTCTCTTCGCGCATCGAGCAACTCGCAGCGAAATGGGCAACCGAGGATGCGCCCGAGATCACCGAACTCTTCCCCGGCGCATGGGCGATCCCGCTGCCAGAGCAGCGCCGGCGCACTCGCACCGGCGTGCTCATGGCCGTGGCGTTCTCCGAAGCGGGCCTGTGCGGCGAGTTCTTTGATTCCGCGTGCGTCGCCGCCGCGCTGGACGCGGGCGCGATCCGGCGCATGTTGCTGCCGCGGGCGCGATACTCCATGCAGTCCGCGATGTCTCTGCGCGACTCAATGCTCTGGATGGCCAAGGACCTGCTGCATGTGCAGGAGTGCGACCACACCGCCGCCGGCTTCACGCGCCAGCTCTCCGACTCGTTCGAGACCATCGACCTGCTGTACTCGCTTGGGCGATCCATGTCGGACCTGACCCGCCCCGCGGAGTTTGTGGACACCATGGCCTCGCGCGTCCGCGCCACGCTCTCATTCGGCTGGGTCGCCGGGTGGTTCGCCGATAGCGAAAAGTTTGGCGATCTCTCTGGGCGCACCATCCTCAGCGGCCAGACCGCGCTCGCGGATTCGCTCGAGCGTGCCATGCGAGTGCTGCTCCCCACCATCAAGCCCGATGCCCGCGCCATCATCCTCACCGAACTCAGTGGCGCGCCCATCCCCGGCTGCGGCCAAATTCTCGTCCATCCCGTGCTCCGCGCTGGCGTGCCCGTCGGGCTGATGCTCGCCGGCGACAAGTTCGGCGATGATCCGCAGGTCTCCAGCTACGACATCCAGCTTCTCGAAGCCGCCGCCGGATACGTCGGCGCATTCCTGGACAATGCCGGTCTCTACGCCGAGCAGAAGGCCCTCTCAATGGGCGTGCTCGAATCGCTCACCGCCGCCATCGACGCCAAGGACCGCTACACCTGCGGCCACTCCCAGCGCGTCGCCCACCTCTCCTGGCAGCTCGCGCTCGCGTGCGGGCTCTCGACGGAAGATGCCGAGCGGGTGCGAGTCTCCGGGCTCGTTCACGATGTCGGCAAGATCGGCGTTCCCGAGCAGGTTCTCTGCAAAACCGGCAAGCTCACCGACGACGAGTTCGCCGCGATCAAGAAACACCCCGAAATCGGCCACACCATTCTCAAGGATCTGCCTCTGCTCGCGGACATCCTCCCCGGCGTGCTGCACCACCACGAGCGCTGGGACGGGCGCGGCTACCCGCACAAAATCGCTGGCGAGGCCATCGCCCCCATGGCCCGCATGATCGCGCTCGCGGACACCTTCGATGCGATGAGTTCCACACGCTCCTATCGCGCCGCCATGCCGCGTGCCGCTGTGCTGGTGGAAATCCAGAAGTGCGCCGGAGCGCAGTTTGATTCGGTGATGGCCAAGCTTTTCGTCACGCTCGACTTCTCCGAGTACGACCGCATGGTCGTCATGCACGCCGCAATGGTCCAGCCCGTCAAACTCGCCGCCTGATCGCCCCACTCTCCTCGAGCATGGATTCGCGTGGCACGCGAACCCGTGACTCAGATTCAGATCGTCCGCGGCACCGCCGCCGGATCCGGAATCCACCGACGAATCGCCCGCCGCGCGATGGCGATCGCGCACAGCAGCAGGAGCCACCAGATGAGCCCGCCGACGGCGATACGTATCAGAAACGCAATCGTCTGCGTCAGTGCGTTCACGCCGCTGGACCACGCATTCGACATCTCATTGGAGAAACCGTCAAACAGCGACGAGGGCTTAGCGACCGGCTTCTCGGAAGTGTCCGGGCGAATGAGAATGAGGATGGAAGCGAGGGAGATATGGCGGCCGAGGGTGTCGCGCCGGCCTTGGAGCTGCTCGATGGTGGCGCGGATGGAAGAGAGCTTGTCGCGGAGTTCGAGGATGTCCTTGAGCTGCGCATCTTTGCGGGTTTCGAGCAGTTTGAGAACCTCGCACTCAACCGTGCGCTCGTTGCGCAGGCGGGCATCCAGATCGACGACCTGCGCGGAGACATCATCGCCGGTGGCGTTTTCGGAGTCGATCTTGCCGAGGGTGCGGAGGGAGTTCAGCACCTCATCCATCCGCGACGCGGCCACGCGCAGCGTCAGTTGCGCCCGGGCATCATTGCCCTGGCCGGTGAGCGTGGAACCCTCGACGAACTCGCCGAGATCAAGACGGAGAAGGTGCTGGCACTTGGCGAAGGTGTCGCGGGTATCGGGGACGGCGAGCTCGAGGGTGGCTTTGCGGATGACGGAGCGGGGGGAGTCTTGGGAGACGGGGTCGTTGCGGCGATCGGCGATGTCGCCAGCCGCGCTCGGGATACCGGAGAACGAAATCATTCCGGCGTCGGGAGATTTTTTGCCATCTTGTTCTCGAGATTGGGATGGCGCATCGCCGCACATGACGTCTATAGGCGAAAGACTCGTGTGTCGGTCTATTTTCAGCCTAGACACACTGGACGCTCTATCGACGCTCTCTGCTTCAAGGGCGATCCTCCCCGCGGAAGTTCGTGCTTGTTTGAGTTGTGGAGAAAAGGTGACGGCGGCCACAAGAATGATCGCCGCGGCGGATGCGAGCGTGAACGCAAGTTTCAGTCCAGAGCGCGGCGTGCGGCGAGTTGCGGTGTGCTGATCAAGCGCGGACTGCCAGAGTGCGGTGGGCTCGCCGGTGAAGGTGGAGAGGGCGCGGAGGTTGGCTTCCAGCGCGGGGTCGGCGATGGGGGAATCGGGGGTGAGGTTGGGTGGGGGAGTTGTCATGGGATGGGCCTGGGGAGGAAGGCACTGGGCATCAGGCACTGGGCACTAGTCGGAGGCGAAGAGTCGTGAGCGTGGTGTGGAGCCGCGATTTGAGTGTGCCCACGGGAATGTCGAGGACTTCGGCGGCTTGCGGGTGGGAGAGGCCGTTGTGGTAGCAGAGGAGGATCAGGAGTTTCTGGTCGCCGGAAAGGGTGTCGATGGTGGTGCGGAGGTGGGTGAGGTCTGGGGAGTGAAGGTCTGATGCTGCTGTTGCAACATCACTGGCAGGCGAGCTGCCAGTGCCACCCTTTGTGAATCGGAAGCGGGCGTTCTTGCTGCGGGCGTCTTTGCAGGCGTTGATGAGGATGCGATAGAGCCAAGTCTTGACGGAAGAGCCGGAGCGGAATGTGCGACCGTATTTGATGACGCGGAGCCAGGTGTCCTGAACGGCTTCGAGCGCGAGATCGCGCTGGCCCGTCAGGCCGCACGCGAGGCCGATGAGTTGGGGCTCGTGGCGCGACGCGAGCTGGCCGAGGGCGTCGCGGTCGCCCTTCAGGAAGCGGGCGAGGAGGTGCTCGTCGGTCGGCGCGGCCTGCGCCGGATGAGCGATAGCGGTGGTGGGTTCGGGGTGGAGGGCTTGCTCGACCTCCACCTCACCCACCCCAGAAGCCCCGAGAAGTTCGGCCGCGGGCGGAAGGGTCATCGGGGGTTAGACCGGGGAGGGGAGGGGGTGGTTCGGAGCAAATATCTGAAATTTCAAATTTGAGATTTTAGAGGGGAAACAGAGGACGGAACCCGCCGCGGCGGGCAACAAAGTACAAATGCACATGGGCTGGAAAGCCCATGCCACGAAGAACAAAGGCACATGGGCTGGAAAGCCCATGTCACGTTAGCGGCCCAGGCGGCTGAGGATTTTGTCCAGGATCAGCCGCGCCTTGGACTCGCTGCCGAAGGGGCCGACATTGGCCTCGATCTGGGTGACTTTGTCGGACTGGCGGTCCAGCTGGATGGTGATGCGGCTGTTGTCCGCTTCGCGGGCCTTGACGATGCCCTTCATCACGTCCTTGCTGGACTCTTCGGTGGTGTAGCCCATGTCGTTCATGGCGCGCTTGGCGGACTCGAAGCAGTCGTCCAGCGAGCGATCCACGGTGGTGTAGATGTTGCCGGTCGTTTTGTTGAAGGTGACGGCGGTGTTGGAGTTGCCAGCGGACTGCGTTGATGTGCAGCCGGTGAGAGCAAACGCGGAGAGGGCAAGGGTTGAGATCGAGAGTGCGGCGACGATGCGATTCATGGGAAGCTCCTGTGGTCCATCGGGAAGTGATGGGTACAGGAAGATATCACAGTTGCCGCGTGAAGGGGGGATGAGGTCGCGGTGGGGAAACCATCAGCAGGGGCCGAACCAGATGGCCAGGAAGTCGAAGATGTCTTGCACAGTGACGCCGCTGGCACCGTTGAAGTCGCCGTGGCAGGGACCGGCGGGACGCCAGAGAACGGTGTTGGGAATGGTGATGCGCCCCTGCCCGGGATAGGCGTACGAGAGGACGAGCTGGGTGTTGCCAACGTAGTTGGCGTACTCGATCTTGATGGCATGGCGACCGGGCGCGAGCGCGATGGAGCCGGTGGCCTCGCCGACGGTTTGCACGGAGCCGTTGGTGACGACGATCTGACTTCCGATGCTGACGCGGGAGAGATCATCCGAGACGGTCCAGAACTGGTAGAAGGCGGTGCTAGGGACTTGGATGAAGCCGGTGAAGATTGCACCGACTGCGAAGTTCCGGTTGGAGCCGACAGCGTTTCCGGTTGAGAGCGGGTAGTTGATCTGCGAGACGATGCTCGTGCCGAAGGAGGGGAACGTGGTGAGGTCGGGCATGGTGCCGTAGAGCGTGACGGAGCCGTCGGTGTTGCGGATGTCGTAGTACGTGGCGTTCAGCCCGGAGAACACGGCGGTATACGGCTGGTCGGGCGGGCGCGGGGCGATGATCGTGATGTACACGGGCACTTGCTGCGTGCCCGCGGTGTAGTTGAAGGAGTCCTCAACGCCGGATGCGCCAACGGGCGGGGTATAGGTGATCTGGTCGCGCCCGCCGGGGCCGGTGCCGACGGAGCGGACGACGGTGCCGCCGAGTGCGGAGAAGCCCGATGGAATGTTGAACGTGACGATGGGAGTGGTGCAGATGACACCTTGGCCGTCGTTGGCGAGCACGTCGATGGTGATGGGTTGGCCGGGCAGGATGCTGCCCGAGTCCGGGAGCGCATCGGGCACGGCGTTGTTCAGGCAGGTGAAGTTGTTGATGGCGGCGGTGTATTGCGAGATGGATTGGGCACTGAAGGTGGACGAGGGCGAGCTAGCGTTGACGCCCGGGCTCATGATGGTTGTGCTGCCGGAGGCGTCGTGTGAGAAGCTGAAGTTGTGGCCGATCTCGTGCGCCGTGACCTGGTATCGGGCACCGAGGTTGGAGGAGAAGCGAGACTGGGAAAGCCCGTCGCGATTGCCGCCACACACGGCGTTGACCCACGCGAGACCGATGACCGAGCCGTTCAGATCGCGTCCGGTGAAGAGGTGGATCAGATCGGGCGTGCTCGCGCTTTGGCCGTTCCAGTACGACGTTTGAGCGTTGAGCAGCGCGCCCGAGTCGGCCTCGGCGGGAGGAATTGGGAGCGCGTTGTACGGGTCGGCGGCGTTGCTGGCGCGGACGACGACGCGTTGCAGCGCGAAGCGCAGCTGCGGCGTGAAACCCGCGGTGTTGCGATACAGCGCGTTCACGCCGAGCATGACAACCTCGACATCCTGCACGCAGTTTGAAGCGGAGGAACCGTTCGATGTGTAGAAGGGCCAATCGCAATCGACGGTGAGTTCGGCGTATTTGCAGGTGCCGGGGCCGCGCGGGGTGAAGGTTGGGGTGACGGCGGTATTCTGGTTGCACTGAACGCAGTCGTCCACGCCGCAGGTGGCGTGCAGGGGGAGGATGTCGGCGGAGGTGAAAAGCGCGTGGAGCGTGGGATCGAGCCGGGCGGCGGATGCGCCGGCGTCGGCGAGGGGTTGTATGAATCGAACCGGCGCTCCGGGCTGCGCGGGGACAATGGTGGCGCGGAGAAGGTTGTGAGCGACGGAGGCGAAGAGTTCATCGCCGGTGACGGGATCGGTGCCGTGGAAGGTGGTGGAGGGAGGGGCGGGCTGTTCGTGGTCGCCGGTATCGTCGGAGACGATGAGCTTGAAGTTCGGGGAGCGGAGCGGATAGGGATCGAGCAGGAAGGTGACGGCGTGCGGTGTGGCGGGCGTGCCGAGATCGAGCGTGCAGGAGAGGGAGGGAGTGAGCGAAGGGGCCGCGGTGGGCGCGGGTGCGATGAGGGGAGTGATGACCGCGCAGGACTTGAGGTGCAGCGCGGTGAGGACATCGGGCGAGGGCGCGGCATCGAGATCGGCGGCGAGCGCGTGCAGAGTGGGGAGAGAGATTGCCGCGATCAGCGAGGAGGCGAGGAGGAATCGGCGCATGCGGGTCTCACAGGTGTGGCGGGATGGATTTGAGATCGGAGATGAAATTGTACATCAGGAAGTGGGGAAGGCACGGGGATTTTCGGGCGTGATGGGGGTTCATAGCGGCCAGAGAAAGGCATCCGGGCCGTGAAGGTCCGGACATGGCTCGGAGATCCGTGCAACCCACGGAACCCGGCTCGGAGAGCCGGGGTACCCAAGAACATGGGCAGGATGCCCATGCTACAAAATCCGGGTATGCTGCGAGGTATGGAACTATCACTTGTCGGCAAGCGGGCGCTGGTGTGTGGATCGACGGGCGGGATCGGGCGCGCGGCGGCGGTGGAGCTTGCGCTGCTCGGGGCGGAGGTGACGTTGCTGGCGCGAAACGGCGAGAAGCTCGCGGCGACGCGGGATGCGCTGGATGCGTCGCAGGGGCAGATGCACGACTGGACGGAGGCGGATTTTTCGGATGTGGGAAGTGTGCATCAGGCCGCGCTCGCGCTCAAGAGCGGCGGACGCGTGTATCACATTCTGGTCAATAACACGGGCGGGCCTCCGGGCGGGACGGCGATGGACGCGACACCGGAGCAGTTTCTGGCGGCGTTCAACGCGCATCTGGTGTGCAGCCAGTTGCTGACGCAGGCGCTGGTGCCGGGAATGAAGCACGCGAAGTACGGGCGAATCGTGAATGTGATCTCAACGAGCGTGAAGGCGCCGATTCCCAATCTGGGCGTGAGCAACACCATCCGCGGCGCGGTGGCGTCGTGGGCGAAGACATTGGCGAATGAGCTGGGCGGGTTCGGCATCACCGTGAACAACGTGCTGCCGGGATTCACGAGCACGGAGCGGTTGGCATCGCTGCTGGGCACGCGGGCGCAGAAGGCGGGCGTGAGCCAGGAGCAGGTGGAGAAGGAGTTGATCGCGACCATCCCGGCGGGGCGATTCGGAAAGCCGGAAGAGCTTGGCGGCGTGATCGCGTTCCTGTGCTCACCCGCGGCGGGGTATGTGAACGGGATCAATGTGCCGGTGGATGGGGGAAGGTTGCCGACGCTGTGAACAACGCGGCCCCGGGGGGGTTCGAACAGACCCGGGGCCGCGTGCATTCTGTGTGGTGCAGCTCGCCAGGCGTCGCCCCGAATCCTGCTCTCGCACATGGAGGCCCCGAACAACGGGGCTTGAAAAATCTCCACACCGAGAAACCCAACAGGAGCGAGCGGCGGGCTTGCTGCTGAGATATTTCTCGGCCATCACAACCCGCGACTTTGCTGCAACCAGCACATTCATCACAGACGGAACGAAAAATATTCCGCGATCCGCGTTTGCACGCGAATAACGCGGATGGACGTTGCGGTATTTCTTTCAATCGCTCCCGCGCCTCCGGCGTGCGATCCCCAAAAGAGATCGTCCGATGCCTCTCGGAACGCTTCCGAGGGCACGCGGAAGCGTTCCGAAGGCACACGGAGACCTTCCGCATTCGCACGGAAGCGTTCCGAAGGCACGCGGAGACCTTCCGCGTTCGCTCGGAAGCGTTCAGAGGGCACGCGGAATGCTTCTGATGCCACGCTGAAAGCGTCCGATGGACCTCGGACACGCTCCGATGGTGCTCGGATGACGATTCATGGTGTAAGTTGGCAGACTTCGTGCCATCGTCTTGTCGCCCCCCTATTTGGCAAGATGATGTTGGTGGTGCGGGGGTCGCGTGGGGTGGACCGCACTACCTTGGCCTCAAAGCAGGCCAAGGTAGTGGCACTTCTTGTTGCAGCACGGCGAGAAGGCAAGGTCGGGCCACCTGCCGAGGTCGCACCACCGGCCAACACTACGTAGAGATAGGATGGTCTATCGAGGGAGCACTCTCGCCGATGAGGTATCGAAACGGCAAAGTGATGCGTGCTTTATTGATGGTGGGTGCAGTCTTCTTGCTCGCGCTGGTCGGTGTTGGCGTGATCGTGGGGCGTTTTTCCGGCGGGTCCGGAGCGGGACAATCCGTCCGACTGAATCTCGCGGGCGGATGGGCAGCCGCGGCACGAGAGCTCCCCGCAACGATGGCCGAATGCACGGCCAAGGTGCCGGGCAGGCATCATGTCTTCGTGAACGATGCGGCGGGTCTCACGTTCGAGGTTCATGATGCTGAAATTGTGTGGTTGCGCGATGGAGGTCGGATGTGCGGAGCGTTTCTCAACTGGCCGAGAGTGAGCGATGCAGACCTTCATGCCACGGGAACCGCAGCGCTCGCAACGGCGTTCAAAGAACGCGAAGGAACGCGCTCCGCCGCGCAGAATGTTCTGGACGACACAGCGAGAAGGATCAAGATTGGACAGAGACCCATGGGGTCGGTCGATCTGGGCGGCGTTTCAGGAAAAGTGGGCGTGCGAGTGATGGTGTCACCTACATTCGATCAGACATATCCGTGGACGGTGACGTTCGCGATCGAGTAATTCGGTTCGGTGGAAGGATTCGGGATGGAGAGCTGAGTCCTCCAACCTCTGACCCGCCGCTCGTTGTCCGCGAGCCAATGACTGAAGAAGACAAAGGCAATGCTGATGGCCTTCAGCCTGAGGAAGGGAAGGCAAAGGCAAACACACGGGCAGCATGGCGTCGCCAGTTCCTCAGGCTGAAGGCCATCTCCAAAAGAGAACTCAAACGCTGCCCGCAGCGCACAGAACTCGCGGCATCCCACGCGTCCCGTCTTCCTCCGCGATCTCTGCGCCTCTGCGGTGAATCTGATTTTCCCTCGCTTGCGCGTCGGGTTCGTTGGGAGTTTCCCGCTCGCGGACGCTCGGGGCTCGTTGGCAAACTCACGCGAGTTTGGCCGCGAGCCAGAGACCCGCGAAGAACGCGGCGATGCCGAGGATGTTGTTGGCAAGGATGTTGGCGGCCGCGCCGGGGTAGTTGTGGCGGGCGATGAGGTCGCCGGTGTCGAAGGCGAAGCTGGAGAAGGTGGTGAACGCGCCCATGAAGCCGCCGAGCAGGATGATGCGGGTGGACATGCTGAGCTTCTGCTGATCCCACATGGCCCAGATGAGGCCGAAGAGGAAGGAGCCGAGGATGTTCACGGTGAGGGTGGCGATGGGGAGTTGCCAGCCGGAGCGGGAGAAGAGTTTGCCGCAGAACTCGTAGACGCCGAAGCGGGCGAGGGTGCCGGCCGCGCCGGCGAGGGAGAGGAGGAGGAGGCGGGTGGGGAGGGAGTCCATGAGGGGAGTGAGTGGGGAGTGAGTGGGGAGTGAGTGGGGAATGGGGAATGGGCAGTGGGAAGAGGGGAGGGGGAGTGTATCGGGAGAGGTATCTATACTTTGCGGCGATGGTCAACCGTGCAAACAGAATGGGCCGGGAATGGCGGGGGGTGATTGTGGGATATCTGAATCGGATCGGCCTGTGTGAGTTGCGGGGTATCCGCGGGATTCGCTCGACGTCCAATCAGCATCGCTCATCCCGGGCGTGTGTGGGGCGGATCATTGCGCTGGCGATGCTGTTCGTGCTTGCGTGGAGCGGGGTGGTGGTGGCGCAGGATGTGAAAAAGAATGGGACGGGTGGTGCCGCCGCTCCGACGGCGGCGATGGCGCAGCCCGTGAAGCCGGTGCCATCTGGGCGGGTGGCGAACAACATCGCGGTCATCACGATTGAGGGGCCGATCGACGAGTGGACGGTGCATTCGGTGCGCCGGCGGATCGCCAAGGCGCAGGAGCAGGGGGCGGATGCGGTGGTGTTTGAGGTGAACTCGCCGGGCGGGTTGATCACGGCGTGCCTTCTGATCTCGACGGAGATCAAGAAGTGTCCTATCGCAACCACCGTGGCGTGGGTGAACCCGATGGCGTATTCGGGCGGCGCGATTGTCTCGCTGGCGTGCAAGGAGATCGTCATCAGCGATGGCGCGGTGCTGGGGGATGCGTTGCCGATCGCGTACAGCCCGGTGTCGGGGCTGGCGACGCTGGGGCGGGATGAGCGGGAGAAAATGGCCGCGCCGGTGATCGCGGACATCATCGACTCGGCACGCCAGAACCACTACGACGAGATGCTGGTGCAAGGGATCGTGCGTCGCGGCGTGGAGCTGTGGCTGGTGGAGAATCCGGAGACGGGCGAGCGGCTGTTTGTGAACGAAGACCAGTATCGAGTGGCGGTGGGGGGGGAGCCGAGCCGGCTCTCGCCGAGCATTGCGCCGGGCGTGGGCGCGGCGGATGGGGCGCGAGATCGCAAGAATGCGCCGCCGCTGGATGCGCGGCGCGGCGGGACGCGCCGGTTTCCGCAATCGACGATCGCTTTGGCACCGCGGTCGCCCGCGCCCGCGGAAAAGACGGACTTCTCGCCCGCGGAGAAGGGCGTTTCGCCGGTGTTCGCGGGGGATGTGAACGCCGACCTGAGTTTGCGCGGCGTTCCGTCTGTGCGCCCGAATCTCGAGGACGCGGAGCACAAGGGGAAGTACGTCCCGATTGAGTATGTCACGGATGGCTCGGGCATTCTGACGATGCGAGAGAGCGAACTGGTGCGGTACGGCATCGCGCGGGCGAAGGTGCGCACCGACGCGGACCTGAAGCAATATTTCGGCGCGGCGAACCTCGCACGGCTGGATGAGACGTGGGCGGATAGCGCGGCGCGGTTTCTGTCAAACTTCTATGTCAAGGCGTTTCTGATCGTGGTGTTCCTGGTCGCGCTGTTCGTGGAGATGATGCACCCGGGGCTTTCGCTGCCGGGTGGGATCGCGGCGGTCGCGCTGGTGTGCCTGGTGGTGCCGCCAATCTTGGCGGGGATCGCGGGATGGTGGACGCTGGCGGCGATCGTGCTGGGGATCGGGCTGGTGGCGGTGGAGATATTCATCACGCCGGGCGTGGCGATCGTGGGAATTCTGGGTGTGATCGTTTTGTTCTGCGGGCTCGCGGGGACGTTCCTGGTCGGGCCGGGCGGCGGCGGCATGTTCCCGGGATCGGGCAAGAGCGGGTCGGAGATCGCGTGGGCGATCGCGGCGACTCTGGTGTCGTTGATCTCGGCGAGCGTGGTGGTTGGGGTGCTGCTGAAGTTCATGCCGCAGATTCCGGTGTTTCGGCGGTTGGTGCTAACGACTGAGGATCCGGATGAATCATCGCCGGGCGCGTATGCACCATCGTTCGGACCGGAGAACGCGATCAAGCCGGGGATGAAGGGAACTGTGGTGACGCCGCTGCGTCCGGCGGGGCGGGTGCAGATCGGGGACCGGATCATCGACGCGGTTGCGGATGGGGACTTTGTGGACGCGGGCGAGCCGGTGCAGGTGCTTTCGGCGAGCGGGTTCCGGACGGTGGTGGTGCGGGATGTGGGGTGAAGCCGTACGCTCGGGATGAGCGATGCTTGGTGGTGGGGCGCGCGAATCCCGTGGATATGGGCGACGTGCTCGCGCCAAAAAAATGGGGTCTTTGGGGTGTGTGCGGGTTCCTATTGTTTGGGGTGTAGTGCGTATCCACGGGATTCGCTCCCAGAGCGTCGCTCATCCCGGGCGTGCAATAGAAATATTGGAGTGCAACGGTGACGACGATGCTTGGCTGGGGAGTTCTGTTGCTGGCGGCGTCGATGGTGCTGCTGGTGTTTGAGGTGGTCATTCCCTCGGGGCTGGTGGCGGTGGTGTCGGCGCTGCTGGCGATCGCGGGGGTGGTGTGTCTGTTTCGCGAGAGCGTGTCGTGGGGGTTCACGGGCGTGGGAGGCGTGCTGTTTCTGGTGCCGATGATTCTGATACTCGGGTTCAGGATCATGCCCGCGACGCCGATGGGAAAACGGTTGCTCTTTGGAGAAGGGGGCAAGCACGAGCCGGTGATCCCCGAGAGCGCGGGGCACGAGCTGGAGGCGCTGCTTGGGGCGGAGGGCGAGGCCGTGACGGATCTGCGGCCGGTGGGGATGGCGCGGATAGAGGGGGAGCGGATCGACGTGCGCAGCGAGGTGGCGTTTGTGCCGATGGGGACGCGGGTGCGGGTGACGGGGGTGGAGGGGTCGCAAGTGAAGGTGCGGCCGATTGTGTGAGGGTGGGAGAGGGGGCTGAGAGGATAGTTGAGGTGGCTGCGCAGCCGTGCAAAGCAGCACGCAGAGGTTCGCGGGGGTTGCGTGGGGGAGCGCGGAGGATTCCGCGATCCGATTCTCGTCTTTCTCCGCGAACCTCTGCGTTGCCCCTGCGCACCTCTGCGTGCTGAATTGAGGACTTTGTGCTGGACCCCGGGCTTGGGGCGAATTGCACCCGCAGTCGGTTTTGATTTGGTATAGTTGACCATCGCGGGCGAGTCTCGCGTCTGGAGGTTTCATCGTGGTTGATATTGCTGCACTCGTTCCGACGACGCTCGCCCTTTCGATCACCGATCCGGTTGTGATCGGAGCGATCATTGTCGCGGCCATCGTGTTCCTGATTCTGCTGGTTGTGATCGGAAGCTTCGCGAGCTTGTGGGTGCAGGCGTGGACATCCAACGCGCCGGTGGGCTTTACGGAGCTGATCGGGATGCGGCTGCGGAAGGTGGACCTGCGGACGATCGTGCTGAGCCGCATCAGCGCGACCAAGGCGGGGCTGCCGATCACGACGAACCAACTGGAGACGCACTATCTGGCGGGCGGGCGTGTGCCCTCGGTGGTGCGCTCGCTGATCGCGGCGCGCGGCGCGAACATTCCGATTGACTGGGGGACCGCTGCGGCGATCGACCTGGCCGGACGCGACATCTTGGACGCGGTGCAGACGAGCGTGAACCCGAAGGTGATTGATTGCCCGGACCAGCGCGGGCCGCGTTCAACGATTGACGCGGTGGCGAAGGACGGCATCCAGCTCAAGGTGAAGGCGCGGGTGACGGTGCGGACGAACCTGCGCCAGCTGGTGGGTGGCGCGACGGAGGAAACAGTGATCGCGCGGGTGGGCCAGGGCATCGTCTCGACGATCGGCTCGGCGCACGACCACAAGTCGGTGCTGGAGAATCCCGATGAGATCACCAAGACGGTGATGAAGCAGGGGCTGGACGCGGGCACGGCATTCGAGATTCTGTCCATTGATATCGCGGACATTGACGTGGGCGAGAACATCGGCGCGAAGCTGCAACTGGCGCAGGCCGAGGCGAACACCAAGATGGCACAGGCGGAGGCGGAGAAGCGGCGTGCGCTGGCCGTGGCGACCGAGCAGGAGTACAAGGCGGAGGCGCAGAAGAACCGCTCGGTGGTGGTGCTGGCAGAGGCCGAGGTGCCCAAGGCGATGGCGGAGGCGTTCCGCAAGGGGAACATGGGCATCATGGATTACTACCGCATGAAGAACATGCAGGCGGACACGGCGATGCGCGGCTCGATCGCGGGGCAGGATGCGCAGCAGGCGCAGGGCGGGGTGTGAGCGGAGAGCGAGTGAGATGGCTCACTCTGCTCTGGCAACAGCCGACATCAGCAGCGAGCGGATGCGAGTGCGCCGGAACTGCTCATCTGTGAAGACGTTGGCCGCGGGCTCGGGCGCATCGGGCCTCAGCGGGCGAGCAGCTTCCTGATAAAGCGGCTCATCGCCAGGATGAACGCGGAAATCTGCGGGCTGGGCGGCGGAGTTGCGCGGGAGCGCAGTGTCGAGTGTTGATGCCTGCGCGTTGATCGCGTAAGAGACGGAGTTCACGGAGCGATCGTGCGGGCGTGGCACGTCTGGCAGGTCCAGCAGCGGGGAATGGCCGATGTAGAAGACGGTGTTGGCGGGGAAGACGGGGCGGATGCCTTTCTTAGTCTTGACGTATTCGGAACGATCAAAGACGGCGGTGATGCCGCCATCGACGCGGGCGAGTTTTTCGCCGACGGGCGTGCTGGAGAGGCCGTTGACGCCGCGCGAGGAGCCGGGGACGCGATAGACGCGATCAAAGTGGGAGGGATTGCGGAGATCGATTGGGAGCGAGCGGGTGCTGATGCCCAGCGGGCCGACGTCGCCGACGCCGGGATCGACGACTAGCAGGTCGCGCCAGCGGGCGTCTTGGGCGAGGGTGTGCGCGGCGGGGGCGAGGAGGAAGCACATGGCAAGGAGTTGGATGTGAGAGCGTGCGCGCTGCATGGTGGGGTGTATCGGGTACAGAGGAGGCGGAAGGCAAAAGGCACATGGCGGGATGCCCATGCCACGAAGAACTAAGGCACATGGGCTGGAAAGCCCATGCCACGCGATCAGCGGAGCAGGATGCGGACGGAAACGGTGATGCCGCCGCTCGGATCGGCGGCGGAGATTTCGGCGAGGATTTTGCCTTTGGCGGTCCACTGGTAAACGGCGTTGATAACGGGGCCGTCCACATCGGGGATGCCGCTGGACTCGGCGAGGACGACTTTGCTGACGATGCCGTTGCGGTTGAAGGTGACTTTGAGCAGCGGGTTTTGCGGATACGCGGTGACGCGCGTGAGCCGCGTGAAGTTGGGGCGCTTGGTGGTGATGTCCAGACCTTGCGCGGCGGCGGGGCGGCCGGGGCGAATCTCGATGGTCTGGGTTGTGGAAGAGGCGTCGGCTTCCTTGGGGCTTTGCTCGCCGGCGTGTTCGCCGGTTGCGCCTGGCGCGGAAGAGACGGTGGGACCGCCAGCGGGCATTGGTGCGGAGGGCGTCGTGGGGAACGCGGCGTTCGGCGCGCCGGGCACGGGCGGGCCCATCGGCTCGGGATGGGCGAGGATTTCGGTAGTGGGTGCGGACTCGCGGGTGGGTTCGACCTGCTTGATCGTCTCGGGTGTTGTGGCTTCGGGAATGCTGGTGTCCGGCGCGGGGTCCATCAGATCGCCGGGCTCGACGGGCGCGGGGCCGGGGAGTGTGGGGTCGGGGTGCGCGAGATCGGCGGTGCCGCGCTTGGGGCGGGTGTGTTTGTCGCCGGTGCCGCGTGCTTCGCCCTCGCGCGGCGTGGGGTTGCCGGGCTGGTTGATGCCGGTGGCGCCGCCCTCGCGCGGCTTCTCGCCGACGGGCTTGGTGGTCTCCGGACCTTTGACGCCTTCGCGGGCCGGGCGGACTTCGGTGGGTGTGGGCTCAACTTGCGTTACGGCGGGCGTGGCGTCGGGAACCATCGGGGCTTGCGGCCCGTTCTGGCTGACGCCGACGGGCGCGGGCGCGCCGGGGATGCCGGGATTCGGATCAAGCAGCGGCTGCTCGACGGTGGAGAGTGGCGCGGCGTGCGGCGTGGGATTCGCGAAGCCCATCCAGTTCTGGGTTTTCTGTGTGGACTCGTCGAAGCCCAGAACAAGCTTCTGCTCGAGCTCTTCGGGGGTGAGCGGCTTGGGCGTTGGCTCGGGGGGAACGAGGAGCGCGGTGAGGGTGCGCTGTTCCGGGGAGTTCGGCGGCGTGGGCGTGAGCAGCGCGGGATCGCTGAGATCGAAGGATGCCTGCGAGCCGCTGAACATTCCCGCACGCGTGCCGGACTCTGGTGCTTCGCCGGTGAAGGGAACGGTCGATGCGACCAGCACGATGATGCCGTGCAGCAGCACGCTCAGGACGACGCCTGTGTGTACACCGGAGTTGATGGAATCTCCCCGCATCATGGGGGAGTTTATGCGGGGTCCGTGCGGGTGTCATGCGGGGGGTCGGTTGCGGATTTCATGTTTGGAAAAGCAGGTAGCATTCTGTCGGGATATTGCTCGCGGGGCATCGGGAGTGGGATTGCCGCGTATTGAGGAGCGATGCGATGGGCGCGGGGGCGGACACGCGAGTGGTGGGGGGCAAGAGCATGGAGTTGTGCATGATCCGAAGTATGTTGGGTGGCGCGAGTGTTCTGGTGGCGGCGACGGTGCTGCATGGGCAGACGCCGGTGGCTCCTGCTCCGGCTTCGGCGGTACCTGCGCCGCAAGTGCCGACGCAAACACCGAAGCCCGCTGCCACGCCGCGTGCGTTTGTGCCGACGCTGGTGATTGGCGTGCCCGCGCCGGTGCTGGGGATCAACGTGTGGATCAAGGGCGCGCCGGTGAACGAGTACAAGCCGGGGACTATTTACGTGGTGGAGTTCTGGTCGCCGCGGGTGGCGGCGTGCAAGCGGAGCGGGCCGCTGCTGTCGGAGCTGGCGGCGTTGTACAAGGACTCGGGCGTGACGATCATCTCGGTGGCGACGGTGGAGCAACAGGGGCCGGGTGTGGTGGATGCGTATGTGAAGCAGATGGGGGAGAGGATCACGCACACGATCGGCTATGACACGATGGGAGACACGACGCGCCGCTTCATGCAGCCGAGCGGGCAGAGTGGGATTCCGGTGGCGTTTGTGGTGAACGAGCGCGGGCAGATCGCGTGGATCGGGCACCCGATGGACAACCTGGATCGCGTGCTGGCGAAGATGACGGGTGGGTCGTGGGACCTCATCAAGGCGAGCGACGAGGCGCGACGGAAAGCGGCGGCGGAGGAGAAGGGTGGGCCGCTGGTGACGCGGCTCGAAGAGGAGTTTGCGGCGGGGCAGACGGACAAGGCGCTGGCGACGATGGACCAGTTGTTTGCGATTGATCCGCCCGTGATGGGGGAATGGGCGATGACCAAGTTCGCGTATCTATTGATGCAGAAGCGGGACGCGGATATGGCGTATGCGTACGCCGCGGCGATGCTGGAGGGCGGGCTGAAGGACGACGCGGAGACGCTGAAGGCAATCGCGTGGATGACGCTGGCGGAGCCGGGCGTGGTGCGAAGGGATATTTCGCTGGCGCGGCAGATCGCGCAGCGAGCGGATGACCTGACCAAGCACGCGGATGCGAACATTCTGGATACCCTGGCCAAGGCGCAGTTTGAGTCCGGAGACATCAAGGGCGCGGTGGAGACTCAGAAACTCGCTGTGGAGGCGACGACGCTCCCGAGCCAGAAGAAGGAACTGGAGCAGCGGCTGCGGCAGTATGTGGGGGCGAAGAAGGTAGAGGGGGCGGCGAAGAAGCCGTGACCTGCGAGGTCCAGGTGCAAAGCCGACGAGTACCTCCATCCACAGGATTCGCTCGCGGACTCGCTCATCCCGGGCGTGCGATCAAGCGGTGCGTGATGCGACGACGGCGACTGTTGCCACGCGGCGCGAGCGGCGTAGCCGCGCGATCCAGAAGACCACCAGCCCCGCTCCGCAGAGCATGACCGCGGCCATCAGCACGGCGAGGATCGGCACGAACACCGCGAGCACGCTCATGACGACGGCGAGCACGCTCTGGATGAGCGAGATGAACGGGTTGGCGATGCCAGCAGTGACGACGGTGCTGGCGGCGCGAGTGGAGACGGAGCCGGTTTGCATGAGGCCCGCCACGCCGCCGCCGACGATGAGGGCGCACGACCATTGCATGAGCGGGCTGATGCCGTGGATCGCGCCAATCTGGCTGGCGGAGACGATGGTTCCGGCCATGACGGCGGCGGGCGAGGCGATGGTGTCCAGCGCGTGGTCTAGCCACGGCACTTTGTACGCGATAATCTCGACCACCGTGGCGACGGAAAATGCGATGATCGCTTCGGTGGAGCCGATCCAGCCGAGCGAGGTGCCCAGTGCGAGCACGCCGACTTTGGCCGCGATGGAGAGGACGAGCAAGGGCACGAAAACCCGCAGGCCGCACGCCGCGCTGAGGGCCAGACCGATCATGATGGCAATGGCGATATCCATGTTGCTCCCGATGTAATTGGGAATACGCGGCGGCTAGTTTCACGATACACCACGACGGAAGGATATCGGCGGAATTCCGGTGTCTGGCGGCGATGGAAAAGGTTTGGGACGGTGAAAATGCTGGGAACGGGATGAGTGGGGGTGGGAAGAATCCAGGGCATGTGTTGCGGGTCGGGTTCTGCTAGCATCGGTCGCAGGGACGTGTCGGGTGGGAGGCGGGTGGGTGTGTGAGCGGTTGCGTTTTGAGAGCGGGAGGTTAGCGTGCAGATTTGGCAAGCAACAACGGCGGCGGCGATTGTGGTGGCGTGTGCGAGCGCGGCGAGGGGCGCGGAGCCGGAGGTGGCGATGCAGCCGCCGGTGGTGCCGGCGATCGGCGATGCGCCGAAGTTGACGCTGGAGCAAGAGCCGCCGGACGTCGTGTCGCGCCCCGGGCACTTCGTTCACAATCGTGACTCGGACCCGACGCGCCCGCCGGTGATCTTCCTGCTGGATGGGCGTTATGAACTGACGACCCGCGCGGATGTCGGCGGTGATCCAGGGAGTTTGCGCATCGCGCGCAGCGGCATGTCCGGCAATCTGATCTTCGGGCCAGAGCACGATGTGCAGGTGAGTTTGCCGGTGGATTGGGAGGTCTCCAACTATTCGTTCCGCGATGCCAACGCGCTGTTTCCCGGCGGCGTTGGGCGCGTGAAGAGCTTTCAGCAGATCGTGTTCACGCCGAACATCGAGGTAAAGCTGAACGAGCACTGGGGCGTCTTCGGCGGCGGGCTGCTGTTTGACGCCGGGCAGTTCAATGCGGACTCGTCCACGACCTACGGCGGTTTCGGCGGGGTGATCTATCGCCCGGACAAGATGTTCACGCTGCGGCTGGGCATCGGGGCGCGATCGCGGCTCGAGGACAACATCCAGATTCTGCCCGCGTTCTGGATGGAGTGGAAACTCGACGAGCGCACGCGGCTGACTAGCCAGGGCAACAACATCCGCTTCGAGTATGACTTCGCCGAGGCGTGGTGCGTGAAGGCGGACATGGCGTTTGAGCAGCGGGCGTATCGGCTGGACTCGGACGGGCCGGGGCCGGGGGCGGTGTTTCGGGATAACTCGATCCCGGTGACGCTGCGGCTGGAGTTTGTGCCGCATCCGGCGGCGCGGTTTGAGGCGTGGATCGGCACAAATGTCTCGCGCGAGCTGACGGTGGACCTGGACAAGGACATCCGGTTCTCGCGCTCGCACGCCGCGCCATCGGTGATGTTCGGGATTTCGTTCGAGATTATTTTCGGCGCGCCGTGACCACCCGCGATCGTCATGGGGGTCCGGTCGTACCAACAATTTGTAGCGGCCCCGTGGCGGAACGGCAGACGCAGCGGACTTAAAATCCGCGGCCCGGAAACGGGCGTGTGGGTTCGACTCCCACCGGGGCCATTTCGGGTGCGAGTTCTGTGAGCCGCTCACAACGGTTTTCTCCGCGTGCTCGGGCTGGACAAGCGAGCTGTCGTGGAGTGTGCGAGGCGGCTCGTGGCCACGGCGCGGCGGGAGAATGGTCGTTGAAACCAAAGTCAGGAGGTGGGGTACCAGCCGTATGGCTCGATATTGCGGCTGTTTTCGGCCTAAGCGGGTGTCAAAGTGCCCACTTTCCCACTTTCCCACTTGACCATCTTGGGAATATGGGCGATACTACTAACATGTCACGGCGCGGCTCACTTACCAAAAACACCGACTCCAAGGGGCGCATCACACTCGGAGATGCCTTTGCCAATCGGACGATGCTGGTGGAGCGGCATGGGGACGAGATCATTCTTCGCCTGGCCCGCGTGATTCCTGAGAACGAATCCTGGCTGTACGAAAACGAAACGGCGCTGGCATCGCTGCGTCGGGGGTTGAAGCAGGCCAAGGCGGGCAAGTTTGTCAAGAAGGGGCCGGACCTGCGCGGTGCGGCCGCACTGGCGGACCAGCTTGAGGGCGATTGATGGCGTACACGCCCCGATGGACGGAAGAGGCGGACGCGATCTTCCGCGAGCTGCAAGCGGCGGCGGTGACGTCGCTACAGAACCGCCAGAAGAACAAGAGGGCAAAAGCCACGAAGGCCGAGGGGCTGTTCAAGCAGGTCGAGAAGTGCGTGCGTTTTCTGCTCCAGGATCCGAAGCATCCCGGTCTGCACACGCACGAGTATGACTCGATCACTCATCCGTACGAGCCCAAGGGCAAAGTGTTTGAGGCGTACGTCCAGAACCGCACGCCGGGCGTATATCGACTGTTCTGGTGCTATGGGCCGGGCAAAGGGGAGATCACGATCATCGCGATCACGCCGCATCCGTAGCGGACTTTGTGGAGCAGGGAGTTCGGGTGCAAGTGCGTGCGTGGAAGTGGTGGCGGCGGGAACACTGCGGAGATGTCCAGACGCACTCGCATCTTCCGCACGACACGCGTTCTTGCGGTGTGGCTGGTGATTGGTGCGGTGGTGAATGTGGGCGTGGCGTGGTCCTGTGCCTATTTCCCTCTACCGACGGCTCCGACGACCCAGTTTCAGTATCGTTTGGTCCAATCGGATTGGTACGGGACAGTTCGGACGAGTTTCGGTCGCGCCCATGTGGTCGCAGATTCGAAGTTGCAGTGGGCGGACCTTCGCGATCTGTCGCCACGGTGGTACCCGGTTGTCGGCGTCGCCTCGCTTGAGCCACCCGAGTGGTGTTTGAGTGCGCTGAGTACTAAAGTGTCAACGAAGACCCACAACGTCGAGGTAGACTGCCGCGTGCTTGGGTGGCCGATGTTCTCTGTGCGGTGGAGTACATGGACGTGCTTGGAAGCCCCCAATGTCGGAGGGCTGCGAGGGCCGTACAGCATTTCTCGCGGCGAAACGATACGCACAACAGGGATTATCGAGCCTCCGCTTGTGAAGAAAGTTCTGCCGATGCTGAAAGGAGATGGTCTCTGCGCAACCAATCCGCTCTGGGAGGGATTTGCACTGAACACGCCGTTTTTTGGCACTTTGACTTGGAGCATTTTTTGTGGCCGCGCAACATTGCGTCGCTGGCGTCGCCATCGCACAGGTCGCTGCGTTTCCTGCGGCTACGACCGCACCGGCTTCGCATCTCAAACACTCTGCCCCGAATGCGGCAACTCACCGCTCGCATTGCCCTGACTCGCCGTCGCATCTCTCCGCGTCCTGGGCGTCTGAGCGGTGAACCCCTCTTCTCACGCAAAGATCGACTTCATCCCCATCGCCCGGCGCAGGTCGGAGATTTGCCCGCAATGCTGGCCGTTGTGGAAGGCCATGCGCAGGCCGCTGGCCCAGATGGGGATCTGGATCTGGCCCCACTGGATCATGGTGTCGAGTTTTTCTTCCGGAAGGGCACGGATGACCTGCGCGGAGCGGTGGCACGCGCCGTCGAAGATGTCCACGCAGCGGCCGAAGCGCGGGTACAGCGCGGCATTGTCCGCCGGGGTGGATTGGAACGCGACGGTCTCGGTGTCGTAGCGTGTTGGAGCGGCGATGGTCGCGTCACCCGCACCTCCCGCACCCGTTGCGCTCTTACCAGCGCGCGGCGGCTGCACCGTCTTGCCGATCAGGTCCGCTGGCGGCGCGTAGAAGTCGCTGTCGGGAAGCGGCTCGCGGTTGATGCGCTCCACGCCGCGGTGCAGCGTGAGGGCGCAGTGGCCCAGGCACCACGCGACGTGGTTGGGCAGGTCCGGCGTCTGGCGCGTGTGGTTGCTGTCGTCGAAGCCGACAAGATACCTGTGGAAGAGCACGCGGCTGGCGAGAATGGCCTCCGCGATCGTGTCACGTCTCGTCATGCTCATGCGTCGTTTCGCGCCTCATACAAATCACCATCGTCGGCACACCACCGAGAGCATATGTGCCCGGCGCGCCGGAGTTCGCATCCGGCTGTACGTGAGCAAGCGATCGGTAGAGGAACCTTGCTCGCATTTGTCACTTCCGGTGCCGCGTGGTTATTGCGGCTTGGGAACCAGCGCCGCCTTGCTCAGGCGTGCGGCGGATTCCTCGTCGCCCAGCGTGATTCGGATGCGTTTGCCGCCCAGCAGCCGCGCCCCGTCGCGGATGATGAACCGCTTGTACGCCGTCTGCGAGGGCGGGAGCGCGCTGATCTGGAGTTGCTGCCCCGGGGTCTCGGGCGCGGCGAGATCCAGCCGCAGCGTACGCGGGCGAGTGTCGCGATTGGTGATCGCCGCGGTGACGATGACATCCGGCCCATCCGGCGAGGGGCTGAGTTGCACATCCGGGATGAGCTCGAGTTCGGACAGCCCGACCTCGATGCTGGTGGTGGTGCGGATGGATGGATACTGCCGATCCGCCAGCACCCTGGCGACCATCACCATGTCCTTCACGCCCGCGAGCTGACCGGGGCCGAAGGTGAGTTGCAGCGGGAGCGATGTGGTCTGGCCGGGGGCGATGGCGAAGTCGATGACGTTGGGGGAGATCGTCCACGACATGCCGTTCGAGTTGATCGCGTTGTCCGGTTCTTTGAGTTGAATCTGCCCGGTGATGCGGATCGGCCAGGGGTTGGTCATCTCGATCCGCATGTCGTGCTCGGCGACGACGGCGGGGATGAACGTGGGCGTGAGCTTGAAGGATGAAGTGAACTGCACGAGATACGGATCGACGCCCTCAATGAACACGGGCGAATCGGTGAGCGGCACGCGGACCTGCGCCGTGGCTTTCCCGCCGCTACCGCTGAGCCCCACCCGGGTGGAGTTGCCGAAGATGTCCACGACATCCACGCCGTCGCGTGCCGGGTAGACATCGACCCATGCGTGGTCCGGCTCGGCACCATCGGCCCATGCGACGACGCAGGCGCGGAGCAGTGTGTCGCCAGCGCGGTTGCCGATGGCGGCGCGATCGTTGAGCGCGGGCTCATCAGCGGAACCACCGCTGCCCGTCGCCGCTTCGGCGATCAGCATGGCTCGCACGCCCGCTGGGCCGGGAATCGTGGTGATTATGCGCCTGCCTGCCAGCCGGTCGGCGAGTTGCGACATCGCGCCCAGCGCGGGGCCGGGGTGCAGCATCGGCTCGGCTTCGCCGGGGTGAGCGGCGATGCGCCACGGCGAACTTATAGCGATGCGCGGCCAAATGGTTTTGGAGTCCACGCCGGCGGTGGCCGCACCGGTGCCCATCGCGCCCCAGAACTCCACCACGCGCCGGGCCAGTTCGGTAGCGCGGGCTTTGGGCCCGTAGCGATCCAGTTCAGGGAGTTCGGGAACCACGGTCAGGCCGATCGCGTTCCCGCCGGCGACCTGATCGCGCCAGACCAGAGAAAGGTCGCGCATCGCGCCGGGCGCGAAGCCGATGGGAAACTCCATCGCCAGTTCATCTACCAGCGGGCCGGAGGAGATGGTGCCGATGGCTTCGGATGATTTGCCGGTGGTTGTACTGCGGGTGATGAGCGGGATCGGGTGATCGGCACGCCACGGCAGCAGGATGCGCGGCCCGGGCACCAGCCGCGCGATGCTGCGCTCGAAAGACTCGGTGCCCAGCGTCGGGTCGCGCCGCATGGCGTGCGTATCGCCGGTGTGGCCGAGTTGATATCGCAGGATCTGCTGGCCAAAGACATCCAGGATCGGCTCCATGAACGGAGCCCAGGTCTTGGAGTCATGCTCGCACATGCCCAGCGTGTCCGTGGCGTCCAGCACCTGCAACGCGGCCAAGTCGGGCGGCACATCGCCGACGGTGAGCGTGACCTGCTGGCCCTGCGCGAGGAGCGCATCGATAGTGCCGGTGCGGGCCGCGAGCACCGCTCCCTGCTGGTCCGCGCTCTGCGCTGCGTCGAAGGCGGGAAGCGTGATGAAACGCGTGCCGATGCGCTGGGCGATCGCGGGAATCTGCGGGAGCAGTTGCTCGGGCGTGTCGTCGGCGATGATGCCGAAGCGGGCGAGATCGCGCACGCGGGCGGAGGAGTTCACGAGTTTCAGCCGCTCCGGGAGCGAGCAGATCCAGATTTCCTGGCGGGTGACGCTGACCTCCGCCGCATCAATGTCCAGAATGGCGCGAAACCAGCCGTATCCTGGGAGCGCCGGCGTCCATATAGAGGCGCGGGCCGAGGGGTCGAGCTTGAAGGTCTCTTCGGCGACGGATTTGCCGTCGATATCCAGCACGCGCACACGCGCGGCCAGTTCCTCGCCGCCCTGATCGCGCACCAACATGCCGATGGTGGGGCGCTCGGGCGCGACAAAGATACCCGAGCGCTGCGTGGCCCAGAACCTGGTGCGCGGCACCAGCGCGATGGAAACATCGTCAAAGTACGCCGCGCCGATAACGTCCTCGTGCGCCACGAAGTGCTTGCGGATCGCCTCGGGTGCGAGCGGCTCGAACTCTTTGGGCTGAAGAAGTTCAAGATCGATCTGGAGCCAGGCCGCGGCGGGGGAACTGCCGGTAAGCAGAATCTGCACCGTCTCCCATCCGCCGGGCGAGAGCACGGGCGCGGAGCGGACCTCCGCGCCGGGAATGGGATTGGAGTGTTGATCCAGCAGGCGCGCGGTGAGGAACGCGCGGGCGTGCTCGAGGCCCGCAGTCTGCACCTTGGCGCTGACGGTGTAGTCCGCGTCGGGGAAGATGGGAACTTCACCGGCTTCCAGGCGGAGCGCGGTGGAGCCGCCCATGGTCGGGAGTTTCACGCTCGTCTTGCCGGATGTGGCAAGTGATTTGTCGAACTGGGCCTCGTTGTATTTCGGATACCCGGGACGGCGAAGCCCGGCGGGGTTGTCCTGCGGCCGGAACCAGTGCAGTGGCACGGGGTATGGGTTCGTCGGTTCCTCGAAGTCAAACACTCGGAGCAGCCGCTTTGCGGAGCGCGGACGCGCGGCGGGCGGCTCATCGCTCTGCGCGAGAGCCATGCTCGCGAGCCCTGTGCCCACGATCGCCGTTGCGAGCATGGCGCAAACAGGCCAGCGTTGCAATGTGCGGCGGCGGCGCGCGGAATGTGCCCTGCTCCCGAAGGTCATACCCCATTATCGGCGTCTGGCGTGCGGGGCTTGCGAATCGGGTCCCAGTGTGGGAGCATCGCAGGATCATGCCACCAACTTCTCACGAAACAGGGCCGAACTCAGCCGAAGGGCCGTTTCCGACGATTTCACATGCCATTGCCCCGCTCGCGCCCGGCGCGACGCCCGAGGGAGAGGCCCGGGCGTTCTACGAGCAGATTCATCTGCGCCGGAGCGTTCGCATGTTCTCGGATCGGCCGGTGAGCGAGGAGACCATCCGCTGGTGTGTGCTGGCCGCGGGAACGGCCCCGAGCGGCGCGAACAAGCAGCCGTGGCGATTCGTCTGCGTGCAGGACGCGGCCACCAAGCGGCGCATCCGGCTCGCGGCCGAGGAGGAGGAGCGCGAGTTCTACACCCGGCGCGCCGGCCCGGAATGGCTCGCGGACCTGCGTCCGCTGGACACCACGCCCGACAAAGCGTTTCTGGAAGATGCCCCGTGGTTGATTGTTGTGTTCAAGATGATGAAGACCGACGCGGGCGGGCAGGTGTATTACGTAAATGAGAGCGTGGGGATCGCGGTGGGTCTGCTGCTGGCGGCGATCCACCACGCGGGAATGGCCGCGCTGACGCACACGCCTAGTCCGATGGGCTTCCTGCGCGAGACGCTGGACCGCCCGGAGCACGAGCGCGCGTATGTGCTGATCCCGGTGGGGTATCCGGCGGCGGGCTGCGTGGTGCCGGATATTCAGAGGAAGGGGTGGGAGGAGATCATGGTGGTGCGATAGCGAGAATCATTCGGCAGGATTGCATGGCAACGCGGAGCGATCTATATCGCTACTTTGCGGTTGTAGATGTACCACTCGAACATCACCACCGCCAGCGCGACCAGCAGCAAGTATGGCCAGAGCTTGCGGGTCAGGTCGGATTCCTTCTCGGTCTGGGTCTTGATCTCCTGGCGCGCGATCGAGAGGGTGGGGGATGCGCCGATGTCGCTCTCGTAGGGGTCCAGCAGATTGGCGGCGATGTTGCGCCGGGCCGTGGTGCCGTCGGCCACATCCATCGGCGTGGCTTGGCCTTCCCACGAGACTTGGTACATGCCGATTTTGCCGATCGGGCCGTAGGTGACGGAGCCGTTGGGCGAGGTTTCGAGATGGATGGAAGTGCCGTCCGGCTCGGTGAGTTTCACGGCGCTCGCGCCGAGCGGGAGCCGTGTGGTCAGCGTGTCGCCGGCGCGAATACCCTCGCTGAGGATGCCGGTTTGCGGCTCGCTCAGGTACAGAATGCTGCCCGCGAGGAAGAGCACCCAGCCGGGATCAAACGGCCAGTCGCTGTCGGCCACATCCCACGGCACGACAATCGCCTGCAGCGTCGCGTCGGTGATCTCGACGATCGCGGGGCCACCCTTGGCCTTGGCGATCTCGCGCACCGGAGTGTCCGACGCGATCTGCACCTTGCGGAACTTGGCGATGTTTATTTTGTCCAGTGAGGCCAGCCGGAGCGCGGGGTGGTCGCGCACGTATCCCAGAATCAGCTCGCCCTCGCCCGGTCCGAGATCAATCAACCCCAGTGGCGGCGGCGGCACCGCGCCGAGCACCAGCGATCGGCCGGGCGGCAGGCCCGGCGCGCTGGCGATTTTCTTGTCACCCTGGGCCACCAGCGGCAGCACGCGATCGAAGACGAACACGTCGTATTGCGCCGTCTGGCCGCCGTCGAGGAGTTTCTGGAACTCGTCCGGAGTCTTCGTATCGAACTTGCTGAGATTCAATCCGTTCAGCGCGGTCTTGATGTACAGGTTGCCCTCGGTGACGAGCACCACCGAGAGCCGCTTGGCCGGTGGGATGCTCAGATACGCGACGTTGTCGGTGGGCAGTGCATCGCGCTCCGGGAGAATCAGCCGGACGGAGGCGGTGCCGCCCTCGGAACGTTCCAGCGGGATCACCGCGCCGCCCAGGCCGGGGACCAGCCGCGGCTTGCTGGATGTGACCGGCGCGGCGTCCGCGTCGCCGGGCGTCGGATCGTTCTTGGATGAGTCGCTGCCGATCTGCTGCGTGGCTCCGGCGACCTTGATGCCCTTCACGGCCTGCGGCACGCCGTCGATGATGATCTCCGCGTCGATCTCGCGCGGCCGCGGATCCGTGCTCTGAATGCCGACGAAAATGTTCACGCGGCCCGGATTGTCAAACGCCCGCTCGGCGCGAAGCCCGGTGATGCCCACGTTCGGCGCATCCGATGACCCGATCGCGTGATACACCACGGTGTCCTCGGGCGCGGTCTGGAGTTTCTCCGCGTCCGGTAGGCGGCCGTCGGAGAAGACATGCAGCGTGGCTGTTGGCCCGCGAGGAATAAAACCGAACCCTGCGGTTTTGTTAACCTGATCCTCGAACTTTTTGGTGCCGGTATATGCCTTCGCCAGCTCGTACGCACGCTCCAGCGAGCTCGGTGCATCGGTTGGCTGAATACTCTCGATCGAGGTCTTCAGCAGTTGCTTGTTGGACGTGAAACTCTGCACCACCACCGCGGAGGAATCGAACGCGATGACCATCGCCTCCTCGGCCTTGTCATCAAAGATCGACCGTTCGCGCAGGCCGGTGATGAGTTCCAGGGCCTTCTTCTTGGCCTGTTCCAGCCGCGTGACTTTCTTGGATCCCGGCGCGCCGGCATCACCGGGGCTGGCCTCCCCCCCCCCTCCATCCGCGGCCGCCGCGGGCGAGAGCGGTTCCGCCGGCTTCGCGTCCCCATCGGTCGCGTTCATGCTCGCGGAGCGATCAATCAGAATGATCCGGCGGGCCGTGGAAAGCCCGCGATGGCGCAGCTCCGGCTGGGCGATCGCCAGCAGCGCGGCCAGCAGGGCGAGCAGTTGCAGGATGAGCAGAATGTTGTTCCGCAGCTTCTGAAAGGGCGCATTGGCCTGCAAATCCTGAATCGCCTTCTTCCACAGCAGCGTGGATGAAACCTCCATGTCGCGCCGGCGGAGCTTCAGGAAATACAAAATGATCAATGTCGGAATGACGATCCCGGCGAGCAGCGCGGCGATGATGGGGGTTGCGAAGGTCATGGTTTGCCACCTTCGCCCCGAGTGTATTTCGGGTTGATAGAGACGGAGTCGCCAGTGCCAAGCGCGACAATACTCTCCAACTTTTCCAGTTGCTGAAACTCAGGCGAATCTCTCCACAGGACACGACCGTAGCCATCCAGGGCAAGGAGTTGGTAGATATTTCCGCTCGCAGGCAAGGTATCTCCGCCCAACGGGAACACCAGACGCGAAATGTGCTCGGGGGGTGCGATCCGGGACTGCGCACCGCCAGGCCAGAGCGGATCGATCAGCACGAATCGGATCTTCTCGGACGACATGTTCTCGAATGCAAAGCGGCATTGATACGACGGCACGGCGTCAATCGACCAACGCGCAAACTCCCAACATCCAATAGCCATTGCGCCAATCGCGACGACGCGCAGCCATCGCGTCCGCGGCGGGCAACTGTGTAGGTTCGTGCTGGGGCTCAGCGTTGTCATCTCAGCAGCCCCCTTCTCCGCAGATAATCCATCACCAACTGATCCACCGGCATGTCGCTCTTCACCGTCATATGAATGATGTCGCGCTGCGTGCAGAACTGGTGCAGCTTGTTGCAGTAGGCGTTGAGAATCTGCTTGTACTTCTTCAGCAGCGGCGCGGTGATCGTCACCTCGGCGGTGTCGCCGTCCTCGATGTCTTTGAGCCGCAGATCGCCGCCGATGTTCGGTTCCATCTCCTGCGGCGAGAGCACCTGGATCGCGTACACGTCGTATCCCTGCCCTTTGAGCAGTCGCAGCCCCGCCTCGTACCCCTCCTTGATGAAGAAGTCCGAGAGAATGATCACGACGCCCTTGCCGCGCCGCGTGATCGCGATTCGCTTGCAGGCGTCGGTGAAGCGCGTCTGCCCGGCGGGCTCGATGGAGAGGATGTAACTCGCCAGGTCCTGCAACCGGCGCTTGCCGCGCAGATCGCGGATCGCCGAGACCAGACCCTGCGGCGGCAGCTCCTTCCCGTCTGGCCCGATCTCCGGCTTCTCCCCTTCGCGCAACCCCTTGTCCCCCAGCGCGCTGATGCCCACGCGATTCAGATTCACCAACCCGATGTACCCCAGCGCGGCCGCCAGCCGCTGCATGTACAGAAACTTGTTCGGCTCACCCGCGTCGCTGGAGGCCGAGCAGTCGATGATGATCTGAAGTGAAAGGTCTTCCTCTTCCAGAAAAAGCTTCATGAACATCTTGTCCAAGCGACCAAAGACGTTCCAGTCGATGTGGCGAAGATCGTCGCCATAGACATATGGCCGGTGATCCGCGAACTCGACACTCTCGCCGCGCCGCTTGGAGCGCCGCTCGCCCTTAAGCTTGCCGGTCATGATCTTGCGCGATGAGACATCAAGTTGCCCCAGCCGCGCGGCCAGCCCCGCGGGGAGCAGGTCGTCGATGGTCTCGGCACGTTTGATGTTGGGGGTCTTGAGCATGGGGAGGAAGACGGAGCGGGACAGGCACGCAGAGGCGCGCGGGGGTTACGCAGAGGTTCGCGGAGAGGACGAAGGGAAAGAAGAGTCGGAGGAGCGAACTGAAATGTTTGGGGTGTGAAACTTTGATGATCTGGAGTTGACGCGCCGGTGGATGCCGTCGCGAAGATGTGAGTTGTGGAAGCTCAGCAGCAATCCGAGCGGCGCATCTAGGCCCCGCATGTACCCCAGCATCGTGGAGAGGAACTTCTCGTCAATGCCATTCGTGGACTTGAGCTCGACGACGACGAGCTGCTCGACGAGCAGATCACACCGCTGCTCACGTAGAACGCGATTCTTATACATGATCGGAAAACTCAACTGCTGTTGGAACCTGATCCCTCGTTCGGCAAACTCATAGCAGAGTGCATCCTCATACACGCCTTCCAGAAGCCCGGGGCCGAGTATCGTGTGGACTTCTATGGCCGCCTCGATAATCCGAGATGTCAGCATGTTCCACTCAGGAGGAACTGTCGCTAAGCCAGCGCTATTTGGTTCAGTTGATTCCGGCATTTGCGGCTCCTCAATCATCGCTTTTCCCCCTTTCCCCCTTCCCCCTTTCTCTCCGCGCACCTCTGCGCAACCCCCGCGCACCTCTGCGTGCGTTCTATTCCGCGACCTCACCCCCCTCGCACCGGCTCCTTCGGCGTCGCCTCCAACAACTTCTTCACCACATCATCTCCCGTGATCCGATCTGCCTCGGCCTCGAAGTTCAGGATCACGCGGTGCCGCAGCCCAAGCAGCGCGACATCCTGAATGTCTTTGTACGAAACGTGGTATCGCCCATCCGTCACCGCGCGCACCTTGCCGCCCAGCAGCAACGCCTGCGCGGCACGGGGCGATGCACCGCAGCGGACGTACTGATTGGTGATATTCAGGGCGTACTCGCCCTGCGGGTGCGTTGCCAGCACCAGCCGCGCGGCGTATTCCTTCACATGCGGCGCGACAATGCAATCCCGGATCAGGTGCTGTGCATCCAGAATCCCCTGCCCGTCCAGAATCTTGTTCACCGTCGGCATGTGCGTGCCGGTGGTGCGGTCCATGATCGTCATCAGCTCGTCAAGTTTGGAATAGCCGACCGTCACCTTGAAGATAAAGCGGTCCATCTGGGCCTCGGGCAACGGATACGTGCCCTCCTGCTCGATCGGGTTCTGCGTTGCCAGCACGAAGAACGGTTTGTCGAGCTTGTACGTGTGTCCCGCGACCGTAACGCTGCGCTCCTGCATCGCTTCGAGCAATGCGGATTGCGTCTTGGGCGTGGCCCGGTTGATCTCGTCGGCGAGCACGATCTGTGCGAAGATCGGGCCGCGTTGGAACTCGAACTTGCGCCGCCCCGTGTCCGGGTCCTCCATCACGATGTTCGTGCCGATCACATCCGCGGGCATCAGGTCGGGTGTGAACTGGATGCGGTTGAACGGGAGCGTCAGCGTATCTGCGAGTGTGCGAACGAGCATCGTCTTGCCCAGCCCCGGTACGCCCTCCAGCAGCACGTTGCCGCCAGCGAACAGGCCCACGAGCGTCGCGTCGATCACGTCGGTGTGCCCGACCATGACCTTCCCGATCTCGGCGCGCAGTTTGACATAGGTGGCGCGGAACGCTTCGCACTTGGCCTTCACGGCCTCGGGGGTCTGGGTCATTTCAGCAACGGCCATGGTGAACTCCTGATTCTGCGATACGAATATCCACGGAGACCGGAAAGAGCTTTTGCCACTCATGAACACGGATGGACACGGATTCGGAGGGACGGATCAGAACCAAAGAATCAACGCGGCGATGGCCGAAAGCCAAGTCGCCACTCACTCTTCCTATTCCTATTCCTAATCCGCGTTCATCCGTGTTCATCTGTGGCCCTTCCTGTCTTTCTCCGTGGTTCTCCGTGTCTTCGTGTCTTCGTGGTTAGCTCTTCTTCTCTTCGCCATCCTCAAACTTCTCTTGCGCCCGCTCGCGGGCTTTTTTCAATCGTGACAATCCCTCATCCTGGGTCGGCGGTTCGCCGGTCTGTTGCGAGAGGCCGGTGGTCGCCGCCCGCCCGCCCGGGCCGGGTGGGGGGGCGTTCAGGTCTGCCACGGCCTCGTTGGTCCGCGACTTCTTGAGTACCTCGTCGCTGACCTCGAACTTCACCGCCGCGCTGGATGCCGCTCCCTCGCCCGGCTTGGCGTGCGTGACTTTGCCCTCGTCCGCAACCCCCGGCTTGCGGTCGCCGATGGATTGCCGGGCCCGCTGCCGCGCTTCCTTGAGTGAGCCGATCTGCTGATTCGCCTTGTCCGCGCCCTGGCCCATGCCCCGACGCACGGCACCGGCGATCATCTGCGGATCGATGCGAATCCGGCGTACCGCAACGTCAAACAGGAACGCGCCCAGCGCAATCATCGCTACGACCATCCAGATCGGGCGTGCATCCACCGGCATCGTCAGCCCATCGCGCAGCCACAGATTCGCCCTCGTCGGATCATCATCCACCACGCGCCCGTTTGTGAGTTCCGCGACCAGTTTGCCTAGTGGCGCGTTGTCCTTGAGTGTCTTGAACTCATCCGCATATGGGCGCGTCACCGCCGCCACGATCGTTCCTTTGCGTGATGCTTCCGAGACTCCCTCGGCCGCGGGCGTGAGATAGCCCAAGCTCATCACATACGCCCCGGCCGCGGCGGACTCGATCAACCCTTCGTATCGCCCCGGCCCAACTTGGCGCAGTTGCACGTCCTGCGAAGACCCATTCGGGCCGACGGCGCGCCCCGCGAAGCGGACGAAGTTCTGCCGCTCTCCCTTGGGGTCCAGCGCTTCGACGACGATCTTTGTCCGGTCGCCCATGTCTTCGGTGGTCACACGCATGTCCGCGTTGCCACCCGGGCGCATCGCCCAGCGCACGTGCTGCTCCCAGAACGCCTTGTACTTGCCCCACCCCGGCCACTGCGTGGTCCACTTCACGGACGCATCCGATGTGAACGCCACGCTCTTGCCCAGCCCGTATTGCCAGTGTGCCAGAATCGGGTCGTTTTCCTTGCCGCGCAGCGTGACGACGCTCAGCCCCTCGCGCTCCGCCGCGACGATGTACCCGGAGATCGTCGGCACGCCGCCACTGGTCAGCCCGCGCATCGGCTCGCTCACGGCGTTGGAGATCGTCGGCGCGAAAGCATCTCCCTCCCAGATCAGCGAGCGTTTCACCACCTGCGCCTCTTTGATGAAGATCGACGGCAGTTTGGCAAACTCGCCCTCGTCGATGATCGAGTAAAACCGCCCGCTGGTCTTCCGCGCGATCTCCCGCATGAGTTGCCAGCCCTGCCCGCCCGCGGCCCGCTCGTGCGGATACACCAGCACCGTCGAGATTGAAATCCGCGCCGCCTTGCAATCGTCCAGCAACCCCTTGTTCATGAGCTGCGGGTCACCGTCGGAGATGATGATGATGTGCTTCGCACCCGCCGCAGACTTGTTCAGGTCGGTGTACGCCATCTTCAGCAGGTTGTCGAAGCTCGGCATGTCGCCGAAGGTCAGCGAGTTCACCGCCCGCGTGATCGCCGCCTTGTTCCCCACCTCGCTCAGCGGATGCACCCACCAGTCGCCCTTGCCGAAGCTGAACTCCAGAATACCCGCCAAGTCCAGGCGCGAAAGGTTGTTGATCGCCGCCAGCCCCACCTGCTGCCCCCAGTAGTTGCCCTTCGGCATCTCGCAGGAGTGCATCAGCAGCACCAGCGCGCCGCGCGGCATCTTCCGCTGCTGCGGCGGATCCAGCTTGATCGGCAGCGCATCCGCCGTCGGCGACCCGATCCATCCCCCCGCGCCGAATGATTCCGGCCCGCCGACCATCACCAGCCCGCCGCCCAGATCATGCACGTACGCCCGCATGTCCTCCTGCTGCTTCTGGCTGAACTCGCTGGATGGCATGTTCGCCAGCACCACCGCGTCAAACGCGCCCCACTCAACCAGCGACTTGGGCGCTTCCTCGGGCCGACGCAGCTGCACATCCAGCTTGGATTCCTGGAGCGCCCGCATCATCGGGCCGACTTCTTCGGAGCTCTGCGCGATCAGCAGCACACGCCCCTCGCTCTGCACGAATGTGATCGCCATGTTCGAGTTGTTCTGCGCAATCGCGTCGTCCTCTTCCGTCGCGGGCGTGAACACCGCCTTGAACTCCTGCGGGCCCGGCACCGGGAGCGCGAGCGGGATCGCGATCACGTTCGCGCCCGGGTCCAGCACCACGGGCATGTCCATCTCGGTCTTGGTATCACCCAGTTGCACCTGCTCGCCGTTGATCAGCAGCGACAGCCGCCCCTTCGCCGGCTTGATGCTGCTGATGAGCACCCGCAGCACGATGTTCTGCCCCATCCGCGCCGTGGACGGCGCGACCACACGCTCCACGATCACTTCCTGATCGAACTTGTACCGCAGCGGCAGCACGTCGATCGGCACCTTCGCCGTCTTCGCTTCGCCCGCGGCTTCCTGGATGCTCCCGGTCGTCTCGTTGAAATCCGAGATGTAAAAAATCCGCTTGGCCGCGGCCTGCTGGTCCGTGTCCTTGCCCGGCACCGCGAGGGCCATGTGGACGCCCGCCGCAAGATTCGATCCGTCCGTCTCTCCCAGTGTCTGCGCCTCCGGCTTGTCCTTCGGCGGCACCGGCAGCGACTGCACGTACACCTTTCGCGCCACCGTCAGCCGCGAGATCGTGTCCCCCTGCTTGGCAAACTCCGCGGCCTCCTTTAGATACGCATCGATGTACGTCTGCACGTCCATCATCTTGCCATCCGGCCCCTTCAGCGGCCGATGCACCGAATCGCTCACATCCACGACCACGGTGACGTTCACACCCTTTGCTTCCTTGCGCCAATACGGTTTGGCGATCGCGCCGACCACCAGCAGCACCACCAGCAGCCGCACCAGCAGCGCCATCCGCCGCGAGAACGTGCCCATCCCGGAGAGCGTCTGTCGTCCGATCCACACCACCAGTACCCAGCAGATCGGCACCAGCACCAGCCACATGGGCTGGTCAAACTGGATCGGGCCGAGGTTGAATGCGAGTGTGGTCATTGCTTTGGGTGGCCCGCCGCTCCGCGGCGGTTCCTTACTTCCTCTACCTTCATCACACCGACTTCAACTTTCTACAGTAGCAAATCAGCCGCACTTCTACCGAGGTCTTGGGAATCCCACCACCCTGTTGTTCGCCGAATCCAGCGCATACACAGTGTCATTGAACACAGTCACCGCCCACGGCGCGGCCAGTTGTCCCGGTTCCCGTCCCGGTTCTCCCCAACATCCAAGCGACTTGCCGCTCTCCAGGTCGATGCGTTGCAGCCGCGCCCCGCCGAACTCGCTCACCATCGCCGAGCCATCCGGCAACATCACCACCCCATATGGAAAGTAGAACTGCCCCGGCTTGCGTCCCTGATTCGCGGATGATCCGATCCACCCGATCAGCGTGCCATCCAGCATAAACCGCCCGAGCCGATGGTTGCACGCATCCACCACCACCAGTTCCTTCGAGCCATCCGACTTGCTCCGGATCACCAGCGACTGCGGCCGGTTGAACTCGATCTTTGTCGCGTCCGCCCCCATTCCCGGCGTTCCGAATGCAAACAGAAACTCGTGCTTCCCGTCAAACACGCTCACGCGATCATTCCCGCCGTATTCGGAAACATACACCCGATCGACTTCCTTCTTCCCCTCTTTCAGCAGCACCGCAACATCCGTCACGTAGTAGAACTGCCCCGGTCCATCCCCATACGTTCCCCACGTCGCCACCGGATCGAGCGTTCCATGCTCACCCGGCGGCGTGCTCTTCGGTGCTTTATACACCATGACCCGGTGGTAGTGCGTGTCCGCGATATACAGCAAATCTTCGCACCATGTGCCTTCTTTGTCTGGTCCTGGCGCAACGCAGAACCCCGTCGGCTTGCCAAGGTCCCACTCCGGCATCCGGAACAGCGCGAGACAGTTGCCGGTCTTCGGGTCGATCCGCTGCACCCGCGCCGACTTGTCGATGATCCAGAGCGCCGAGTCGTCATGGTCCAGGCAGCGCGGATATGCGTATCGCCCGGGCGTATCGCCGAGTCCCCCAAAGAGTGATGTGTACTTGATCGGCGTCGGTGCGCCATCGGCTGGCTGCTCATCACACGCCGCAAGCCCGATGCACATGACCGCGCCAGCGAGCGCGAGCGCAGCACCACCCCGGCGCGCACCGCTACGCCCTTCGTGTTTCTCGCCGCTCATGCCCGTGGCCGCTCTCATGCCCGTCGCTTGCTCCCGCGATCACCCATCGACGCCCGCCGCGGCTGGCCAGTTCGTCCCCCGACCCCGCCCACCCGGTTTCTGCCAAGTGAGCATATCAGATACCGGACACCCCACCGCCCGGTGCGGATTCCCCGCTCTTTCGGCCCGCTCCCGAAAGTAAGCGTTTCACAACGTCCGCCCGCCCGATCAGCCAGCCCGCTCCGCCCGCGAGCAGAATCCCCACGCCCATGATGTTCACGCACGCCGCGCACAGTTCCTCGTTCCGGTTGTAGTGCAACTGGTTCAGCACGTATTGCGCCAGCGTGGTCGGCCCCGGCGGTTGCACGATCACAGTTGACTCGATCTCATGCAGCGAGAGAGCCATCGCCGCCAAGCCGACACCGATCATCGCCCCGATTTGCGGGCGCATACACAGCACCGCCCAACCCCGCAACCCGCTCCCCGCCAGCATCAGCCGTGCCCCACGCTCGTCAGTGGTCTCCAGTCCCGCCAGCCACCACCCCGCCGCCGCGCCAACGAACCCGAATCGCGCCACATGCGCCAAGACCACCGGCCACATCGAATCCCCCGCCGCCCGCGGCAGCCACGCCCCATTCCAGAACGCAACCGTCGCCGTGCCCACTAGCACCCCCGGCACCAGCGCGCTCGCAATGAGCACCCCCACGCTCACCGGCCCCATGCGCGCTCCCGCGCCGCGCCGTTGACACGCCCGAATCGCCCACACCGCCAGCCCGATCATGGCGACCATCGCACCGACCACCGCTGAGGTCCGCACGCTCAGCAACACCTCACGCCCCATCCCGTTCCAGAACCCCCACAGCGACGAAATATGGTGCAGATTGCTCAAAAACAGCCCGATCGGCGCGGCCACAGACAACATCCAGACCGCGATCGCCAGCGACTTCGCCAGCCCCGACTCCCGCCGATCCGGCGCAGTCCCCTCATCCCGCATCTCCACCCGCTCGCGCCCCATCGCCCGCACGATGATCCACGCCGCAACCCCCGCCACTACCAGCAGCGGCACCGTCACCGGCCAGATCGCCGCTCGGTCCGCCGACGAGTTCAGATACAGCCAGAGATGGATCGCATATGTATCCACCTGCGCCAGATGCAGCGGCACCGCCGACCCCGCCATCACCAGCGCGATCAGTCCAACCGACGCCCCGATCGACCCCGCCAACATCCCCCCAACCACCCGCCACTTCCGCCACCGCGCCCCCGGCTCCAGATCGAGTGCATCCAGCAGATGTCCCGCTATCCGCCGCGCCCCCGCCCCAACCACAAACGCCGCCAGCGGCCACGCCCACAGCGCCAGCCCAAACACCGCCAATCCTTTATCAAACACCAGCGAGCGCGCCGGGCTCCCATGCGCCAGCCAGTCCCCAAGCCACGTTCCCGGCCCCCGCATCAACCCCCATCCCGAATACGCCAGATACGTCGGCATCAGCAGCGGCATCCCGACTAATGCGACCCACCACGCCGGTGCCCGCCGCAGCGTCCACGCCGCTGGGATCGCAAGGGCGGTTGCCAACACGCCGATTCCGAGCGTCGCCCAGATCGTGTTCCAGATTGACACCCACACAAATAGGGGGGTTTCGCTCGGTGTTGCCTTCGTGCCGTGTGTCCACCCCTGAACCAGTTGGATGACAACCCCAACTGCCGGAAGCCCAACCGCGCCGACCACCGCTGCGAGCAGGCCGAGCATGACGCCGCGCACGCCCCACCGGCCGTCGGGGGTTGAATGTTCGGGGTTGTCGGTTGTCCGGGGTGCCATGTCCCGACATGCTACTGACCGATCCTGTGTCGAGTTGCTCCCATCGCGTGCGATTCTCGCCACAAGTCGGTATCATCTCGACCTATGCCCAAGCCCGCTGCCACGGCCAATCGCGCCGGCAACGACTCCGCTCCTCCGTACGCCAGCCGCCTCGCGCGGCTCGGACGCTCCGTGGCCGAACTCAATCTCGGCTTCCTGCTGGTCACCAGCCCCAAAGATGTTGGCTATCTCACGGGCTTTTTAGGGGGTGACAGTTACCTCCTCGCCCCCGCTCCTGGCGCTCGCTCGCGCCCGATCATCATCAGCGACTTCCGATACAAGGAAGAGCTCGAAGAGGTCCACGCGATCGCGGATGTCTTCATCCGATCCAAATCAATGATGGACGCGGTGGGGGAGGTGCTCGGTTCGACGCTTCCACCGGGCGGCGGCGAGGGCGCGAAAGTCGGAATCCAGGCCGAGCACCTGACCATTGCCGAGAAAGTCGCGATGGGACGGAAACTCGGCAAGGGCGGGGCGAAGCGGCTGACCGACACCGTCAACCTCGTCCCCAAACTGCGGGTCATCAAAGATGAGTCGGAGATCGCCCTCATCAAGAAGGCGGCGAAGATTCAAGAGGCCGCGTTGCTCGCCGTGATCCCCTCGATCAAGGTGGGGCGAACCGAGTCGGACGTAGCGGCGGACATCGAAGCCGAGATGAAGCGGCGCGGCTCCAGCGAGCCGGGCTTCCAGAGCATAGTGGCGGCGGGCGCGGTCAGCAGTCTGCCGCACTACCGGCCGCAGAATCGCAAGATCACCGCGGGCAAGCCGCTGCTGATCGACTGGGGCGCGGTGTATAAGGGCTATCACTCGGACATGACGCGGACGTTCAGCATGGGCAAGTGGCCCGCAAAGATTGCGGAGATCTTCAAGGTGGTGCTGGAAGCCCAGTTGCTCTCGGCGGCCGCGCTCGCGCCCGGCAAGATGACCACCGACATCGACGCGATCGCCCGCAAGCACATCGCCAAGGCGGGCTATGCCGAGTTCTTCGGCCACGGCCTCGGGCACGGGCTGGGGCTGAACGGGCACGAGGAACCACGGCTCACCAACATGCTCGCGGGCGTGAAGCTCGAGGTCGGCATGGTGGTGACGATCGAGCCGGGCATCTACCTCCCGGGCGAGGGCGGCGTGCGAATCGAGGATGACTATGCGATCACGGAGAAGGGCGCTGTGAATCTGTGTTCGATGAAAAAGACGTTGGAGTGGGGGACGCTCTAAGCAGGAAGTGATGGAGTGAAGTAGTGACTCAGTGACGAAGTGAAAAACGAGAGGCGTATGGCGGACACTCCGTCACTTCGTCACTCGCTCACTTCGTCACTTCTGGAACCCGCCCATGATCGACATCCGCAAACTCAAAGAACTCGTCCGTCTGATGGTTGAAAACGAACTCTCCGAGCTGGACCTTCAGGACCAGCAGGAGACCGTCACCATCAAGCGCGGCGGCACGCCGGTGGCGGGCGTTCCGATCGTCCATCACGCACCGGCGGCCGCGCCGATCTCGGCGTCACCCGCTTCCTCTGACTCGGGCGATGATCCCAAGCAGGAGGTCGAGGTGAAAGACACCCAGGGGCTGATCCCGATCGTCAGCCCGATGGTGGGCACGGTGTATCTGTCCCCGAATCCCGAGTCTGCGGCGTACGTCGGCAGCGGCGCGGGCATCGGGCCGGATTCCACCGTCTGCTTGATCGAGGCCATGAAGGTCTTCAGCGAGATCAAGGCCGAGACCAGCGGCACCATCGAGCGCGTGCTCGTGACCAGCGGCCAGGCCGTGCAGTATGGGCAACAGCTCTTCTTGGTGCGCCCGAGTTGATGGCTAGTTGGTCCCTGCGATGGTCGAGAACGAAGTGGAGCGGACCTTGATCTGTGCACCTAGCTTCTCACCGCTTGTCTTGTTTGTCGTCGCCGTCATTGCCGGTGCTGTTGGAGGAGCGTTGGTCTTTGTCGGAATGCGGCTGTTCAAGGTCGCTCGCCTTACTGGGAACGCTGAATCGAGTCCGTTTGCTTCGGCGTTCACGCTGAGGGTCGTCGGAGTCGCGACGATCTTGTTTGGAATGGTTGTGGCTCTACTTGGCCTAGTGTCTCTCACGATGGCCGCTGTTTCGTCTGGCTCGTATCACACTTGAGGGTGAAATGTTCAGTCGGATTTTGATCGCAAATCGCGGCGAAATTGCTCTCCGCATCATCCGCGCCTGCCGCGAGCTCGGCATCGAGTCCGTCTGCGTGTACTCCACGGCGGACAAGGATGCCCCATACCTCAAGCTCGCCGACGAGTCCATCTGCATCGGTCCCGGGCCGGCGAAGGAGAGCTACCTCAACATCTCGCGGATCATCGCCGCGGCGGAGGTGGCGAACGTGGACGCCATCCACCCCGGATACGGTTTCCTCTCCGAGCGCGCCGAGTTCGCGCAGGTCTGTGCGGACTGCAAGATCGAGTTCATCGGGCCGTCTCCGGCGGCGATGGCCAAGCTGGGCGATAAGGTCGCCTGCAAGAGCGCCGCGAAGGAAGCGGGCGTTCCCGTCTTCCCCGGCTCGCCCGGCGCGATCGACGATGAGGAGGAGGCGACCAAGATCGCCGCCAAGATCGGCTACCCGGTCATCATCAAAGCGTCCGCGGGCGGCGGTGGGCGCGGCATGCGCGTCTGCCACAACGAGGTCGCGATGCGGACCAACCTGCGCAGCGCCAGCACCGAGGCGCTCGCCGCGTTCGGCAACGGCGCGGTGTTCATCGAGAAGTATCTGGAGCACGCGCGCCACGTTGAGGTGCAGTGCATCGGTGATAAGCACGGCAACGCGATCCATCTCTTCGAGCGCGACTGCTCCATGCAGCGCCGGCATCAGAAGGTGATCGAGGAAGCGCCCGCGCCGCACATTGATCCCAAGAAACGTGACGCGGTCTGCGCGTCCGCCGCGAAGCTGATCCAGAGCGCCAGCTACTCCGGCGCGGCCACGGTCGAGTTCCTGATGGACAAGGACCAGAACTTCTACATGCTCGAGGTGAACACCCGCGTGCAGGTGGAGCATCCGGTCACTGAACTCATCACCGGCGTGGACATCGTCAAGGAGATGATCCGAGTCGCGGCGGGCGAGAAGCTGAGCATCAGACAGCAGGATGTGCGGATCAACGGGCACGCGATCGAGTGCCGCATCAACGCCGAGGATCCCGACAAGAACTTCATGCCCAGCCCGGGCAAGATCACACGCTACGAAGTCCCCGGCGGCCCCGGCGTGCGTCTGGATTCACACGTCGTCACTGGGTACACAGTGCCCCCGAACTACGACAGCATGATCGGCAAGCTGCTCGTCCACGCGCCGACGCGCCAGGAGGCGATCGACCGCATGGACCGCGCCCTGCGTGAGTTCTCGATCGAGCCGATCAAGACCACCATCGGCCTGCACCGCCGACTGATGGCCAACGGGCCGTTCCGCGAGGGCGGGATTGACATTCACTATCTGGAACGCCTGCTGAAAACCTGAACGTGGCAAGTGCCACTGACCCGCTGCTCTGAGCGGGTCAGTGATATTGCAACAGACACGCAGCGCACCGACCTGCTCCGAGCGGCAGGTCCGTGGCACTTGGATGCTCCGGCGGCTTACGCCGCTCGGCTCTGAGTGCGAAAATCGCCGCGCTTCCGGCGCGGCGATCGGGTTCGGGTTCTGAATGAGTCTGGCGATCAGGAACGACGGCGACGCGCGGCGACCAATCCGCCCAGGCCAAGCATCGTGCACATGCCCGGTGCAGGGATCAGGCCGGTGATGTTGCCGGTATTCCCCGTCGTGCCGGGGAAGGTGCCGTTTACGCGGACGTGAAACCCGATGCGATCAATATCCGTGATCGGGAAACCAGAGGGCAGCGTGAACACCTGCGAGCCGCCAGGAAGGATGCCGTTATTGGGATTGGACCGCCAACCCGCGATCGCCCCCGCCCCGCTGTTGGAAGAATCATTTGAGAACGGACCCGGCGAGTTCACCGTGAGCAGCGGGGAGAACGGAGCAAAGTCTTGATCGTCGGAAAGCACATAGAAGCCAATGAGGTCGGTGATGGCGTACGTGTTTGCGCCGACGGTGAACGACGGGGTGGCCCCGAGCGAGACGGTATATGTCAGCCCGGTGTTCGACGTGATCGGGGTGACCTGGGCGATGCTGTTCACATTCAGGAACGAGCTGCGGGTGGTGGCGTTAGCCGCGGAGGCCATGACAACGAGCGCAGCGCAAGACAACAACAACTTCTGAACATATCTCATCGAATCCTCCAAAGTGTGAGTGCCTCCCGGGAGAACGGGAGGCAAGGGCAACGCCCTCTGCATCGAGTATTCGATATGAGAGTGACTTTGGCTTTTTATTCCGCGTGTATGCGTGAAGAAAACGCTGTTTCTCTATTATCGGAATCGGCAAGAACTGGCTGTTGCGAAAATAGGCAAAAAACCCGCCGCGTTCTGGAAGAAACGCGGCGGGCGAGTATCAAATCAGGATGTCGCGCAACCGGGATCAGTTGCGGCGGCGACGGGCCGCGAGCAGACCGCCCATGCCCAGCAGCGCGACGCTGGCGGGGCCGGGGATGGTGTTGAAGTACGCGCCGTCGAGCCAGCCCTCGCTGGCGGTGGAGAGGGCGGTGACCGCGCCGCGCCCGCCGGAGGCGTATGAGGCGTTGAAGATCTGCGCCGGGTGGAACCAGATGCCCAGCGAGTTGTCGAAGCCGGTGCCGTACCAGTTCGTGCCGGAGACGGGATAGGTCGGGACGTGGGTGATGATGTCGGCGGCGTTGATATCGAAGGTGAGGCGGCGATAGGTCTGGCCGGCAATGGTTGTTGTGCCAGCGGTGACGCCGTTGATGTAGCCGGTCTCGTTGGCACCCTTGATGAGATCGCCGCCGTCGGTGGTGCCGTCGCCGTTGCCATCGCGCCAAGAGGTGTTGGCGTTCACGCCGTTGTAGCCGTAGGTGGTGAGGGTCGGTGCGGAGGCGGTGCCAGCGAAGACCCGCGAGGCGTCGAAGTAGAAGATGGAGAGTTCGCCCGAGTGGGTCTTGGGGTTCGGGCCGTTGTCAACCACGAGCCAGAAGCCGTTGGTCACTAGCGGGCTGGCGGTGTTGTTCGCGCCGCTGAAGAGCACGTCGAACGTCAGACGCTTGGTGACGGAGTTGAAGGACGAGTTGATGGACTCGACGGTGCCGCCACCATCGTTCCGCTCATACTGCGTGCCCAAACCGGGCTGACCCTTGGTGTAGTTCCAGCTGAAAACGACGGCTTGGGAAGCGGACGCCGACAGGGCGACCACACCAGCCGCGGCGGCAAGCCGCGCGAGAGACGACACAGACATGTTGTTCCTTCCGAGTGAGAGAGAAAACTGCGAGAGAGACTGCCGAGACAGAATAAAGCACAAAGACGCACTGGAAGCAAGGGTTTTCTGCATATTTGGTACGACTTTTTGGCCTGTGACGACCTGTGACGGCTTTCGGGGAGGCCAAGAGATGCCACTGGCTGTCATTTGGTGACATAGGTAATCTAAAAGGCCAGATAAGGCCAGTTTTATGCAGTAAGTGTTTCTATAAAAATGAACGCCGCCGACGGTGAGAGTCCGCCGGCGGCGTTCAATCTTCGCATTCTCTCTCTCGCTTGATCTCTCTCTCCTGAGTCTCTCTCTCCGGCTCTCTCCCTCTCAAAGGTCTCTCTCTCCGATTGGGCTTGGACCAGCGCGAACGCTGAAAGGACTTGTCGTTGTCGTTGCGGGGTGTGATGCCCGGGCCGACTATGACACGAGAAGCAAATGGGATGCCTGTGCGGCGTGTGCTGGCGCGGCCATGCCAAGCGGAGTGGCGGGGGTTCTTCCCGGACGTAGAGCGTTGGTGCCGGTGTTCGTGGCGTGCGGGCAACAACGCATGTGCGGAATATGCAACGTGTGCGGCGTGTGCGCATCATGCAACGCAGAGCGTTTGCGCAGCATGTGCGAGCTGCGCGGTCCGAAAACGGAAACGCCCGGTGCGAACCGGGCGTGTGACGCGAACAGTGTGTGGATTGAGATCAGCAGGTGGCGAGCGCGGTGCGCCGGGCCATCGCGGCGCGGGTGATGAGGGCATAGGTTCCGAAGAGCACGCCGGAATACGCCAGATCGCTGGCGATGGTGAAGCGGAAGAAGGGGAGCGCCTTGGTGTAGCAGAGCAGGAAACCCGCGAAATCATGGGTGTACATGGTGCCGAAAGCCCAGACGGCGAGGTTGGTGGCCAGAAAGAAGGCGACGGAGCAGAGCGCGGCCGCGCCGAGAATGCGCCACGGCGCCGGGCGACCGGCCGGGGCGACAAAGGTGCGGAGCATGACGGGGAGGAGAAGCATCGCGTAGACCACGGCCATCTGGCGCGGGTCATAGAAACCGATGATGCTGTCGGAGATGAGCATGGCCGCGAGGGGCACGGCGACGGCCAGTCGCGTGCTGAAGAAGAAACCCGCGAACAGGGCGACAGCAGCGACGCCCGCAAAGTTCGGCGCGGCCTCCACCATGCGGCTGAGAACGGCGATGCCGATGAGTGCGAGGAAGACGATGGCGTTGACGAGGCGGGAACGGGTCATGGTCACAGGGTAGCCGCGATCAGTCACCGGCAAGGCGATTCAGCGATCGCATGGCCGCGGCGATGACCAGATGGGCGAAGGGCAGAAGATTTCCCGCGTTTGCCTCGTCGAGGGCTGCCAAATACGCCCCGCGCTCACCGACTTCGATGATGGCCAAGGGGAATCCGTGGCGGAGCAGGATGAGGTTCATCATCAGCCGCGCGGTGTGCCCGTTGCCGTCGTTGAACGGGTGAATTGCGGCGAGGTTGTAGTGCAACTCCGCGGCTCGCAAGATGGGATGTGGACCGGACTGATTCGCCAGCGTGAGCAGCGCGGGGAGCAGTTCATCAAACTTGTGCGCCGCGGGCGGGACGAATCGGGTTCCGGCAATCAGGACGCGCTGCGAGCGAAAGCGTCCGGCCGAAGCCGCGTCGATGTCCGCGAGGACATGTGAGTGAACTTCGAGCAGGTCGGTGTCGCGGATCGGGTCGTGCGGGCGCGTGCGGGACAAGGTTTCCACGAGCGTGAGAGCACGCTCGTGGTTGCGGGCCTCGTACACCTCGCGCATGGACTTGCCGCCGGGAGGAGAAAGCCCTTCCAGCACCAGCTGCGTTTCGCGCAGGGAGAGGGTGTTGCCCTCGATGGCGTTGGAGTGGTAGGTGAGTTCCAGCCGGAGCGCGGCGATTGCGTTGGGGAGAATGCGCCCGTGTGCACTCGCCTCGGCGAATCGAACGCGGGCGGTATCGAGTTCGGCGAGTTCATGAGAACGCTGTGATTCCAACATCGAGAAGGAACGGAGTGGCTCGGGCGGGGATGGAGGAATGGGGGAGTTCACGAGCGCGTTCTGACGAATCACTGCGGCGGCTTCGGGTCGCTCTCGTACGGCCGATACGCCCAGGTCACTCGATCACCCGGCTGGAGTTTGGCGATGCCGATGGAGGTCATGCCGTACTGGGCGTTCACCCAGTACTGCCAGCAGCGGGCGGCGGCGATGCCCTTCTGAATCCCCTCATCGCGCTGGCCGTCGATGGACATAAGCTGGGCGCGGTAGCCGGTGCCCTTGATCTCGGAAGCGAGTGGGCGCGGGTGCGTGCCCGCGAGCTTCATGGCGTCCAGCACGGTCATGTCGTTCGTGAACGCAAGATCGGTGAGACGTTTCTGGGAGCCGTCGCCAAAGTCCACGAGAACGGAGACGATGGTGCTCATGGGCGTGGCGGCGGGCGCGGCGGCCTTCTGGTGGCGGGTGTGCCAGGCCGCGAAGCCGAGCAGGAGCGCGAGAATGACCAGCGCGGCGAGAATGACTCGAAGCAGCACGCGCTCGACCCCATCCAGGAAGTTGGGCGCGGGCTTACCGCTGGATGTGGGGGATGTCGGAGAAGTGGGGTACTGGCTGTCGCTCACGGGGTGAGTATACGGATTGCGGGGAGGACGTAAACCTTGGCGGGGGTGAGTCCGTAGCTTTGGGGGGGTGTGTGTGGCGAGTGCCGCGACCTGGCCAATACTCATGGCGGCATTGGTACGGAAACTCAACTCAGGAGACTGGCTCATGGTTCGCATGTTACTTGCGGGAATCAGTATGGTGGTCGGCGTGTGCGAGCTCGTGGGCTGCAAGGGCGGCTCGTGCGATTCAAGCTCGGACAAGAGCGAGATGGGCGCGAGCACGATGCCCGGCAAGTCGCTCTACGACCGGCTGGGCGGCGAGCCCGCGGTGCGCGCGGTGGTGGACGACTTTGTAGGTCGCGCGGCGGCGGACCCGGTCGTGAACTTCACGCGCAGAGGAACCGTCCGCGAGTGGGAGGCCTCGCCGCAGAATGTGGAGCATCTGAAGATGGGTCTGCGCGACTTCATCTGTGTCGCCTCGGGCGGGAAATGTGAGTACAAGGGTGCGGACATGAGGGCTGCGCATCGCGGTATGAAGATCACAGATATGGAGTTCAACGCGCTGGCCGCAGACCTGAAGGCATCCTTGGACAAGTTCAAGGTGCCCGCGCAGGAACAAAGCGAGTTGCTCGCTGCGGTGGAGGGAACGCGTAAGGACATCGTCGCGGGACCGTCCGGATATTGAAGAGCCAATGAACGCCCTTGCTGTGCGGGCAATGTGTTGACCCGTCGCAGCAAACTCCCCCCGGCTTCCACACGGCCGCGGGGTTATTTTGTTTTTTTGGTTGATCGGGTACCCCGACGGTCTCTGGCGGCAGTTTGATTGCCACGCGGAGAAAGTCCGCCGGGGACCGGCGGGGTACCCGGAGTGCAATACCCGCAGGTGCTATTGCCCGGGTAGATTCTGCTCGATCCAGTCGTCCTGCTTGAGCACCTCGGAGCGGCTGGTGCGCGATCGTTTCTGGGCGCGGCGCTGGGCCAGCTCGAAGAGCGCGACGGCGCGTTTCTGGGCCATGCCCGTCAGTTCATCGCCGCCGCTGAGGCCGCCGACATACGAGGCGAGCTTGGGGGTGTAGAGCTTCACGATCTCGTCTTCCAGTGAGACGAACATCTGGGCCGAGCCGGGGTCGCCCTGTCGCCCGGCGCGCCCGATAAACTGACGGTCGATCCGCCGCGCGGTGTGCATCTCGGTGAGGATGACGTGCAGGCCGCCCCTCTGGCGGCTCTCGCGATCAAGCTTGATGTCCGTGCCGCGTCCGGCCATGTTGGTGGCGACGGTGATGACGTTGTGCTTGCCGGCGAGGGCGACCATGTCGGCCTCGTCCTTATCGAAGTTGGCGTTCAGCACGCGGTGCGGCAGGCCGCGGGCGGTCAGCCGTTGGCCGACGAACTCGCTGGCCTCGATGGAGCGCGTCCCCACCAGCAGCGGGCGGTGCGCGCCGTGCTCGCGCTCGATGCTCTCGACGATCGCGTTCCACTTGGCTTCGCGGGTGCGAAAGATGCGCGTCGGCCGTCGCTCGCGGATCAGTGGCCGGTTTGTCGGTATCACCGTGATCGGTCGCTGATACACCTTTTCCATTTCAACGGCGGCGTCGGCCACGGTGCCGGTCATGCCGCAGAGGAAGGGATAGGAGCGGAAGAACCGCTGGAAGCTCATGCGGGCCAGGGTTTCTCGATCCGCGGTGACTTCGAGATTCTCCTTCGCCTCAACTGATTGGTGCAGCCCGTGCTCCCAACTGCGATCCTGCAGGAAGCGGCCGGTGTATTCATCGACGATCACAATGCGGCCATCAACGACCTGATACTGATGTCCGCTGAGGTAGCAGTGGCGCGCGATGAGTGCCTGGCGGACCAGTTCCTCGGCACGCCGGATGGCACGCCAGATCGGCTGCTCCAGCCCCGCGGCCATCTCGTTCATGCGGTGCTTGCCGCGGCGCGTCAGATCGGCGCGCCGGCGGAGGTGGTCAACGGTGTAGTCCACCTTCTCATCGAGTCGCCTGGCGATCCAAGTCGCGTCTTTGTAGACCTGGCCCATTTCATCCTCGCGGCGTGAGCGCGCGATGATGAGGGGGACGACGCCCTCGTCGATCAGCACGGCATCGGCCTCGTCCACCAGCGCGGCGCGAAGGCCGGGGATCATCGGGCCTTGCCCGCCGCCGCGTGAGGAGAACAAGCTGCGCCCCGACCACGGCGTGGCGTTCTGACCCAGGCGAATCTGGTCGCGCAGCCAGTCGGCAGTAATCTGTTTGGGCGTGCCGTAGGTGATGGGCTTGGCGTACACGCCGAAGCGCTGCGACTCGTCTAAATCCTGCACGATCGCGCCGACATCGCAGCCCATGCGCCGATAGATACCCGCGCGGCTGTCGGCATCGCGCTGCGCGAGGTAGTCGTTCACGGTGTAGATGTGCAGGTAGCGGTGGCGCCAGGCCAGCAGCGGCGCGGCGAGCGAGCCGGTCAGCGTCTTGCCCTCGCCCGTCACCATCTCCACGATGCGCCCGTGGTACAGCCCCATTGCGCCCATGATCTGAACGAGATACGCCTCCTCGCCGGTGTCGCGCCGGGCGACCTCGCGGACGATGGCGAAGGCGCGCCGGATGGTCTGCTCGTCCTGCCGCCCACGCACAAACAGCTCGCGGGTTTCGCGGATGATCTCATTGAGCGCTGCCTCGGAGTGGTTGCGAATCTCCGGGGTGATCGCATCGACCTTCTCGGCCTCGGAGCGCAACCACGCGAGCGAGACGCCGCGGGTGCGAAGCTTCATGCGCGCGAGGGATGCGAGGACATCCAGCCCCTTGGGGTTGTCGGGCCGTCGCCGGCGCGACCGGAGAGACTCGAAGAGGGCGTGGTATCTGGTGACGGCGCTGCTCATGGGGAAGTGACGGAGTGACGGAGTGGCGAAGTGACGAAGCAGAAGGCAACGGGCGCGTATGGCAAGCGGGGAAGTTCTCTGCATTGAACTTCGTCACTCTTGCACTTCGCCACTCCGTCACTTCTCAAAGATGCACCCTCCCCTGTATCTCGCGCTCCAGCCGATCCAGCCACTGCGAGAGCAGCGGGCGCGGCGGGAGCTTGAAGCGGACCTTGACGCGCTCCCCGGGGAGCACCATCGCGGACATCACGTCGGGCTCCTTCATCCAGATGCGCACGTTGAACTGCGGGCGCTTGGAGACGCGCCCGCTCTCGTCCTTGCTGTCGGTCTCGAAGGAGCCGCCGCCGGAAAAGCCGAGGGCCGCGCTGGGGAGCTGGCGGTTACCCCCCTCCGGGGCGAGGAAGCGATCGGCATCGAGGACTTTGCTGACGTCGGAGATGAGCCGGATCTGGCACTCCATCGCGGGGCGGTTCCGGGCGTTCTTGTCGAAGAGCCATTCGGCCTGGCGCTGGTCCAGCGTGGCGGCCACCCGGATGTCGGAGGGATCAACGATGTCGCAGACCGGTTCGCCGCGTTTGACGAAACCGCCCAGACGAAGTGCTGGGTCGGACCCGGCAACGACACCGTCGTGCGTGGCGCGGACAACAAGCTCGCCGAGGCGACGCTCGATCTCGTTCAGGTTGTCCTGAGAGACCTTGATGCGCTCGACGGCCATGCTGGCGGACGCGGGGTCACTCTTGTTGATCGCGTCGCGCTCCAGCACTTGATACTCATCGAGCTGGCTGCGCACCGAGCGTTTGCGCTCGCTGAGTTCGCGGCTCTCCAGCGTGACAATCGGATCACCGGCCCGGACGCGCTCGCCGGGACGCTTGTGGACCTGCACGATGAACCCCTCGGTGCCGAAGTGCAGCGAATCACGGGTGACGCTCTCGACCACTCCCGTGCCGTGGCGGCGGTCGGGCATCGGGATGACACCGAAGATGATGACTGCCAGCGCGACTAGGCCGAGCGTGGTAGCGATGGTGCGGAAGCGGTGCTCGGCGATCTGGCTGCTGGTGGCGAGCCAGTGAATGAGTTTGCCGATGGGCAGGATGAACCACGCCGAGGCGGTCCAAATGGCGAGCACAAGCCCGAGCGCGAAGAACTGCCCGAGAATGAAGAGCGTGATGGAGAAGAACAGGAAGATGCGATACGCGCCGGCGAGAATGCCGTAGATGATGAGAATCCAGCGCTCACCCTCCTGCGTGGTTGGGGGCGTGAGGTTCTTGATGCGGAAGATGTGCTTCTGCACCAGCTGCATGAGCATCTTGGTGGAACGCTGCGCCAGGTTGGGCGTTTCCAGCAGGTCGGAAGCGATGTAGTAGCCGTCGAAGCGCATGAGCGGGTTGGCGTTGAAGAGCACGGTGGCGAAGCTGGAGCTGAGCATGACGTTGAACGCGAGGCGGCAGAGCACGGAGTTGTCCGCGCCGTTGTTCTGCGTCCAGACCCAGATGAAGGCCGCGAGCGAGGCGACCGTCAGCTCGAAGATCATGCCGCCCGCGCCCACGGCGACCCGCTGCCACTTGTTCGGGAACGCCCACGCCGAGGAGGCATCCACAAACGGCGAGGGAAAGAGCACCAGCAGCATGAACCCGAACTCGGGCACCTGCCCGCCGAAGCGTTTGCAGATCACGCCGTGGCCGAACTCGTGAATCCCCTTTGTAACGACATACGCCACGGGCACCAGCCACAGAAACTGCGGGTCGAAGATACGGTCGCCGCGGAAGTCCTGCACGAGCTTGTCCCAGTGCGGCAGCACGGCGTAGAGCGCGCAGAGCAGCAGCACGCACCAGCCCAGAAAGCCCCACTTGTTCAGGATCGGGCGCAGGATCGGCTCGCAGGTCGTGAGGATGCGGTCCGGATTGAAGGCCCGAATCTTCAGATACATGATGCCGATCGCCTGGGCCGCCGCCTTGCGCTTGAAGCGGTCGCGCCCACGCCGCAGCAGTTGCTCGGTCTCCGGCGAGGTGTCCACCGAGAGCAGGTTGGACTGGTAGAGCTGGCCGATGAGCTGGATGATCTCGTTCTGTGTCGGCGCGGCATCGCCGAACTTCTGCAGCGAGGCGTTCCACGCCGTCTCCACATCGCGTGCGCCGTCGAGCATCCCGATGAAGTCGTACGCGATCGGGTTGAGCCGATAGAACTGGTTGCTCGTCGGATCATGCACGACGTGCCAGCGACGCCCGCGATAGTGCTGGCGGGTGATCTGGACGTGCGAACGCAGCTTGGGCTTCATCAGCCGCACGCGGTGCCAGAAGGGGGAGAATGTGGGGCGGTCGTTTGACATGGGAAATTGGTGAAAGTGCCGATCAAGGTGTAGAATCAGTGCAAAGGAGCCGCGCCATGTGCCTGATGGGAGTGATTCGAGACGGCAAGGTTGTGCTGGACCAGCCAGCGGCCCTTCCCAACGGAACCCGGGTGGAAGTGGCGCTGTCGCCGGTTCGAGATTCTGATGCCGTCCCTCGGCCGGGTTCACCCGAGGCGGTGCTGCTACTCGCGGGGACGCTCTCGGACCAGGAAGCGGACGCGATCATGCGTGTCGTTGATGAGCAGCGCAGCGTGGTCTCCCGCGTGTGGGAGCCGGGACGCGACGAGCGATGAGGTTTCTCCTCGACACGAATCACTGGAGCTATGTGCAGCGGAGGCACCCACAGGTCGTTGCCCGCGTCGCCGCACTGGCACCGGACGATGTACTGCATATCTCCGTGATCTCGCAGGGAGAACTGCTGGGTGGCGTTGAGTCGCTTCCCGACGGGCGCCGAAAGGCAGAACTTCGTCGTCTGTACGAGGACGTGATTCAATCCGCCGGACTGCCCATCCCCGTGCAGGCCCCGATCGCCGAGCAATACGCCATCATTGTGGCACAGCTTCGTCGTGCGGGCAGGCCGATCGTGACGAATGACATCTGGATCGGCGCTACGGCGCTCGTGCATGACCTTGTGCTCGTGACGAATGATGCTCATTTCGGGCATATTGAGAGCCTGCGAATCGAAAACTGGACGGGCTGATCCGGCTTCTGCTTTTCTCACCACCACAACCACAATCGAATCTGATCCAAAATCCGCCGCGTGCCGATCCAGATCAGCGGCTTGGACTCGGTGTTAAACTTGGCGATGCCCTCCACGCCCGGGCGGAACCAGTCGGGCGTGCCGATCAGCTTGCAGCGGACCTCGAAGACATTTTTGCCTTCGATGGCGGTGGCCAGCGGCACGATGCGCTCGATGATGAAGGGAGTCGCGACATCCGGCTTGGCCTTGGAGGCGATCTCGCCGGTGCCCTTGCCGTGCTTGTAGCCGTTTGCCAGGCCTTCCTCGAATGACTTCTTGACCAGCGCGATGTCGCGCTCGTCCACCTTGACGGTCACGATGATGTCGTCCAGCGGGGCGATCTGGAACATCAGGTCGCCGGTCTTCATGGTGGAGCCGATGCGATCCTTCATGTCGCCCGCGATGATGGTGCCGCCGATTGGCGCGGTGATGAATGATTTGTTGATGCGGTACTGGTAGACGTCCACCTCCGCCTTGGCCCGTTCTTCCTGCTGCTCCGCCTGCGCGGCCTTGCTCTGGTCCTTCCCCTTGCGGGCCGCGGAGGCCTGCGTGCGGGCCTGCTCCACCTTGCCCTGCGCATCTTTCAGCGCGAGTATCAGTTCGGCGGTGTCCAGCTCAACGATCAGGTCGCCCTCGTGCAACTCCTTGCCCGGCTCGACGCCCTCACCGAGCCGCTTCACAACACCATCAAACGGCACGGAGATGATGCGCTTCACACGCGGCTCCAGCGTCGCCTCCGCGCTCGGGCGATAGGTGGTGTGATAGATGCACACGAACGCGAACAGCAGCGCGGCGGCGATGCCGACGACTTTCCAGACGGTGTGCTTGGTGCCCACGACCCACGCCGCGGCGTGCTTGGCGGATTGCACCGCCCGCGCGGGCAACGCCCGATCGTCGCTGCGACGAACCTTGAGCATTGGCCCGATCAGGTCCATCGCGGCCTGCAAGAGCTCGATGGTGTGCAAATCCAGCGGCGTTGTGCTGGATTCGATGGTCACGACGCCGACGATGCCGTCGTCGATGGCCGCCGAATCCATCTCGCCGCTGCCGACATCGCGCAGCGGAAGCGAGCAGACCTGCAGTTTGGAGTTGCCCGCGGCCAGTTCGCGGTGCGCGTGTACGATCGCCTGCCCGAGCAGCACATCCGAGCCATCGCCGCTCTCCGGCGGCGGAGGAAACAGCACGGGCTGCTCCTGATCCAGACACTCATCCATCGCGGAGGCGAGCTTCTGCACCATGTTGGTGCGATGATCAAAGTGCTCCACATCGCTGATGGCCTTGACCTTCACCACGTCGTCCGTCACCCAGCCGAGCGCGACGCGATCGACGGAGTAGGTCTTGGCCAAGTCGTTGCAGAGCTGGATGCACGCGCCCTTGAAGTTGGTCGCGGTGTTCACGCTGGCGATCAGCCGTGTGGCGAGCTCCATCGCAAATGCAGCGTTCACGCTCTTGCGTAGCGCACTGCGTGAGTGATGCCCCGCGACATATCCGGCGAGCACTTCAGCCATCGCCAGCGTGGAGCGGATCGCGTCCTTGCTGCGGGTCTCGATGAGCAGCGTGGCGACCGCGACCGGCACGGGCTGCCCGCCGTTCTGCGGGCGCGGCGCGCCCGTCGGTCCGGCGTTCATCGGCACAGCGAGAATGAATCCTGAGTTCGCCCCCCCGCCCGCGCCATCCCCGTAATACGTCGGCTCCTGCTTATCCAGCCCGAAGGCGCGGGCAACGCCCGTTCCGAACGCGGCCCGCGCGGCTGTGCGGGCCTCATTGGCAAACTCCACCGGGCTTTGGCTCGGCCCCGCCTGCTGCGCCGCCTGCTCGGCATCTTTGTCCATGCCAGAGGGCGGCCAGACCATGTCCACGCGCGGATCGACCTCTTCGCCGTCGGTCTTATCCGCGACGTAGAGAACGGCCTGGCGGGCCGCGCTAACCTGTGCCAGCACGCGCAGCAGCCGCTCCAAATAGATGCGATCATCCGGCGCGGGCGCGTTGAGCTCCGCGACAATCCGCTGCCAGCCGGGGGCTTTGAGGGAGGAGAGGTCGATCACTTGGGAGTTCCCTCGCTGGCGGGAATTGGGTTCGTGGGAAGGTCGAAGCGTCGGCTGCGCTGAGTATTCAGAGATGACGGGAACTCATCGCCAGAAATATTTTTGATGCCCGGTCGAACCTCGTCTATGCCCGCAAGCAGTGAGGCACGCGTCTCAGCGTCGTCAAGCATTTCGGCGACCGCGCGCCGCACCTCGTCGTTACTCGGCGAGTTGTTCATCACAACGGCATTGAAGCCTGAACGTACATCTCGCACGCTTGCATTTGTGCCCAACGCATCGAGCACAAACTGACGATCGCTCCGCGAGAGCGTCGCAAACTCCCTATCAAGTCGCTGCAGACTTTCCGCAGCCGTAGCGGCTTGCACCTTGTACTTCTCCCACTCCCCCCCCGGCTCCACAAATCTCACGAGCGCCTGCGTCCCCGCCGGCCACCCTTTCGGGTTGTCGATCTCCACGCGCACGCGCCGCGTCTGGCTCACGCTATCCGCCACCGGCGACACATACAGCACCTTGCCGCGCACCAGTTTGGGCGCATCGGGCATGTCGATGAGCACCCACGCCGGGCTGCCCTCTTTCAGCCCCAGCCGGATCGTCTCGCGCGTGTTCGCGTACGGGTCCAGCCGCATCTTCTCGGTGTTCACCACGCGAAGCACCTTGGTCTGCTCCGTCACGCCCTCGCCCACTTCGACCATCACCTCTTCGATGATCCCGTCGAACGGTGCTTCCAGCCAGTACCGCTCATGCTGCGCCTCAATCTGCTTGAAGCTCAGCTGTTCCTGAATCTTGTTCTTCTTTGCTTGGTCGCGTTGCAAGCGTGCCACTACCGCGGCGTTCTCCGCGTCCGCGTATTCCACAGTAGAGAAGTTCGAGCTCTTCTCGAGCATGTTGAACTTGAACTCAGCGTTCTTCAGCTGTTGTTCCGCGCCCTGAATCTCGGTCTCGTTGGCCGCCTTGTCGCGCTGCCGCTCCTTGGCCGCGATCACCTCCGCGTCCCGGGCACGCATCAGCACGAACCCCTTCTTGACGCGCTGCCCGCCTTCGGCGTTGATCTCGCGCACCTCTGCGGCGAACGTGAACTGCATCGTCACGTCCTGGCTCGGCTTGGTGTCCGCCTTCGACCCCCCGAAACTGGTTACTATGCTCTCCCATTCGCCATCTGCGGGCGCGGGAGCGGCAGCGGCCGGCGGTTTGGCCGGTACCGCCTGATTCGGGTTATCGGACGTCGCGCCGCGGCAGAGTCCCGCGGCCGCCAGCAACGCCGCCGCCATGCCGCCCAGTGTGCGTGTGGTCATAGTTCTCATCCTAGATGCCTGCCCCCCGCACGATCCGTCTTGTCATGGGTGATCTGTCTGGATTTCGGCGGTTTTGTGCCGCTCGCTCCCACTTCTGGCTCCGGGCCGCCCGGTCGGCAAGGGTTGCGCTTCGGGCCGGGCTTCCATCCTAGTGAAGGGACTTTCGATCCCTTTGGCGCCCGCGGGTCGATCTCACCCCGCGATCGTTTCCGCCGGGCGGAGCCGGACGGGGTTCTTATACGACCCCAGAGCGGGAACGGTTGACCCAAATACAGCAAACCACGCGGCGGAGCCGTTTGGATGCCAGTGCTAGCCCGGAGATGTCACATGTCCAGTTTTCCCACAGGTCTGCCGTCGTCGTATTCCCCCCGTGGTCGGTCCGCCGCGCCCTCGCGGACGGCGCGCCCGGTGATCGGGACCATCGGTGGCGGGCGGCCGGTGCGGATCGACTTGAACAGTTCGGCTCCCTTCGGCGCGCCGGCGGCACCGGCATGGCCGGGCGAGTATGAGGATGCGACGCCGCTCTCGGATGTGGTGGATCGTGCCTCGGCGCAGGTGGTGATTCTGCGCAAGGTGGTGGATGAGGCCGCGCTGGCGGATCGGGCGGTGCGGGCGCACAACGCGGAACTGAGCCAGCGGCTGGCGCAGGGGCAGCGGTTCGCGACGGAGCTAGATCAGCGAATCGCGCGGGCGGGGCAGGCGGCGGGGATCGTGGAGAAGGCGGCCGGTGCGCTGGGTGCGCTTGAGGTCGCTGTGCAGCAGGTGCGTGCGGCCCAGGACGCGGTGACGCGATCGTTTGAGGGAAAACTTGCTGAGCAGGAGCGGACACTCGCGGAGCGGCTGGCGCGCCAGGAGAGCATCTTCGAGCAGCGCATGGCACGCCAGCAGGAAATCTTTGAGCGGCGCATCGGTGAGATGGCGGGGCAGTTTGAGGAGAACCTGGCGCACGCGACGGCAAACTCACTGACGCAGCGCGACGCGGCGGAGCGGACGCTCGCGGAGCATCGCAAGCAGATCATCGCGCAGGTCGAGCAGATCTGCGCCGAGGCGGATCGCAACGTGGCGGGAACGCAGGCGCGCTCATCGCTGATCGTCGATGGCGTGGCGGATCGGATCGATGTGCTCAATCAGCAGTATCAGCGGATCGGCACCGAGGCGCAGGCGTATTTGGACACGCTCTGCCAGCGGGCGGCGGCGATTCTCGGGCACGATCCACGATCGGACTTCAGTTCCGAGCCGCGGCTGGGCTCGCTGGCGGACGCGGCGGCGCGGGCGGATGCGCTGGTGCTGGGCGTGGATGAGGCGGCGGTGCGAATCATGGCGATGCGGAGCGACGCGGAGCGCGTGCTGCGCGAGGTGAACGAGGCCGTGCAGGCCGCCAAGCGGCTCACCGATGAGCGGCTCCCCGGGCTGGACACGCTGGCTTGCTCGCTGGATCAGGCCAGCGCACAGGCGACGATGATGCAGCAGACGCTCGAGGATGCGATGCGCGGCCAGCGAGACGCGGCGGATAGTGCCACGGAGGCCTCGCGGACACTCGCGCGGCAGCGTGAGGATCTCGCCGCGATCGCGGAGGCCGGGCGGTATCACGTCGAGCAGTGCAAGGCCGCGGAGGGCGCGCTGCGCGAGACGCTGGCGCAGGCAGATGTGCGCACGGTGGAACTGGATCGCGCGGCAACCTCTGTCAGAGACCAGGCGGAGAGCATGGTGGCCCTGGCGCGGGACGCGGCGGAACTGGTGGCCAAGTCACGGACGCAGGCGACGGATGGGCCGGGCGCTCACGCCTGACACGAATCGGAATTGATTTCCGGGTGGCCCGCCGCTCCGCGGCGGTGTCTTTGCTCGCAAAACAATTTTCCAAAGCCCCGTGATGCTCGCGTGATCGGCGTGATTCGCATGTTGGAATCCGAGCACCCCAAGCAGGACCGCCGCGGAGCGGCGGGCCACCCAAAGCATCATCCGTTCAGCGGTTTCCACCGATCCGGGAACTCAATTGCCGCGGCCAGTTGCGCGAGATACTGCTTCCGTGGAATGTCGATCACGCCGAAGCGGCGCGTGTGCTCGTTGGCCATCTGCACATCCAGAAGTTCGTAGCCGCAGGAACGCAGGTGATTCCAGAGGGTGACGAGGCAGATGCTGGATGCGCCGGTGCCGCCGCTGTCGATGGCGGTGAACATGCTCTCGGCGAAGAAGCACGCGCCGAGGGAGACGCCGTAGATACCGCCGAGCAACTCTGTGGCACGGGCGTCCCGCCCGTGGTCTTTCTCCGTGGCACGGGCATCCTGCCCGTGTTCATTCACTTCTGGTTGTGCGGCAGTTCTTTCGGGCGAAGCGCCCGAAACATGGGCTGGTATGCCCATGCCACTTTGGGCCCATGCCTCGATGGAGTGGGCGTGGCCGCGCTGGTGGAGGAGGGTGTAGCAGTTGATGAGGGTTTCTTCCAGCCACGCGCCGCCGCGGGTGGGGCCGGGCTTGGCGCAGGCGCGTATGACCCGCTCGAAGGCGCGGTCGCTGGTGAGCGTGAACCGGGCGCGGCGGATATCGCGGGCGACGGTGCGCCCGATGTGCAGGCCGCCGCCCGAGAGTTCGATGACCGCGCGGGGATCGGGTGAGTACCAGCGGATCGTGCGTGCGGCCGCAAACGTGCCGTCGCGGCGCGCCGGCTCCGGGATGTCCGCCATCGGGAACGCGCCGACGCGATAGGCGTGCAGGAACATGTCGACGACTTCATCGGGAGAAGTGGGGGAGTGATTGGGTGGCGGGCGACGCATGGGATTGCGTACCCCGCCGGTCCCCGGCGGGATTCCTCACAGAAGCGAAGCGGAACCCGCCGGGGACCGGCGGGGTACCCAAGCGAACAACCGCGATCACTCGACGTTCTGCACCTGCTCCTTGATGCGGTCGATCGCGCCCTTCACCTCAACGCACCAGCGGCTGATTTCCGCGTCGTTGCACTTGCTGGCAATGGTGTTGGCCTCGCGGAGCATTTCCTGGGTCAGGAAGTCGAGCGTGCGCCCGATGGGCTTGAACTCTTTCTCGGTGAGCATCTGGGTGAACTGGTCGAGGTGGCCGGTGAGGCGGGCGATCTCCTCGGAGGTGTCCACACGCTCGGCGGTGATGGCAAGCTCGCGGACGATGTCCACGGCCTGGATGTGCAGGCCCATGTCCTTGATCATCTGCTCGATGCGCCCCTTCAGCCGCTTCTCAAACTCGACCATCACCTGCGGGGCACGCTCGCGGATGAGCAGGAGTTTCTGGGCTATGGAATCGTGGTGGCTGAGCAGATCGGTGACGAGGTACTTGCCCTCGCGCTCCCGCATTTCGACGAGGCGGCCGCAGGCGGTTTCCAGGAGTTTGAGCAGCTCGCCCTTGGCCGCGCCGAGGCGCTTTTCCTCATCGCCGGGCGGTTGGAGCACGCCGGGAAGTCCCAGCAGCGGGGCGATCTCGATCTTCACCGCGCCGGACGCAACCTGCGGCACTTTCTTGAGCTGGTCCACATAGCGGGCCAGTGCGTGCTCGTTGAGCGTGTGCGCGACATCGCCGGAGACGTCCGAGTGCTTGACGGTCATGAACACCGAGCCGCGGTTGAGCTTGTGGCGCAGCTGCGTCTCGAGCTCGGCCTCGAGCACCTGAAACTCTTCGGGAAGCCGGATGACGGCCTTGAAGTATTTGCTATTCAGCGAGCGGACTTCGAGATAGAAGTGGGCGGTGCCCACGGTCGCCGATGCCTCACCGTACCCGGTCATGCTGCGGATCAAAGCGTGCTCCTTCCCACTCCCCGCGTCACGATACCAGATTATTCTGCGATGTAGCGATCAGGGATTGGCGGGGGGCGTGGTCGGCGTAGTTGCGGGGGGTGTGGTCGCGGGCGGTGTTGTCGCCGGAGGTGTGGTTGCGGGAGGAGTCGTCGGCTCCGTGGCCGGGGGAATGGTCGGCGCGGGGATCGGAGTGAGTGTCGGCGTGGCGCCGGTCGCGCTCGGAGGAGCGGTGGGCGTAGAGCCCGGTGCAGCGGCCGGAATGTTCGGAACATTCGGGACCACGTTGGTGGTCGTGGTGGTTGTGGGTGTACCGACGGGGGCCGTCGTTGGTGTGGGGTTCGCGCTCGCGGCGGGCGTTACCGGGGCGGCGACGGCGGGCCTGACGGCGATGTTGAGCAGCACCGCGCCGACGATGTAGACGACGAACACGCCGATGGTGAACATCGTGAGCGCATCACCGGTCTTGGCGCCGAAGGCCGTCTGGCCGGAGCCCGCGCCCGCGCCGAACGCACCCGAGAGGCCGCCGCCTTGCGGGCGCTGGATCAGAATCGTGAGCACCAGCAGGATGCAGACGATGCAGAACCCAACGACCGAGAAACCGAGCATGTAAGGGCTGATGGCCAGCGTTGTCAGACCGAGAGTCGTCATCGAGTCACTCCAAGTGGGCTTCGTCAGCCCATCCGAACAGGTTCCGGACGATCATCGCCCGAAACTAAGGTGGGGAGTGTAGGTCAGTCGGATGGTGCGGGGGTGCATGGAGTGAGGTGCAGGGCAAACAAAAACAGCACGCAGAGGTTCGCTGGGGCTGCGAGGAGGTTTGCGGAGACAAGACGGATCAGAGGGCGAAATCAACAACTATTTTCTTCCCCGCATACCCCTGCGAAACCTCGGCGGACCTCTGCGTGCTGATTGATCTTGCGGTTGCCCCGAGGTGCCGAGTCCGCTTACTTTTGCGGCCCGAGTTCCTCGACCATCTTCTTGGGCGCGGTGTTCCGCCACGCCGTCAGCAGCACCTTGCGCAGCGTCGCGCGATCGACTGATTTGAGCAGCACATGCGTCGCCCCGCGCACGCCCCACGCCCCCGCTGCGGGCATGAACGTGCCCGGCTTGGCCTGCATGAACTCCCGCTGCTGCTCGGGCGTGAGCTTGACCATGCCCCAACCCATCTCCGGGCTGCCGAGTGAGGCGAAAATCTTGCCCTTCACGCGGAAGTCCGGATGGTCCATGTGCTCGCCCTCTTCCGTTTCCGGAAGATCGAGCGCGAGAGTTCGGAACTGGGCTTCGGTCATTGGTGTGTTCGCGTTCAGACGAGATTCGAAGCGGCCGCGGCGCGGACGATTGCAAGGAACTCATCGGCTTTCAGCGATGCCCCGCCGATCAAGCCGCCGTCGATGTCCTTTTCCGCGAACAGCTCGGCGGCATTGGAACCCTTGACGGAACCGCCGTATTGGATGCGGGTCTTGTCCGCGATGGTCTGGTTGTAGAGCTCCGCGACGAGTGCTCGCAGCGTTCGATGGGCATCCTGCGCATCCGCCGGTGTCGCGGTGCGCCCGGTGCCGATGGCCCAGACCGGCTCATACGCGATGACGATGTGCGCCATCTGCTCCGCCGTCACGCCCCTCAGCCCCTCGACGGTCTGCCCACGATTCACGGCATCCGTCTGCGCGGCCTCGCGCTGCGCCAGTGTTTCGCCAACGCAGAGCACGCTGACCAGCCCCGCGTCCAGTGTGGCGCGGACCTTGCGATTGATGATCTTGTCGGTCTCGCCGATCACGTGGCGGCGCTCGGAGTGGCCAGCGAGCACGATCGAAACACCGCAGTCCTTCAGCATGGTCGCCGAGATTTCGCCCGTGAACGCGCCGTCTTTCTCGAAGTAGATGTCCTGCGCGCCGAGCATGGCAGCGCTGCTGCGGGAACGAAGCAACTCGCCGATTTCGCGGAGATAGACGAAGGGCGGAAAGACCGCGAACTGGCAGCGATTGGCAAGCCCCTCGTTCGCGGTGGCGTCTGAAACTGCGGCGGCCAGGGCCGCGCCGGTGGCGGCGGTGGTGTTCATCTTCCAGTTGCCGCCGACGATGGGGGTTCGCATGGGGAACGTTATGCGGCGAAGCATGATTCGCACAAACAGAATCCGGGGATGCGGCGGAAAAGCGCCTCATCCCCGGTTGGTAGATTCATCAAGTTTTTCCGAAACGCGTATCAGTTGCGGCGGTTGAGCAGCGCGAGCAGCCGCAGGATCGAGGTGTACAGCCAGACCAGCGTGATCAGCAGGCCGATCGCGCTGTACCACTCCATGTACTTGGGCAGCCCGGCCTCCGCGCCGCCGCGGATGCGGTCAAAGTCGATCACCAGATTGGCCGCGGCCACCGCGACCACCAGCAGCGCAAAGCCGATCCCGATCAGCCCGCCCTCGAAGATGTGCAGGTTGATGCCGAACATGGAGAGCACGAAAGCGAGTACCGAGAACAGGCAGACGCCGAGTGTGGCGCTCAGGACGATCTTGGTGAAGATCGGCGTGGCCCGCAGGATGTTGAACATGTTGAGCAGCAGCATTCCCGCGGCGACCGCGATCGTCAGCAGCCCGGCTTGCATGACAAGCCCGGTACTCAGCGTTGAGACGACGCCGGTGGCGCCCGCCACGACCTTCGCGCCGACGTAGTTGGTCCAGAAGACCGAGAGGCCACCGACCAGTGCGCCCTCACAAACAGCCACAGGAAACGCCAGGAACGGAGCCCACGTCTTCTTGAAGCAGACGACCATCGTCAACACGAGGCCGAGCAGACTGCCGCCGAGCGTCGCCGCCCACAGAAACTGGGACGTCGCCAGCTGTGCCCACACGAATGTGGCGACAATGCCGACCACGCCCACGAGCATCAGTGTGATCGTGGCCGCGCCCTGCACGGTCATGACTTTCAAGCGATCAACATCGCGACTGCGCGAATCCCAGACCGTGGGCGCAAAGGCGTTATCATTCAGCACCGGATTGTTCGTTCCACCAAACATGCTCATGGCATTGCTCCCCATCCGCGGCGTGTTTCAAGCCGCGTGTGTTGTACGTTGGTTGGCAAACGCTGTTCGCCTCTTGCGTATGACATCGTATACCGGTTGCTATCGGCCTCCGAACCCAGAAAACGCGAGTTCCGGACTGCCAAATGGGCAGCCGTGCGATTGTGGTGGTTCACGAATCGTGCGTGTAGTTGGGCGACTCTTTGGTGATTCGGATATCGTGCGGATGATTTTCAACCACGGTCGCGCCGCTGACGCGGACAAAGCGGGTATTGGCGCGGAACTCGTCGATGGTCTTGCACCCGCAGTAGCCCATGCTGGCGCGGACGCCGCCGACCATCTGGTAGACAAACTCGGCGAGCGTGCCGCGGTAGGAGACCAGCCCCTCGACCCCCTCGGGGACGTACTTGCGCTTCTTCTGGTCGTCTTCCGGTATTCCCTTGTGTTGCCCATAACGGTCGGCTGCGCCGGCTTCCATGGCCCCGGCGGAGCCCATGCCGCGATAGCTTTTGCAACGCCGGCCGCCCGCGATGACCAGCTCGCCCGGGGACTCATCCAGACCCGCGAAGAGCGAGCCGAGCATCACGCAGCTCGCGCCCGCGCCCAGCGCCTTGGCGATATCGCCGGATTGGCGGATCCCGCCGTCGGCGATGACAGGCACATCGCGCCCGGACTCCATCACCCCGCGGACAGCGTTGAAAATCGCCGTCATCTGCGGCACACCCACGCCCGTCACCACCCGCGTCGTACAGATCGAGCCGGGACCGATGCCCGCCTTCACCGCGTCCGCGCCGGCTTCGACGAGGGCTCGCGCCCCCTCGGCGGTGGCGATGTTGCCCGCGATCACCTCGACGTTGTCCTTCGCCCAGCGCTGCTTGATGGTGCGGACGGTGCGGAGGACGTTCTCGGAGTGGCCGTGGCTGGTGTCCACCACGATGACATCCGCGCCCGCGGCGAGCACGGCCTCAACGCGGTCGTACTGGTCCACGCCGCAGGCCGCCCCGCAGCGAAGGCGGCCGCGCGAGTCGGTGTTGGCCTTGGGGAAGTCGCTCAGTCGGTCGATGTCGCGCTGCGTGATGAGCCCGGCAAGCGTGCCGTCGGGGTTCACAAGGATGAGCTTTTCGACCTTGTTCTTGTTGAGGATGCTGCTGGCTTCTTCGAGTGTCGTCCCCGGTGGGGCGATAATCATTCCCTTGCTGGTCATGACTTCGCCCACAGGCGTGGATTCGATTTCAACAAACTTCAGGTCGCGGCGGGTGAGGATGCCGACGACTGGGTACCCGGGATCTCCGAGCCGGGAATCAGACAATCTGCGTCCGTGCTCCCGGCTCGGAGAGCCGGGGTACCCAAGAACGGGGAAGCCCGAGACGTTGTGCTCTCGCATGAGTTTGCGTGCGAGGCCGACGGTATCGGAGGGGGCCAATGTGATGGGATCGAAGATCACGCCGTTGGCGGAACGCTTGACCTTAGAAACCTCGCGGGCCTGGGCCTCGATGGACAGATTGCGGTGGATGAAGCCGATGCCGCCCTCTTGCGCGAGCGCGATGGCGAGCGCGGACTCCGTCACCGTGTCCATGGGGGCGGAGACCAGCGGGATGTTCAGCCGGATGTTGGGGGTCAGCCGCGTGGAGGTGTCGGCCTGTGAGGGCATGACATCCGAATAGCGCGGGAGCAGCAGGACATCGTCGAAAGTAAACCCGTCAGCGACGATCTTGGCGGCTACCAGATCGGGTGATCCACCCCCCATCTCACCCTGCGAACCGGCGGCCAAGCCACCAGCCCGCACCGAAGCACTCTGGGACGGGGAGGACTGGTTCGCCACGCCTGCAATTCCGTTGGAAGCCATGCATATTGATGGCAGTGAGTGCGGCGGAGTCAACCCAATTCCGTGGAGTGGCATGGGCTTACCAGCCCATGTTCGGGGTGCTTCGCCCCGAATCCTTCTGATTTGCTTGCAAGAGAAACGGAATCACGGGCTGGATAGCCCGTGCCACGAGGGCAAAGGCGCATGGGCTGGAAAGCCCATGCCACGAAGCAGAAGAACATGGGCAGGATGCCCATGCCACGCCAACCACATTCACGGCCAGATCGCCCACACTCCATCTTCACACCCAACACTCGACAAGTCACCTTTCGCCGCACACGATCATCGAAGCGGGCATCGTTCCAACAGTTCACACCAAGCGGATCACCATGCCTCCAGCTCGTAAGACCAACTCAGCGGCGGTTGCTCCTATTCCCACACCGGCTCCGGCCACGCCTGTTCCGGCGGCTGCGGCAATGACGCCAACACTCGCGGGCTTTACTCCGCCGTCGTACACGTTGAACACTTCCGGTGCGGGTGGACTGGACAAACTGCTCAACACCGAGTGGGTGCTCACCAACGGTCTCGGCGGCTTCGCGATGGGAACCACGGCGGGCGTTCCCGCGCGGCGCTATCACGCGCTGCTCATCGCGGCGGCAAATCCGCCGGTGGGGCGGGTGGCCGCGCTGAATGCGATGGTGGAGACCATCGAAGTTGCCGGCGACAAGGAATCGAAGGCGAAGGCGTTTGATCTCACCACCTTCCGATTCTGCGGCCATCCGCCGCTGCTGCACCCGAGCGGAACATCGCGGCTCAAGTCGTTCACGCATGACCTCACGGCGAGCTGGGTGTACGAAGTGCGCGAACCAGCGGTGCGTGGAGCAGCGGCGGCGATTGCTGTTGAAGTGACGAAAGAAGTACACTTGCTGGATCGTGTGAACGCCGTGCAGGTGCGATACACCGTGAAGCGGCTGGCAGGGGACGGCAAAAGTGCGATCACGCTCAAGGTTCGCCCGCTCACTTCACTGCGGGATTTTCACGGATTGATCCGTCGATCATGGGCGGATCGCTTCTCGGTGGCATCGTCCGCGAGCGAGGCGCATGTACGATTTGACGGGCAACCGACGCAACTGCATCTGCGGGCCGACTGCGCGGCGTTCACCGCGGATGGTCAGTGGTGGAGCGACTTCTTCTATCAATCCGACGCCCAGCGCGGCCAGGATTGCGTGGAGGATCTCTTCTCGCCCGGCGTGTTCACGCTCTCGATCGGTTCCGATGAAGCAGTTGCAGAGTGCGTGGTGCAGGCAGCGATTGATCCGATTGCGATGGCGGATGCGAAGCGAGACTTAGCGGTGCGCCGTGAGCGGCTGGCCGCGATGCACGCCGCCGCGCTCGTGTCGCGCCAGGCACCCGCAACGCCGGTTTCTCCCGCAGACAACGCGACCATCGCCGCGCTGGTGGCCGGATCGGATGCCTTCGTTGTCGCGCGGCGCACCCCCGGCAGCGGCGCGGCCGGTTCCCTCGATCAAACATCCATCATCGCTGGCTACCCCTGGTTCGCCGACTGGGGGCGCGACACCAGCATCTCACTCCCGGGCCTGCTGCTCTCCACCGGACGAATCGAAGACGCACGTCGCACGCTCACGGCGTTTGCCAGCCACCGGCGGAACGGCATCGTTCCCAACGTTTTCAGCGATCAGACCGGCGAGCCGGAGTACAACACGGCCGATGCCTCGCTCTGGTTCATTCTCGGTGCCTGCGCGTATCGGCGAGCTGCGAAGGATCGCGCCGCGTGGGATGGGCTGCTCGCCCCGGCGTGTCTGGACATCATCACCCACTACCGGCGCGGGACAGATTTCAACATCGCCATGGACCCGCAGGACAAGCTCATCACCGCGGGCACCAACGCCACGCAGCTTACATGGATGGATGCGCGGCGCGACGGCGTGACCTTCACGCCGCGTCATGGCAAGGCCGTCGAGATCAACGCCCTCTGGCACGCCGCGCTCCGCGAGCTCGCGCTCGCCTTGCACGATGCCGACCCGATCCTGTGTGCGAATCTGACGCAGCTCGCGGGTGTCGCGGCCCAGTCCTTCCGCACGCTCTTCTGGAACGCCAAACTCGGATGCCTGTATGACACGCTGACGCCGGGCGATGGCGATTCGCCCGCGTGGGTGCCGCAGCCGGACATCCGGCCGAATCAACTCTTCGCGGTCTCGCTCCCGCACTCGCCGCTGACGATCGAACAGCAGCGATCGGTGCTCACCTGCATCCGCGAGCGGCTGCTCACGCCGTATGGCGTTCGCACGCTCGACCCTGCTGATCCGCGATTCTTCGGGCGCTACGAGGGCAACCTCTTCGAGCGCGACCGCGCATATCACAACGGTACCGCGTGGCCCTGGCTCCTCGGCCCATATGCAGAGGCACTGCTCCGCGTCGGCCAGTTCAACGAGCAGTCCAAAAAGGAAGCGCGGGCCGCGCTGCAGCCGATTCTCGCCGAGATGCAGTCCACGCCGACGCGCTTCGGCCCCGCCGGGTGCATCGGCCAGATCGCAGAAATCTACGACGGTGCCGCCCCGCAGCGCCCGCAGGGCTGCCCCGCGCAGGCATGGTCCATCGCCGAGGCGCTGCGCGTGATGTTGATGATTGTCTGATTTGGTGGCTCCCCGGGTGGCCCGCCGCTCCGCGGCGGCTCTTCTCTTTTTCTGGTACGGTGGTTCAGTCAACCCAGAACCGCCGCGGAGCAACGGACCACCCATAGCCCCGATATGCTCAACGCAATGACCCTCACCAGCCGCGCACGCATCACCGCCGGCGAACTCGTCGTTGTCTGCTCGCACTACGACCTCGGCGTGATCGAGGAGGTCCGTCGTTTCCGCGGCGGGTCGCGGCTGGCCCCCAAGGTGCAGATCACCACCAACACCGGTGAGTATCTGCTCAAACGCCGCGCCCCCGGCCCTTCCAACGAGCCAACAAAGGTCGCCTTCACCCACGAGGTCATCCTGCATCTCGCCTCGCGCGGCTTTTCGGTACCGTCAATCATCGGCACCCGGGCAGTCGCCTCATCGCGCACCGCCAGCAACTCCATGCTCCAACTCGGCCCCTCCAGCCCCGGTGGCGGCGGCGTGTATGAGGTCTTTCGTTTCGTGCGTGGCGCTCGCTTTGATCGCACGCCCGACGCGGCCCACGCCGCGGGCGAAGCACTCGCAAAGTGCCACCACCTCCTCGCCGATTTTCAACCGCTGTTTCCCGCGCCGCGCCGCACGTTTCACAATCATCCGCAGGTGCCCGATCGACTGATGGGGATATCGGGATCGCTCAACGACCCGACGCTGCGCTCCGTCTGTCGCGCTCTGGCGGATGCGTATTTGCACGCCTCCGAGCAGGCGAAGCTGGCATCGCCGGAGCAAACGCCCGAGCAGATCGTGCATGGCGACTGGCACCCCGGCAACATGCTCTTCACCAAGCCCGAAGGCGCGGCGAAGCCAACCGTCGGTGCGGTCTTTGATTTCGATTCCGCCCGTCTGGGCGTCCCGCTGCACGACATGGCCAACGGCGCGATGCAGTTCAGCGTGCTGCGCCATATGGGCGTGAGCGAGAGCGGCGAGGGCATCCCGCCCAGTTCCTGGCGCATCGCGCTGCTTCCCGATCTGCTCGCCAGCTTCTGCGCCGGGTATCGAAACGCGACCCCGAACTCCTCCGTCTCGCCGCACCAGGGGTTTGCCGCGATTCCCTGGCTCATGATCGAAGCCCTGATCGTCGAGGCGGGCGTGCCGATCGCCTCCACCGGCAAGTTCGGTAAGCTGGATGCCAAGCCGGTACTGGGTGTGGTCCATAGGGCCGTGGAGGCCATGGCCCAGGGGGCGGAGCGGATCGTGGCCCTTGCTCATGCGTAGAATGCTTTAGAATCATCTCGGCTTCACGCAAAGTTAGCCGATTCCCCTTGCACCTTTGGTCCCCGATCCGGTACAACATGAACGGAAACCGCCGCGCATGAGCACCACTCTTGGTAACGCAGCCCGACTCGCATCTCGCACGCTGCTGGCGGCGGGCCTCGTCACGGGCGTACTCGCGTGCATGGCACCCAACGCGATGGCGCAGATAAAAGTCCAGATCGGCCCCAAGGGCAACATCGTCGAAGTCGTCGATCCGGTGGAGCGCATTGAGGACCCGGCCAAACTCAAGCAAGAGTTCGACCGGCTCATCACCGACCTTGCCGGCAACGACTTTGCCGCCCGCCAACACGCCAGCGAAAAACTCTACGCCAACGACCAGTTTGATCTGCCGATGTTGGAGTCCGCCCTCAAGCGCGACGGCATCACGCTCGAAGCCCGCTCCCGCGTGCTCGCCATCGCCCGTCAGCGGTTCTATCGCACGCCCCGTGCCGCGCTCGGTTTTCAGTTCGGCATGGGCCCGCTGCGCGACCGCATCGTCGTCGGGCAGACCTTCCCCAAGTTTGATTCCGCCACGAAGCTGGAAGAGGGAGACATGTTCGTCTCCGCCGACGGCTTCAAGCTCGACGGCCCCGGCGCGAAAGTCCTGTTGCAGTCCATCATCATCTCGCACGAACCAGGCGAAGTTCTCAAACTCACCATCCGACGCGGCCCGCGCAAGGTCGATCTGGAAATCAAACTCGGCAGGTTCGCCGATCTGGATCAGGGCGGCGGGGCACTCATGGAGGACCGCCTCGCCCGCGCCTGGCGCATCCGCTCGCAAGCCAAGCACGGCGCGGCCGCCGAACCAATCCGCGTCCCGGGTGTTCGCCCCGCGCCCTGGGGCGGCTCGGAAGATGCCGCGCAGCGCAAGGCCGAGCGAATCATGCAGCGCGAGTCCAACGAGGCATCGCCCAAACTCGCCGGTGGTGGTATGCCCCGTCTGCTCACGAATCCCGAGGAGGCGCGCTTCTTTGAGCCCGCCGTGCGCCAGCAGTTCATGGTCATCAACGGGCAGCCGCGCATGGCCAACGTCCCCTTCATCCGCGGCGGATTCTTCGGTGATATCGACCCCGACATGGGTCTGCTCCCGATGGACCCCAAGGTCGAGCGCTCCCTGCTTCTCGAAGCCCGAATGTCCTACGACCGGCGCATGAACGGCGTCGATCCGGCAGCACTCAAGCCCGACGACTCGCGCCGCCCGGACCTGCTCGAAGTAAAGAAGACCCGCGACCTGCTCAACAAGCAGCTCGAAGCGCTTGATGCCGAGGCCGACGAAGTGAAATCCGCGGCCAGAGACGGCGGCAAGCACTCCGCCGCAGATGCGAACCCGCTTGGCACGCCCTGAGCATCGCGACTCAACATCGCATCATCGCGCCGCGATTTGCTCCAGAGCCCGCACCGCCCGCTCCATCTCCGGATGCTTCGCGCGATCATGGGCCGCCAGCGCGATCGCCCGTTTGACCTTCTCCGGAAGTTTGGCCGCGCTGTCGGGCGTCAGGTCGCGGCTGTCGCAGAGATTGTCGTACACATCCGCGAGCTTCACCAGCCGCGCCCGCCAGTCGCCGGCAACAAGGCGATGGTCATAGTCCCTCTCGCGCTCGTGCTCGGGAAGAGCCATGTTCTTGGTCATGGCCGCGACAATGTCCGCGATGTCGCGTCCGAAGCGGGTGAGCAGATCGTCGTAGTCGGTCGTCGTGTCTTCAATAGTGTCGTGGAGAAGTCCCGCACAGATCGCGGCGTCGTCATCGCACCCGAAGACTTGGCGAATCACCATCGCCACGCGCACGGGATGCGCGAAGTATGGCGTGACGCCGTCCTTGCGAAGCTGATGCCGATGCGCGTGCGCCGCGAACGTCGCCGCGGCTTGCCAGAGATGTGGATTATGGGTCATGGGGCACGGTAGTCCGGCAATGTGCGACGGGATTCCGTGCCACTGGTTCGCGTGCCACGGGTTCGCCCGCTGCTTTGAGCGGGCAACCCGTGATGCGCGCGGCGAGCGCAAGACATTCAATGACACCCGCACGGGTTGCCGCGAAGCGCGGCGAACCCGTGGCACGAAACGGGTTGCATGAGTTGCTCGGGGCGGACACGCCCCGGTTCACCTGTCTACAGCGCCGCCGCTCGCGTCGCCGAGCACGCGGAGCTTCGTCGGCGCCGCGCCGTGCTCGTCGAAGATCGCGATCTCGTTCTTCTCCGGCTTCAGCCACGAACGCGGCACGACATACCCGTGCTGCGGCGGCGTCTTCTTGCCCGACGAGGTCGCGACGGAGTACCGGCCAAGGTGCTTGCCGTTGATGTACAGCTGGCCCTTGGTCAGTCCCGCGCACTCGATCAGCAGCGGGCCTTCGCCCTCGCCAACGGTAAACGGCGCCTTCCACCAGCACGGCTCGCCCGCGGCGTGCTTGGTGTTCTTGCCGAACTTGCCCGCGGCGGGCATCTCCCACTTGGCGAAGCTCCATTCCGCCTTCAGTGTTGCACAGTCCACTGCGTCGTAGAACTTCACATGCTTGCCGAGCGCCTCGGCCGCCTCTGCGGTGCCAGACATCAGCGTGATCTGGATCGAGTTGTTGCCCTTGAGCAGCGTCTCGACGGGCAGCATGAACGGGCGCATCCCGCCCTGCTGGAAGTAGTGAACGGTCTTGCCGTTGAGCAGCACCAGCCCGTCGGAACGCTCCATATCCAGCCCATCCTCGAACGCGCCGATCTCGATGATGACGGGGTTCTTGGAGCGGTGCGGGAGCGTCCACGTCAGGCGTTGTGATTCGGTGCGATCATCGCGGTGCATCTTCCAGAGCGGCGCGCGGAACGCGAGCGGGTCCACCGGATCGGCGGGTTCCAGCTTCGGCTTGCTCACGCTGAGTTTCTCCACTTCCCATGCGTGGCCGTAGATGCCGGTCAGCTCGCCTAGGTCCGCGCCGGAGCTGACGCGCCCGGCGTTCTCGGCCAGCGCGACCAGCATGTTGCTCCCCTTCTTCAGGTTGAGCTGGATGTTGGTTTCGCCGCCACTGCCCACGCCGAGTTCCCCGGCGCGCTCGCCGTCGAGAGTCATGTGCAGATTGTGCCCGGCCTGCGGGAACATCAGCCGCGTCTTGCGGGCCGAGCTGGCCTGCAGCTTGATGCGATACCAGCCGTATCCGTACGGCGCGCCGAGCGCGACCAGGTCAGACGGCTTCGCAATCGCCGCGTAGCGCGGGCTGGTGCCCGAGGCATAGTCGCCCAGCGAGGCGAACTGCCAGTCACCAATGCTGATCCGCGAGTGCTTCTTCGCCGGTGCGTGCGGGTGCGTCACGCGGTGCGCCGTGACCTTGCCCTCGGTATCAATGTGCGTCCAGGTCTTGGATTCTTCATCAAGGATCGGCTTGCCGGCGCGATCAATGCCCGCGATGCCGACGTACACGCCTGTTTCGTCGAAGAAAATCCGATCCGCCTGCTCCTGGCTGGCGATCACCACGGTGATTCCCTCGTGCTCATGCACGATCGGGTTCTTGCCTTCGGGTACCGTCGTCTCCAGAGGCGAGCCATTGATGGACATCGCGCCGCGCGTGCCCGGTGCGCCGTAGCAGATGAAGACCTTGCCGACTTGCGCCAGAGCGCACAGGTTGCAGTAGTCCAGATTGGCGCGCCCGGTCAGCCGGGTTTCCAGCAGGCACCACACGACCGACTGGTCGCCCAACTCCACCGGCAGCGTCGAGCCATCCGGCAGCAGCAGGTTCATGGCATCGCGGGCGTTCTGGCCGTCGTCATCACCGAAAACAAACACCACGCCGCCCTGACTGCCGACCGCGTGCAGCACAGCTACGCGCGAGCCAGCACCCACGCCACCCTTGGTGGGGCGCGTCTCGGGCATCAGTGCCACCGGCTGGCGCGCCGGATCCAGATGGCTCAGCACGCGGCTGAACCGCGAGGCGAACGTGCAGATGCGCCGCACCGCCGGATACTGCGCCGTCAGTTCACCCGTCTCGTTGATCGGCGCGCCGGCATCGGCGGAAGCGATGGGGAAACCGGCCGCGCCGCGCGAGGCATCGCGCCCCGCGCTGAAGCCGAAGTGTGTCCCACCGTGGATCGGGCCGATGTTGAACTGTCCGCCCGCCGCGAGCACCTCCGCAAGCCGGCGCATCACCGCGCCGGGCTTCTTCGCCGGTGCCGCGGGCTCGCCCCAGATGTCGTGGCTGCCGAGCTGGAAATCCACCACCATCCGCGGCTGCGCGGGACGGATCGCCCCGAGCTGGCGCAGATGGCTGAGCAGGTCGTTATAGCCGGTCCAGCCGTCCACCTCGCCCTCAACACTCTGCCAAAGGTCATTCGAGTTGATCAGCGGCACGTTGAAGCCGGCCTCGCGCCAGTAGCGATCCAGCTCGCCGAGATAGGTGTGCGCGAGATGGTCGTCGCCGCAGGTGAAACCACCTTCGTTGCGCAGCAGGATGATCGGCCCGGGATGGGCCGCGGGCGGCGTGCCCTTGGGCGTTGGCGCGTTCACCTGCAAATCACGCAGTTGCCCGGCCAGCGCAGTGATATACCGCGAGCACGCCTCCAGCAGCGGCTGATTCGCCGAGCGCAGCTTGAGCCCCTCGGTGTTCAGCAGCCACGGCGGCAGGCCGCCCATGTCGTAGCCACCATCAATAAACGGACCCGGACGCAAGATGCACCACATCCCCGCCGCTTGGATGAGTTTGACGAACTCGCGTATGTCATTCTCGCCGGTGAAGTCGAACTGTCCGTGGCGCTGCTCGTGGCGCGACCAGACGATCGGCATCTCGATGCAGTTCAGCCCGGCCTGCTTGGCCTGGTGGATGCGATCTGCCCAAAGGGCGCGGGGAACGCGTGCTGGATGGATCGATCCGGAGACCAGCCAGACCCGCCGCCCGTCGAGCAAGAAGGATTGCCCGTCGTAGGTGATAGAAGCCATGGGCGAGGGTCGCTCCTTTTCGGGATTTGGTAGGAGCTGATTCCGTTCAGCCCGGTTCCCGGTATCGTCGTCGGATCGGTGGGCTCGCACATCCGCCAATTCCATTGGATGGGCGTGCGAGAATGAGCCGCGATGATAGGAGCCGCTTTTTGGACTCGCAACGCCTTGGGGTGATCTGCGGTAAACTGGCGGCTATCTTCGTCCGGAGACCCCCAGTTGCGGCCCAAACTTCTTCACATACCGTTGAACACTGCCCAGATGTGGGTGGTATTGGTCGTATCAATAATAGTATTTTGTTTAGGTTGCGGTTCAGATTTGCGCGACATCGATGCCAAGACAGATCAGGTCTTGCGTGACAAGGTCGCCCTCATGGGTGGGGGGGCCATCGCGCCGGAGCGCAACTGGCCATCGCGGGTGGAAACCCCGCCGGGCGGGCGATCGCTGGTGGAGATGAATCCCTCGACGACCAATCCGGCCGCGAAGGACTTGCGGTTCACGGTCGCGGATGAGAAGCGCGACATCGCCACGCGGCTGGCCCAGTACGAAGCCACCGACGACGCGACCGCCGGGCGATCAATGGGCCTGCCCGCGGTGCTGACCCAGGCGCAGCAGACGGCCCGCGAGCATCTCAACGCAGAGGAGGAATACATCCTCGCCGCGATCCGGCTCTTGGTCGAGCGGCACCGCTTCGATATCCAACTCTTCGGCTCTTCCGGCGTGACGTACAACAGCATCCACACGAGCGGCAACCGCGATCTGGCGCTGCATGTGGTGAACTCACTGGCCGCCAAGAAGCAGTTGCCATTTGGCGGGTCGCTGGCCGCGACGTGGATTTGGGACGCTGTGGAAAACCTCCGCGGCGTGGCGACCAGCCGCTACACGCAATCCTCGCGGCTGGTGCTGGAAGGAAACATCCCACTCTTGCGCGGCTTCGGTGATGTGGCGCAAGAGGGGTTGATCCAGTCCGAACGATCGACGATCTACGCCGCACGGGACTTTGAGAGCTTCCGTCGCAACTTCCTCGTCGCGCTCGCCCGCGACTACTTCCAACTGCTCCAGCAGCAGGACGGGATCGCCAGTCTGCGCCGGCAACTGGAAAGCTTGAAGGTGCTCGAATCGCGCCAGCGCTCCTGGTACAGCGCGGGGCGCGTGCGCGAGTTTGAGGTGAATCTGGCGACCAACAACGTGCTCTCGGCGCAGGCCTCGGTGACGAACGCGATCGAGGGATACATCTTCGCGCTGGATCGTTTCAAGGTGCGACTCGGCGTGCCGGTGCGCGAGCCGGTGAAGATTGATCCGACCGACTTCTTCATCCCCGAGCCGGACACCACGCTGGACCACGCGACCGATCTCGCGCTGGAATACCGCCTGGATTTGCAGAATCAGCGCGACCGATTGGACGATTCACGGCGCGCCCTGAAGAACGCCCAGAACAACATCCTGCCGGACCTGAACCTGGGTGGCTCGATCACGCTGCCCACGAAAGCGGGCGTGCGCGAGGGCGGGAGCGTGTACGAGACCGACGATGCCCAGTACACCGCGACGGCGATGCTGAACCTGCCCTTGGATCGCACCAACGAGCGGCTCGCGCTCCGAACCGCGAGCATCGCACTGGGCCGCGCCCAGCGCGACTACGACAAGTTCCGCGATGAACTCATCCTGGATGTCAGGCAGCGATCGCGCGAGATCGAGCGTGCGCGGCTGAATCTGCAACTCGCCGAGGAGCGCGTCAAGATCAACCTCCGTCGTAAAGAGGAGCAGGACCTCAAGCCAGACGAAGTGGACACCCAGCAGCAGGTGTTCACCGCCAACGACATCCGCAACGCCGAGCGCGACCGCGACCAGTCCAAGGCCGATCTCCGCAACTCCGTGCTGGATTACCTCGTCGCCACCGGCCAGCTCCGCGTGCAGCGCAGCGGCCAGTTCGAGCCGCTGCCGGGAATGGAACCATCCAAGTAGTGTGCCACTGCTTTGTGCCACGGGTTCGCCCGCTGCTCTGAGCGGGCAACCCGTGATGCGCGAAGCGAGCGCACCATATTCAATGACACCCACACGGGTTGCCGCGAAGCGCGGCGAACCCGTGGCACGCGAACCCGTGGCACGTCCCCTTGATGCTTTTTACTCACTCCCTGCGGGCGGCTGGCCGCCCACGTCGGGCAACGCGTGCTCGGTGCGCAGGATGCTCAGCAGGCCGCGTCCGAACAGGTCCTCCGCCATCGACGGCTTGCCCTCGACGATATGTCGCATGGTGCCGCGTTCCAGATCCGGCGGAACGCTCGCGAACATCTCGTACGAGTCGTGACGCACCAGCCGCGTGCCGATCATCAGCTCCGCCGGCGCGGCCGACGCACACAGGTGCATCTCGACCCGGCGCATCAACCTGCGGCACGGCTCGTTGTCCGGCGAGACGTATGCGTGGACGCGATGCAGCCCTAGACCCAGCGGCATGTCCGCCATCGCATACTCGAGCATCGCCCGCACGCCCTCTTCCCCGTATTCGATCTTGCGAGCATCCGCGCTCACCCAGAAAACGATCTCGCCCGCGTGCTCCAGGCCGCGTGTGACGTCGTTAATGTTGAACCCACCCACGATGCGAGCGTGGTTGTCGATAGCGACCAACCGGCACGCCTTGCCCGTCCGCACCGCGCCCTCGCTCAGCGCGAGTTGCCGGTCAAAGACTTCCCCGTCGCTTGATTCCTCACCAGTGCCGAGCGGACACATGGCATCCAGTGATGTGCGGCTGAGCCGTAGCACTCGCAAAAACTCGGGGCGATCCGCGGCGAGCAGCGGTCGGAGTGTCAGCCGCGCCGTGCGAAGCTCCACGCTGGTGCGTGTTTCGATGGGCATTCCCGCGTCGATGCGTGCCACGCGGGCCGCCACCCCGAGCCGTGCTAATAGCTCGGTGCGCACCGTCACCGAACCGATCGCCGCGCTCGCGGCGGCCACATCATCCTTTGTCAGAACTCGTGCAGCATTCATAGCTGTCAGACCTCTTTCTGTGGCCTCCCGGCCTCGAGCCATTCGAGGTGGAAAAACTTCCCGCGGGGCTGGTCAATCCGCTCGTACGTGTGGCTGCCGAAGTAGTCCCGCTGCGCCTGCAGCAGGTTCGCCGGCAGCCGTGCCGAGCGGTACGAATCGAAGTAGCTCAGGGCGCTGGCGAACGCGGGCACCGGCACGCCGCTGATCGCGGCCCGTGCCACGACGCGTCGCCAGTTCGCCTGCTTCTGCTGGATGACGCCCGCGAAGTACGGGTCCAGCAGCAGGTTCGCCAGATATGGGTTGGTGCCGAACGCCTCGGTGATCTTCTGCAGGAAGCGGGCCCGGATGATGCACCCGCCACGCCAGATCTGGGCGATCTCTCCGAAGCGCAGGCCCCACTTGTTCTCCTTGCCCGACGCGGCCATGAGGGCAAAGCCCTGTGCGTACGAGCAAATCTTCGAGCAATACAGCGCATCGCGCACCGCGTCCACCCAGCTCTCCGCGCCCGAGCCAACCTTGGTCGCGTGGTCGTGGTGCCACTGCACGCTGGGCATCTCGGGCGGCTTGATGACCTTCGAGGCCGCGACGCGCTCTTCCTTGATCGCGCTGACGCACCGCGCGAAGACCGCTTCCGCGATCGTCGGCGCGGGCACGCCCAGGTCCAGCGCGCTCACGCTCGTCCACTTGCCCGTGCCCTTCTGACCCGCGGCATCCAGCACGACATCAACGAACGGCTTGCCGGTGATCGGGTCGGTCTGCTTGAGAATGTCCGCAGTGATCTCGATGAGGAACGAGTCCAGCTCGCCGGTGTTCCAGCCCGCAAAGACCTTTGCCATGTCGCCGGTGCCGAGCTCCAGCACATCGCGCATGAAGTGGTACGCCTCGCAGATGAGCTGCATGTCGCCGTACTCGATGCCATTGTGGACCATCTTGACGTAGTGGCCCGCGCCGCCGGGACCCATATACGCCGTGCAGGCGACCGCGCCCTCGGCTTTTACGGGCTTGCCGCGTGCCGCGCCCGCGATTGGCTTGCCGGTCTTGGCATCCACCTTCGCCGCCACCGCCGTCCAGATCGGCTTGATGAGTTCCCACGCGACTGGGTCACCACCGGGCATGAGCGAAGGGCCGAACCGTGCGCCCTCTTCACCGCCCGAGACGCCCGAGCCGACGAACAGCAGACCCTTGGCTTTCAGCGCGCCCTCGCGCCGCACCGTGTCGTCCCATTCCGCGTTGCCGCCGTCGATGATGCAGTCGCCTTGCTCCAGCAGCGGCACCAGACCGTCGATCACCGCGTCCGTGCCCTTGCCGGCCTTGACGAGAATGATGATCCGGCGTGGCCGCTTGATGCTCTTTACAAAGTCCGCCAGTTCCGCCCCGGGCACCAGCGCCCCGCCGGGACCGATGACATTCGCCGGGTTCTCACCAACGAACTCTTCGGTCACGCTGGTGGTTCGGTTGTAGACGGCGACCTTGAAGCCGTGGTCCGCCATGTTGAGCGCGAAGTTCGCACCCATCACCGCCAGGCCCACAAGCCCCACATCCGCGCTGTTCGCCGCCGGTATCGATAGTGCCATTAGCTGATAACTCCGCGTGCTTATCGGCGGTTCACGCCGCAGACTGTGCCTCACACGTCCGAGATGTGAAGATTCACGTCCGAAAAAGCGTAGCAGCTGAGTTATCCGGACTGTCCCGGGTTCTGGGTACCCCGGTTCTCCGAACCGGGTTCTTGCCCCGGGTGGTCCGGCTCTCCGAACCGGACGCATCGGTCTTTTTCAGACCGCGCGCAATCGCTCACCCGCGCCCCTGCGCGCCTTCACATACCAGCGGATTCACAACCCCCGTTCACTCCCGCCACACATCCACAAAGTCCACCAGCACCCCGCCGGACCCAGCACCATCCGCGGCTGGGTCCACGCGCAGATTCGGCAGCTCAATATCCGGGAACCCGCGATACACCTCATCCGCAGGCAGATCATCCTGAATCAGCCGCCCATCCAGCGCGTGTACGCTGTACCGCGGCCCATCACTGGTCCCCCAGCACTTGAGAATGTGCTCCCGCCCCTCCAGCGTTCCCAGCAGTTTCCAGCCCTTCGGATGCAGCGGCAACGTGGGCACCGCGGCCCGCGTGAGCGCAGTCGTGTGCGGATTCGTGTTCGTATTCGCCCGCGCTCCCTGCGGCTCCGGCTTGATCACGCTCGCCGCCCCAACAAACAGCGCGGCCGCCCCCAGCACAAGAAGCACCCGCTTCCCACGCCGCAGCAGCCCGCTCGGTTGATCGTGCGTCTGGTCCATGCTCCGGCTATCGGCCGTTTCGGACGGTTCCTGAACCCGTTGACAGGGGTTTCGTCCAATATTCGACCCCCTCCACGCCCTGTAATTCCGCCCCGAACCGGCTACCATCGCCCTCTTCAAGGCCCCGTCGTCTAGCCTGGTCCAGGACACTACCCTTTCACGGTAGTGACATGGGTTCGAATCCCATCGGGGTCATTGCCTCTATTTCCACCGGATCACACCCGACGCCGACCCCCACTACATCCGCAGGATTCTGGAGGTTTTGTGTTTTTGGTTCTGATGCTGTGGTATCGCTTTGCGCGATTGTAACTCTTCAGCCGCCTGCAATACGCTGAGCAGGCAGGTGCGGGAGTATGCCGGTGGTTGACCAGTGGCGGAGGGCTTTTTCGATCTGGGCTCTGGGGTCCAGCCCGCGGAGTTTGAGGGTGCGGTGGATGCTCATCAGCACGGCCTGGGTCGCGGCGCCGCGCCGGCTCCGGTTGCACTGGCTGTCTTTGCGCAGGATCACCGCCGGGCGGATCTGGCGTTCGGCGAAGTTGTTGTGCCAGTCCGCCTCGGGGCGGTCCAGCAACGTGAACATCTCATCGCGGTGGCGTGAGAGCCGCTTGGCCAGACGGGCCGCGTCCGGATCGTCGTAGTCCCCCGCGGCCAGCGAAGGTGGTGCCGGACACCCCGGGCAATAGATCGTGCCGGTATCGCCCAAGTTTCCCGTGCAATCCAGCCGTGTCTCCCGTACACTCCACTTCATGGACCCCGCACTCCGTCCAACCCCACTGCCATCGCGCCCGCTTTTCACCGGCGACGGTGAGAAATACACCTATAAGTACAATCCCTGGGGTCAGCTCGTCAGCATCTATGATGTGGGATACACCGACTACGCGGCCGTGTACACCTACAACGGTCTTGGGCATCGCATCAGCGAGCAGACCGATACCAACGACTCGGGCAACACGGGTGCCGCGGACAAGGCCCTGAATAGCAACGATCCGGTGTTCTACATCGCCGTGGACCCGCAGGGCCGCCGCGTGTCGACGTTCCGCAACACGGACACCTACCCCAAGGAAACCTTCATCCACCACCCGAGCGGCCTCCGCGGCCCGTCCTTCCCGGGCGGGATCATGGCCCGGGATCGCAACGGTTCGCTTACCGACCCGACCAAGTGGGCGACGGAGACGGCCAGTTCCACGCGCGGCGAGCGGAACTACTACGCCGCCAATCCACGCGGGGACATCATCGCGATGTTCGAGAACAGCGGCGTCCTCTCCGAGCAGTACCGGTACTCGCCCACAGGTGTGCCGTTCGGGCTGCCCAAGGGGTGCGTCAAGAGCGATGGATCGGTCGATGCCTCCAACGTCGCTGGGACTGACTACTACATTGTCGAGTACGCACGCACCCATTCCTACGAGGCGAGGGCTGACCTGAACTTTGATGGGGCTGTCACCACGGCGGATACGGCGATTGTGACGGGGGCAAGTGGGGTGAGTGCTGGACGCGGGATACCTGGCGTAGGAAAAATCGGGAATCGAATAACATCCGATTTTTCCGAAATCACGGGAGTAGGATTTTTCTCAACCATAAGAAAAACGCATAGCGGGGTAATGTCGACGGGCCTAGGCCGACAGTTGGGTAGCGAGCTTGCGCAAGCATTCTCACGCGACACTGATGATCAACATATATTTTTGCTTGAGGCATCAGAATATTCACTTGGGGCCGGAAGTGTGAAGGTAATTGCTCGACCACCAAATGCCGATCTTCGCAAAACCTGCATTGCTCTCTGCATTGGGCGATGCCGTGACAGTTTCGACGAAACTTCACAGGGATGCCAGCGCGACTATGATCGAGACAGGCAAGCAAACAATTGTGATAAAATAAATGAACACAATTTTAGTGCTTGTCTTTTATTGGGTTATCGCCTTCGTGAGTGCGCGGAGAGTGCGTATACTCAGGAAAAGACCTGTGAGCGTGGATGCCGATTCGGTCAAGTCTCACTTGACGACAAAGATTTGTGCGCGAATGTGAGTTATTGATGGAGGTTGATGATGGACGAAGATCAGGTGAAGGGCACGAAGATTCGGATTGCATTTTGGACTGCGATTTTAGTAGCCGCGGTTTTCTGGGGTGGGAGTTTCGTAGCGAGTCCTGGCTTCCGCGTCATAGGACTATGTTGCGTTAGGGTAGAGCGCGGAGCACTGTTCATCGATCCTGATGCAGAAAGCAAGATGCCCCGATTTGGAAATGTCCAGCGCCCTTATGTGAGAATGATATGGATCGACGGGTTTCCAAATCAAAAATTGCTGGACCGATTAAAGGATTCGGTGTGGGTTCCACGGTTCTTGACTACTCCAGCTACCCCACCATTGCCAAATTTTTGGCTGGGGATAATACCTATCTGGGTACTCATATGTGGCATTGTCGGCATGTTCGTTGTTTACCGCACGCGTGCATCGAAGTCTTGCGCCTCGCAATGCCCGAAATGTGAGTATCCGCGACAAGGTCTTGCAGTGAATGCTCCATGTCCAGAATGCGGAGCTTCCCCGACTGCCAAAGTGCTTTCTGAAGCAGATACTGTGAAAATGCAGGAGGCCCGACCATAGCGGAAAGTAACTCAATCAATGCGGCAGGTGGCCTGACCATGGCGCACAGTGACATGCCATCACTTTCGGTCGCGGCGACCGAAGGTGATGCGGGACACAGAGGGCCGTAAATGGCGCGGCAGTTCAATCTCGATCGTCAGCGCGTATTATACAGAGACCGGCACCTGGCTGTACGGCTCGGCCGGAAGTTCGACCTATAATACGTATATGGATCGGTTCAACCGTCCAACTTTGGTCAAGTGGTCCCCCGGGATCGGCGCGAATCCGGCCTTCATCAATCAGGCAATGGACTACGAAGTGGTGGGGAACAACACCACGCTGGTGGATGCGGTTCTCAGCGACACCAGCACGCCGCCCAAGCCGACTTTCGACATCCTGAACACCTTCGACGACTTGCGGCGGATGAGCACTCCGTCGGGCTGCTGAAAATCAGGCGATTGCGCGGTGTGCAGGAAGTATCGCTAGCGGACTCGCTCCACCGCTCGGCTACAGTTGCTCAGGCCACTGGCCTGAGTAATCCGCGACTGCCACACTGCCTCGTTGTCTGTTTTTGCATTCTGGCCATTGTCGTCCTCTCCTCACACTCTAAGCCATCAGCGAATTCTCTTGTTCGCCATCAAGCCGCAGAGTAGACCGCCCATATCATGAAGCCATATCCGAGAATCCGCAAGACGATCAAGTGGGTCGGGGTGGTGGTGATGGTGCTGCTGATTGTGGCTTGGCTTGGTAGCGGGCGGTGGTGGATTGCGATCGGGAACAGTACGGGCGGCGTTCTAACTCTGGAAAGTGGCCGCCTGAATGTTTTGATCCGCGCGGAAATTTCTAGTTACACTTCAACTCCAGGTTTGAGTTTGACGGCACATGACTATCGACTTTCGTGGACGTTCGAGTCTCGCCACCAAGGCGATTTCTTCTACTGCATCCCGCTCTGGTCGTTTGTGCTTGTGGCCGGGATCATGACATGGGGCTTGTGGTGGTACGATGCGCTGGCCAGTCGGTGCGATCGGCTCTCACAAATCCGATGCCCGACGTGCAACTATGACCGTAAAGGGATTTCGCTGAATGCGCCCTGCCCGGAGTGTGGATACTCGATCATAGAGTGAGGCAGGTGGCCCGACCTTGGCGACGAGCAACCCGACCGACGCGCACAGTGACGTGCCATCACCTTCGGGCGCGGCGACCGAAGGTGATGCCGGAAACCGGGGGCTGTAGACGGCTCGGGCACGAACACCGCCGTCAGCATGGACTACTACGAGTCCAAAACCGGCACCGGCACCTGGCTCTATGGCTCGGGCGGGAGCTCGACCTACAATACCTACATGGACCGGTTCAACCGTCCCATCCTGGTCAAGTGGTCGCCCGGCATCGGCGCGAACCCCGCCTCCCGCCCCATGCTCGAGGACGCCCGGTCTAGGGCCGTCGCGGCGTTCGGGCCGGACCACTCCCTCGTCCACGCGGGCGTGGCGCTCGAGATGCTGGCCGCGTCGTTCTGCGGGGCCTCGTCGCGCGAGGTCATGGAACTCGCGGAGAAGCGCATTCCTCCGGCCGAGCGGGCGCTGGGGTGGCGGCACCGCGCCGTGACCGTGGCGATGCAGAACTACGCCGAGGAGGCGATGAACAGCGGTGAGCGCGACAAGTCGATCTCAACGTTCCAGACCGCGCTGCAGCGCGAGACCGCAACCCGCGGCGAGAACAACGGCATGGCCCAGTGGATCTGCGGCAACTTGGCCCTCGCCTCGCCTCGCTGCGGCGCGACCGCATGGATGTGTTCACCCAGTGCGAGGACCGGCTCTGGCGGATCGAACCGGGCGGACCGATGGCCGTGTTCCACGGGAACACCGAACTCATCATCGTCGCCCTGAAGCGCAAGGGTGAGACGACGCGGTATGAGAAGTGGATGGCGTGGTTCGCGCGGGATATTCCCAAACGCGTAGAGGAGCTGCGGAAGATGTTGGAGGGGGAGGGGAGGTGACCGTGTGCGTCTTGCGGCATAGGCAAGCATCCGCCACGATCGATGTCAGTCCATCCGCTTGAACAGGTCCAGAAAGCGGTCTTCGTACTTGGCGAACACGCCCAGCGCGTCCAGATCACGCTTCAGAGCGATGCTCTGAGTGCGATCCTTTCGCGCCGACGCAAAGAGTCCTTCGATCCGTTCCCGCGCGGCGAAGTCCGGTTCACGGCGTGCATCGTTGGCCGCTGGCTCGTCCTGGGCGCTCCGCGTGATCTCCTCGTCGGACGCCTCTCCGACGTCGAACTCTCGAATCGCTGATTCTAACTGTTGGGAATCCGGACGCTGCTGCATGTTCGCAAGCATCTCAAGCAGCACGCGATCCACCTGCGGGGTCTGCGCGTCGAGCTCCGTGGTATCCAGCGACACTCCTGAGATTCGCCCGAAGATCTCCAGAACATGTTTCACGGCCTTCGGGTTCTGAATCTGGGCTCCGTAGAAGGGAATCTCACCCAGCAGGCAGAGCCCCGGAATGCCCCGATACATGGCCGCGCCAAGCAGCACGCCGTTGAGACCGCCGATCTGCGCCTCGTCCAGCGCCTTCACCCCCACCGCAACCGCTTCGTCGATCAGCTTCTGATCCGTGCCCGCGGCGAACACCGACGGGGTCGCGGACGGGTGCATCCGCGACCCGAACGAGGCAAAGGTTGTCAGCCGATCGACACCCATTTCCCTTGCCCGCCCCAGCAGCTCATGCGCAAATCCATACGCCTCCGCGGCCGGTTGCGCCTCGCCGATGAAGACCGTCAGCTTCCCGGCATCTCCCGGAAGTTGTCCGGTGAAAAACATGTTCTTGGGGAGCCGCGGCTTGCCGATCAGCCCATGCTTGACATGCACATGCTGCACATCAAAGTGATCGTGCGGCGCGAGCTCGCCAGCGGGCTGCAGGCGGAGCGTTCGGATCAGATGTGCCGCACCTGCAAGGGCCACACCTGCCATTCCGGGCCATGCCGCAATGAGCCAATGTTGGGCCTGAGATTGAGGGGAAACATGGTCGGTCATAACGAACATCCTCCTTTGGCGTTCGCCGTCAAAACGGCAGGCCCGGCGGACCCCTAAACGCGTTTGTGGGCTGAAGATGCAAACACGATGCCGAACCGTCCATTCCCCGTATCGCTGTCGGGCAAGCCAACCTCTGCCTTTCATGGGGATGCTCGTATGAGGTGTGCTTAAACTTCCGTTGAAAAGATTTCAACGCGTTCACAGCAGCGGGGCGTTGTGCGTTTGGGCAACCCGTCGCGGGCGAGAGCGGATTGCAACTTGGTTTGCACCGCCCCGTGTTCGCGTTTACAGGTGGGGAATCCCGTCTGCACGGGTCAGTCCTTGCCATCGCGTACAAGTGCCGATCGCCCGATCCCCAGCAGGTCGCCGATGCGCTCGATCGTGACGTCCGGCACTGGATACGAACGCACGGCCGCCGCGTCGAGTGCGTAGTGCCCCTGCCGCGGGAAGACTGTGGTCACGCGGTTTCCCCACTGCCGTTTCACGGCGTCGAGGATGCGCACTTTGTCGTCGATCAGCACATAGTGTGCGGCGGGGTATTGCGCCTCAACATCCGCCAGCATCTGCTCTTTGTGAACGTAGATGAGCACGCGCCCCTCCACCGCCTCCCAGATCGCCGATCGCTCGATCTTACGCGGCTGAAACACCACATCCCCGTCCGAGAGAATGACCGTCGGCCCCCATTGCCCGCAGTGCTCGATGACATCCAGCGAGTTCGGATACAGCCGATTCGCAAACGGATACTCCACAAGGAATGCGGACAACTGCAAGAGGCGATGATCGGTCGGATACTCCGCGCGATATCGCTGCAGCGCACCGAGGTAATCGGCATATCCAACCTGCGAGCGCAGCTCCTCGAACACCGCGAAGTACCTGTCCTTGCGCTCCGATCCGAAGCGCCGCTCTAGGTGCGCCGCCAGGTCTCGAACAACCCGGTCGTTGTCCAGCAGCGTGTTGTCCACATCGAAGAGAAATACCACGGAACGCGGATCTGCCACAGTCGGCTCTCCTCACTGCCGCAGGGTCTCACCAAGCCGCGGCGTCATTCACGCAGTGTACCAGAACGTGCGCAACCCGGGAACATTCCTTCGCCTCTTAGTACTGGCCTCCAGACGCCATTCGCAGACGCCACGGCGCGATCACACCCGCAATCTTCGTCAAACAGCGGGTGTTCATCCCACTTTGTTCCGGTTCCGGCTCGCATATCCGGCCAAGCGGGGCATACTTCTCCTCGTCAAAGGAGATTCATGGTCCACCCTCATCGCCCGTTCCTTGCCGTCGCCCTCTTGTGCGTGCTGGCCCCGAGTGCCTTGGCCATTCCGCCGCACAAGGTGCTGTTTGATGCCACCAAAGCCCAGATGGCCGGCAACGCCGATTGGGTGATCGACGCTGACGTACACAACATCGGCACCGGCACTGGCGGCGCGATGGTCGTTGGCGCTGGCAGCGAATCCAATCCGCAGCGCATCCCCAGCCCGCCGCAGAGCGGCATCACGGCTTCCACCGCGGAGACTTACTGGACGGGCGCGCTCTCCTCCTGGGGCGTCGCGCTGGTGAAGCAGGGCATGACCGTCGAGACGCTCCCGGTGCCGATCCCTTCGGACCCCTCCGTCGGACGCATCACCTACAACGACGCGACGAACGTGCAAGACCTCTCGCACTATTCGGTGTACATCATCGACGAGCCGAACATCGCGTTCTCCGCCGCGGAGAAGACCGCGATCATCACCTGGGTCCGCGATGGCGGCGGGCTATTCATCATTTCCGACCACAACGCCAGCGACCGCAACAACGACGGCATCGACTCCGTCGGCGTCTGGAACGGTTTGCTCAACTCCAACTCCACCGGCGGCAACCCGTTCGGCATCACCTTCAACATCGACAACATCTCCCCCGTCTCGACCTTCGTGGACACCACCGCGACCGACCCCATCACCCATGGCCCCGGCGGCACGATCGCGCAGATGATCTACCACAACGGTGCTTCTATCTCCATCAGTACGGCGCAGAATGCAACCGTGCGCGGCGCGATCTGGACCGCCGCGTCGCGCACCAGCACCAATCTCATGGTGGCGTACGCGACGTACGGCCTCGGGCGCGTCGTCGCCGTCGGCGACTCCTCGCCCTTCGATGATGGCACCGGCGATCCCGGCGACTCGCTCTTCAACGGGTGGTCCGGCGAGGCTGGCGGCGACCACGGCAAACTCGCCATCAACGCGACCATCTGGCTGGACAATCCGCCCGCCTCGTGTACCGCGCCAATGGTCGCGGCGATCTCACCGCAGAGCGTGCTCGACGGCGCGCCCGCGGCGTTCTCCGCCGCCGCCAGCGGCACCGCAACCCTCACCTACCAGTGGCGTCGTGGCGGCATCCCGCTGAGCAACGGTGCCGAGATTTCCGGAGTTACGCTCGCAACCCTCACCATCAACCCATCCAAACTCGCGGACGCGGGAAACTACGACGTCGTCGTCACCAACTCCTGCGGCACGGCCACCAGCACGGCCGCCACGCTCACCTTGATCTGCGGCGCCGACTTCAACGGAGACGGCCTGGTGAACGTCACCGACATCTTTAGTTTCCTCGGCGCATGGTTCGCTAGTGATCCCCGCGCCGACTACAACGGTGTGAACGGCATCAACGTGCAGGACATCTTCGATTTCCTGGCGGGCTGGTTCGCGGGTTGTCCGTGAACCAGCGAGCGTCATCGCACGCGGAGCCCGATGCATCCGCTCCATACGCTGTATGTCATGGAAACGTCCAAATCAGCACACGCGATCCGTCCGCTCCCGCCGCTCTCAACGCTCGTTCGTCACACCGCCCGCGGCTCTGCGCTGGCGGCGATCATCATCGCGCTCTCGCTGGGCATCGGCACGCTCGGCTATCACGCGTTTGAGCATCTTCCCTGGCTGGACGCCGAACTCAACGCCGCGATGATCCTCACCGGCATGGGTCCGATCGACCATGTGCAGACCGTCGCGGGCAAAGTCTTCGCGTCCTGCTACGCTCTGTATTCGGGCATCGCGTTTCTCTCCACCGTTGCGCTCGTGCTCGCGCCGCTGGCCAAACGCACGCTGCACCGGCTCCACCTGGACATGCACGAGACGCGCCGTTCCGAACCCGCGTAGCGGCAGTCGTCCACGCGCCCCGCACATGTCCCGCGAAAAAAACTCGGGCCACCTGTGCTGGCGACCCGAGTGCATTGCTTCGTCACGTCACAATCCGTCCGGTCTTACGCCTGCGTGTCCACCGCGCCCGTGGGCGTGCGAATGCTCTGCGTTTCGGTCTTCTGCGCGGCCGCTTCGACGCGCTTGGCGGTGCCGTCGTGGTCACCGTCGCTATCGATCTTCGCCGCAGACTGACTTGCCTGCTGGGCCTGCTGCTGCGCGAGTTTGCGGACGGCGACCTGATCGCCCGCCGCGGCTTCCTTGCGAGTGACGGCCGCGCTCTCGGTCGCTTCCTGCTGCGCCGACGCACGCTGGACAACCTGCGTCTGGCTGGATGCCGCGCTGACACTGCTGATGCTGGACATGGGAGAATCCTTGTTGATCGGCACGCGGTTCCAAGCTCACTCGGCGGTGCGTACCTGCAATGTTCGTGCATCGACGCAACCGCTTCCGCGGCCGCGAGAGTTGCCCGATTTGATGTTGAAAGTCAGATAAAGTCTAAAACAGGGTGGTAAACACGCGCCGGCAATCCCTTGCAATGGCCAGCCGCGGCCGGAAAAAGCCCATATCCATGCGCCGCCTGTCCAGCGTCCGCGCGAAGCGGTGGGCCGCGGGCAGAGATCGGAGCGTGAACGCGAATCCTCCAGCCCACCACGCCGCGGCTCCGCGTGTGCGTCGCTCACTTGCTCGGATTCATTCGCGCCACAAACTCCCGAATCTCGTCGATCTGTTGCGGCGTGAGCACGACGCTCAGGGTGCCCACGGTCAGAGTCACCGACTTTCCCGCCGCGATCTCGACCAGCGACGCCGTGTGGACGCGGAACAGCATGGTCTCCTTCACATGATCCGGCAGCGGCTCGGAGGTATACGCGCCCTTGCCCTTGGCAGGGCTGTGCAGGTGAATTGTGCGTCCGTCAACGTCGATGCTCCCGGGATGAACCGTCGCCTTGCCGGAAGCCGCCGATGTGTTCCCAGGTGCTCCGTGTCCTCCGGCCTTGCTCTTGATGATCACCACGCCATCGGCGGATGACTCTCCGTGCTCCGCGGGACGCACCTTCCCCGGAAACTCCGAGGAGAGTTTGATGAGCACGCTGGACACACCCGAGGTGATCGTACCGGAGCCCACGCCGCCGGGCGCGTCCTTCATCTCCAGGGTCATGCGCGTCCGATCCTTGTGCGCGTTGTAGATGACGCTGATCGCAGATGGCATCTGCGCGCCGGGTGCGGGATAGTCCAGCTTGGTTGCGGCGACCTGGCTCTCCGATGGCGGTCGATACTCCGGCGAGCTTGGGTCGGAATACTTGTGGACCTTCCGCAGCGTGCTCGCCTTGGCGAAATACGCGACCGCCGCGATGGTGATCACGCCCGCGACCAGCGCGCCGCCGCCCAATCCCCAGATCAGCGCCCGCTTGGGTGCCACGAATCTGCTTGATGGAGCCGTTGTCATTGTGGGTGCCAATCCGGAGTGGTTGCATGGTTGGACCAGCGCCGCATGTCCTCGAGGTCCTGAATCTTCAGCGATTCCGCGTGGCCGTCGAACATCACCGCGGCCGCCCGCCCGGAGAGCCGGCAATCAACATGCCCATATGTGTTGTCGGACCGATTTTCGTTGAACGGCTGTCCCGGCGTGGCCTTCCAGCGCGAGAATGTCGGAATCACCGACGTGCCCGAACTGGCGTTCCACGGACCCTCGATGCGATGGTTGCCGGGAACCAGCTGCGCCCCGTCCAGCGCCTTTGCCCCCCGCGCTGACGTGAAGATGAGCAGTTTGTCGGTGTGGACCGGTTGGTCGATCCGCGTCACATAAAACGGCCCGTACCGCTGGATCGCGGGCGAGTAGTACGCCCCGCGATGCGCATCGCCGCCGACATAGGTGGTGTTCATCCCGAACGATGGATTCGAGGCGAACGACCACTGGAACCCGTAGTAGTCGTGCGGGCTGTTGGGCAGCGCGCGAAACTCGCGGTACAACGTCTTATCAACGATCAGGGTCTCCAGCGAGAAGTTGATGTACGGCATGATCCGCCACGGATACTTGCGGATCACCGCTCCCGTCAGCCGGTTGTACTCGTTCGCGTCGTCCGGGTTGTCCCAGCCAATGAACTCGTGCCCGGGATCGCGCCCGGGCGTCGCCCATGAGGACTTGAGATACCCCGGCATCAGCTTCTCACGGTAGTCCTGCGCATACGCCGTGTACGCGATGCCCATCTGCTTGATCGCCGCCACCTCGCGCAGGTTGCTCGCCGCCTTGCGGGCCTTGCCCAGCGCGGGGAGCAGAATGCCCACCAGCAACGCGATCACCGCGATGACTACGAGCAACTCGATCAGCGTGAACCCCGCGGGTCGCGCCCGCGGCCCTATGTTGGTTGTGGATGTCATATCCGAACTCCTTTCATGCACGATCACAAACAACGCTCAGCATCCGGCGAACCACGCGCTCAGATAGTCGAAGATGTCCTGCACCGTGATCCCGTTGACGTGGTTGAAATCGGCCGCGGGCAGGGCCGCAAACCAGGCGCCGAGGAAATCGAAGATATCCTGCACGGTCACGCCGCCCACGCCGTTGAAGTCCGCGGCACACGGAAGCAGCAGCCGCTCCGCGTCGATGTCCTGTTGCGTCACGCTCGCGGCGTTGGTACCGCCCGCGCCGTCGGTGGTGTTCATGTTCATCATCGCCAGCAGCGCGTTGAAGTCTCGCCCCTGCCACTTCCACGCGGTGCGGCTCACGTCGTCGGCCGTGCTCGTCGTGCCCCGACCGTCCACGATCGGTATCTGATCGTCCAGCGTGGCCCCGAGACGTGATTGTATGAGCTGCAGGTCGGCCTGATTGACGACGCCGTCGAAGTTGAAGTCCCCGCGCACGAAGCGGAACTGGGTGACGTTGGCGCCGCCGATGGCGGTGGAGTTCACTTCGTTGTAGTTGCCGGGCGTCATGTGATAGCCGACGCGGGAGACGTCGTCGAAGAGGTACGTCCCGGCGGGATCGAGCACGCGGGAGACGTTGTAGTGCGGGCCGTTCGGATCGGTGGGTCCGCCGGAATACAACGGGTCGGAGATGAACTTCATCTGCGTAATCGCGGCGGGGTCCAGCTCGCCGTAGAAGAACTCCTCGTCGGCCATGCGCGTGCGCACAGTCTGCAAGGTGACGTGCACGATGCGCCAGCCACGATTCGGGTTCGTGCCGTAGTACGCCACGCGGCAGATTCCATCGGGGTTTCCGCCGGGGGTGTCCGAGATTTTCTGCTCGTTGTTTCGGAAGTACGTGCGTCCGTCTCCGTCGACGCACCCCATCTCGTCGACCATCTGGTACGGCTCGAGCGTCACCGGCAGCGGCGTGGGCGGAGCGCCCGGCTCCTGGCTTTGCACGGGAGTCTCCGGCGCGGGCGGCAACCCGGTCGCGATGACGGTCCCGACGCCGTTCAGATCGATCTGCCCGTCGAAGTTCACGTCCGGGTTGATGTTGCGATACCACGAGTAACCAGTCGCGTAGACGCTGACGGGGCCGCTCATCGAGTGGAACGGCCGCCGCCGGATCAGGATGTAGTTCTGGGAACCGTTGTTGCGAATGTCACTCAGACCCGTCGGGCCGACGGGAAGGTTGCATTGCGCGAACGACGCTCGATTGGTGGCCGCGGCGAGCTTGGGCGGGATCAGCGAGTTGTTCAGGTTGTTGTTGTACAGCACGAAGAGGCCGTTGGAGCCGACGGTCTGGCCGTCCAACGACCACGCCTGATTGATCTCGGGCAGCTCATCCCCCGCGGTCCAGCCAAGGGGCAGCGGGCCGGGAATGCCATCGGGGGGAACCGAACCGTCCCCGCCGCCGAAGACCGCGGCGAGCATGTAACCGTTGAGCGACATCCCGGGAGTGCCGTAGAGCTCAACGAACTCATAGCGGGGGTCGCTCCCGATTCCGGCGGGATTCGAGCAGACCTCATTGATAACAACCTGCGATCGCGCACTCCCACACATGGCAAGGGCGAGGAACGCAGCGGCAACACCTGAGCAAAGCAAACGCATGGCAATACTCCAAAACAGACCATCACGAACAAGCCAAAGAACTCACGGACACAACCGTCTCACGGACGCAGCGCGGCCGACGCCGCTTTCGGTGCATCAGAGGACAGAAACTTTCGAGTGAACCACGCCATCGCCGCCTCCGTGGCGTGCCCGGCGTTGTAAAACAAATCCTGCGACATCGAGCGCCGCACCTCCGAATAGCGAAACGGATACGCCAGCGAACTGTCGATCGCGTCCACCACATCGCTCGCGCTCTCCACCAGCACGCCGCAGCGCCGGCCCCAGGTCTTCAGGTCCACCCGCGATCCGCCCGACGCCGACGCCTTCGCCAGCAGGTCCGGCACATCCAGGAACACCATCGGCTGGTCGCGCAGCGAGAACTCACTGGACACGCTCGACGCGTCCGTGATGAGCAAATCCGCCAGCAGCAGAAGCGGGATCACATCCCCATCGCGCACGATCTTGGTGTGCTCGTCCAGCAGCGGGGCTAGCCGCTCGTCCCAGTTGATGAGATTCTTCGGGTGGTCGTGCGGCTTGATAATCAGGTCGTATCGCCCGGTGGCCGCGATGTTCCCGATGACCTCTTCGCCCATGGTCTCCAGCGAGTTCTTCTTCTGCCCCGTCGGCGCGTACACCAGAATCGGCCGCCGTCCGGTGAACCCGATTCGGCGCATCAGCCCCTGCCGGTCCACCTCGCCGTTGAGTAGCCGGTCCGTCTTCGGGAAGCCGATCTTCAGCGCCCGCGGATCGTTCTCCGGCAGTATCCCCGACTCCGCAAACGCCCGACGCATGTACGGCCCCACCATGAAGTAGTAGTCCGCCCCAGCGTTCTCATCGCGCACCGCCTTGTTCCGGAACGAGATGCCGTGGAAGATCTGTATCCGACACCCGGTCGTGCGCGGCAGGATCATCTTCGTGTTCGCCGCGAACACCACCCCGAAGTCGCGCTCCTTGATCTGCTCCACCGTCAGCATCCGATCTTCCGGAATGCCAAACGGGTCGTACATCCCGCGCAGGTCGTACACCTTCGCCCCCTCCTCGCCCTCCTCCACGTCCGCGTCGGACCTCAGCCCGCCAGAGACATATATGTCCACGCCCTCATGCTCCGCCAGCCGCTCGTATAGCGGCCGGAAGCACGCGAAGTGAACCCACGCGTAGCCCGTGAACAACACCGGCAGTTTCGAGGATCGGCTCATCGGGCGAATCTCCTTCGGACGTGCGGACATTGGTGTACCCAAATCTGTGTGCCCGCCAGCCACAGGTGTCGCGACGGTGTGCTCGACCACTGTCGAACCGTCCGGCGGCGCAGCCGCTCGTGTCCCGCCGCTTTCCTGCTCAATCCGTGGCCACACCCGAAACCGCGCATCGTCCAGGTCGCCGGGAAAATCAATCTCGCACCACGGCAGATCACAGCAGTCCACCGCGCGAACATCGTGCGCGATGCTGATCTGCTCCACCGCCGCCGGTGCCCAGGAGTTCTCTCCGCCCCGATCCACGATCTGCCCGGCCGCGTGGAAGAGCTCATCCGCCGCGCCGCCATCAAACCGCAGCACGCCCAGATTCTCGCCGCGCGTCCGCGATGCCGCCATGCTCTTGCTCAGCCCGCACACCAGCCCGTCACGCACCGCGACCTTCATGTGCTCCGGGTCATTTCCCGAGAGCGAGTCCATCGCCAGCGAACTCCCGCGCGTCTGCGCCAGCCGCCCCAGCACCCGCGGATCAAACAGCACATCGCAGTTGAGCAGATAGAACGGCGCATCCACCCACTCCCGCGCCAGCCAAAGCGAGTACACCGAGTTGGTGTCCTTGAACCGCTCGTTGCGGATGTACGTGAACCCATCGCCGCACGCCCGGCGGACGTGCTCCTCGCCATACCCCACCACGATCCCGATTCGCTCCACCCCGCTGGCGCGCAGCGCGCCGATCTGGTGCTCGATCAGCGTGCGCGGCCCAACCCGCACCATGCACTTGGGCATGCCGTTGGCCGCCGCGCCCAGGCGGCTGCCGTTTCCCGCGGCGAGTATAAGTGCCTGTGTCATGCTCCCACCTCCCGGCCCGACACCGGTGTACTCGATAGCGACTGAGCCACCATCCCCGGTGTCCAATCCTGCGCCCGCCCGTCAAACACAATCCGCCCCTTCATCAGTTCGATCACGCGATCAAACGCCTCTACCGCCACCGGCCTGCGACACGCCGCGATCACCGTTCGCCCGGTGGCGACACTCGTCAGCACGTCCGCGACCTTGCTTCCCGATCCGCCCGTGGTCCCCTCGAATGGTTCATCCAGCAGCAGCACGCCTGCGCTCCCCAGCACCACCCGGGCCAGATACACCACCCGCGCTTCCCCCGCCGACAACTCCTGTGAGCCAACTCGAGCTTCCAGCCCCTCCGGCAATCGCGCGATGATCTTCCCCACACCAAGCCCTTCGATCACGCTCTGCTGCTGCGCCGTCGGTTCGCCAGCCACTCCCAGAAACTCGCGCATCGACATGCGACGCCATCGCGGCACCTGCGGCAGCATCGCCGCGCCCGCCGTCACTCCCGCGCGCGCCGACATCAGCCGCGAACTCGTGACCTCCTGATCGTCCCACAATACCGCGCCTTTTTTGGAGCGTTCCAGCCCCGCGATGAGCCGAAGCAGCGTCGTCTTCCCGGACCCCGGCGGACCGACCACGATCACCCGCTCGCCCGCCGCAATCGAAACATCCACATACCCCAGTTTCCGCCGCCGCCCCTTGCTCTTCCCCGCGCGGGCCTTCACTCTCGACAGGCAGATGACCCGCGACAACTCTCGCGGTCCGTCCCCCGCAGCATCGACCGCGCTCTGCGCATTCTCTCCCGACTTGCCCAGCAGATAGTCCAGCCGCGCCATGCACGCCAGAATCTTCCCCGTTCTGGTTCCCTGCCGCACCAGTTGCACCATCGGCGAGCGCAGCGTCATCGCATACAGCACAAACAGCACCATCTCGCCGCGATCCAGCCGCCCCACAGGCGAGGAAAGCCCGATCCAGAAGGACGAGACCACCGTCAGGCCGAACATTCCATGCGCGATCCACGTCACCATCCCCTGCGTCTTAGTCAGCGCGGCCTCGTAGCTTCCGCTGGCGCGATTGATCTTCGCAAACGAGGCATCGCCACCGTCCTCATCCCAAGCCCAGTGGATGGTGTCCGCGAGTTTGCCCTCCTTTGTTCGATACTGCGCCGCGACCTCGTACATCTTCACCGCGCCCAGATACGTCACCCACAGCATCACCATCCCGCTCAGCGCGAACACCGCCCCCAGCGGCGGGCTGAGCCACAGCAGCACCCCGGTCGCGCCGAGATAGTGCGCCCCGTTGGTGGCGACGTGAATCAGAAACCCCTTCATCCCCGCCTTGATCCGCGTCGTATCACCCACCAGCCGCGCGATCACGTCTCCCGTTCGCAGGTCCTGCTCCACCCGCTCGGACGAGAGCGCGGCCCGGAACGCCGCCGCGCGAAGGTCCCGCACCGTCGCGATCGAGAACCGCGCGAACGCCACCCGCGAGATCATGTCCATCAGCCCCAGCAACACCAGCAGCCCCAGAAACAGCCCCGCCATCCACGCCGCGGGCTCAAACAGCGACAAATCTCCCGGAAGTGTCTTGTCCCCTTTTCCCGGCCCGTGCGTCAGCCACGGCTTGAGCGCGGCCTTCAGCGTCCACGGCAGCGAGAGCCGCAGCGCGACCACCACCAGTGCCGCTCCGATTCCCAGTGCCACCTGCAACGTGTGCGGCCCGGTAAACCGCCCCAGCACCCGCACCAGCCGCCACCAATGCGACAGTCGTCCGGCGCGTGAGATCGCAACTGATGGGCTGCCCCCATCGTCATCCACTTGGCGTGGTAATTCCCCAGAGTCGGTCATTGATCGCTCATGCTGCACACCCACCCATGCGGAAAACAATACTGCCTTCATTCAATCTTCAAGCAAACTGCACAATAGGTGCCAACGCTAGATTTTCGTTATTCAGTCGCCATTCTCCTCGGGATCACCGGTTCGGGTGTCTTCTTCTGGCCGATCGGCCAGCGCTGGCCCGAGTCGCGCGGCGTGTATCCGGCCGATGCTGGCCGCTGTGCGGTCAGTCATTCCTATAGATATGTCGTCTATTGAGTCGCCACCCGATGCGATCGCGTGACCTGAGCGACCACATCCTCGCAACGCACCCATTCGCGCACGCCGGTGCATCTACTTTGCCTGTGGCTCCACATCCGCAACGTGCCCGCTCTGCGCCACCACCCGCACCAGCCCATTCCCCTCCTGCGTCGTCACGCCCAGTTCCCCCAGCGCATTCAACGCGGCCTGCTGCTCCGACTGTTTCTTGCTCGCGCCCCAGCAGCTCTGGAACTTCCGCCCGTCGATCTCCACGCCCACCTCGAAGCACTTGGCGTGGTCCGGGCCTTTCTCATCCAGAACGTGATAGCTCGGCGACTTGCCGTAGTGCTGCTGCGCGTATTGCTGGAGCACGCTCTTGAAGTTCTCCTGGTGCCCGCTGTCCGCCGCGCGGTGCACCAGCGGCGTCAGAATCGGCACCAGAAACGCCCGCACTGCTTCCGGTCCGGCATCGAAGTAGATCGCCGCGACGATGCTCTCCAGCGTGGCCGCCGCCAAGCTCGGCGGCAGCGTGCGGAAACCCTGCATGCCCTTGCCCAGCGTGAGCGCGGTGTCTAGCCCGAGATCGCGCGAAATCGCGGCGCAGGTCTGCCGCGACACCACCGTGCTCTTGATCTTGGTCATCTCGCCTTCGAGAAACTCCGGATACAGCGAGAAGATGAGTTCGCAGCAGACTAGCCCCAGCACCGCGTCGCCCAGAAACTCCAGCCGCTCGTTGGAGTCCTTGCGCTGGTCGGTCACGGATGCGTGCGTGAGCGCGCGGCGCAGCAAATCCTGGTCGGCAAAGGTGTGCCCGATCCGCGTCTGCAACTCCACAAGTTCTTCGGCCGTCATGGCGCGCCCTCAGACAGCCCTTGCCTTTCGCGTTGTGCGCACGCGTAGACAGGGCTGGTTCATCCACTCAGGCAGGCGCGCCTGCTCAGCCGTCGAAAGTTCCGGGTTCCGCGCGTGGCATGGGGTTCCTAGCCCATGTTCTTCGCGTGCCACGGGCATCCTGCCCGTGTTCCTCAAGTAGCATGGGCTACTCAGCCCATGTTCCTCGCGTGGCATGAGCTTACAGCCCATGTCTTCTTGTCCCAGTTCCATTCGGCGGGCGAGCAATCGCACCCGTCCATCTTCACAAGACCTGCACTCGATCTTTACCGCATCAACATACCACACATTTTGCACCTGACCGCCTAAATGGCTTGTCCGCTCGCTTGTTTGCATATCGTACGGTCCATAACCCTGCAATTTGGCAACGCTCACCTTCGGTCCTACTATCCCGACCCCTCGGCGAACGGCGCGGCCTTCCGCCTGCTCGCCCGTCCTGTTCGACTCGTCAATCTGTCACTTGCAATCGAGAGCATTCCCATGGGCATGGCATATCCGAAGCGTTGGAGCCGCAAGACACGCAAGCGTCGCCACGGCTTCCGCAACCGCATGAAGACCACCAATGGTCGCAAGATGATCAACCGCAAGCGCGCCGCCGGCCGCAAGCTTGCTCCCGACGGGGCCTGATCCCTCCGTGGCACGGGCGTCCCGCCCGTGTCTTTGCTTTCAGTGGCACGGGCTTTCCAGCCCGTGTTCACCGCAACAAAATCCAAAGTTTCCCGACAGCCCCTGGACATCGAGTCGAGGGGCTGTGTCACTTCCACAACCGCCCGTCGCCTCCCGAGCCCGCCGTCGCTCCTGCGAACTCCGACACCTCGCAGCGGTCGTTGAAGTGTTCCAGAATCCAGTCCAGTTCGCCCGTCTCAGTTCCGCCCCTTCTCGATCAGCCCATCCATCGTCTCCCGCGTGCGCCGATCCACATCTGTCAACATGTCCGCCTGGTCATCCGCGTGATAGCTCGACCGCACCAGCGGCCCGCTCTGCACCACCTTGAACCCGCGCTTCAACCCCTCTTCGCGATAGATCGCAAACTGCGCCGGCGTCACCCAGCGATCAATCGGCAAGTGGTTCCGCGTCGGTTGCAGATACTGCCCGATCGTCAGAATGTCGCAAGAGTCGGAAGGAAGTGACGGAGTGACAGAGTGACCGAGTGACGAAGTGTCCGATCCCGCTTTCGACTCCGTCACTTCGTCACTCCGTCTCTTCGTCACTTCTGTGTGCCGCTGCACCACGTCCATCAACTCCAGCACCTCGTCATCGCGCTCGCCGATCCCCACCATGATGCCCGTCTTCGCCACCCGCCCCGCTTCCTTCACCCGTCGCAGAAGTTCCAACGACCGCTCGAACTTCGCGCTCGGACGCACCGCCGGATACATTCGGCGCACCGTTTCGAGATTGTGATTGATGATGTGCGGCTTCGCGTCGATCACCCGCTGCAACGCATCCCAGTTCCCCTCAAAGTCCGGGATCAGCACCTCGATGGACATCGTCGGGCACGCTTCGCGCGATCGCTGGATGGTTTCTGCCCAGACCGCCGCGCCCCCGTCGCTCAGTTCATCCCGGTTTACGCTGGTGATGACGATGTGCTTCAGCCCCGCCCCGCTGTTCATCAGCCGCAGCGACTCCGCCACCCGGCGCGGCTCATCCAGATCCAGCGTCACCGGCCGCCCCGTCTTCACATTGCAGAACCCGCACGCCCGAGTGCAGGTGTCGCCCAAGATCATGATCGTGGCCACGCCGCGAGCCCAGCACTCCCCCATATTGGGGCATCCGGCCTCCTCGCAAACTGTGTGCAGCCGGTGCTCATCCACAATCTTCTTGACCCGCTCGTACCCCGCCCCACCCGGCACCTTGGCTCGGAGCCAGTCCGGCTTCCGCTTCATCGAAAGCTGTTGTAGCGAGGGCTCGTGATTGTTTAGAACCATCCCAGAGAGCGAAATCACCGGCATGTCCACTCGTTTGAGGGGGTCTCCGCCCAGTGGCCGGGGATGCCGGGCCAAGGTCTTGGCCAGTCCGAGATTGGTGGTGCTGTCCGGCGTGCTCATGCGTGCTGCCCCCGCGCGATCAAGAAGGATTGCTGTAACTCTAGGCGATCGCGCGTCGGTCTCCGCGCTGCTCCGAAGCGCAAGTTTTGCGGCCAGACGGGCTCTGCTCATTTGCGATTGTGCCCATCATCCGGAACATGGGCTGGAAAGCCCATGCCACGAGGCAGATTCGGAACAAGGGCTGAAAGCCCACGCCACGCGGCACATCTGGTATCGTGTCCAACACCACCCTCGGTTCTCACGAAGTTCGGCCAATCGGCCGATTCTAAGGACCGAGAATTGCCGCCATCCTGCTCCGCTTCGCGGGGGGATGGTCGTTCAGACAGGTCGGAAGCCCTCGGCTACCCTCCCGCCCTGAACCGAACGGAATCTGTTTGCGGGGACAAACTTCCTCCCCCCGCTTGGTCGTACAAAGGTCCACGCCGGAATCTCCGGCACCCGTTGGACCTTCTTGAAGGAGCGTCGCGTGCGAATGTCCGGCCACATCACTTCCGTATGCCGCGCGGTTCGGTCGCGCGGGCTTGCGTTTGCGCTCCTTGCGATCGTCGGCACGACGCTGGGCGGCTGCCAAGCCGACTCGTTCCTGGACCCCAGCACCACCGGCCGCTGGAAGCAGACGGCCACCATTGTTCCCGTTCTTGAACGGCTGAGCATTCTCGAAGATGAGCCAACAGAGTTCGTCGCCACCTCGCCGGTCATGCCCGGTGATCTGGTTCCCGAGGTGGACCTGTACCGCCTCGGCGCGGGCGACACCATGGAAATCACGATTCAGGACTACATCCAGATCGGGCGCGCCGAGCCGTATGAGCGTCAGGTCGATCTACGCGGCTATGTGGATATCCCGCGTCTCCCACCCGTCCGCGCTCAGGGTCGCACCGTTGCGGAGTTCGTCTCTGCCATGGAGCAGGCGATCCGCGACAAGCAGATCAACGATCGCCCCGTCATCGGCATCAATGTGCGCTCGCAGCGCAAGCAAACGTTCTCCGTGCTCGGCGCGGTGCAGAATCCCGGCACGTATTTCATCCCCTCGCCCGACTACCGGCTGCTGGATGGCATGGGTTCGGCCGGCTCGTTCAACGAGAGCATCCCCTTCATTTTCGTGGTCCGCCAAGTCCCGCTGACCGACGCCGCCGGCGGGCGTCTGGCAGAGCCCGAGCCCACCAAGAAATCCCGCGTCGGCAAGCCACCTTCCGAGATGCGCCAGCCGACACCGGCCGGTGAGGAGCCCAAGAAGGGCGAGGACCTCATTGACATCATCGACAAGATGGTGAAGGAAAAGCCCGAGCCCAAGTTGCCCAGCGCGATGGGTTCCGATCTTCCCGTTGCGCCGGGGCGTCCTGTCAATCAGCCGCCCGCGATCGACCTTCCCGACCCAAGTCGCCCGCAGAATCCGATCTCCACCAGCGGCGGCGGCGGCTGGATCTACGCCGACGGCAAGTGGGTCAAGGCCCGCGCCGGCATGGACAGCGAGACCGTCTCGCAGCAGAACCTCGTCACCCAGCGCGTCATCAAGATTCCCACCGGCCCGCTTTTGGCCGGCGCGGCGGACGTCAACATCATCCTCCGCCCCGGCGACGTGATCCGCGCCCCGATCCCCAAGACCGGCAACGTCTACATCTCCGGACAGGTCGGCCGCCCCGGTGTGTACAGCATTCCCAACGACGGCCGCCTCACCATCACCCGCGCCATCGCCGCGGCATCCGGTCTGGGCAACATCGCCATTCCCGAAAAGGTGGACCTGACCCGCATGGTCGGCAACGACCGGCAGGCGACCATCTGCGTCAACTACCGCGCCATTTCAGAGGGAACCCAGCCCGACTTCTACCTCAAGCCCGACGACCACATCAACGTCGGCACCAACTTCTGGGCCCAGCCCCTGGCCGTGTTCCGCAACGGATTCCGGGCTTCGTATGGGTTCGGCTTCATCCTGGACCGCAACTTCCAAGGTGATGTGTTCGGTGCGGACAACGCGGTTATCCGATGACGATGTCAGTGTCCGAATCCTCGGGTCGAGGTTCGGGCGCGCAGTATTGGCCGTTTTATCGCCCCCTGCTTCTCAAACCCCGCCTTGGGGTGGCGATCACGTCCCCCCGGTGAACAACCGATCTTTCCCGGCGTATTCCCTCCGTTCGCCGCTGCTTCATCACACTTTCTAGACCTGTATCAGAGGAGCTCCGTCGTGTCGTCGGTCCCGGCTACCAGCACCATGCAGCATCCGACGCCCAGGGCGTCCGGGTCTGGCACGCCGCCGGGCATGCTCGACATGCTTTTGCGCCCGCGCACGCTGATGATGTGCGCTGTGTTGCTGCTCGGAATCATCGCGCTGTTCTGGCGCTGGTTCGTGGCCCAGCATGAGAAGTCATGGGGCAACGGTGACTGGTCGCACGCTTATCTGGTTCCGATCATCAGCGGGTACCTCATCTTGCAGAACCGGCGCGCCATCGAGCGCAGCGAGTTCACCGTCTTTTGGCCCGGGGTGATCCCGATCTTCACCGGTATCTGGTCATACGTCTACTTCATCGCGGGCATCCCGAACCATCTCGGGCAGGGGCTGGCGCTGGTGCTGGTGGTGTTCGGGCTCTCACTGCTGCTGCTGGGTCCGCGTGCCATGGAGCACTGCTTCACCGCGATCGCCTTCCTGGTCTTCGGCATTACCGTGCCGGAGATGATCATGAACCTGCTGACATATCCGCTGCAGGACCTCGCCGCCAGCGCGGGCTATTTCATCCTGAAACTCATCGGCGTGAACGCCGACCTGGCGGGCAACGCCATCACCGTGTACGACCTGAAGACCGGCTCACCAATCCCGCTCACCATCGCCGAGCAGTGTTCGGGCATGCGCACCGTCATCGCGTTCACCGCGCTGGGAACGGTCGTCGCGCTCGTCGGCACGCGGCTGTGGTGGAAGCGCGTGGTGCTCGTCGGCCTTGCGCCGGTGGTCGCCGTCGTGCTCAACGCCGCACGCATCGCAACCCTCGGCCTGCTCTCGCAGTACAACCCCAAGTTCTCCGAGGGCGAGGCGCACATGCTCATCGGCACGCTCCTGCTCGTGCCGGGTTTTCTCTTCTATCTCGCGGTGCTGTGGGCGCTGAACAAAGCCGCCGTCGAGCCCAGTGGAAGCGATGGCCCCAAGCCCCCGGCTCCGGCGGCGCGCCCGCGCGCGATGGTGAAGCCCGCATGAGCACTTCCGGCGCTACATCCGCTCTATTCACATCAACCGCGTCGCGCGACTCGCGGCGCCGCACCGGCGCGTTTATCGTCGGGGTCGCGATGCTCTTGCTCTCCGCCGCCGCGCTCTCGCTGGCCATCTCGTGGCTCAAACTCTACTACGTCAAGGTGCCCATCAACGTCGATCTCAAATGCACATCGGTGCCCTCCGAGTCCGACCACTGGAAGCAGGAGGGGCCTGACCACGGCATGTCCGAGGCCACCCTCGAAACCCTCGGCACCCACAACTACGTTGATCGCACGTATGTCGAGCGCGATCCGAAGGATTCCAAGAGCCCTCGCGTGGTGAGTTTCCACATGGCCTATTACACCGGCGCAGTGGACACCGTGCCGCATGTGCCAGAGCGTTGCTACGTCGCCAGCGGCGCGAGCATCACCGGCGGCCCGTTTGTCATCCCGGTTCCGCTGAACAACGACAGTTGGGTGGAGGACACCGCCGCCTCCGCGGACAACCGCGCCGCACTGAACCAGAAGGAAACCACCATCTACACCGCCCGGCTCGGGCCGACCTCGCGGGCACCCGGCAACCGCGTTCGCCTGCCGCGCGGCATCGAGAATCTGGACATTCGCATCTCCGAGTACGCCCAAGGGTCGGACAAGAAGACCTATGCCGGATATTTCTTCATCGCCAACGGCGCGCTCACCAGCAGCGCGCAGAATGTCCGCCTGCTCGCCTTCGATCTGCATAGCGACTATGCCTTCTACATGAAGGTGCAGTTCTCCGCCATCAACATCAAGGGCCCGGAGGAGCTTGCGGACATCGCCACATCATTCCTGAATGACATGCTCCCCGATGTCATGCTCTGCGTTCCCGACTGGACGGAGGTCGTCCGCGGCGACTATCCACCCGACAACCCGCGACGCAAGCGGGCGACCGCGACCCACTGACACATCTCTCGCTTCCAGACCCAGCAGCCCCCCAGTCCGGAGCAACCCGCTCCGGGCACGATCCCGACCCGAAGAAGGAAAGACCCGGACATGGCATCGAAAGTCAACACCAAGTTCGTCCTCATCGCCGGTTCCGTTGTTGTCCTCGCCGTCATCGGCGTCGCCTTTGTCGGCCTGCGCATGATGAACGCCGGCGGTGAGCAGAACATCACCCGCGGCGACGACTTCATGAAGTCCGGCGACATCCGCAAGGCCATCAACGAGTATGGTCGCGCCGTCAACAAGGACCGCGGCAACGCCCAGTGGATCCGCACCTGGCTGGCCGCCATCGAGAAGTACACGCCCACCACTCGCCAGCAGTACGACGACATGTATCGCCAGGAATACACCCCCGCGCTCCGCGCCCTCTGCGATGCCGATCGCAGCAACGTCGAGCCCTTCAAGCGCGTGCTCGAGGAGCGCCACCAGACCATCCAGCGTACCGGCGTCTCGCTGGCCGTGTGGGAGTCGCTGGTGCGAGACTTCGATGAACTCGCCAAAATCTACCGCGGTGATCAGAAGGGGCGCGACGCCCTCGGTCGCTACCGCGGCCTGGCCCGCGCCGGAATGCTCGTCTCCAACAACGACCTGGAGCAACGATTCGTCGAGGAGGGCGTCAAGGACCTGCGCGCCGCATTGGTCGTTGATCCCGCGGATACCGAGTCGGTTATCGCCTTGGCCGCAATGCTCCACACCCAGTCCCAGAAAGCCGACAAGGCCGGGCGAAACGAGGATCGAGATCGTCTGGCCAAAGAGGCCACTGACGCCATCGCCGGATTCCTTCGCCAGAATCCGGACTCGCAGCGCGTCAAGTTCTCCATCCTCGCAGATGAGATCAACGCTGCCGCCCGCAGTGGCAAGAAGGATCTCACCTATCTGGACATCTTCAAGACCAGCAAGGACAAGATCGCCGACCTGGTGACCACCGTCACCACCGCGCCACCCGAGAAGGCCGATCCGCTGGTTGCCCTTGCGATCGCCCCGTGGGCAGCGGTCACGCTCGCCGAAGGCCAGGGCGCGGTGGACGCGATGCTCGCCAACGTCCGCAAGGGCCATGGTGACGACGCGGACTTCATGCTCCGGTGGGCCCGCTTCTGCCTGCAGGTGCAGAAGCCCGACGAGGCCATCGAGCTGGCCAAGGCCGTCGTTGCGCTTCCGGACAGGCCCATGTCCCTCTCCGGCGCGATGATGTACGGCTATCGCGCCCAGGGCGTGCGCACCCAGGCCGACGCATCGTTTGTCAGTTGGGAAATGGAAAAAGACGCCACCAAGAAGGCCGAACTCGTCAAGACCATTCGCGCCTTGCGCGCCGACCTCGCCTCGCGTACCGGCGAGACCGATCCGCAGGTGCTCTCCATCGACGGCCGCCTTGACTACATCTCCGGCAATCTCGCCGGGGCCCGCCAGACCATCTCCCACTACAACGAGCTCACCACCCAGCACCCCGACACCTCCATGCTCGCCATCGAGGCCGATCTGCTGGACCGGCTCAACCAGCGCGGCGCGGCCAAGGGTGTCTACACCCGCATCCTCGAGCTGGACCCGCAGAACGTTCGTGTCCTCATCGCCCTGGGACGCATCGAGGCGGACCAGCGCGACTTCAAGGCCGCCGCCATCCATCTCGCCACTGCCAACGCCATTCTTCCCGGCAACGCCGACATCAAGCAGATGGCCGACAACGCCCGGATGCTCTCGATCGAAAAGTACGACGACCCGGTGCTGGAATGCCTGAGCGGCGCGATCAAGATCGCCTCCGGCATCACCGGCGACCAACCCGCCGCGATCAAGAAACTCCGCGACTGCCTGAAGGACCACCCCGGAGACGTCCGACTCTCTTTCAAGCTCGCCGAGTCGCTCGCCATCACCAAGGACATCGACGGTGCCAAGAAGGTGCTCGACGAGTGCATCGCTGCCAATCCCAAGAACGAGGCCGCCAAGCAGTTCCGAACCCGCTTGGAAGCGGACCCGCTCACGCTCATGCTCGAGTCCATCGAAAAGGGTGCGCTCAGCGAAACCCAGAAGAATCTAGGCCGCTGGGCTGCGTACATGCGCGTGGGCAAGCTCGACGACGCCAAGAAGGCGCTCGCCGAGGCCGCCAAGCTCAGCCCCGACGACAGTGTCGTCATCGACGCCCAGTTTGAGGACGCGCTGTTCCGGCGCGACCAGGCCAGCATGGACGCCATCGCCCTGCGCGCCCAGACGCTTGACCTGGATCGCGTTGGCGGCCTGCTCTACAAGGCCCGCGCCCTGCTCGCAGCGGGAAAATCCCACGACTCCATCGGCCTGCTCCGCGACGTGGTCTCCAAGGACAAGCTCAACCTGCTCGCCTGGCGCATGCTCGGCGTCGCGCTCTACGAGGATGGCAAGGCCGCGCAAGCCGTGGACGCGCTCTCCCACGCCATCGAGATCAAGCCCGACGACCTTCCCTCCGTCAACGCCTATATACGCTCCAAGGTCGCCACCGAGCAACTCACCGAGGCACTGACTTTCGCCCGAAAGTGCGAGCCGTTCGCCGCGGGTGATCCCGACTATATCGAGATGCTCCTCTCGCTGGAGGCCAACGCCACCGGCGGTGATCGCCCCAGGGCCATCAACGCCCGCCGACGCATCTATGAGAACAACCCCGCGAGCCGCGGCAACGCCACCAAGCTCGCCTCCCTCCTTATCAACACCGATGCCCTCCCCGAGGCCGCCGACATCATCAAGAAACTCCGAGACGCCGATCCGGACGACATGGTCGCCGTCGAGCTGCACGCGGCGTATCTGGGGCGCAAGCAAGAAGTCCCGCAGGCCGTCGCTTTCCTCAAGGGCTTCCTTGAGAATCTCCCCGTCGCCAAACGCACCGACGAGCTCTACATCAACGTCTACCGCCTCTTGCTCCAACTCGGCCAGCCCGCCGAGGCCAAGACGCTGCTCGAGTCCGGTCGCGCCACCCAGGACCCCAAGAAGATGCTCATCGACCGCGAGCTGGGCGACTCGCTCTTCAACCAGGCCAGCTACGAAGAGTCCGCCGCCGCCTATCAGCGCGTCATCGACGGCAACTCCGAGGACACCGGCTTCATCGTCCGCAAGCGTCTGATGGAGTGCTATCTCAAGCTCAAGAGCTTCACCAAGTTCGACACCGTGGTCGCCAAACTTCCGCAGCCAGCGCAGGCCGACACCACCATTCTGCTCCTCCAGGCCGAGGCCGCCGCGGGCCAGTCCGATCGCCCCAAGGCCATCAAGCTCTATGACCAGGCCGTCGCCTCCGATCCCAAGAGCCCGATCGGCTTCATCAAGCGCGGCCAGTTCAAGATCGACCTCTTCAAGAACGGCGAAACCGCGATGCTCAAGGACGCCGAGGCCGATCTGGGCCAGGCCATCCGCGTGGATCAAAACAGCATCCCCGCCCGGGTGATCCTCTTCAACATTTACAAGCAGACCGGGCGCGACGACGTCGCCATCAACATGCTCAAGGACGCCGTCTCGATAGATCCAAACAACGAGCCGCTCCGCCTCCGCCTGCTCGGCGCGTGCGAGGAGGTCAACCGTCTCACCGAGGCCGCGCAGGTCGCCGACGAGGCCGTCAAGCAGTTCCCCAGCTCGCTGAACTGGAAGATCAAGGCCGGACAGGCGTGGGCGCGCGCCGGCAACTGGAACCAGTCCGTTGAGTATTTCACCGCGGTGTGGAGGGAGCGGAAAGTCCCCGAAGCCGCCGTCGCATACATCGAGTCCTTGCTCAACAAGGGCGACAATCTCACCGCCTTCAATGTCATCACCTCCATCGGCTACGGCAAGGACATCGACATCGAGAAGAACCTCCCGCTCCGCATGTTGCGTGCCCGCGTGAGTGCCAAACAAGGCCAGACCGAAAAGGCCGCCCAGGACATCGCG
>JAYVRG010000039.1:0-29022 GCA_043776515.1 Phycisphaerales bacterium
CGCGCCGAGATCGAACAAGCCCTCCGCACCTGGTCAACCACCGGCATACTCCCGCACCTCACCGCTCAACGCGTTGTAGTTGGCTGAAGAGTTACGGAATTTTTTGAGGGCGAATCGTACTCTATCCGCGCGAGTTTCTACGATTGGATATGCAACACTCGCTCACAGGGTTCTTAACCGCATGGACGGGGGTTTGTGGGATGGCACTGGGTCAGGCGACCACCAACCCAGTGCCGACGGCAACTCCCACAGGGGAGACTGAGAGCGGACCCAGACGCGACCACGATGCTTCCGGGCATGTTGTTGGGCCCGGGCGAGCGGGTTGGTGGAACGACGCGGTGTTCTACGAGGTGTTCGTGCGCTCGTTCAAGGACTCGGCAAGCGGAGCACTGAGCAATGACGGGATCGGGGACATACCGGGGTTGATCGAGAAACTGGACTATCTGAACGATGGCGACCCGAAGACCACCAGCGATCTGGGGATCACCGGCATCTGGCTGATGCCGATCAATCCGTCGCCCTCGTATCACGGGTACGACGTGACGAACTACAAAGAAGTGAATCCACAGTACGGAACGCTGGAGGATTTTCGGAAGTTGACGGCGGCCTGCCACAAGCGCGGCATCCGGGTGATTCTCGATCTGGTGCTGAACCACTGCTCGGATGAGAATCCGTGGTTTACCTGCGCGATCGACGCGGCAAGCCCGACGCACGACTGGTTCATCTGGTCGGAGACGAACCCGGGGTGGAAGGGGCCGTGGGGGGAGCAGGTGTGGCACCGGGTGGGTGAGTCTCGCTCACGTGTCGGGGGCGAGGCCATGCACAGGCTTGCGCCCGGGCCTCTGTTCTACGGGATTTTCAGCTCGCGGATGCCGGACCTGAACTATCGCAGTGCGGCGGCGAGCGAGGCGATGCTCAGCGTCGTGGACTTCTGGGTCGGGAAGGATGGAGACGGCAAGGGTGATGGCAAGGGTGCGCTCGGCGCGGACGGCTACCGGCTGGACGCGATCCGGCATCTAGTTGAAGATGGTCAGGTGCAGGAGAACACGCCGGAGACGCACGCGTGGCTGCGGACCATGCGGACGCGATTGAAACGCGCCAATCCCGAGGCGATGTCAATTGGCGAGGTCTGGACGGACTCCAAGATCGCGTCGAGTTATGTTGGAAACGAACTGGACATGACCTTCGAGTTCGAGCTGGCGAGCGCGATCGTGGAGGCGGCGCGGACGGGAAAGGCGGAGACCGTGATCGCGGCGCAGGAGCGGGTGCTGGCGTGCTACCCGCCGAACCAGTACGGGCGGTTTCTGACCAACCACGACCAGACGCGGGTATTGACGCAGCTCAAGGGGGACGCGGTCGCGATGCGCAGCGCGGCCGCCATGCTGCTGCTGGGGCCGGGCGTGCCGTTCATCTACTACGGCGAAGAGATCGGCATGACGGGCGATAAGCCGGATGAGAATCTGCGGACACCGATGCAGTGGAGCGCGGGCGCGGCGGCGGGATTCACGAATGGGACGGCGTGGGAAGCGGCGCACAAGGACCGTGCGAGCGCGAATGTGGAAACCGAGAGCGGGGAGGAGGGATCACTGCTGAGCTGGTATCGGAAGTTGATCCGCCTGCGCGGGGAATACGGTGCGCTGAGCAGCGGCGGGTTTGAGCCGGTGGAGAGCGGGAACCCGGGGGTGTACGCGTTCATGCGGACGGGCCAGACACCGGAGGTGCATCCGGTGCTGGTGTTGATGAATCTGACGGGCGCGGCGGTGAGCGAGTATGCGCTGCGCGTTCCGACGATGGGGAAGGGGACGTGGACGGCGCGCGAGGTGCTGCACGGGGCAAAGACAAACCCGACCGGCGGGAAGCCGGTCGGGGTGTTGGAAGCGCATGGGGCGTATGTGCTGGAGATGGTTCCTGCGAAGGACAAATAGCGGGGTAGCGAAGCGGACTTATTGCGGGCTGTTGACCCAGCCGTATCCGTGTGCCTGTCCGGGCCAGGTGGGGGCGACCTGATACCAGCGGTTGAACTTGCCCTTGGCCCAGATGTCGTTGCCGGTGAGATTGCCGGTTTCGGTTTCGTTCAAGGGCTGGTTGCCGCGTGGGAAAGTGGTGAGTTCGACATCGCCGTTGATGTAGAGCATGTACCCCTTCTTGGCATGGCGATTGGTCACGCGGTCCCAGTTGGACCACATGCCATCGGGGCTGCGAGAGTTCCACCACTCGCTGTCCTCTTCCATGAACGCGGGGCAGGAGCGGAGATACTTGACGTTCAGGGGTTGGGGCTGGGCGGGACGCCCGGCCTCTGCACCGTAGGTGGAACAGGCCTTGTCCCAGCAGAACTGGATGTCCGAGTCAATGCGCCCGCCGCTGGCGCCGGTGACCATGGTGTAGTCGAAGGCGATCGCCTTGGGGGAGAGGAAGTCGCTGTAGAGCACGGCCTGGAGTTGCCCGGCGGGCGTGGAGAAGAAGGGATCGCTGATGCTGGTGACGTCCTTGGTGGGTGTCTTGCGCTTGTTGGTCGGGCACTCGAAGATTTTGTCAACGTCGTTGAGATACGAGAACGCGGGGCCGGTGCGGATCGGATTGGTGCCGCCCAGGCCGGTCGGCGCGATGAGCGGGTTGTCCGGGGTGGCGTACCAGAAGCGGTAGAACGGCGCGGTGGCACCGATCTCCCACGTCAGGCCTTTGTAATCGAGCGCGTAGGAGTTGATGCCCACGCCAATCTGCTTCATGTTGATCATGCACTTCACGGAACGCGCGGCCTCGCGCGCCTTGGAGAGCGCGGGAAGGAGCAGCCCGATGAGCAGCGCGATGATCGCTATGACGACCAGCAGTTCGATGAGCGTGAACGCACGCGAGAGCAGAGAGCGCGGGTGTGGCATATGGCGAAGTCTACCACAAGAACGTCTGAGTTCATTTTCATCGGGAAATGTAGGGTATTGGCGCTGGCCCGAGTGCGGTTTCTAGCGTTGGAAGGGGGCGGAGAACTTGAGTTATTTCGGACGTGATTTGCGGGCGGGGAAAGGCGGACGGAGTGATTGCCACGGGTCGTTCGCTGTTCGTACGGAGCGTAGCATCGGGGGTTCAGGTGAAAATGTGGACCAGATACGAAGCATCCGGGCCGCGGCGGCTCGGACATTGGCCAGTAGGCCAATGCCACGGAAGCAGGAGTTTGCCATGTCTTGGATGCGTGTTGTTGATGCTCTGAAGCAGCCCGTCGGCAGCCAGATCACTGTGAAAGGGTGGGTGCGGACGCGGCGCGACTCCAAGGCGGAGGGGGGGCTCTCGTTCATCGCGATCCATGATGGGTCGTGCTTTGACACGATCCAGGCGGTGGTGAAGGGAGACCTAGGCAACTATGCCAGCGAGGTGGTGAAGCTGTCCACCGGGTGCGCCGTGGAGTGTGATGGCGCGATTGTGCAGAACCCTAAGGGGGGCAGCGAGATGCATGCGACGGCGGTGCGGGTGGTGGGATGGGTGGAGGACCCGGACACGTACCCGATCCAGCCCAAGCCGCACAGCTTTGAGTATCTGCGCGAGCAGGCACACCTGCGGGTGCGGACGAACACCTTCGGCGCGGTGGCGCGGACGCGGCACTGCCTGGCGATGGCGATCCACCGCTTCTTTCACGAGCGCGGCTTCTACTACATCCACACGCCGATCATTACCGCCAATGACTGCGAGGGAGCGGGGCAGATGTTCAAGGTGAGCACGCTGGATATGGCGAACTTGCCAAGGCAGCAAGGCATTCAGGCATCAGTGCATCAAGAGAAAAGCAAAGAAGCCGCGGCTGGTTCGGGCTCGATGCCTGGATCCCTGAATGCCTCGATACCTATTGACTTCTCGAAGGACTTCTTCGGCAAGCAGGCGCACCTGACCGTCTCGGGGCAGTTGAATGTCGAGACGTACTGCATGGCGCTGAGCCGCGTGTACACGTTTGGGCCGACGTTTCGAGCGGAGAACTCCAACACCTCGCGGCATCTGGCGGAGTTCTGGATGATCGAGCCGGAGATTGCGTTTGCCGATCTTGCGGCGGATGCGCAGCTGGCGGAAGACTTGCTCAAATACCTTTTCAAGAAGGTGCTGGAAGAGCGGGCCGACGACATGAAGTTCTTCGCGGAGCGGATCGAGAAGACAGCCGTCGAGCGGCTGAGGTTGATCGTGGACAAGCCGTTCCTGCGGGTGACGTATACCGAAGGAATCAAGGTGCTTGAGGACGCGATTCGGAAAGGAAAGAAGTTTGAGTATCCGGTGAAGTGGGGCACGGACCTGCAGAGCGAGCACGAGCGGTTCCTGACCGAGGAGCACTTCAAGCAGCCGGTGATTCTGACGAACTACCCCAAGGGGATCAAGGCGTTCTACATGCGGCTGGATGACGACTGCGAGCCGGATCGGCAGACGGTGCGCGCGATGGATGTGCTTGTCCCCGGTATCGGCGAGATCATCGGCGGCAGCCAGCGCGAGGAGCGGCTGGACAAGCTCGATCAGCGGCTGGAAGAGATGAGGTTGAACAAAGCGGACTACTGGTGGTACCGCGATCTGCGCCGGTACGGGACTGTGCCGCACGCGGGCTTTGGGCTGGGGTTCGAGCGGATCATCCAGTTCATCACGGGGATGCAGAATATTCGGGATGTGATACCGTTTCCGCGGGCGCCGGGGCAGGCGGAGTTCTAAATGGCATTCCGAATCGAGAACCCCGGGAAACTCGCCGCGGATCGCCGCGGGGTCTTCGATCGGCTGAGCGAGCGGCTCTCCATGTTCGGGGCGGACGCGGCGTACAACGCGCTCCCCGCGGCCAAGAAGGGCAAGATCATCAGTGTCGATACGGCGCGGTTTCTCGCGCCGGAGTTTCGATCTTGGAGCGGGCGCATCAGACACACGCCCTCCACAGGGAATCCGGCGGGGGCGTACGCGCATGATCGGATGTTGCGGGAGCTGTCGCGGGAGCGTACGGGGACGAAGCGTCTGCTGATCACGGCGGGAGGTGCGGGATCTGGGAAGACGTCGCAACTAGCCGGGTTGACTGCTGTTGCCGATCTTGTCTTTGATAATCAGTTCAAGGATTTTGTGCGAGCGCGCACTCTCTTGCGCGCCTCGCTTCAACACGGTTGGAAGCCGGAAGTGGTCTATGTCTATCGCCCGCTCCAAGACGCGGTTCGAGCCGTGATCGACAGATCGCAGCGAACTGGGCGGTGGAACCTGCTTGCCGAACTTCCGGGCGCGTATGCGGCAGCCCAGACAACGCTGTTGCAACTTTCCCAGGAGTTCGGCGGCCAGATCAACATCCATGCGATCTACAACGCGTCGCAGGGACAAGGCACACAGGCATCCGGATCACGCGTGCTGTTGAGCGATTTTCGTGCGGGATCGCGCTATCATGTCACTGAGCATGAAAAAAACTGCAAAGAAATCACGGGCATCCTCGACAAAGCGATCAGCGAAGGCATTGTCTGCCTCGAAGTCGCAAGAATCATCGCCCAAGGGCTCCCGTGGCAAGGCCGCCGCAAGTCCTGAGATTGTTGAAACTCCCACAGATCAACTTCCCAAATGGATACAGCGCCGGTTCAAGATTTCGGCGCGGAATCTTTCGGCGCTCACGAGGAAACGCGGGAAGACCCTGCGCGTGTTCAAGGGATTAGACATGGAAGGGCTGTAGGATTTCGCTCCGATCGGTTGTGGGGTGCGCGGCACGGTTCATGTCAAGCGGGCGATCCGTCGCCAGTCATCCACGTCGGTTACTTCGCGGGGTCTTCCGGCGTCGAGTGGTGCCGAACAACCGAGAGTGCGAGACGGCCGGGCCTGCCCGCGACATCCGCAAAGTAGAGCGTGACAACCAGCCGCTCGATGATCGAAGATTCGTACTGGTGCATCCAAAGCCCTCCGAGTGGCGGATCACCGGATGCGAGAGCGAGCCCGAATCCCTGGGATTCAGCGATGGCCTCGACGTGCTCTATGACCTCGCGGAGCAATGACGGATCGAAGTCGCGCAACTGATCACGCGCCGTGGGCGCGACGGAGATAATCCACGACATCCATCAACTCCGAGGACGGGGAGTTGATCCGTCGATGCCGGCTTCTTCGACGCGTGCGAGCATCTCGGCCTTGACCACTTCCCACGGAATGAGCGTGGACTCGTCCGCTTGCGCGGACAAGAAGTCGGGTGAGACTCCGATTTTCTTGCACGCTTGTTCGTGGAGCGGATAGAAGTGAGCGCGAAGTGAATCATTCGAGATGGGAGCATCGCTTCGCGCACCCTCGGGAAGGTCGCCGCGTGCGTTGCGCCATGGGGCTTCGTTGTGGGTCATTTCCCGCAACTGCCACGCGGCGTATTTGCCGTAGTGGGACCAGATCGACTCGATCTGGGCGCGCTGGTCGCTGGTGAGGTCGGTCCCATCGAAGGCGAGGTCCAGAGGGAGCTGCGATTTGTCGTAGCCCTTGAATGTCTGATAGAGCTCGACCGCGACCGGGCCGTGCGTCCATGCCTGGAAGGTGCCATCAAAGAGCGGGCAATTTCTGGATGCGAGCGACCATCCCTGCGCGTAGTACATGAGCTTGTGGAGCTGCATGTGCGTGACCGGCGAGAGCTCCTTGCTCATCGCGGCCAGGTGCAGGAAATACCGGGCGACTTCGAGTGCTGATGGCATGATCGCACCTCCGTTGGATGCGCCGAGGTGACGCATGTGCTATCCAAACAGTAGCCGAACTACATCTTGGCGTCAAGGCGGTTTTTCGGTATAGAAAATGGGCGGCGCGTGTGCGCCGCCCGTTTGAAATATGAAAATCAATCGAGAAAGAAAGGCGAGTTACCGCGACGCCATAGGCATCTGATCCAGCACCGCGTTGAGGCCGTGGCGGAGGGCCCAGGCCTTTTTGCCGTCGTGGGATTCGGCCGTGGCGGCGGTGATGGCGTCGGTGAGATTGGTACGGATTGACTTGGGGAGATTCTCTTGATTGAGAATCGCGCGGCAGGCGACCTCGTAGATGGCCGCGCACGCGGCGGGCTGACCGTCGTTGTAGAGGGGCGCGCCCTTGTCGATGGCGAGGGTGGCAAGCTCGAGAGCCGAACCCACGGGGGGCATCTTGGCCCCGGCGCGGGACAGCTTCGGCATCTTAGTAGGAAGCAGCACGGTGTCGATGACGTGAATGACGCCGTTGGTGGCGTCGACGTCGGTCTTGACGATGTTGGCACCGTTGACCTTGGCCTTGCCGTCGATGATGGCGAACTTGACGGACTCGCCGTTGAGCGTGGCGGCGGTGCCGGCCTTGAGCGCCTGATCGCTGAAGACGCGCCCGGAGATGATGTGCAGCTTGAGGATGCCCGCGAGCGCATCCTTGTTCTCGGGCTTGAGGAGGGCCGCGAGCGTCTCCTTGGGAAGCTTGGCGAAGGCCTCATCGGTAGGCGCGATGATGGTGAGGGGCTGGTCGCCCGCGAGTGCATCGACGAGGCCCGCGGCCTTAGCGGCGGCAACGAGCGTCTTGAAAGAACCGGCCTTGATCGCGGTGGCGGCGAGATTGTCCTCGCTGGGGAGCAGGACGGAATCGACTACGTGGATGACCCCGTTGGAGCCGACGATATCGGTCTTGGTAACGGTGGCACCGTCGATGGTGAGCTTGTCGCCCTTGAGCACGAGGTCAAGGCGCTGGCCGCTGAGGGTTGGCGCGCTCGTGAGCTTGACGGCATCGGCGGCGAGGACCTTAGCGGGGACGACGTGATACGTGAGAATGCGAGCGAGCTTGGACTTGTTCTCGGGCTTGAGGAGTTCATCAACGGTGCCCGCAGGAAGCTTGGCGAACGCGGCGTTGGTTGGCGCGAACACGGTGAAGGGGCCATCGGCGGAGAGGGCGTCGGCGAGGCCCGCGGCCTTGATAGCGGCGACGAGTGTGGAGAAGTCCGGGTTGCCGGCGGCGATGGCGACGATGGTTTCGCCGCCGGACGCGCTTGGCATGGGCATGGCGGCGGACCTTTGGCAGGAGGGCGCGGGATCATCATTTGCCAAGGTGCAGCAGACGGGTGCAGCGAGCAGGGCCGCGACGGGCGTGAGCGCAAAGACAGCCGAGAACTTCATGGGAAGGTTCCTTTCGAGGGAGTTCGATGTGGATAGCCGGGCCACGCCCGACCTGTCGGAGACTGTTTCGGAGGTGGCGGCGGGACCGATTCAGCGGCTAGGGGCAAAGCGATGGCATACTGTGAAGGTACACTCCCGCGAATGAGGTGAATCCGAAGCGGGTTGGGCACCGAAGTGCATGTGTCCGATCGTGTGGAGAAACCAAGCGGTGTTGGATGGCGACACGGAAGCTCTGGAGTTGCTTGGCCGCGGTGATCCCGCGGCGGGGCGCGTGTGCGCTGAGCGATTTGGGCCGTTAGTGTGGAGCATCGCGCTGCGAATGTGCCGGGATCGTACAGACGCGGAGGACGCGACTCAGGATGTGTTTATGGAGTTGTGGCGTACGGCGGGGAGGTTTGATGCGTCACTCTCTAGCCCGAGGGCATTTGTTGCGATGATCACACGACGGCGCCTCATCGACCGGGCACGCTCGCAGCGACGACACATCGTCGGGCGCGTGGCACTCACTGAGTCAGCAGGGGGTGAGGATCGGGCACGCCCTGCAGGAGCGAGCGAGGAGACGAGCGCGGCGCTCGCCCAGTTGCAACAGTTGCGCCCAGAACAGCAGAGCGTGATCCGGCTGGCGGTGGGCGAGAGCTGGACGCACGAGCGGATCGCCGAACACTTGAACATGCCGGTGGGAACAGTGAAGACACATTTGCGGCGCGGGCTGATCGCAATCCGCGAGGCACTGGCGCGTCGCGGCCATGGCGCGGCGAAGGAGGTGCTGCCATGACGGGCTCGCCTCAGAACTCGAATCACAATCAGATTCCCACGCCGGAGATTCTGGAGCGGGCGCAGGATCTGATTATCGCGCGGGCGACCATCGGGCTCTCACCGGCGGAGGGTGAGGAACTTCGCGATCTGCAGGATGTCATCGGCGCGGAGGAGACGCGCACGCTCGAGCAAGCGATAGAGACAACGCGGACCGCTGTGTTTGCGAATGTCTGCGATGTAAAGTTGCCCGAGGGGCTGCACGAGCGGCTGGCGGCGACGGGAAACGCATCGCGCGCGGTGGAGAATGGGGTGATCGGGCGGATCGGCGAGGGTGCGGATATCGCCCAGAAGCAGCGCGGCGGACGCGGTGCGTGGTTGCCGTGGATGCTGGCCGCGGCGGCGATCGTGATTGCGGGCGTAACAGTGATTGCGCTCAAGCCGCCGGCGGCGGCGGGGCCGGTGGGTCCGGACATCGCGGCGATCGATCACGGCGCGGACACCGTGCGCTGGCCGTTCAAGCCGAACACCGCGGCGTATGGCGCGGCCTCGGGCGAGGTCGTCTGGAGCGAATCCTTGCAGCGCGGCTACATGCGGCTCAAGGGGATGTCGCCCAATGACCCGAAAGTGCGCCAGTATCAACTGTGGATAGTCGATCCGGTACGCGATACGCACCCGGTGGATGGCGGCGTGTTCGATGTCGCGTCCACCGGTGAGGTGATCGTGCCCTTCGAGGCGCGGCTTCCGGTTCGCGGCGCGGCGGCGTTTGCGATTACATCGGAGAAGCCGGGTGGTGTGGTGGTGTCGGCGGGGCCGCTGCTGGTGGTGGCGGCGAAGCCGCAGTGAGCATGTGGCATGTGGCATGTGGCATGTGGGATGTGGGATGTGGGATGTGCGCGGATTGTTAGACTACACGGATGCAGCAACGTCCGCCGACATCTGGTGAATGGGCTCGCGTCGTGATGGCGGCTGCGGTTGCGTTTGTGCTGGTCGCGGCATGGCCGGGGATGACGTGGAGCCCGTTCGTGATAGCTGTGGCTGCGTACTGGGCGTTGCCCGCTGGGCAGCGCACGAGTCGGAACGGCTCGATCATCGGGTGGTCCGTCGGGTTCGCGCTGACCATGCTCGGGGTCGTGCTGCGGATGTGACGCTTCGCCGGAACAAAACCGGGTGTTCACACTTGGCGAAGAAGTGCCACGCTCACCACAGCGCGGACCACACACCGGCCGCGGCGAGGTACGGCGCGAGCGTCCGCGTGCGAAGTGGGCGCGGAATGCTCCGCCGCGGCCGGTTGGGCGTTCTATTATTGATATTCGTCTATATATTCCACGATCCCGACGAACCCTGAGCACCCGATTGACTACCGCCGCGTCTGGACCTCGCGTCCCCCCCACTTCTGATTTAGAACCGCTGCCGATCGCGCCGGGCGTTGAGCCGGACGCCGCAGTCGCGGCGGAGCCGATCGCGGGAACGCCGACAGGAAAGACGATGGCGCGGAAGTGGGTGATTCCGACGCACATCCTGGCGGTCGCGCTGATCCAATCAACATGGATGGGCGTGGCTTTCATCACGCCGGTGCTGGCACGCAAGCGCTTCGACGCGAACGAGTGGGAGACGCTGCTGATCACCGCGACGCCGACGATTTTCTTCTCGCTCTCGATCTTCTGGAACGACCTGTTCAAGCGGCGGACCTTCGGGCGGTATCTGTTGACGTACTGGCTGTGGGCGGGCCTGCCGCTGCTGCTGATCGCGGGGGCGCAGAGTTTCTGGATGCTGCTGATCCCGCACCTGCTCTCGTGCATCGGCGGGGCGGGGTATCACCCGGCGTCGGGGGAAATTCTCAAGGCGCTGTATCCGGACAAGCTGCGCGGGCGCATCTACTCGTTTGTCTGGGGATCGTCGATGGTCTTCGGCGCGGGGGCGGGATTCGCCGTGGGCAGGTGGATGGACCACGATGAGAACGCGTTCCGGTTCGTCTTCCCCGGTGCGGCGGTGCTGCAACTGCTGGGGATCGGCGTGCTGTACATGCTCGCCCGCGCCACCGGACACGCGGCGGATCGGCCGGTGGACCACAGCATCGACGGGCGCAGCACCTGGCAACGTGTGGTCGGCCCGATCAGCCACATGAAGGAAGTGCTGCGCGAGGATCCGATCTTCGCGCGGTACGAGGCGGGATTCATGACGTATGGCGTCGGGTGGATGATCTGCTACGCGCTGCTACCGATTCTGGTGACCAGCAAACTGAACATGAACTACGAGTCGATCGCCCAGAGCACGCATGTGGCGTATTGGCTGGCGATGACGGCGATGATCGTGCCCGCCGGAATGCTAATGGACAAGATCGGCGCGGTGCGCTGCACCGGGCTCTCGTTCCTGCTGCTGACGCTCTATCCGATCGGGCTGATGCTCTCCGCGGATTCCCGCCAACTCCTGCTGACGAGCGTGGTGTACGGCGTGGCGCATTCGGGCGCGGCGGTGGGCTGGATGCTCGGGCCGGTCTCGCTCGCGCCAAGTCCGGAGAAGGTGCCGCAGTATGTCGCGATTCACGCCACGCTGGTGGGCATCCGCGGCAAGGTTTTTCAGTTGCTGGGCGTGGGGCTGTACACGTTGACGCACTCGTTCACAGTGCCGCTGATCATCGCGGCGGCGGCGATGCTGTGGAGCGCGTGGCAGATGTGGGGGCTGGACAAGCGGATGCGGGGCGGGCCCCCCCACCGGGCATGACAACGAAAAGCCCCCGGGCGATCCGGGGGCGGGGTGAACAACGATAATGCCCTGATCGGGAAGGGCGACGCTTACGCCGCGATCGTCGCCTGGGCCTGTTCGCTCCACGGCCCGCGCTCGCCGGTGGGGCTCACCCAGCGCATCCAGACGTAGTTGGTCTTCCCGCCGTCGGCCGAATCAAAGTGCATCAGGTGCGGCGCGTTGGTGTCCACGGCGACGAAGCGCAGGTCGCTCTCGCCGGGGGGGGGCGTGATGCCGACCTTGTTCCAGATCTCCACGCCCAGCACGCCCGCGGGCTTGGCCTTTTTGGTGGGCGTGGCGCTGTCCACGAAGCGCAGCGTCTGCTGCAAGCGGTTGCCGCACTCGATGGCGACCTGCGGGGCCGTGGTCGGCGCGCCGATGGGCGAGGGGCTCTGGGCCACGGTGATCCCCAGCGAGGCCTTCTCGGCATCGCTCACCGACAGCGACGCCTGCAAGCGGCGGACGAGAGGCCGGATCGCCGCGACATGCGCGGCCCGGTTCTCGTCCTTGGTCTGCTTGGCGGCCTTGGCGGCGTTGACGGCGGCGACGTGGGCGGGGAACGCGGTGTTCCAGGCCGTTTGGGCGGTCGTCACCGGCGTCATGTCCGCGGCGACCAGGCCCAGCGCGGCGAGATTCGCGTTGGCGTAGGTCACGAAGTTGGATTGCCATGCCTGAAAGTTCGCATCGGGACCGGGGATGTAATCAGCCATCTTGAGTTCTCCATTGTCTTGGGTACCCCGACGCTCCGCGGCGGGAGCATTGTCGAGAACCCGGATTCGTCGGCTCGCTGGGACACACGCCCATCCGCTGCCCGAGCCGTCGATCGGCACGCAGGGGGCACTTCATGGCGTATCGATGCTCGCGGGGGCCGACTTTACCAGCGCGCGGAATCTTTGTGCTGAGTACCCAGCGCGTTGGAGCGCTCCGCATCCTCTATTGATGGTCTGTCCGCTAATGCCAGAGAGGACCGCCGCCCTCTCCGGCATCTCACCCGATCAGGGTTCGTTCTTCTGCCCCGAAGGCACTTTCGGTTGAACCGCTTCGGGATCGTTCGGTTCGGGCTTCTCCCATGGCTGTTCCACCGGCTGAGGCCTCCCGCTCGGATCGCGGCCCGTGATGATCCTGTACAAGGCCGGGAGCACGACCAGCGTGAGCAGCGTGCTGGAGATCAGGCCGCCGATGACGACCGTCGCCAACGGACGCTGCACCTCCGCGCCCGTGCCGGTCGCTATCGCCATGGGCACGAACCCGAGCGAGGCCACGAGAGCGGTCATCAGCACGGGGCGCAGCCGGGTCAGGCAGCCGCTCGAGATCGCAACATCGCGGGCCACCCCTTCACGGCGCAACTGGTTGATGAACGAGACCATGACGAGCCCGTTGAGCACCGCGACGCCCGAGAGCGCGATGAACCCAACCGCCGCCGAGATCGAGAAGGGCATGTCCCGCAGCCAGAGCGCGACCACACCCCCCGTGAGGCCCAGCGGAACCGCCGTGAACACCAGCAGCGCGTACTTGAAGCTCTTGAACGTGCCAAAGAGCAGCATCAGGATCAGCACGAAACAGACGGGCACGACCACCATCAACCGCTCGCGGGCGGCGACCAGATTCTGGTACGTCCCGCCCCATTGCAGCCAGCCGCCGGGCGGGAGCGTGACCGTCGCCACCTTGGCCTGGGCATCCACCACGAACGAACCCAGGTCGCGGCCGCGCACGTTGGCCTGCACCGTCACCATCCGCTTGCCGTTCTCGCGGCTCATCTGGAACGGCGCTTCGGAAGTCACGACCTCGGCGATGGACGACAGCGGGACGAACCCCGTGCCCATTCCTCCGGACTTCTCGCCGCCGTCGCGCGGCAGCGGCAGGAGGAGTTTCTCCATCGCCGTCAGGTCGCCACGGATTGACTCGGGGAGTCGAACGACCAGTTCCACGCGCCGGTCCCCCTCGAAGACGATCCCGGCTTCGCGCCCGCCGACCGCCGCCTCGATCACATCCTGGGCCTGCGTCATATCGATGCCCAGCCGGGCCGCCTTCTCCCGGTCGGCCACGATGTTCACGAGCGGCATCCCGTCGGTCTGCTCGACCTTGATATCCGCCGCGCCCGGAACGGTTCCCAGCACCCGGGCGATCTCGGCGGCGGTGGCCTCCATCTTGCCGAAGTCGTCGCCGTAGACCTTCACCGCGACATCGGAGCGCACGCCCGCGATCAGTTCGTTGAACCGCATCTGGATCGGCTGGGTGAACTCGTAGGAGTTGCCGGGCACGGCGGCGATGACTTTCTCGATCCGGGCGATGAGGTCTTCCTTCGAGAGCCGTGGGTCGGGCCACTCGCGCCGGGGTTTGAGCATGATGAAGGTGTCGGTGAGATTGGGGGTCATCGGGTCGGTCGCCATCTCGGCGGTGCCGGTGCGCCCGAAAACCAGCAGGCACTCGGGAACCTTCGCGATGGCCTCTTCCAGCTCGAACTGCATCACGGTGCATTGCTCGACGCCGGCGGAGATCGGGCGGGTCGCCATCACCACGATGTCGCCCTCATCAAGGTTGGGCGTGAACTCCGACCCCAGCGTCGTGAAGAGCAGCCCCGCCGCGACCAGCCCCGCCGCCGCGACGCCGACCACGGCGAAGCGGAGTCGCAGCGACCACGCCAGCACAGGCGCGTACACCCGCTTGGCGGCGCGGATGATGAAGTTGTCCTTCTCGCTCACCCGACCGCGCACTAGGATCGCCACCAGCGCGGGCACCAGCGTCAAGGACAGCACAAACGCCGCGAGCAGCGCGATGATGACCGTCATGGCCATCGGATGGAACATCTTGCCCTCGACGCCCGTGAGCGCGAGGATCGGCAGGTACACCGTGACGATGATCGCCTGCCCGTAGACCGAGGGCTGGATCATCTCCTTGGCGGCGACCAAAACCTCGTGCAAACGCTCATCAAGGGTGAGCAGCCGCTTCTCGTGGTGCTGTCTCTCAGCGAGTCGGCGCAGGCAGTTTTCCACGATGATGACCGCGCCATCCACGATCAGGCCGAAGTCGATCGCGCCCAGCGACATGAGGTTGCCGCTGATCTTCCCCTGCACCATCCCCGTGGCCGTCATCAGCATCGAGAAGGGGATCGCCAGGGCGCAGATGATCGCGGCCCGGATGTTCCCCAGCAGCAGGAGCAAGATCACAACCACGAGGACCGCGCCCTCGGCCAGATTCTTCACCACGGTATGGATCGTCGCGTCCACCAGCCCCTTGCGGTTGAGCACGGTTCGGATGGTGATGTCCGGCGGCATCGAGGTGCGGATGTCCGTAACCCGCTTGTCCACATCGTCGGCCACGATGCGGCTGTTGGCCCCGATGAGCATGAGCGCGGTTCCCAGCACCACCTCGCGTCCCTCCTCGCTCGCGCTGCCGGTGCGCAACTGGCGGCCCAGTTCGATCCTCGCCACATCGCGCACGCGGACGCTCGTTCCCTCCCGGACCTTGAGCGGAATGGCCTCGATCTCCGCGATGTTCTGGATGCGGGCCGCGGCCCGCACCGTGTACGCCTCGCCCTTGTGCTCGATGATCCCCGCGCCCGTGGAGACGTTGTTGCGCTCCAGCGCCTCGATCACGTCGCTGAACGTCAACCCGTACGAGACGAGTTTCATCGGGTCGGGCAGGATGTGGTACTGCTTGACGTACCCGCCGTTGGAATCCACGCCCGCCACGCCCCTGACGCTCCGCAGTTGCGGCCGGATCACCCAGTCCTGCACCGTGCGGAGATACGTCGCCAGTTCCAGGTCGGTGCGCAGGCGCTCGCCTTCGGGCGTCTGGTACGAACCGTCGCGCTGCCAGCCGGTCTTTCCTTCGTTGACGGCCGCGCCCTTGCCTTTCGGGTGCGCAAAGTCCACGACGTACATGTACACCTCGCCCAGCCCGGTCGAGATCGGCCCCATCGCCGGGGCCGCGCCGGGGGGCATGGTCTGGCGCGCCGTCGCCAGCCGTTCGGTGATCTGGTTGCGGGCGAAATAGATGTCCACCCCGTCGTCGAAGACCGCGGTCACCTGCGAGAACCCGTTGCGCGAGAACGAGCGGGTGGATTGCAGGCCGGGGATCCCCGCCAGCGCGTTCTCGACGGGGAAGGTCGCCTGCTGCTCGATCTCCGCCGGGGAGAGCGAGGGGATCATGGTGTTGATCTGCACCTGATTGCTGGTGATGTCGGGCACGGCGTCGATGGGCAGCTTGCCCAGTTGGAACGCGCCCAGCGCGGCGACGGCCAGCGCCAGGATCACCACCAGCCAGCGGTTCTTGATGGAGAAGTGGAGGGTTTGTTCAAGCATGGCGGGTGATTCCTTGAGGAACGTGGCGGAAGCCGTGTGAGAGATCGGGGCCGGGGGGGAGCGAGAGAGAATCGACTTTGCAACGTCACAGTGCTAGGGCGAACGAGGGTGTTCGACGTGGGAGGGGCCGGGCCCGTTGTACGCCAGGAGCCGCAGCGCGTTGGCGAGCACCACCAGCGTGCTCCCCTCGTGCAGGACGACCGCGGGGCCGATGCCGAAGAGGCCGGTCGTCATGGCGACGAGCAGGAAGGCGATGACGCCAAGCGAGATGACCAGGTTCTGGCGGATGATGCCCTTGGCTTTGCGCGACAGGCCGATGGCGAAGGGCAGCAGGGCCAGGTCGTCGCCCATCAGGGCCGCATCGGCGGTCTCGAGCGCGGCGGCGGTCCCCGCGCCGCCCATCGCGATACCGACCGTGGCCGCCGCCAGCGCGGGCGCATCGTTCACGCCGTCGCCCACCATGGCGACCTTGCCGTGCCGGGCCACCAGTTCCTTGATGACTGTGACCTTGTCCTCGGGCATGAGGTCGGCCTTGACCTCATCCACGCCGACTTCCCCGCCGATGGCCTCGCCGATGCCCTTGTTGTCGCCGGTGAGCATCACGATGCGGCGTATGCCCAGCGACCGCAGCGAGTCCAGCACTGCGCGAACGCCGGGGCGGGGCTTGTCGGCCAGGCCCAGTACGCCCAGGAACCGCTCGCCGTGCCGCACGATCATGATGCTGCGCCCAGCGCTGGAGAGGTGCGCCGCGGCGGCGGTGATTTCCTCCGGGATCGAGATGCCCGCATCGGACCAGAGCCGCGGGCTGCCGATCTCCACGGTCCTCCCCTCCACGCTCGACCTGACGCCGCGCCCGGTGACGCTCTGGAGTTCGCCCGCTTCCGGCAGCTGCATGTTCGCGGCTTTGGCTCTGCGGACCACGGCCTGCGCCAGCGGGTGCTGCGACCGGGTTTCCACCGCCGCGGCGACCCGCAGCAGGTCGGCCTCGGCCACCCCGGACGCGGGGGCGAGGTCGGTCACTTCCGGGCGGCCCTCGGTCAAGGTGCCGGTCTTGTCGAGCGCAAGGGCGGTGATCGCGCCGAGGTTCTCGAGGTATTCCCCGCCCTTGATGAGCACGCCCTTGCGAGCGGCGCGGGCGATCCCCGCCAGCACCGCCGCGGGTGTGCCCAGCGCCAGTCCGCAGGGCGTCGCGGCCACCAGCACGCCGATGCCGCGGTAGAAACTCTCGCGCCAAGTCAGCCCCGCCAGCAGCGGGAGCAGGACGACCATGAGCGCGGCCGACGCCAGCACGATGGGCACGAAGATGCGGGCGAATCTGTCGGTGAACCGCTGCGTCGGGGCCTTCCGCCCCTCGGCCTGGGTGACAAGCTTGATGACGCGGTCCAGCGTGCGGTCGCCCGCCGCGGCGGTGACGGTGATCTCCAAGGCCCCCTCGCCGTTGACGGTCCCCGCGTAGACGGGCGCGCCGGGCTCCTTGTCCACCGGCACGCTCTCGCCGGTGATCGGGGCCTGGTTGACTGATGAGCGGCCCGACCGAACCGTGCCATCGACCGAGATCCGTTCAGCGGGGCGGACCACGGCGACGTCGCCGGGCCGGACCTGCTCGATCGGCATCTGGGTTTCGACGCCGTCCTTGAGGATGAGCGCGGTGGTCGGGGCCAGTTCGGCCAGCGCCGCGATCGAACGGCGGGCCCGGTCGGTGGCGTATTCCTCGAGCGCGTGGGCCAGCGAGAACAAAAAGAGCAGGAACGCCCCCTCGGCCCACTCGCCGAGCATCGCGGCACCGATGGCGGCGACGAGCATGAGCAGGTCGATGTCCATCGGGATGCGCCCCGTGCGTAGTTTCTCCCACGCGTGGCGAAGCATGTCGAAACCGCCGAGCAGCCCCGCCGCGGCGTACAGCGAGATCGCCCACGGCTCGCGCGGCAGGCCGAGCAATCTCTCGCCGACGAACGCGCCTGCAAGAAGCAAACCCGACGCGATGCTCCAGACGATCTCGCGGTTGCGCGAGTACCAAGAGCCGTGCGGAGCGCGCGGCCCGCGCGGAGGACAGCAACCGCCCGGCGCTTCGCGCGGGTCGCTCGTGGTGGAGTGCTTGTGGCTTTCGGCCCGCATCGCCGGCTACTCCTCCCCGCCCGCGGACTTGACAAGGTCCGCCTTGAGGATGAACGACCCGGCCGGGACGAACATCTCGCCCTCGGCCAGCCCCGACAGCACCCGCACCTTGCCCCCGACGGGCTTGCCGATGGTGACGACCCGCTTGGTGAACGTGTTGGGCTCGCCCTTGACGGGCACGAAGACCACCGAAGCGCCCTCGACGGTCTGCACCGCGACCTCGGGAACCGCCACCACGGGCGCGGCGTCCGCCGCGCCGCCCTTGGTCTCGATCTCCACCTGGGCGAACATGCCGGGCGTGATCGGAGAGTCTTTGGTCGTGACCTCGATGCGCACCTGCGCTGTGCGTGTGCTCAGGTCCACCTTGGGCGAGATGTACGCAACCTGTCCCTGGATCGGCGCGGCATCGGAGGGGCCGACACGGACCCACGCCTTGGACCCCACGGCCAACTCGTGCAGGTGCATCTCGGGGACATCCGCCAGCACCCATACGCTCGTCAGGTCGGCGAGCACCATCAACTGCGCGCGGTCGGGGCCGACCAGTTCGCCCAGCGTGACCTCGCGCTCGATCACCTCCCCGTCGATCGGGGCGCGGATGGTGTGGCGCGGCGCGACCTCCCCGGTCTTCAGGAACGCATCCACCGCGGCTTGGTTCATCCCCAGGAGGTGCAGGCGGTTCTCGGCGGCCGTGACCGCGGCCTCGGCCCCGCGTTGGGCGGCGACCGCGCCCTTGTACTCCGCCTCGCGGCGCTGCACCTCCGTCAGCGATGTTCCCTGCGATTGTTCGTAGAGGCCCTTGGCCCGATCCCACGAGGACCTGGCCAGATCGACCGCGGGACCGGCGGACTCCTTGGCGACCCGCTTCTGCGTCAGTTCGGTCTGCGCCTCGCCCAGTTCCGGGCTTTCGATGGTGCAGAGTTCATCGCCCTTCTTCACGCTTTGCCCGAGCCGGGCCTTGATCTCGACCACGCGCCCGCGCAGCGGCGAACCGATGTGGGCGGTTGCCTCGGCGTTGAAGGCGACCCGCGCGGGGGTGATGATCGTGGGCCGCAGGGTGTGCTTCTGCGCGGCCGCGACGGTGATGCCGTACCGCGCGATGGACTCGGGCGTGAGTTTGATCTCGGCGGCGTGCCCGTCCTTCGCGGGCGCGCCCGCCGCGCCCGGCGCTGGCGAGGCGGCCCCCGTCGGGGGGGGCGGGGCTTTCTTGCAGGCGGGAAGGATGGATGTCCACGCGAGCAGGATGCCCGCGAGCAGCATCGTTGTCGCGCGGGCGCTTGCTCCGCGATCGGAGGGTCTGGGCGTGGTGGTTGGCGTGTTCATGCTGAAATCTCCGTCGTGCGGCCGGGCCGCGGGTGATTACTTGTTCCGCGCTGAGGCGTTCACAGTCTCGTGGGAGGTCGGGACGGGCGTGCGGTCGTTCAACGTTGATGGGGCGGGCACGCCGATGTTCGCCGCGATGCCGGGGCCGCCCACGGCCCGTTGCAGACGGATCAGGGCGATGCTCGTCTCACGCTCGAGGTCGATCGCCCGCGCCTGGGTCGCGCGCAGGTCCTGCTCGGCCAGGAACAGCGCGGTCACGTCGGTCTGCCCGGCGCGATAGACCTGCTCGGCCTGGTCGCGGCGCTGCTGCTGGAGCGGGATCAACTCCTGCCGCACGCGGGCGAGGTTGGCGAGATCGCCCGCGAGCGCCGCGTGCGCGATGCGGACCTCTTCGACGACCTTGCGCTTGGCCAGCGTGAACTCGTGGCGGGCCTCGACCTGCGCGGCGGTGATGCGGGCCTTGCGGGCCTGCCCCATGTCGAAGATCGGGATCGGCGTTGAAACCGAGGGACCGGCGAACCAATCCGGGCTGCGCTGGACGCTGACGCCCGCGCTCGCACCCTCCCACGGGAGCAGGCGGGCCAGCGCGTACTCATCCCCGAGCGCGGCGAGTTGCCACGCGACCGATTGCACCTCGGGGCGTCGTCCCAGCGCGGCATCAATCCAGTCCTGCTCGGTGGATGCCGCCGCGCCGGGGGAAGCCCACGGGTCCAGTGTCCATCCCGCAGCGCCCGAGGGTTCGCCCACCAGCCGTGCCAGACGCAGCCGGTCCCGGCGCCGCCGGATCCCCGCATCGGCGATCTCCACCTCCAGTTCGACGCGCTGGGCATCGAGCGTGGTCAGGTCTCCCCGCACGCCCTCGCCCGCATCGAGCCGGTTTTTGGCGACCCCCGCGAGCCGGCGCAGCAGGTCCAAGCGGCCTTCGAGCACGGGGATCAGACGGTCCGTCGCCTGCACCTGAGCGTACCGCTCCTGCACCTCCGCCACCACATCCAGCGCGACGGTGACGGCCTCCGCCGCGCTCTGCCGCAGGCGGTTGTCCGCCGCGCTGGACTGCCGCGGGATGCGCAGGATGCGGATCAAATCCTCGGCCACCCCGACCTCGATCTGCGGCTTCCCCGGCCCCCAGCGCAGCACGAAGTTGAGCACCGGGTTGGGCAGGAGCCGGGCCTGGTCCGCGTCGGCCATCGCCATGCGCACGCGGGCCAGCGCGGCCTGCAAGCCGGGGTCGGTCATCACCGCCCGGCGGGTCGCGTCCGCGAACGTGAGCGCGGCATTGTCTCCGGCCGTCGCCGGTTCGTCCAGCGGGCCGCCCTCGACGCGGAACGCCACCGGCGCGCCGAGCAGGAGCGATTGGTCAATGGCCGTTTCCGCGCCGGGATCGGGGCGGGTCGTCTGGCAGGCGGTCAAGGCGAGCGTGAGCGCGAGCAGGCCGATGATCGGGCCGGGCCGCGCAGCGCCCGGGAGCGTGCGATGGTCCATGAAAGTCCTCGGAGATGGGAGGTAAGGCGATGCGAAGCACGCGAAAAACACGCGCCGAACGGGCAGAGGCCCGGGCGCGGACACGCAGCCACCGCGCGGACCTTCAGCAAGGACCGCGCAGGGTCGGGCGCTTGTGCTACACGATCATCACGATAGAGGCGAGCCGAGCGAGCGCATCGGGCGGACGAGCGACCGCCTCCGGCCCCGCGCGGATGGGGCGCACCGGCTGCTGAAACATGACCGGCGGGAGCACCGCGAGAGTCACGGGCGGGAGCGTGAACTCCGCGTGACCGTTCTGCTTCGCCTGGACAAAGAGGTGGTGCGCCTGGTCGTGATCGTCATCCACCGGCACGTCCCGGCACGGGGCCGTTTGATCTTGGCCCGCAACCCGACCATCGCCATGATGATCGCTGGTCTTCTCCGCCCCGCGTCCGGTCCTCAGACAGTCCCCGTGGTCATCCCGCTCGCACGACCACTCGAAGCGAGCACCGTTCTCGGAAACACACACGACCGGTCCCAGCGCGTGGACAGCCATGTCCAGCCCGAAGGAGAACAGGCAGAGCCACGCGACCAGAAATCGGAACACGGGTTGACGCATCGCAGGCCGGAGTATACGGCAACGCATCGGGCGCGGCAACCCGCGTGGACCGGCGCTTGCCATCGGTGAGTTCAGGCCGCCACCGTCGCCGAGCACACATCGCTCCACGGCCCCTGCTCGCCGCGGGTGCTGATCCAGCGGAGCTGATAATGGGCGGTTTTTCCGCCGTCGGCGGCGGGGAATGTTTGCTCGACGGCCCCGCGGGTGGTGATGCTGACGAAGCGGTAGCTCTCCATGTCCGCCGGCGCGGGGGAAGTTGGGGGGGTGAGGGCGACGTAGACCTCGGCGCCGATGGTGCGCGGCGGGCGGGCCGTGCGGGTCGGGGTGGACTCATCCACCAGCCGCAGCGTGTGCGTGAGCCGGGTGGGGAACTCGATGTTGACCAGCGGGCGCGTCGTGGGCGCCGCGGCGGTGCGCACGGCCGGGGTACGCCGGATGTTGATGCCCATCGCGGCCCGCTGCGCATCGGTGGTGTCGGGCGTGCCCTGCACCAATCGCACCATGTCGCGGGCCGCCTGCTCGCAGGCGGCGCGGGCGGTCACCTTCGCGGCCGTGGCCGCCTCCGCCGCGGCATCGGCCGAGACGCTCACGGCGTAGGCCTTCTCCCACTCATCGCGCAGGTCGCGCAGCGGGTCGAGGTTGCCATCCCCGCCGTGGGTGTCCCACCAGAGGGCGCAGGCCGCGATGAACTGGTCGATCCAGGTCTCGAACACGCCGTCGGGGCGGGGAAGATAATCGTTGCCTCGTGCGGACATGGGTTGGGCTCCGAAGTGGGAAGTGCAGAGTGCAGAGGGCAGAGTGCAGAGGGGAGGGTGCAGAGCGGGAGTGGACAATCGTGGAGCGGAGAGCGCAAAGGGCACAGACCGGCGCGCGGGGAGCATCCCCGCTGCTTCCCCATCGGTTCGGGGAGGCCCCCGCTTGATCCGGGAGTCGGAAGTTTTCGTCCCCTCCACCCACCGCGACACGCGGGGCATCCCCCACGACACGCGGGGAGCCCGCCGCGAGCCGGGGCGACCACCCCGCGCGCCATGCAAGCCCGAGGGGCGCCGCCCCGTGGCCACGGCGCGCCACCACTGGGCCCAGTGCGCCGTGCCCGGAGCCCCGGCGCGCCGCCACTGGGCCCAGTTCGCCGTGCTCTGGAGCCAGTGCGCGGAGCCCTCCGCCATGGCGCGCCGCCCCGGAGACCAGGGCACGGACCCCGGGGACCAGTCCCCGCGCGGGCTGGGCCGAGGAACGGACTGCGGGGCCGGAGAACGTGCAAGGGGGACCGGGGAAGATGCGCCGGCGCGGAAGGCCCGGCGGGTTACGCCCCCACCACCACCCCCCAACTCGGCTCTGATGGATCAGTACAGGACGCGCTGGATCTCGGCCTCGTCGGTCAGCCCCAGCTTCACCTTGTCCAGGGCGTCGTCGGTCATGGTGCGCATGCCGTGCTGGCGGGCGGTCTCGGCGATCGTCACCGAGTCGGTGTTGCGGGCGGTGAGCTTGCGCAGCTCGTCGGTCATGCGCATGATCTCGTACACGGCGATGCGGCCGTAGTACCTCGCGCCGTAGCACTTCTCGCACTTGCCCGAGTAGAAGCCCGTCGCGCTGCCCAGCCCGGTGCCCTTGCAGGTCTGGCAGGTGCGGCGCAGAAGTCGCTGCGCCATCGCCCCCAGCAGTGTTGACGTGATCAGATACGGCTCGATGCCGATATCGACCAGGCGCGCGATCGCCGTCGGCGCATCATTCGTGTGCAGCGTCGCGAGCACCAGGTGGCCGGTGAGCGAGGCCTGCACGGCGAGCTGGCCGGTTTCCTTGTCGCGGATTTCGCCAACGAGAATCACGTCCGGGTCTTGACGGAGCAGTGCGCGAAGGCCCGCGGCGAAGGTCACGCCGCGTTTGACGTTGACCTGCGTTTGGCTGATGCCCTCGAGGTGATACTCAACCGGGTCTTCGATCGTCATCACGTTGCGGCTGAGGCGGTCAATCTTGCCCAGGCCGCCGTACAGCGTCGTGGTCTTACCCGAACCCGTGGGACCAGTCACAAGAATCATGCCGGTGTTCTTGGTCACCAGCTCAAGGAACTGGCCCTGCATGGCCTTGGTCATGCCGACCTCATCCAGCGACAGCCGCGTCTGTGACTGATCCAGCAGACGGAGCACCACGCGCTCGCCGTACACCGTCGGGATCACCGATAGCCGGATGTCGATCTTGCGGTTGCCGACGCGCACGGTGGTATGGCCGTCCTGCGGCGAGTGGCGATTGGCGATATCCAGTTCCGTCATCACCTTCAGACGCGAACTAATCGCGGGCGCGAGCGAGAGCGGGGGCTGGAAGGCGTCCACCAACATGCCGTCGATGCGCAGACGAATGACCAGCTTGGACTCCATCGGGTGGACGTGGATATCGCTCGCCCTGCGGCGCAGGGCCTCGAACAGGATCATGTTCACCAGCCGGATGACGGGCGTCTGCCGGGCGAGTTGCAGGAGGTCGGTCGAGTTGCGGATGGAGCCCGCGGCGGACTCAATGGCCGCGGCGTCGAGGGGCATCTCCTCAACGATCTCGGTGACCAGGTCCTGCTTCTGCTCGTAGCCGCGGTTGATGAGGTTGACGACCGCGCCGCGCGGCGCGAGCACCAGCCGCACCGGCATGCCGAGCTTGTCTTCGAGGATGCTAAAGACGGCGGGCTGCATGGGCTGCGCCGTGGCGCAGACCATGACGTGGCCGTCGGAGGTCAGCCCCGCGACCAGCCGCTCGCGGGCCATGTTGGGCGGAATGACCTCGTAGAAACGAGTCGCGGATTCGTTGAAACGCGGCTCAATCTCCAGCGGAAGCCCGGTGCGCTTGGCGAGCTTCTCCAGCGCGGTGTGTTCATCCAGCGCGAGCATGGAGAGCAGCACATCCCACGGTTCATCATCCGAGCCGGGCAACTGCGAGAAGCTGCGGAGCTGCTCGGGCTTGAGTTCAAGACCGACCGGCCCGCCCGGACCACTGCTGCCGGCAAACTGCGTGGCGATGGCGGCCCAGTCGGAGGGCGCATTGGCATCCACGCGCTGCGGTGTGCCGTTCTTGCCGGTGCGGACGATGTCGGGACTTTTGGCCATGAGTGCGGATCGAGAACGAGGCGACGAAAAAAAGTTGCGATCAACCAGCGACTACTGCGGCTCATCGCGCACGGGGGGTTCCTTGCGAACCGGCGCGCCCTTGGCGGGAGAGATTTCCGGCTTCTCCTTGTGCGCGTCGCGCTCCTTGCGGAGTTCCTCCTCTTGGATGTAGCGAGCGCTGTCCACAACGGTGATCGACTCGGGCTTGGGGGCGGGATACTCGGCGGGAAGGCCGCTATCGGCCAGCGGAGCGCGGGTGAGCAGCCGCAGATCGGCGAAGGTCGCGTCGCGCATGATCTTGGGCGTGATGAAGACGTACAGCGTGCTGAGTCGGTTGGTTTCGCTGGTGTCGCGGAAGAGATGGCCGAGCAGCGGTATGTCGCCAAGCAGCGGAACCTTGACGACGGTGGTGCCGGTCTGCTGGAAGGTCAGCCCACCGACCACGATGGTGGCATCGGTCGGGACCATGACCTTTGATTTGATCTTGTTCTCGATCTTCGGCGGCGGGAGGTTGCCCGAGCCGGAGCCCTGGAAGGCGGAGAGTTCGATGTCATATTCCAGCCGCAGATAGCCACCCTCGGAGATCTGCGGTTTGACAGTGAGCCGCGGGCCCGCGCTCTGGTAATCCTGGAAACCCGTGACCGTAGAACCAGCGGAGGACGACTGGCTGGTCGTGCCAGTGGGCTGCTGATCCAACGAGGAGATTTCCGCCTCTTCATTGTCATCCACGAGCAACTGCGGCGTGGCGACGATGCGGGAGTGAATGTCCGAGGCCAGCGCGTTGATAACCAGCGGGACATCCTTGCTGCGGATGAGCGCGGCGGTCAGGCCGCCCAGGCCAGTCGCGGGGGCCTTGCGGCTTTGCAGGCCGCCGGTGGTGGTCGCGCCGGTGCCGGTTCCAGTCGTGCTGGTGAGCGAGCCAAGCCCGAAGTTGGTGTTGAACGCGAACTGACCGATGATCTGCTGGGCCTCGATCGCCAGCCGGAAACTGTCGGACTCGCTGACGGTGATGATCTTGCAGTCGATATACACCTGCGAGCGGCGGAGGTCGATCTTGCCGATGAGATTGCGGAACTGCGGCTGGAGCTTGGCGGGGGCCTTCACCAGCACTTGGTTGTTGGGCTCATCGGCCAGGACAAAGACATCCGCGCCGTCGAGATCGCCTAGCCCGCCCGCACCACCGGAAGAACCGGCGTCGCCAGCAGGGCGAGCAGCGTTGGCGCCCGCGCGAGAGCCCGACGCGGCAGCAGGGTTGCGCCGATTCGTGGAGCCGCTACTCCGCCCGCCCAGATCGCGCCCGAGCAGACCGCCACTGGTGTTGCCGGTGCCGCCGGAGTTGGAGAGCAGGTTCTGGATGATCTGCGCGATATCCACGGCCTTGCCGTGGCGGAGTTTGTAGAACTCGTACGTCGGATACTCGTCAATGGAGATGACTTTCAGGGCTTCGACAAGGTCCACGACCCGCGCGTGCTGGGCAGGGGTGCCGCGGAAGATGAAGCCGCCGGCGTCGGGATAGAGCACGAAGCCAGCGCCAGCGCTTACGGTGTCGGCGTTGTTGCCAGCACCGAGATTGTTGCCGCCACCCGCGCCAAGCCGCAGGCCGCCGGCCGCGCCGCCGGAGTTGCCCGAGCGGCCCGCACTCTCGTAGCTGAACTCGGTGAGCGTGCCGAGTTGCTCCTGCTTGCCCTGAGTGGCGACGGCGATCGCGGCCTTGTTGCCGACGGGGTACCACTTGCTGAGCATGCCGTTGGGGAGGTCCACCACGGTGAGCATGTCGGTGAGCAGGGCCTTCTCTTCATCGCGTCCGCGCAGAAAGAGTGCATTCGAGGTGGGGTCGATGGTGAGACGTTCAGAGAGATTCGTAATCGAGCCGCCGGAGCCGATGGCCCCGCCGGCACCGGCGAGAATGGGGTTGCCTTGCGCCACACCGCCGCCGGTGCGCTGCGTCTGCTGGCCGAGCAACTCGAGCACGCGATCGCGGGCCGCGGCGGCGGAGATGTTGAGCAGCTCGAAGCGGTAGAACTTCATGGAGGCCCGCTCGCTCACGAGCGTCTTGACGAAATCCTCGACGAGATTCAGCACCCGCGGCGTCTCGGTCATGATGATGATGCCCAGATCATCCATATACACCGGCTGCACGCCCGGCTGCCCGGCGCGCCCGGCCGTGACCATCGCGGTGATGCTGTTCTGCAGCGAAGTGGGCTTGATGTTGGGCGTGCGGATGATCCGCGTGGTGCCCCAGGGCAGCGAGGCCTGGGTGGAGGTCATCGAGATTTCCTGCTTGGGCTCGACGATGAAGATACCCGTCGAGTCCTGGCGCAGCGTGTATTGCCGCTGCTCCAGCAGCATGGTGATGAACCCGAGCACATCCTTCTTCTTGATGGTGATCGGCGCGCTCAGATAGACCGTCTGCCCCTTGAGCTGCCCATCCATGAACAGAATCTGCAGGTCCAGCTCGGTGCGAATGAACTCCACCAGCGCTGTCAGTTCAACATAGTCCGTGAAGTTGATGAGAAACTCATCTGGGTTGAGCGCGGCGGAGTTTCCGAGTGCTGCCGAGCCCACCGGCGCGTTCGGGTTCGGCGTGATCGCGGGCGGACGCGCTCCCGGAGTGAGTTGCGGCGGTGGCACCGGCGGGGCGCCTTTAGTTGGCCCCGGCTGCGGTATCTTGAAGGTTGCTGGCGGCGGCTTGATGGTTGTCGGCGCCCCGGACCCGGGCTGCACGGCGGGAGCGGGTGCGGGCGCGACCGGAGTGGGAGTTTTTACAGCGGCCGGCACCGGAGTGACGACCGGGGCCGGAGTCGGCTGCGGCTGGTCCACGCGAAGCCCTTGCTTCTCCGCCTCGGCGCGGATGCGTTTGAGCAGTTCCTGGGTGTCGTTGGTCGGAGTGTCCTTGCTCGGAGCGGGCGCGGGCTTGTCTTGCGCGATGGCGAGCGGCGCGCCCAATGCGAGCGCGGCGCAGGCGATCATGCCGGTCAGCCCGCTGCGGGAGAGAAGCGCAGCCGGTGTTCCGCAAACGCGGCGATCCGACCGGATGTTCTGAGTTGGTGTTGAGCGGAAAATGGCGAATCCTCCAGATCGAAACAATGCACATCCGACCTCGTACGACACGGGACATGCCCAAGCGATCGGGCCAGCCGGGGCGGTTGAGGGCGGCATGGCGGCGCGGGGCCGCAATGCCGAGCGACTAGGGTACATCGCCCAGCGCGTGCGTGCGCGGGGAGATTTCCCCAGTCGATGGCTGGACCCAAACCCCGCCTGCTGCCCTCTTCCGGCGCCCGTCATGCAAATGACTGCATCCGGCGACCGCGACCAAATGGGGCTTTGCGAGCCGCACGATCGCGGACATGAGGGCTTACCGTGCCGCGCGCCCCGGGATGCAGCGTGTTGCAGGACGATTGAGGAGGTTGTGCAACTCCGCGGTACCATCCGCCATGCGTGTGGTCTCGCTGCTTCCTTCCGCCACGGAGATTGTGCTGGCCCTGACCGGGCCAGAGGGGCTTACCGATCACGGAAACGTGCGGCTGGTTGGCCGCAGCCATGAGTGCGACTGGCCTGACACGGCCGCGCTCCGCGCCGTACTGGTTCTGACCGCGGCGAAAACCACATTTACCACCTCCGCCGCCGTGGACGCGGCGGTCCGGGAACATCTTGCCACCGGCCAATCGCTGTATTCGCTGGATGCCGCGTTGCTGGAATCGCTCCGGCCGGACGTGATCGTGACCCAGGACCTGTGCGAGGTCTGCTCGATCGACCTGAACACGGTTCGCTCGGTGGTCGCGGGGATGGAGCGGCGGCCCGCGATCGTCTCGCTGAACCCGCAGACCTTTGAGGGAGTGCTGGATGACCTGGATGTGGTTGGCCGCGCGGTCGGGCTGGAGCGCCGGGCAATGGAGGTGACAGTCGCGCTCCGCGAGCGGGCGTATCGGGCGGAGGAGTACGTGAACCCATACGCGGATGCCCCGAGCGTGGCGTTTCTAGAATGGACATATCCCCTGTTTGTGGGCGGGCATTGGACGCCGCAGATGGTGGAACGGGCGGGCGGGGCGCACCCGCTGAACCCAAGCGTGCCGGTGGCCGGTGCGGGAGCCGCGGCCGGGCCGATCGGTCAGACTCTGCGGCGTGCGGGCAAGAGCATCCGCATTGGGGTGGAAGCACTGGTGGGCTCGAAGCCGGAGTATGTGGTGGTCTGCCCGTGCGGGTTGACGCTGGAGCAGGCGTGGAAGGAAACCCATGTCCTTGCGGGCCAAGCGTGGTGGAGCGGATTGCCAGCGGTCAAGAACGGGCGGGTGGCGGTGGTGGATGGGAACCAGATGTTCAACCGGCCGGGGCCGCGGCTGGTGGATGGGCTGGAGTTTCTGGTCGGGTTTCTCAACGGGCGTGAGGATGTGATTCCGGAAGGGTTTCCGTGGCGGCGGTTTGTCTGAAGTGGTATGGGCTTTCCAGCCCATTTTCCGTTTTGTGGCACTGACCTCTGCTTTGAGGAATGCCATTCACTTAAGGCCCACCGGCGAGCAGTTGGTTTCGCCATTCTTGGCGGGAGATGGTCAGGGTTGGGT
>JAYVRG010000040.1:0-7850 GCA_043776515.1 Phycisphaerales bacterium
TCTGGTGAAGCGCAAGCTCGCGGGCGAGAGCGACTTCTCGCTCGTCGGCACCGCCGATCCGGACAGCCGAAGCAACCGCTTCAAGTCCTTCACCGACGACTCGCTTCCGGCGGGCGCGAACAACTTCGAGTACATCTTCCAGGGCAAACGCGGCAGCGTCTTCGGCCCCATGAGCGCGATCTTCCTGGTGCGCATCGGCACCCCGGGCGGAGGAGCGATTGTGCAGGAACTGAAGATGGCGGCGTAGAAGAAAATGGCAAATCGCAAATAGGCAAATCGCAAATCAAGGCGCAACACAGCCCCGGGCGGAAACGCTCGGGGCTGTTCATTTCGCTTGGCCCCGTGTTTCTTCGTGTTTCCTTCTTCTCGCTCCCTTTGCGCCTTCGCGCCTCTGCGCGAGCCGCTTGCCGCTGCTAAACTCGCCCCATGCCAGCAACCAGTGCCACCCATCCCTCTCCGACCAATCGCCAGAACGCTCCGCTGGCCGCGCCGTTTGCCGGCGTGCTGGACATGATCGGCAACACGCCGATGCTCGAGTTTCGCAAGCTCGATCTGGGCGCGGGCGGCGCGGCGGGTGGTGGGGGGGGTGGGGGTGGGGGTGGTGGGGGGGTGCGGCTGTTTGGCAAGATGGAACTCGCCAACCCCGCCGGTTCCATCAAGGACCGCATCGGGCTGTCGATGATCGAGGGCGCGGAGAAGAGCGGGAAACTCAATCCGAAAGGTTCGCCTCCGCCGACGATCATTGAAGCAACCGCGGGCAACACCGGGCTGGGGCTGGCTCTTGTCGCGCGGCAGCGCGGGTACACCATCAAGGTTGTTGTGCCCGACAAGATGTCGCAGGAGAAGATCCAGCACCTGCGGGCGATGGGCGCGGAGGTGATCCTCACACGCAGCGACGTTGAGAAGGGGCATCCGGAGTATTACCAGGAAGTCGCCGCCGCGCTGGCCGCGCGGACGCCCAACTCCTACTACACCAACCAGTTCGGCAACCTCGACAACCCGCGTGCCCACTACGAGACCACCGGGCCGGAGATCTGGAAACAGATGGAGCCCGTTGGCGGGGTGGACGCGTTTGTGTGCGGCGTGGGGAGCGCGGGCACGCTCAGCGGGGTGGGCCGCTACCTGCGCGAGAAGAACCCGAGCGTCAAGATCGTGCTGGCCGATCCGGCGGGCTCGATCCTGGCGCCGCTGGTGAACGAGGGGAAGACCGTCACGCCCGGCTCGTGGCTGGTGGAAGGGATGGGGGAGGACTTCATCCCGGAGATCTGCGACCTGACACTTGTGAGCGAGGCCGTGACGGTGACGGATGGCGAGAGCTTCCTGGCCGCCCGCGAGCTGCTGGCCAAGGAGGGCGTGCTGGCGGGATCGAGCACGGGCTGCATCCTGCACGCGGCGCTGGTCTTCTGCCGCAAGCAGAGTGGGGGGGCCAAGCCATGCAACGTGGTCACGCTGGTCTGCGACAGCGGCGCGAAGTACCTCTCCAAGATGTTCAACGACTTCTGGATGATGGACAACGGCTTCATCAAGCGCGAGAAGACCAACGACCTGCGCGACCTCATCGCCCGCCGCCACGACAAGGGCGAGGACCACACGCTGCTGGACACCGACCCGATCCGCCAGGCGATCAAGCGCATGGGGATGTACGGCGTGAGCCAGATGGTGGTGAAGGACGCCAGCGGCCGCGTGACCGGCATACTCGATGAGGGCGACATCCTGCTGGGCGTCCACACCGACACCGCGGCCTTCGAGCGGCCCGTGAGCGACTTCATGACCCGCCGCGTGGAGACCGTTTCGCCGGATGCGTCCGTCTCAACCCTGATGCCCATCTTCCGCGCCGACCGCGTGGCGATCGTGGTGGATAAAAAGGGCGCGTTCTACGGGCTGATTACCAAGATTGATATGATTCACTACTTGAGGTCGCAGCTCATACGATAACTCTGGCACGCAGAGGCACGCAGAGGCACGCGGGGGTTGCGCGGAGGGTCACAGAGGAGGATGGGGGGGAGAAGATCGCAATCTGCGTGACAAGGCAACCGACGACAAAATCGACATACCCCATTCCAACTTTCTCTCCGTTGCATTTCATCCCGTCCCGCTCTCCGCGAACCTCCGCGTAACCCCCGCGCACCTCTGCGTGCCGCTTCCGTCCCTCCTCTGAGACTTCTATGCCCACCGACCTCCCCCTCCACCCCGACACCCAGTGCATCCACGCCGGTCAGAAGCCCGAGCCGATCACCGGCGCGGTGATGCCGCCGATCTTTACGACTTCCACATACGCGCAGAAGTCCCCCGGCGAGCACTCCGGCTTTGAGTACAGCCGCTCGCACAACCCGACGCGCTACGCGCTGGAGCGCATGGTGGCGCGGCTGGAGGGGTCGAAGATCACCGAAGGACAGGACGCTAGTTACGGCGGCTTCGCCTTCGGCTCGGGCCTCGCGGCGATGGACTGCATCTGCGAGATGCTCACGCACGGCGATGAGGTCGTGTGCATGGATGACGTCTACGGCGGCACCTTCCGCCAGTTCACCCGCGTCCGCGAGCGATCGCAGGGGCTGAAGCTGAAGTATGTGGACCTGACTGATTTGCAGAAAGCCGCGGCGGCGATCACCGCGAATACCAAACTCGTCTGGGTCGAGACGCCGACCAACCCGACGCTGAAGATCGTCGATCTCGCGGGTGTTGCGGCGATCACACGCAAGCAAGCGCCGAAGGCGTTGCTGGTGTGCGACAACACCTTTGCCTCGCCGATCAACCAGCGACCGATCGAACTCGGCTTCGATGTCGTGCACCATTCCGCGACCAAGTATCTCGGCGGGCACAGCGATGTGGTCGGCGGAGTTCTTGTGACGGCGAACGCCGAACTGGCGAGCAAGATTCGCTTTCACCAGAACGCCGTCGGCGCGATCATGGGTCCGTTCGATGCGTATCTCGTGCTCCGCGGCATCAAGACGCTCGCGCTGCGCATGGCGCGGCACAACGAGAGCGGGCTGAAGGTCGCCAGGTGGCTGGAAAGCCAGCCGCAGGTGGAGCGTGTGGTGTATCCGGGTCTGCCATCGCATCCGCAGCACGCGCTGGCGATGAAGCAGATGTCTGGTGGGGGGGGGCACACCGGCATGGTGACGTTCTTCATCAAGGGCGGGCTGAGCGAGTCGCGGCGATTCCTGGAGAATCTGCGGCTGTTCACGCTCGCCGAATCGCTCGGCGGCGTGGAGTCGCTGGTGGATCATCCGGCCATCATGACGCACGCGAGCGTGCCGCCGGCGCAGCGTGCCGAACTCGGCATCTCCGACACGCTCATCCGGCTGAGCGTGGGTATCGAGGATGTCAACGATCTGATCGCTGATCTGGATCACGCGCTGAAGGCGGCGCGATAGTCGGCGGAACGGGAGGTGGTCGGGGCGAATACGCCCCGGCTCACTGTGCGGAGGAACTAGGCGACGGGCGGCTGGGCGAACTGGGACATGGAATGCTCCGATCGTGTAGATTGGCGTCCGGCGACCCGCAGCGGGCGCATCGGCTGACGCACAATCTACCCTGTATCCACCCGTGACGCAACTGACCTTTGACAACCACCCAACCCACCTCAAGGGAGTCCTTGACACGGTCCTGCGCGCCGTGGATGCCGGGGATGCGCTGGTGCGGCACTGGCCGACTTCGGAGGAGGTCGCGGCGGCCTTGCGTGGCGGGGTGCTGGTCGCGGCGGGGAAGGCCTCGCTGCCGATGGTTCGGGCGGCGGTGGATCGACTAGGCGTACGGCCGTCGGTGGGGGTGATGCTGATGCCCGCGGGGAGCAAGCCGCCACCATCGCTGAACGCGGCGGGGCTGCGCATCTTCGAGGTGGACCATCCGCTGCCGACGCAGCGGAACCTGATCGCGGGGCGGGCGATGGGCGACGCGGCGCGGCTGGCATCCTCGCGCAAACTGCCGCTGCTGGTGCTGCTCTCGGGCGGAGCATCGGCACACATGACGGTGCCGGATCGGGGACTGACGCTCTCGGATGTGCGGACGGTGACGGACCTCTTGCTGAAATCCGGCGCGAGCATCGAGGAGATCAACACGGTTCGGCAGTGCTGTGAGACATTGAAGGCAGGCGGGCTGGCGCGGCTGGCCGCGCCAACGAAGGTGTATGCGTTCATACTCTCGGATGTGCTGGGCGGCGCGGAAGGGCCGGACCCGATCGGGTTGATTGCATCGGGGCCGACGGCGAATGTGACACGATCGCCATCGCACGCGCTGCGAGTGCTGGAGGAACGCGGGTTGATGGAGGCCGCACCGAACATTGCGATCCATCTGCGGGCGATGATCAAGAGTGCGCCAGTGATACCGGTGATTCCGGCGGTAACCAACGCGATCAACACGGTGATCGGGTCCAACGTGATGGCGGTGATGGCGGCGCGGGAGCATCTGGAAGCGATGGGGTTCGGGATCGTGGAGACGCGGTTCTCGGTGGAGGGCGACGCGGCGACACGCGGGCGGGAGATGGCGGAACTCATGATGCGGCACGCGGGCGGAGGGGGGGCGAAGCCGGTCGCGGCGGTGTGGGGCGGCGAGACAACGGTGCGGGTGACCACGCCGGGGAGTGGGGGGGCGTTCGGCGGGCGAAACCAGCAGGGCGCGCTGGCCGCGGCGATCGCGCTGCGCGGCAAGCCGGGCGTGAGTGTGATGTGCTTCGCGACTGACGGCGTGGATGGCAACACGCCGCCGCTGAAGCCGGTCCACGCGGGTGCGATTGTGACGGGGGAAACGGTGGGGATCGCGGCACGGGCGGGGATGGAAGCGGCGGCCGCGCTGACGGGGCATGATTCGTACCGGTTTGCGGTGGCGGGCGAGGCGGCGGTGAAGACGGGACCGACGGGGACGAATGTGAATGATGTTTGGGTGGGTTTGGCGTATCCCGGATAGTTTCCGGAGTTGGTGGTATGCTGGGGAAGAAACCTCCGCTTACGCGGAGGGCTCGTACTACAAGGAGCACGCCATGCTGAACTCCGCGTTCACGATCCAGAAGATGCTGTTGGGGATGAAGCAGCATTCCGCGAGCGACCTGCACATCAAGGTGGGGGTGCCGCCAACGTACCGGATCAACGGCGTGCTGCGTGCGATCGGCTCGGGGCCGCTGGACGCGGAGGAGGCGGATCATCTGCTGGACCCGATCGTGCCGGATGTGCTGCGCGGCAAGTTCACGGAGCGCGGCGATCTGGACTTCGCGACCTTCAACAGCGATGGCGATCGGTTTCGCGTGAACATGTATCGCGCGGGCGGGCATGTGGCGGCGGCGATCCGGCGCGTCAAGGCGGAGATTCCGTCATATGCGGAGTTGAACCTTCCGGAGATTTATTCCGACCTCATCAGCAAGAGCAACGAGGGACTGATCCTCGTGGTGGGGATCACCGGAAGCGGCAAGTCCTCGACGCTGGCGGCGATGATCGAGCAGATCAACGCGACCGAGGCGTGCAACATCATCACGGTGGAAGACCCAGTGGAGTACCGGTTTGTTCCCAAGAAGAGCATCATCAGCCAGCGCGAGATCGGGATCGATGTGCCGGACTACAAGACGGCCCTGCGCTATATCGTGCGGCAGGACCCGGACGTGATCTTCATCGGCGAGCTGCGCGATCACGAGACAGTCCTCGCGGCGATCCAGGCGGCGGAGACCGGGCACCTGGTGTTCGCAACGCTGCACACGGCGGACACCATGCAGTCGTTCAACCGGATACTCGAGTTCTTCCCGCGCGAGGAGCACGCGTTCTTGCGATCGTCGCTGGCGAACACGCTGCGGGCGATCCTGGCGCAGCGGCTGCTGCCCGGCGTGCCCAACATGAACGGCGGAGAGGGCGGGGTTGTTCCGGCGTGCGAGGTGCTGCTGAACACCCCGATCGTGCAGCAGAAAATCCGCGAAGGGGAGGACAACGACCTTCCGAGCATCATCAATGCGTCGCGGCATGAGGGGATGCAGTCGTTTACCAACGCGCTCGCCGATCTGGTGAAGCGCGACATGGTGACGGCACGCACAGCGATGGCGTTCGCGCCGAATCGGGATGCGCTGGATAGTGAGCTGAAGGGAGTTGAGGTGAAGGGGGGAACGTTGGTGGGGAGGATCAAGAAGGCGTGAGGAATGTCGGATGTCGGAGGTGGGATGTCGGATGTGAAGCAAGGGGACGAGCCCGACGCGCAAGCGAGGGAGTGTGTGGCGCGTCTCAGGCCCGTTCACGGGCCTTGCTCGCTTGGTGGGGGGGAGCCCATGGCTTCAGCCGTGGGTGCGCGGGGTGTGCGTGTGATGGGGGAGCGAAGAAGAAGAGAAAGGCATTTTGCTGATGGCCTTCAGCCTGAGGAAGGGGAAGGCGAAAGGCAGGAGCCAAACCCATGTGCAAGGGCGACCTGCACCACCTTCGGCCAAAGCTCCGAAGGTAGTGGCACGCCAAGGTGGGACCACCCGCCGAAGACAGAGGCGCGGGCGCAAGCCCGGGCACGGCCGCAAGCGAAGTGGAAACTCAGAGAAAGCGGAGAGAGCGGAGGACATCGGAGAAGGGCGCGGAGGAAGGGCTGTGGCGGGTGGCACGAGGCGATTTCCAGCCGCGCCGGGCGGTTCATTCCGGCCCGCGACCCCGGCAAGACCGCACTGCCTTGCTCCAAAACGAGCAAGACAGTGGCACGTCAGGGTGCGCTTTGAGATCGGGCCACTTGCCTCCGAAGGTGGTCGCACGCCATGGTGAGGCCACCCGCCGAGGCAGGGCGAAGCGGGAAGAAATTGATTACTTTCGCTTCGCACGGAACCAGGGGCACAGTAGAGTGATATAGTAAAGTAAGCGGTCCGGGCGTTTATAAACATATTTTTCTCACTTCAATGCGATTGGGCTAGTGGGCAAATCGAGCAACACACGTTCATGGCCTTGGTACGCTCTCCCTCTCATTGGTGCGATCGCGGGTATGCCATTTGCCTGCTCTGACGAACAAAGGAGCCAAGCTCCGAAGGCAAAAGGCGATTTGCAATCCAGCGCCGCCAAAGCGGGCGTGCAGCAACGTTCCGAGCAAGGCAAGCACAAAGCAGCCTTAGAGGTGCGAGAGGAAGCGTTGCTAGGAGTTAAGTCGGAACTCCCAGAAATCAAGTTGACCGCAGAAGCAGAGGGTGAGGATGTTTCCGTTCACTTCGCATGGGCGGCGCGGCCATCGCCGCTTCTACTGGTCGTATGCGTTCCCGCTGAGAACAACCTTTCCCGTTTAGGCCATGAATGCTCCCCTCCTTTGGAAACGTGGGTGGTCCGGCGAATCGGCCCCGAGGGCGGCGAGGACACCTTTACTCTCCGCTGCGAAGAGTGGCGAACACACACGCCCGGGCTGTCGGAGGACCGGCGGCGTTACCTGATCATCCGCGTGCTCCCATCGATCAATCTCGCGGTCGAGTTTTCTCATGACAATCCACCGAATATGAACGGTATTCCCGCCGCCCTGAGGACCGCAACGGGTCGGGCACAACTCACTCCCGACGACTTCGGGAACCAGTTTGAGACCCTCTACTCCAATACGCAATGGCGACCGACCGTCGGAAGCGGCTGGTTGTCGCGAACACGCGGGCTCTCGATAGTGCCGTGCGAAACGCAGTCACACAAAGGAACCTGGTCCGTGGAGCTTTTGCCCAGTCCTCGGCCCTGAACATGACGCAACCAACCTGCACCATTCGCCGGTTCTCAACACTACAACGCCAGTTTCTACCCGATGCTCTCAGGAAAGAATCACCGCTGAGACGCTGAGACCGCAGAGAAGACTGGGCAGATGAACACACATGCCGATCTCCTGTGGAATGTACTGCTCCCACCTCTGCGTTCTCAGCGTCTCAGCGGTGAAATCTGTTTGTC
>JAYVRG010000041.1:0-71086 GCA_043776515.1 Phycisphaerales bacterium
AGAGAATCCACGGCAGCATCGGCTATCTCAGCCCCGAACAGTTCGAGGCGAGCCGACGCTGATATATTCACACCGTCCACCGGCGGTGGGCAGGTTCACAGACCTGCTGAATCCACCGGCAGCGATGAGATCACCCTGACTCGTTACGGTCATCGCCCAAACCGCCTCCTCACCGGGATTGACCCCATCCGCAAGCATGTTCCACGTTGATGTCGCGGTATCCCATCGCGCGATTCGATTCATGGAAATGCCGCCAACGATCCCGAAGTCCCCGCCAATCACGACATCGCCATTTGGCAGCACAGCGACCGAGTCGATCTCATCGTTGATGGTGCCCGATCCGAATGAATACCAGGAAGTACCATTCCAACCAGCGATTCGGGGAGTATCCAGCAAAACACCGGCCGCCATCGTGAAATATCCCGCAGCGATCACATCGCCATTCGCGCGAATCGCCAGCGAGTATACAGGGCCGTCACGAGTATCACCATTGACCCCGCCGCCGAACTCGGACCATGATGTGCCGTTCCATCTGGCTATGTGTCGCGCGGTCGCTCCTCCCGCAGTGGTAAAATCACCTCCCGCCACGATATTCCCGTTGGGCAGCACGATCAGTGCTTCAACGGGTCCGTTCACACCCGAACCCAAGGAACTCCAACCCGTTCCGTTCCATCTGGCGATATTGCTGGCACTGACTGCGCCAGCCGCTGCAAAGCTGCCTCCGACGATCACGTCGCCATTCGGCATGACCGCAATCGCACGAATCCCTGCCCCTTGGTAGTGATCATCCACAAACACGCCCGAGTTACCCGCCACCCCACCACCGAGCGCTGACCAACTACTCCCGTTCCACCGAGCAATTCCATTGGCAGTAACGCCGCCCGCCGTGACAAAGACACCCCCCGCGAGCAGATCGCCGTTGTTTGCGGTTGCCAGCGCAAGCACCACACTCGGCAGTGTCGGGTCGAATGGATTCCCGGAAACCCCAGCACCAAGCGCCTGCCAATGGGCTCCATCCCAAGAGGCAATGCCGCCGAACTGGGCCATAGTTCCCGTGTCAGTTTGCCCCCCGACAACGACCATGGAAGTTCGCGGGCCGGTCCCATCCGGATCCCACATCCGAACCGCGAAGAGATCGGCATTAGGACCAGTATCGCTGGGCGAGGTGTTGAGCAACCACCCCGGCCCGCAAGTCTGCCCCCATCCACGACTTGCGAACATCCCCAGCACCAAACACACCACGCCCACCATCGCCGCCCGCACGAGTGTTACCGCTTGCATGGTCCGCTCCTTGGTTCGTTCGCCAGCGCACACGGCTGGGTGATGGCCGCGCTGCAACTTGGCGTTGCCCGCGGCGTATCAGTAAGGCCCCATCTAACTAGACCCGGCGGAGCCCACAAGCGTGACAAACAATCCGACAGAACCGGAAATAAAGTCAGATCGCGCGATGACCGCGCCCTTTGATCCGGCCGACCGCGAGCAGATCGCCCACCTGCTTCTCAACAACTATGCGCTGATCCGCCGGCGCGTGCTCGCCGAGATGCGAGCCAGAGGCGCGTTTCGTGCCAGCGGCGGGGGCTATCCGGACCCGGAAGATGTCAGCTCATCGGCCATTCGGCGGATTGACCGCGCCTTGCACCTGAACATGTTCAAGGGAACGACCGAGCCGGAGTTCTGGGCGTTTGTGCTGGCGATCACCAGCAACCTCGTCTGCACGGTCATGCGCGACCAGTTGGTTCGAGTCCGAGCGGAGCACAAAGTGCCAGCCCGGCACACGCCGGACAACGACGAGTGTGCGCGAGTGGCTGTTGAACTGCACCGGCTCGTCATGTCCGCGCGCACCGAGTCGGACCGCGAACTGATCCACTTCAAGCTAATCGGACTCGAAAACGCCGAGATCGCCGCGGCGACCGGACGCACGCCCGAGGCCGTTCGCACGCAATGGTGCCGCGTGCGCCGACATGCTCGCGCGAATCCCCCCCCCCCCCCCCCGCGCGCACTCGCATAGTTCGAGAGAACCCAGTTGACCAGTTGATATCCATTGGGCTTGACACCCCGACCAACCTCGACCCGCCATCAACAGTCAGTGAACGCCATCGATCACCCGCCTATGCCCCACTGCAATGAGTTCCTCCGCCGTCTTCTTTCCATCCGTCGCCGTCTTCACCGCCTCCTCCGCGATCGTCAGCGATTCGGCCGCGTGCTCACACCCCTCGATCACATCGCACAGCAGCGCGTACATCGCGTAGTAGTTCGCGCGCCGCGGGTGCCCCATCGGTGCCAGCGTTTCACGCTGCGTCCACAACGCCTCCAAGATGCCCCCGTGGCTCATGTTCGCGCCAGCCCGAACGCACTTTTCCGTGTACCCCATGAGCAGGTCCAGCGTGGGCTTGAGCTCGCCCGTCCCCGCCACCATCATGCGTGTCCGCAGCGAGCGAATCGACCACTCCTTCATCTGCTCCTGATGCCCCGGCCACTCCGCGTACACCCGGCGCACCGCTTCGAGTGCCTGCTCCGCAGACCAAGTCACATCCCCCTGCCCCGACACGATCTCCTCATACCCGCGAATCGCGTATCGCTCCGCCTCCTCATACTTCCCCGCCTTGCGCAGCGTGCTGCTCGTCGTTGAATACACATACGCCCGGTTCGCGTGCCCGGGCGGGAACACCTTCTCCGCGTCCGCGACCAGTCCCTCGTTCAGTCTTGCCGCGTCCGCGTGCCGCCCCATGTCAAAAAGCGTGTTCACCGCGTTGTTCCTGGCCATCACTCCCATCTCGCTTACCGGCCCGAACGCGCGCTGCGCGTGCTCCACCTCACGCATCGTCCACTCCAGCGCGCCCTCCGGATTCCCACGCACCCGCTCGCACGCAGACAACTGCGACAGCATCGCCCCGATCACGTGCGCGTTCTTCGCCGCGTCGCGCTCCGCAAGCGACAGCCCCTCCTTCAGCACCGCCGTCGCCTCATCGGCACGCCCCAGTGCTTGCAGCGCGGCCCCCGTGTTGTTCCGCGCCGAGATCGCCAACGGATGGGCCGGCGGCAGCGCACGACGTGCCCGGCGCAACGCCTCGGTCGCCGCCTCCAGTGCCGCCGCGTTCTCGTGTACCGCACCCAGACAGTTCGCCAGCGACGCCAGCGCGGAGATCGTCTTCTGGTCGTCCCTCCCGGCCACCGCCTCCAGCAGCGGCAACGCCTGCCTGAACTCCGCCGCGCTCTCCTGATACCGCCCCAACTGCCCCAGCACCGTCCCCAGGTCATACCGCACCGCCGCCTCCACCTCTGGATTGTTCTTGAACCGCTCGTGCAGCCCCTCCGACGCCGTCGTCAGAACGTCCATCATCTTCACGTCGTACCCCATCCGCTCCGGCGCGGCCGCCAGCAGCAGGCCGCTGATCATGTAGTCCCGCACCCCCTCGCTCAGCGCCGCCGCGTCCGCCGCCCGCTTCCGCGCCCTCTGCTCCCCGACATACAGCACCGTGCTCGTCACCATTCCCGCGATCAGCGCCGCCACGCCCGCCCCCGCGACGCCCACCAGCACCCGGTTCCGCCTGGCGAACTTGACAATCTGATATCCCGCGCTCGGCGCTCGCGCCAGTATCGGCTCATCCCGCAGATGCCGGCGCAGGTCCTCCGCCAGCGCCGCCGCCGTCGCGTATCGCGCATCCCGATCCTTCGCCATCGCCTTCGCCACGATTGTCTCGATGTCGCCGCGCAGCGCCCTGTCCATAGTCCCCAGCCACGCCGGCTCCGTCGTCTCGATCAACTTCGCCGCCTGCACCACGCTCATCCCCGTCACGTCCAGCGGGCGCGCCCCCGCGAACACCTCGTACGCGATCACCCCGAGCGCGTACACATCGCAGCGCGTGTCGATCCCCGCCGGGTCCGCCGCAAACTGCTCCGGCGACATATACGCCAGCGTCCCCATCGGGTGTCCCGCGACCGTCTGTGACGCCTCCGCCGTACCGTCCATCAGTCGCGCGATCCCGAAGTCCAGAATCTTCGGCGCGGCCTTTTTCTCCCCCTCCGCCCCTTCCACTCGCTCCACCAGAATGTTCTCCGGCTTCAGGTCCCGATGCACCACGCCGCGCTGGTGCGCGTACTGCACCGCGTCTGCGATTTCAGCAAGCAGCTCGACACGCTGTGGAATCCCGAGCCCCTCATCGCGCACAAACCTCGACAGCGACACCCCGCGCACCAGCTCCATCACCAGATACGGCAACGCCCTTCCGCTGGCCCCCCCACTCCCCGCGTGCAGCCCCACCTCATACAGCTGCGCGATGCACGGATGCCTGAGCTGCCCCAGCGTCTCGATCTCTCGATCAAACCGGCGCAGCGCACTCGGCGTCATCGCGTCCGGGCGCACCACCTTGATCGCAACCCTCCGTCGCGGGCGCTCCTGCTGCGCCTCATACACACATCCCATGCCCCCCTCGCCCAGCACCCCGATGATCTTGAACGACCCGATCATCTCCGGCAGCGGCATCGGCAGCGCGGCCACGCCCGGCAGCAACGGCGACTCCAGAAAATCCCGCGTCTGGCGCGCGTGTGCCAGCAGTGATTCCACCTCCGCGCGAATCTCGGCGTCCCCGGCGCACAGCCGATCCAGCACGCCCGCGCGCTCCGGCTCCGACACTCGCATCGCCTCATCGAACGCACGCTCGATGCGCTCATCGCGTGTTCCGCCCGTGCTCGCCGTCCTGTCGCTCACGCGCGCCCCTCCGCACCCGCGTCCTCCGCCACCTCCACGCCCCCCATCTCCCGGTGCAGCCACGCCTTCACGAACTGCCAGTCCCGATTTACCGTGCGCGAGTCCACGCCCAGCGCCTCCGCCGTCTGCTGAATGGAAAGCCCCGCGAAGTACCGGAGCATCACGATCTGCGCCTTGCGACCGTCCTTGCGCTCCAGCTTCTTGAGCGCCTCATCCAGCGCGATCAAATCTTCCTTGGGTTCGATGAACTCAAACACGCTCAGGTCCGCCAGCCCCTCCGCCCCCTGCCCATCGCGCTTCCGGTCCCCGCCGCGCTTCAGCGACATCTTCCGCCGACGCTGATCCACCAGAATGTTCCGCATCGCCAGCGCGACCGCGCCAAAGAAGTGCCCGCGGCTGTTCCACACCGGGTCCTTCCCCGGCGCATCCGCCACCAGCTGCACATACGCCTCATGCACCAGCGCGGTCGGCTGCAAGGTGTTGTTGCCGGGATATCGCGCCAGCCGCGCCGCCGCCAGCCGGCGCAACTCCGCGTACACCACCGGCAACAACTCCGACGCGTGTCGCTGGCCACTCTCGGGGACATCTCCGCTCTCATCGGCCCCGTCGTGCTGCGTGCGCTGCTCTTCCATGGTCCGTTGCTCGGCCAACAAGGTGGTCCGAAAAAATCTCGAGTCCCGATGTCGCACCCGCGCATCGGTTTCCGAACTGATCTGTGCGAGCCCATCAACATCGGCCCGCCACATCCGCCCGACAGCTTCGCTCGGGCAACCACACTCGATTCTCCGGCCCGTAATCGTATCGACGCAGCCGCGGGGATGCCTCACCATCTTTTCCCACCCGACCTCACCCTTTACCAACCTTTCAAGGAGTTCCACATGCTTTCCCTTACTCGCACCGTCCTCCCCGCCCTCGCACTCTCATTCATTGCCGCGTCCGCCGCGCACGCTCAGACCTTGCGTGCCACCTGCGACAATCGCCAGGGCCGCTGCTATGCGGATGTCATCGACTCTTCCGACCCCAACGAGTTCTCATATAACGTCGATCCCAGCGAGATCTTCCGCTCCTATGCCGCCATCAACCAAACCGTCACCCAGAACGTCGGCGCCAATCACTCCACCGCCTCCATCAGCGTGAACTCCCGCTTTCTGGGCGCGAACCCCAGCACCCGCACCACCGGTTTCATCATGGACAACATCTGCTCCGCACAGGTGACCAGGGCCGGCACCAACGTCCGCGCCTTTTCCAACGACACCACCGCCGTCTGCATGACCCTCTCCGGTGCCAGCACCGGCGCACCCCTCCGAATGCGGCTTGTCGGCGGCATGACCACCCCGCCCTCCGCCACCACCAGCAACCTCCGCATCCAGCTGCCCGGCGGCACCGACCTCGTGAACATTTCCAGCGGCACCTTCAACCGCGTCCTCAACCTCACTGCCAACGGCGAATACCGCTTCACCAGCACGCTCAACTCCGGCGATCTCCAGCCCACCAGCAACAGCACCGTCGGCCCGCGCTCGGTCAACATCTACGCCTCGCTGGTCTGCATGGCCGACTTCGACGGCTCCGGCACCCTCAGCGTTCAGGACATCTTCGGCTTCATCAACGCCTGGTTTGGCGGCAACCTCGCCGCCGACACCAACAACAGCGGCACCCTCGTCGTCCAGGACATCTTCGACTACCTCTCCGCTTGGTTTGCGGGCTGCAACTGATTGCGTGGCACGGGCGTCCCGCCCGTGCTGGGCCACTCCGATTCGATCGTGCCGACAGCGGATTCATGCCGCACTCTCGCTCCGGCACGATCGACTCACTCAAACGCACGCGGCCCGCTCACTCGGCGGGTCGCGTGCGATCTTGTTTCGGGGAGTATTGCATCAACTCCGCCTCCTCCTGATGCGCCAGCGCCTTCGCCTCCAGCAGCCGCGCCGCCGTCTCTCCGCGCAGCTCCTGACGCGCCCTTCCCGTGCCGCACGTTCCTCCCTCGCACACTGCATACTCGCGCGCCATCCGCGCTCCCGCGTGGACCTCCGCCAGCACCGCGCGATCCCTCCCACACCCCAGCACGCCGGACATCATGAACCTGTTCCGACCGATGAAATCAATCGCACGTTCCACCCACGGCCGCCATCCCGGCGTCGCCAGCCGCATCGCAAGGGGCCGCCACTTCCGCAGCGCATACAGCACCATGATCCACGCCGATGCGCCCCGATACACCTCGCCGGTATCGGCCACCACAACGACTTCCTTGCCCTCGCTCCCTCGCAGCGCCTCCTTGAACTTCTCCTGCGCCGCCATCGACCCTGCCGGCGCGAACCGCAGCTCGATGTACGTCGGCTCCCACGCCAACCTTGCCACCGCGCGGCAGCACACCCCGCACGCCCCGTCATACAACACATACAACCGTTTCATGGCTTCTCCTTTTGGTTTACTCTGGGTGCCGTGGACCCCGTGCCCCGGTCTTGTCGCTCTGGGCACGACCGGGCTTGTTGCAACCCATACGCACGATTACCCGCAACATCCATCACCTCCGAAACATCCGACATCCACCATCGCACTTCCGACATTACATCTCCATCCTCGCATCCGGCCTCACCGGCGGCGGAGCGTGCGCCAGCAGCGCCCTGCTGCGTGCCCGCGAGAAGATCAGAATGTTCATGAAGTGCATCACCCCCAGCACCAGCAGCACGATCCCCAGCTTGCTGGAGAGAAACTCGATCGCCTCCGTCGAGCCCTTGGGCTTGTCCCCATACTTCAGGAACATCGCCACGAACCCCAGATTCACCAGGTAGAACCCCACCAGCAACAGACGGTTCACCGCGTCCGCCAGCTGCTCGTTCCCCAGAAACGAGTCCACCAGAAACACCCGCCCGTTCTTGAACAACGTCCGCGCCACCCACACCGTGATCCCGATCGACGCCGCCGCGTACAAACCATGCGTCAGTTCCGTGTACATCGTGCCTTCCATCGTGCGTCTCCTTCTGCAAGTGGTTTCGTGACGTTCTGTTTATTCTGTCACAAGAGAAACATGAGCCCGTATCAATGGCCCCGGACCTTCCGGAACCACGCATCACATCACGACTTCCCCAGCCCCAGCAACTTACCGAGCTTCCCACCGGTCTTGAGCACACTCATCAGCGAATCCCGCGGCACCTTTCGCATCCCTTCCACCAGCGCATCCCCCTGCACCATCATCTCGCGCAACGCCCCCAGCCGCTCCGCCACAATCTTCGCCTCGCGCGGATTCTTCTTCGCCTCTTCCAGGCACTCCCCCAGCACACGGATTGTCGGGGTGATCTCGCGCCGCCGCCGCTCTTCCAGCACACGGTCCAGCGTCTCCCACGGATCCGCCAGCGTCTCGTAGTGATCGCGCCGGTCCCCAACCTTGTGGACCATCCGCACGATCCCCCACCCCGTCAACTCGCGCAAACTCGTGGACACGTTCGAGCGCGCCATCTTCAGTGTGTCCGCGATCATCTCCGCGTTCTGCGGCGACCCGCTCACATGTAGCAACGCGTACACCTGCGCCACCGACCGATTGATCCCCCACTTGTCCCCCATCTCCCCCCAATGGAGGATAAACTTCTGCATGGCGGGGCTGAGAGAATCCATCGGCGTCGCTCCTGTCGGTCATTTCTGTATCGACAGAATATACCGAATCCGTGAGCTGTCAACCCCTTTTTCGGATTTTTGGCGACTCCCCTACTTCTTCCCCCCCGCCCGCTTCCCCTGCTCAAACGCGAACGCCTCATCGGCTATTTTCTCAAACTCCTTCGCCAGCCGCGTCATCTCCTTGAGTGCCTTCACATCCTGCACGCCCTGCGGCTCGTGCGCGATCGCGTTCCCGGGCGGCATCTGGTTCTGCTCCAGGATCGCCACCAATGACCGGCGCATGATGAGCGCCTGGTTCGGATAGTTCAGCAGCAGCAGGTCGTTGATTCGGCTCCGGTTGTCCGGCTCGTGGCAGAGCATGCAGTTCTGCGATCGGAAGTTCGTCTCCAGGGCGCGGAAGCTCTTTTCCAGTTCCGGCACATGCGGGTTGTCCTTCGAGAACAAATAGCTATACAGCGCCACCCGCGGCTGCGGCTCCCCCTTCTCATCCGTCCACACCCACTTGGTGTCCCACGGCTTCCGCACCTGCTTCACCGAGAGCGGGTCCGGCGATCGGCGCATGGCCGCGATGAGCCGTCCCGGCTCGAACACAAACATCACCTTCTCAACCTTCACGTACGCCGTCCACTTGTTGGGCGAGTGCCAGAACGGATACGGATACTCTCCCGCGTCCATCTCGGAGCGGAACTGCGCCTCCAGTTCCAGCACCGTGAACCTCCCCTCCCTGTGGATCGTGTACGGCCCGGGGAACATGAACGTTGAGAGATACAACTTCGCCCACACCAACGGGTTCAGCTCCGTGAGCTGGAACCAGTCGTCGCGCGCCCGGTCGTTCAGCCGGTACCCCTCCGGGTCGTACCCCTGCTCCGGATGGAACCCGCCCCACAGGATGCGCGGGCCCGCCGCGCTCATCAGATCATCGCACGCCGCGAGTTTCTCCCCCGCCACATCCCGCGCCTTCGCGTCGTTCGCAGCCGCGACCGGGCTGGCCGCCAGCAGCTGCTTGGCGATCTTTTCCGCCAGCACTTCCTCCACGGACTTCGCCAAAACCAGCGGCTTCTTTGGCCCCGAGGGCTGCACATCCACACTCCCCACGCCCAGCGCGGCCGCGCCCATCATTCCCAAAACCATCAACCACTGTGTACACATCTCGAACGTTCGCATTCACTTGCCTCCCGCGTTGCCCGGTGCCGCCGCGCCATCACCACTCGTCGCGCCGCTACCCGCCGGTTTCCGCAGCGCTTTCTCAAACTCCAGCGCCTCATGCACCCGCGCTCCCCACGCATCCGCGGCTTCAATCATTTCCTGGCGTGCCCGCTCATCGGCGATCCCCTCCGCCATATTGGTTGCCGGGTTTCCCGGTGGCATCGAGTTCTCTCTCAACACCGCCGCCAGCGCATCCTTCGCCGCCATTGCCGCCGCCGGATATCGCAGCAACACCAGCACGCTCGCCCCCGCCGGATTGTCCGGGGTGTGACACGTAAAACATTTCTGCGCCGTCAGCATCGGCACGAGCTTCCGATACGCCGCGTCCACGCCCGCGGCGTGCGGGTTCGAGGTTGAGAGCGACACCTCCACCCTCCCCCCGCGCGGCTGCTCCCCGCCCGCGTCCTTCCACATCCACGCCCCATTCCACTCCGGCTTCAGCACAGCCGCCGCCCCGCTGGGCTTCCGATACGCCGCCACGAAACTCCCGTGGTAGAACGCCAGCACAATCGCATTCGTCCCCGCGTACGAGTTCCATTCCTCGATCGAATGCCACAGCGGATGTGGATACTCGCCCGCGGGTAGCCCGGCACGAAACCGCGCTCCCATCTCCAGCACCCCGAACTCCCCCTCCTGCCGCAGCTTGAACGTCCCCGTGAACTCGAAGCACGACAGATACGCCCGCGCCCACACCAGCGGTGGCAACTGCATCACCTGATTCGCTTCCGGATCAACACCCTTGCTCACATCCAGCACGCCCCACATCACATGCTCATCCGCGTTGTCCAGCAGCTGCGTCGCCAGCCCGAGCCGCGCCGACACGATCTCCTTGGCGATCATCCCCGTCTGTCCGCCGCTCGCGCCCGCTTCCAACAACTGCCGCGCAATCCGTTCCAGCAGCACCCGATCCAGCACCGGCCCATCCGTCGGGTCCGGCTCCACCACCGGCACGGGTTTCGGCTTCGCCACCGACGGTGTGCTCTGCACCCCACCAGCCGCCCCCTGCTCCGCCACGGCCTCCTTCTTCTCCTCTTTACACCCGCCCAGCGCGAGCACCACCACCCCAACGCATACCAGAACTGTCCACCAGTGCCGCCAACTGTGTCGCCGAGTTATGGGAACCTCGTTCGGCATGTATTCACCATTTCCGTAGAACAGTTCTAGCCACGCCCACCAGCGGTCCCCATCCTCACACAGTACCACCAATTCTCGTTCCGGTGGGCCATAAACCACGCCGCGGAACACACTTAGCCATTGCGAATCCGCCCCAAGCGTTTATACTAACCTCTCCCGCCTCGGAGCCATGGGTTGAGCACGCCGCTCTCTGCTCCGCGATGCGGAATCCTCGTCTCCAATATCGGAGTTGATGCCATGATGATCAAGCGTGGACTGCGTACGCGGCTGACCGCCCTGGGTGTTGGCCTCGCCAGCGTGCTGGCCTCTTCCGTCGCCCGCGCCGATGTCGTGACCGATTGGAACACCATCTACATCGACACCGTCCGCGCCGTGGGCGGCCCCCCCTGCCCGCTGTCGCGCTCTGCCGCGATGATGCACGTCGCCATGTTCGATGCGCTCGAGGCCATCGACTGCCGCTACACGCCTTTGATCGTCAAAGATGTCATCCCGCCGAACTTTGTCAATCGGCGCGCGGCCATCGCCTCCGCCGCGCACCGCGTGCTCTCCACCCTGTACCCCGCGCGCACCGCTATTTACGACGCCGCGCTGGGCGAGTCGCTCTCCCGGCTGACCGATGACCAGCACCGCGCCGATGGCGTTGCCCTGGGCATCGAGGTCGCCGACCACGTGCTCGCCGACCACGCCGGCGATGTTCCCTTCGCCACCGATACCGCATACGTCTATCAGAACGTCCCCGGTGCGTATCAGCCCACCTTCCCCGACTTCACCTCGCCCCCCTTCAATCCCGGCTGGGGCCACGTCAAGCCCTGGTGCATGTTGCACGGCGCGCAGTTCCGTCCCTCCCGCGGCCCGCTCGGCTACAACAACATTGGCAACCTCATCCACAGCGTCCGGTACGCCAAACAATACAAGGAAGCCCTGCTCTACGGCAAGCGCACCAGCACCGTCCGCAGCGCCGACCAGACCGAGATCGCCTGGTTCTGGGCCAACGACCGCAACGGCACCTTCAAGCCGCCGGGCCAGATGAACGCCATCGCGCAGGTCATATCCGAACAGAACAATCTCAGCATCGAGCAGAACTGCCGGCTTTTCGCCATGCTCAACGTCGGCCTCGCCGACGCTGGCGTTATGGCCTGGGACGCCAAGTACCTCACCGACATCGACCTCTGGCGCCCCATCACCGCCATCCGCAACGCCGACACCGATGGCAATCCGCTCACTAAAGCCAACCCCAACTGGGTTCCGCTGCTGGACTTCAGCCCGCCCTTCCCCGGCTACGAGTCCGGCCACGCCGCGTTCGGCGGCGCGTTCGCCGCCGTCATGGCCGGCTTCTTCGGCACCGACAGCATGACCTTCACCGCTCCCACCGACGAGCCGGGGTTCACGAGCGTCACCCGCACCTTCCGCTCCTTTAGCGAAGCCGGCTTCGAGGATGCCGTCAGCCGCATCTATCTCGGTGTCCACTTCCGCATGGATGTTGAGGACTCCTTCAACAACGCCAAGCGCATGGCCTCCACCATGGCCTCGACGTTCTTTGTCCGCACCTGCCGCGCCGACCTCTCCAAGGACGGCGCCATCACCACCACCGATCTCAGCATCTTCACCAACGCCTACTTCGCCGGCCAGCGCATCGCCGACTACAACCGCGACGGCAACATCGACTCCCTCGACGCCGCGCAATACATGACCGACTACCTCAGCGGCTGCAACTGATCTCGTGCAACAGGTTCTCGTGCCACGGGTTCTCGTGCCACGGGTTCGCCCGCTGCTCTGAGCGGGCAACCCGTGCGGCGCGAAGGGAGTATCCGGACATCAACGAACGCTCGCACGGGTTGCCGCGAAACGCGGCGAACCCGTGGCACTCCCGTGCCCCCGGTCTTGCCGCCTGGGGCACGACGGGGCATGTTGCAACAGCCACCAGTTTCTTACCGATACGCTCCCCTCATGCCCTTGATCTGGCTCTCCCTCCTCGGCCTCGTCGTCGGCTGTATCGGCACCCTCGTCGGCGCCGGCGGCGGCTTCATCCTCATGCCCATCCTCGCCCTGCTCTATCCCGATGAGCAGCCCGCAACCCTCGCCAGCATCTCCCTCGCAGTCGTCTTCTTCAACGCCCTCTCCGGCTCCATCGGCTACGCCCGTCAGAAACTCATCGACTACCGCGCTGGCCTGCTCTTCCTCGCCGCAGGCATCCCCGGCGCGATCCTTGGCGCGCTCATCACCTCACACATTCCCCGCGCCACGTTCGACATCATTCTCGGCATCACGCTCGTGCTCATCGCGCTGGCAATCCTCGCCTTCGGCACCATCCGCCCGCACACACCCGCTTCCGATCACGCCTTCGCCCCCACCCCCCCGAAGTGCCGCACCCTCGGCGCCGCCATCAGCTTCTTCGTCGGCATCGTCTCCAGTCTGCTCGGTATCGGCGGCGGAATCATCCACGTTCCCGCGATGGTCTGCCTCCTCAAGTTCCCCGTCCACATCGCCGCCGCCACCTCGCACTTCGTTCTCGCGGGCACCTCACTCGCCGGCACCATCGCCCACCTCGCCGGCGGCGAATACACCCACGGTTTCAAACGCACCGCTGCCCTCGCGCTCGGCACCGTCATCGGCGCGCAGATCGGCGCGCGACTCGCCAAGCGCACGCCCCCCACGTGGATCATGCGCGGCCTCGCCGTCGCCCTCATCCTCGTCGGTCTGCGCGTCATCACCGTCGCATGGTCCAAGCCATAGCGTGCCGCGGGTTCGCCGCGCTTCGCGGGTGCTGATGCAACCCAACCGCCCAATCACCCCACCCGCCCTCAGTTCCCCATCTCACCCGAAGACTCCCCACCCGCCGCCGGCGCTCCCTGCCCCTGCGGCACACTCTCCCCCTGCAAATAGTTCAGCGCGGGCGGCTGCAACGTGTTGAACGCCCACTCCCGGTGGCTGGTCACATGCCACGGGGCCAGCCCGCCGCGCAGCCGCAGCGTCAAGCCCTGTGTGACTTCCTTCCCCCGCCCCGTATACGCCACGTTCACCACCGGCCGCACCAGGTCCACCTTCGCATCATCCCCGTTCACCTGCACCCGCGCGACGTGATACATCGGCAACTTCTCGTTGCCCGGCAGCATCGGCTGCGCTCCCTCCCCCACGCTCTTCACAATCCGCTCCGCGATCGCCCGGTTCATCCCCAGCGGCAGATTCACCGCATACGCCGTCACCCCCACGTTCCCCGCCGCCGGCTGGCTCCACTCCGCCTGCGCATTCGGCGGATACCGCAGAATCGTCCACCGCAAACTCTCCGTAATCAGCGGCGGAAACGGGTCCGAGTTCACATTCGTAAACCCCTTCTCCCCCTCCATCGGCGGATACACGTTGTAGCCGACGCAGCCGCTCATCACGAGCGACACCACGCCCACGCTCGCCAGCCCCACACACGCACGCATCATTCCGTTCATACCGCTCTTCATCGGCGAATCCTTACGCAAGTGGACCACGAATACTTGAATGTTAGCCCCGGCTCACCGCTCGTTTCGGCGGGTAGCCCCACCATGGCGCACCGTGACGTGCCACCACCATCGGGCGCGGCGACCGATGGTGGTGCCGGTCTCGCAGGGGTTACTGATCGTGGTTGAGATTGCATCTTCTGTTTCCATCCCCGAATGATGGTATCGCACGGCCGCGTGCGAGCTTCCTCTCACACAGCCGAACGTGGCTCCACGATGGCGCCAGGTGCCAGCCGCGCCGCACGAGTCGCAGGTCATCCGCATCACCTTCGGTCAGAGCACCGAAGGTGATGGCACGTCACGGTGCGCCATGTTGGGGCCACCTGCCTTCAAACACACCCTGAAAGTACGCCGCCGTGTCAACTCGTCATCCACAACTTCTGGTTATACCTCCTTTGTACCCACCCGCATTGCTGAACTGAAATCACGGGCACTCCTTGCGCTTTTGAGGCAATTTTGGGATAATGCGATTGCCCTAGTCACTGGCGCAGCGAGTGGCCGAATCTTGCCATGACTCATGGCTTGGTTTCTTCGGATGGTGGAATCTCGGGTCGCTTTCCAGCAAGTTCGGCTACGCGAATACCCATAAGAGAAATCCCAGAAGGGGACCCATGCCGAAAGAACTCTTGGGCACCCGGAACCGTTATTGTGACTTGGGCATATTCCTCTAGCTGTACGCGCAAAGCCGCCTTGCGCATCCCGATGGAAACTGGAATAGTCCACAAATTGTCCGATGGATCGTCGTAATCCTGAACCTGAATCGTCGCTTGGGCTGGGTCTATGTCCCACTGCTCTAGACCCCATGATGCCACGACAACTCGTGTATGTCCCAGAGTCAGATTGCCAACACGAGATGGTGACCACCATCGCGTAACTTGCACAATCGCTTGCATATCGGGCCAGCGAAGCCAAAGAGATTCCCCAGGTTGGAACGTAATTGCCGGGTCGCGGCAGGCATCCGACGGGACCGGCAGTCTGAGTCTTATCCAAGCACCAACTCGACCGCTAGGTGGAAGACAAAGCACCCCAATCAAAATGCCAGAGCCAAATAGGGCTGCAACTGCATGAAAGCTTCGAAAAATCTTCGTTTGAATCAGCGACGACGTCGTCGCGGAGTCGGTACCACACTCCGGACACACAAAGCTTCCGGTTTCTCCGCGTCTGTATCCGCATCGAAAACACTTCGCTTCCTGGCGCGCGTGCGCCGCCATCCACGCTTTGCCTGCTGTGCAACCAAGCCAAATGGCAGAAAACACAAGCAGCAGCCCGGCAAGCCAGTATGAAAAACTTCCTTCGGGCACTGCATTGAGAGACATTACACTTGAAAGATGCCGATCGGCTACGACGTACCAAATGGCTGCGGCAATCACAGGGAGCGAAGCGAGAGCAATCCATGCTACGGAGATCGCACTTAGAGCGAGCGAGCGAACCTCCGACGCGGAAAGGCCGCCACCGCGTGGAGCGTGCATCCTCCATCGCCTGCTCGCAATTCCTACTCCTCCGATTGTTGTGCCGAGTATTGCAACGATCGAACACGCCGTGGCTGCAACCAGCAGCGTCCAGAAATGCTCCACCACAAAGTGAGCCAGAGCATGCGGATTTTCAAGACTCGGAAAACGGTGCTTCGCGTACAAGAGCACCGGGAGACTCACCCCGCCATCGATGTTCGCCCACGATTCAGGAAACATTTGCCACGACTCTGTCGGTCCATACTGCAGCACCTTCGCGCTTGTGATTGCAGAGCAAAGACGCCAATAGCAAAGAGTCGAGTAGATACTTAGAGAGAGTACAGAAGCAACACATGCGCCAATAAAGATGACAATAATTCTACGCCACATTCCAACACCCTCTGAATTCGGTGGCTGACATTTCTACCAGCCACCTATGATTGAAACAACTATTTGTATTCGAGATGGCAAACAGGCGCGTTGCATCCCGTACCGCCGCCAGGGACATCACCCGATGGGGTGGGACTGACTGCCGGGCCGTTGCAACTGCCATTTGGGCCACATCCGGCAGGAGACGTTTGGCAGACCTGTTGAACGATCATGCCCGCCGGAAGAGGAGGTGTCATTGTCGGAGTACGAATGCACGTACAAGCACCCATCCCAGCTGGGGTGCATGTGTACTTACCACCACCACCGGCAGGTGTGACTGGGGTTGCCGGAGGGACAATTCCTGGCGTGAGTGATGGCTCGGTCCCCGGGCCTGGCCAAGGTCCCCAGCTTGCAACAACAACTACGGGACATCCCGCCGCACTGTAATACTCCACCGGCTGCCCCGGCACATACTCCGCGTGCGCCGACAGCAGCCCCGTCGCGTCGAGTTTCGAGTCCTTCGCAAACGGTCCCGACAGGTTCCCGTTGACCGGGTCCATCAGCACCAACGCATCGCCGAGTTGCACGGCGACAACAGGCAACTCGCCGTAGACGCCATACTGTGCAGAGATCACTTCCACCGAAGTGCCCGTCATCCCCACCACGCTCAGATACCCCTCAGCCAGTGCCGCGAAGTTGTCCGCGCGGCTGGCCTGCCCGGTGATGTGCTTCTGCGCCTGCGTCACCGTTCCCGACAGCCCAGCCCACGTCGCGCCCGAGGAGATCATCGCCGAAATGGCATCCTGGGTCTCCTGGCTCGTGTTCATCGCCAGCGTGGCTTCATACGCGGGAACATCAACATCCTTCAGCGGCAGGTTCACCGAGACCAGATCGTTCCCGCCGACATACACCCCCACGCCAAATCCCGGCGGTGTCGAGAGTATCAAGTTCGCGTGCGCAATGGTTCCGCCCGGATTCTGATACGCGTTCGTCGCGATCTCGCCATACAGCATGAGATCGCGGTACGCCGTGCGAATGCTCGTGATGTCCGCCGACCCAGCCGGCAACTCCGGCTGCGCCATCTGGTCGCAGGCATCGGAGCCGAACTTGCCAACCGCCACCAAGGTGGTACGCCCGCCGCGCAGCAGGTTGAAGAGTTGGGATTGCATCGCGGTGGAAGTGAAAGCAAACCCCGTTCCCGGCGACCCGCCCCCCTGATCCACGCGCTGCCAGTACAGCGTGGACCATGCCACCGCATCGGCCTTCTCGGCCGCGCTCAACTGCCCTTCAAACACCGTCTGCGCACTCGCCGCGCCTCCGGTTTCCATCAAACCGACCACCGCCGCAATCGTTGCGGCACACACCCCATACCCCCTACTAACAAACCTTGCGAATCGCATAGAAACCTCCATGCAAATGGCGTGGCGCCTCAGCCCGGCGCGGCCACCATAGCCGATCGCCGCCCGAAACGCGGCGGAATCCATCTCCGCCCTATGGAGAAGCGAGTGCTGGACCCCCTTTCTGACAGGAAGCGGAAAGTTTCGGCGCATATTTCGCACAATCGCGATTTTCTTGCACGCACGCTGTCATCTCTATCCTTCCAGTGATGCCCCCCACCCCCAACGGTCTCCCCCCCCTCCACTCCTCCTCAGCCACCTCCGCGCACCCGCGCCGCTTCGTATTAGGCATCTCCGGTGCCTCCGGCGCGGCGTACTCCCTCCGGCTCCTCGAACAACTCCTCATCCTCGGCCACGAGGTCCACCTGGTCATCTCCGACTACGGCCGCCGCCTGCTCTACGACGAGACCGGCATCACCCACATCGAGTTCGCCACACTCTGCCCCACCATCGCAGATAGCCGCGCCGCCCAGCGACTCATCATCCACCCGAGCAAAGACGTCGGGGCCGTCATCGCCTCCGGCTCGTTCCTCCACGACGGCATGGTCGTCCTCCCCTGCTCCTCCGCCTCGCTGGGCGCGATCGCCACCTCCAGCGGCTCCAACCTCCTCTGCCGCGCCGCCATGGTCACACTCAAGGAGCGCCGCCCGCTCATCCTCTGCCACCGCGAGATGCCGCTAAACCACATCGACATCATCAACTACCAGAACCTCTCCCTCGCCAGCGCGATCATCTGCCCCCCCAACCCCGGCTTCTACCTGAGGCCCACCTCCGTCGACGACATCGTGGACTTCACCGTCGGCAAGGTCCTCGACCTGCTCAAGGTCGAGCACGCGCTAAAAACACGGTGGGAAGACGCGACCAAACCCACCCCCACACGCCCGGGATGAGCGACGCTGTGATCAGGGTGGCGAGTGAATCCAGCGGATACTCGCACCCCCCGCCCCCCCGCCCGGTACACCCCTCAGCCATGTACCCCGTCATCGGCCCACCCGCCAACGGTCCGCGCCGATCCTCCGCCCCCCTCGACGGCCCGCTCGCCATCGAGCTTGATCTCCCCTGCTCGCGCTGTGGCTACATCCTTCGCGGCCTGACCACCGCCGCCCTCTGCCCCGAGTGCTCCGCGCCCACCGCCCGCTCCGTCATCGACAACACCCTTCGCACCCGCGACCCACGCTACACCCGCGCCCTCAACCTCGGCGCGATCATCGCCTCCATCGCGCTCTTCGCGCAGCTCGTGTGCACCACCGCAGTCGCGCTCCCCTTCATCTGCTTCGAGATGTTCTGGCGAAACTCGGGCTCACCGCCCGACTGGTGGCAACACCTCGCCTGGTTCACCCTCTTCATCCTCCCCGGCTGCGCCGCTGGCGGTGGCCTCTTCGGCTGGTTCCTGCTCACCGCGCCGGATCCCGCGCATGTCGGCACCGCCGCTAATCCCTCTTGGCGGCGCATCCTCCGCGTCGTCATCGCCATCGAGTTCGCTTGCTGGCTCGTGCTCGTCGGCTTGGGCCTGCTGAACGTCCTCTCCTCTGTTCCTCCGGGCATCTACATCCCCATCGCGGCATGCTGCGGCATCGCCACCCCCTTCGCCATCCTCACCCACGCCACTGTCGCCGCTTTCTACTTCCGCGCCCTCTCGCCCCGGCTCAACACCGAGTTCGTCGATGCGATCTGCTCCTATCACCACAAGTGCGCCGCGGCCTCCACCGCCATGATCCTGCTCTGCCTCCTTGCATTCGCCATGCAAAGCGAACTCTTCGCCATCTGCTCCGTTATCGGCGCGGCCATCGCCCTCGCCGCGCTCGCCTGCGTCCACTTGGTCATGCTCCGCGTCATCCGTCGCGCGGCCACACGCCAAGACGAGCCCTCATCGGGGCGAACACGCCCCGTCTCACTCTGACTTTCGAGCAAAGCGAGAACGTCGATGTGGCTGCAACCGCGATGCGAGATCATCCGGGCGGACACGCCCCGCTCACTTTTGCACTACCCCCGCGTATTGATCGAGATCGAGTTCTCCGCGTCCTGCGGCATCAGCTTCACATCCACCTTCTCACCCGGCGCGGGCCGCAGCTTCACCGCGATGTAGTCCGGCTGAATCGGTATCTCCCGCTCCGGCCGCTCCACCAGCACCGCGAGGCGCACACGCGCCGGTCTTCCGAAATCCAGAATCTCCCGAAGCGCGGCCATCACGCTCCGCCCCGTCATCAGCACATCATCACACACCACGATCTCGCGCCCCTCCACCGAGAACGGAATCGCAGTCTTCCCCACCCGCGCCGCCGCGCCCGTCTCCGAGAGATCATCCCGATACAGCGTGATGTCGATCGACCCGACATCCGTCACACCCAGCCGCTGCGCCAGCTTCGCGGCCACCACATCCCCGCGCCGCCGAATCCCGATGAACCCCAGCTTCCGCACATCCGGAACCGTCTTGCGAATGTGGTCGGCAAGCTGGTCGAACAACTGCTCAATCTTGGCGGCGTCGGCGATGGGTTGCATGGGGGCATTGTAAGCGAAAACCATTCCCCGGGTATTGAGACCGTGCTTCGCTCGCACCAGCAGCCGATCTTCCTGATTACACATGTTCTTAAAGATACAGGGGGCAAGTGCCGCCCCGGAGGGGCAAACGCCGCCCCCGGTCAGCAGCACACACGTTCCCTCTCCCAGGTCGCGCAGCGACCTCAAGCGGCGCATCGCCGCGCCAGTCCCTTTCGCTTTCGCGTCCACATCCGACATCCGGCATTCCTACGCACTCGCAATCGACATCACAATCAACATCACCGCCATCACCACTCCATTGTGAATCGCGTGTGCCGTCATCGACGCCACGATCGACCCGCGCCATTCCCGCATCAGCGCAAACCAGAACCCCAGCGTCCCCACCATGAACAGCCCCTGAATCACATACCCGTGCAGCACCGCGAACACCAGCGCGCTCCCCAGCCCCGCGAGAATCACGCCCGCTCTCCTTCGCAGATGCCGGAACAGACACCCACGGAAGATCGACTCCTCCACCACCGGCGCCCACACCGTCGCCAACAAGTAAATCAAAATCAACTGCCAGAGCGCGCCGCTTTCGAGTAGGTCCGTGATCCGGTTCCCCGCCGGCTTCGGGTCGCTCCCCGTGACCGCGCTGATGATGAGCGTGAGCAACACCACCACGAGAGCCATCGCGAAGTACACCGGTATCCCCGCCATGTACCCCACAATCCCCGCCCCCACCTCGCGCAGCACGCCGCGCGGCGCACGCCAGCCGATCTCCCGCTTCCACCGCTCCCACGTCATCCCGCGCACCAGCGGCCAGAAGATCGACAGCGCAATCCCCCACTGCGCAAACAGCGAAAACGTCGTCAACGCATCCACCCCCACACCCGCGCGGTGCAGCCCCATCCCGATCAGCTTGATCCCCAGGAAACTCGCGAAGAACACCGCCACAGTCTCCAGCCACACGCTCCCGGGCGTCGCGAGCGCAACGGTGCGCTGCGCCTCATCCGGCAGGCCCGGTTCCAGCGGCCACTCCGCTTCCACTCGCAGCCGCTCCATCCGCCACTTCCAGCGGCCACCGAAATACTGCACCGCGAACAGAATCAACAGCACCACGCCCGCGCCCGCCGCGAAGAACACCAACGTGCCCACCGCCATCAACACGCCTAGCACCGTCCATCCCTGTCGCGACGCCGTGTCGCGCAGCGTCGATGTCGCATCCCCGCGCGAGAGTGCGAGTTCGGCGAACCACCCATGCCGCTGCTTAAATCCATCCTTCTGCGCATCCGTCAGCGTCGCCGCGGCCTCGTGGCCCTCCCGTGTTACCGAGCCGCTCGCCGCGCTCTGGTCCGCGTCCGCCGCGGCGTGTTCCTTGCCAACTTCAATCGCCTTCTTCAGCGGCTCATCCGCATCCACCCACTCTTCACTCTTCACTTCCGTTGCATCCCCAAGCCCATACAGCACGCGCACCACCTTCACATCCTCGCGCAACACTGATGTCTCATCCAGCGTCTTCTCGATATCCCGCACCCGCCACAGCAGCTCATCACCCTTGAGCGATTCGCCGGCGATGATCGTCGCGCGCAGCCGGTCCACCGCCGGTGATGCAAACTCGCCCGCCTTCACCGGCTTGGGCGGATTGCCCGCGCTCGGCGGCGCGAGCGCGCTCGTCCCGTGCCATCCCGCGAACTGATCCGCAAACTGCACCATCATCGCCGATGGATCTTCGTTCGGCAGTGCGGGTGCCCCACCACCACTCCCCGGCCGCGCCGGCGGCGTCAGGTCCTTGAGCGCAATCATGAACTTCCCGACCAGCACAAACTCGCTGGCCTTTGGCGGCGAAATCTTTCCCAGCCCCTTCGCCTCCTGCGCCGCCTCAACCTTGTTCTCCGCCTCCGGCCGCTGAAACACCACCAGCACCGCCAGCAACCCCAGCGTCACCACCCACAACCAGATCGGCGTCCGCCGCCCACCCAGTTGCACCCGGTCGCCCCCCATCCCCATGTCATGGCTGTTGGTCGATTGCCTCAGAACCTGCTCCGGCCGCACCCCTCCCCCCAGCGGCTGCTGCCACGGCAAAGGGGGCGGAGTTTGGGAACCAGTAGGATCGTTCAAGCTCATAGGGTTCCCTGTTCATCGGTTCGCGGAGCCACCCGGCTCCTCACCGAACGGGGTGAGGTAACGGATGCGCTGAACGGTACCAGCCCCGCAGTTCTCCCGCACCCTATGTCAATAGTCGGCGCAACCAACAGTGTGCGGCTCAGTTGTGAGTCAGCGGAAGCCGCCGCGTGCGCCAAAGCGACCGTCCGAGGTGCCTTTGACTGGTGCTTCGACAGCGGTGATTCGCCGCCCGTTGACAACTTTCCCGGTCGCGGCCTCGATCGCGCGATACGCCTCGTGGTCATTGGGCATCTCGACGAAGGCGAATCCCCGAGATGTTCTGGTTTCGCGGTCAATCGCAACCACTGCGGAGTCAACCACGCCGAACTGCGAGAAGAACTCGCCGAGTTGCCGGGAAGTGGTGTCGAAGGGGATGTTGTTGACGCGGATGCGCATGGTCAGGGGACGGGCGTGCGACGAGAAACTCTACGAAGCGTTGTCGCTGCGGCGGACCTCCTCTATGTACCTTGTCTTGACCGCGACAATCTCGTTGAGCAAGGACTGCATCAACGCCTTGAGGTTGGCAGACACACTGCCGCGTCGAATGGCCGCTAGGACCTTCACGGCGAGCTCCGCGTCCGTAGCCTTCGAGTGAAACTCTTCGGAAAGGGTGCCCAGCGTAAAGTTCATGCTCTCAAATGGGATTTCCGTGTGCTGTCCACGGCTCTTGGTGGCAGCCAGACGGACGAGTTGATCTGGCGAGAGGATGTACCAGCATCGTGGCTTTGGAGCCCACACCACGCACGTGATGAACTTGATCGCCCGAACCTGGTTGATCGTTCCGCCCGCCCCTGCTTCCGCGTGACATTCCTTCACCTCTACGTGATGGTCAGCGTGATCAACCGAAACAATCACGTCGCCCAACCTGGCATCGCCGCTGGAGCGAGAGCCGGGCACGAGCCGGAGAAACGCCGATTCTGCGCCTTGTCCTTCAAGCCGAATTGCCTGACGCTTTGCCATGCCGTTCAATCATCCATTGTGGTACGACCAGCACCCGAGAACGCGGGTTACGCGAACAACCCGACCCCTTCCGTGACTGGGACCACGGGCGAGACATCCGGTATATATCCATGAAACGTGGGGCTGGCAAACGCAAGTCGGCGCGCCATCACCTCAATCGCTTCGACATTGCTATCCACCAGCACCGCCGACCGCCCAAGCCGCACCGCCGATTCCCCGATCGTGCCGCTGCCCGCAAAGAAGTCGAGCACGCGATCACCGGGGTTCGAGTGAACTTTCATGATCCGGTTGATGATCGCGAGTGGCTTCTGCGTCGGGTACCCGGTTTTCTCTTTGCCGTTGGGGCTCACGATGGTGTTCCACCAGGTGTCGGTCGGAGTCTTGCCGCGTTCGGCTTTTTCCGGGCCGACCAGACCGGGAGCCATGTACGGGATGCGGTCGATGTCATCGTACCGGTACGTGTAGTTCTCCGGGTCCTTGGCGTACCACAGAATGTTGTCGTGCTTGGGCGACCAGCGTTTCGTGGCGCGGGCACCGTAGTCGTATGCCCAGACGATCTCGTTGATAAACGAGTCGCGTCCGAAGATCGAATCGAGCAGCACCTTGCAGTAGTGGACTTCTCGGTAGTCGATGTGGAAGAAGAATGAGCCGTTGGGCTTCAAGAGCCGACGCGCCTCTTCTAATCGTGGTTCGAGAAACCCGAGGTAATCCGAGAACGTGTCCGCATACCCCTTCGTGCCGATCTTGACCGTTCGATATCGCTTCCCTTGAAAGCCCGTTCGGTCCCCATCGTCATCGCGCACCGTCTGGATTTGCGTTCGCGCCTGCGTCTTGCCGGTGTTGAACGGAGGGTCGATGTAGATCAGGTCGAAGGAGGCATCGGGGAACGCGCCGATGACGCTCAGATTGTCGCCGAAATGAATGTCGAGCACGGGGATGGACTCCTTGCGAGTTTGGAGATGGTACCGGTGGGTTGATTCGGTCACAGACAACTCGGTCTGCGTTCCAGACCTTCCGCCCGACATGACGATGGCTTGGACGGTGCAAAGTAGGTCCGCGTCGCGTGACATCCCACGATGTTCCGCGGCCACGCTACCCACGCAATGTTCACCGCGTCAACTGTTTGTATTTTGAGCGGATATTGACGCGCCACGCGGCCTATCTTGACTCACCCACTGCCATCGCTACCCTTCCCTCCCCGCACGACAGCCCTGTGCGGCATACATCCAACTCTGCCGGTTGCTCTTCCACAAGAGGTTCATCCGGCCCGCCCCGCCCGGTAGGCGGCGTATCCAGCATACCCCCACCCATACGAGTGCGGCGTTTCTCGCTCTCGTCTTGGCCTCAAGTATCTCTCGGCCACAAGCATCTTGGCCTGAATCGGAGTCTCTCATGCGTCGTCAGACCACTCTCGCAAACGCACAGACCATGCCCGCCAAGAACTGGCTCATCGTCGATGCCACCGATGTCTCCCTCGGCCGCCTCTCCGTGGACGTCGCCAACGTTCTCATGGGCAAGCACCGCCCCGAGTACACCCCCCACGTTGATTGCGGCGACTTCGTCATCGTCATCAACGCCGGCAAGGTCGGCCTCACGGGCCGCAAGGCCGAGCAGCAGACCAAGATGACCTACTCCCGCTATCCCGGCGGCGAGAGCTACGAGTCCTACGGCTCGCTCCGCGAGCGCAAGCCGCAACAGATCATCTCCGACGCCGTCCGGCGCATGTTGCCCAAGAACCGCCTGGGCCGCCACATGCTCGCCAAGATGAAGGTCTATCCCGGCGCCGAGCATCCCCACCAGTCCCAGCAGCCCGTCAAGATGGAAGTCTGAATCGGTTTCGGGCCTGCCCCATGGCCCCGATCCGAAGTGCCTCGCACCCGAAACCCGATTCCCGAATCCCGAGACCCGACCCCATGAGCAGCATCAACCTCCCCACCTCGAACATCCCCGGCCTCTCCACGGCGAATCCCTCCTCCGAGGTCAAGCCCGCGCAGATGGTCCGCAAGCTCCGCACCGCTGTAGAGTCCAAGAACGGCTGGTGGTGGGGAACCGGCCGACGCAAGCGCGCCGTGGCCCGCGTCCGCATGAAGCCCAACGCCTCCGGCGCGGGCGTCATCAAGGTGCAGATCACCGCCGAGAAGTTCAAGACCATCGAGCAGTACTTCTCTGAGTCCCGCGACCGCAACGACTGCGCCGCGCCCCTCAAGATTTCCAACCTCTTGGGCAACATGGACGTGGTCGTCCGCTGCAACGGCGGCGGATACATGGGCCAGGCCCAGGCCGTGCGCCTGGGCATCGCCCGCGCCCTCCGCGATTACGATCCGACCCTTGAAGAAGGCCTCCGCGACGCCGGCTTCCTCACCCGCGACGCCCGCGAGGTCGAGCGTAAGAAGCCCGGCCAGGCCGGTGCCCGCCGCCGCTTCCAGTTCTCCAAGCGCTAAGTTCTGTACGAGTACGAGCCCTTCGCGCAAGCGAAGGAACCAACTCTGCATTCACCCATCGACCCGGCACCGCGCCGGGTCGTTTCATTTTCAAGTTCGTGCGCCGCGCTCACCCCGGCTCGAACGGGTCTTTGCCGCACTCGGGGCATCGTCCCTTGCGAACACCTTTGGTCGGGTACGCGCAGTGGGCGCAGAGGTTCATGTGGATGCGCTGGAGTTGGCGCACATGGTGAAAGACGCGCCACGCACACCATGTCACGGGAACAAGGCCCACAACAACGATCGCCGCGCCCCAGATCATCCGCGGCCGCGACTCGTGCCGAACCATCAGCCGAACGCCGGGGATGACCATCAAAACACCCATACCCGCGAGGATGGATCGAAACACGCTGCGTCGCTGGGCCCGGGCCTGCGCGGTATCCGCCAAGCCGGACATCTGGTGCGGGTTGAAGATCGAGCCGGTGGATGGTTGGAAGTTGTCCAATGCGCCTCGTGCGGATCATAAAGGGACGACACGATTGACGGTTCCATCGGTGATTTGGGGCGGGTCCGCCGCTGCTCTGGCGTACTCCTGTTCCATAGCATTTCCCGCCAATGCATCCCGAGCAGGAACTCAACTCCGATGACCGCTTCAACGAGGCGGAATCGCCCGCACCAGATGTCGCGCGCGGAGCGCTCTCGCCGCGCCTTCGGCGCTGGGGGCTGGTCATCATCCCCGGCGCGATGCTCACGCTTGGCACGGTCATACTCATTGCACTCGGCCTTGCCGATGCACGCCCGCACTGGTGGCGCGAGATTGATCCGAAGAATGAGCAGATAGCGGCCGCCGCGCTGCGCGTCGAGAACGGCGCGGCCACGCAGCTCACGCAGATCCGGCGGGCCGCGGACTCCAACCAGAGCAGCGCGCCGTGGACCATCCGCATCTCCTCGGCCGACGCCAACGCCTGGCTCGCCGCGCGGCTGCGCCCGTGGCTGGAGTCCCAGTCCGTCGAGTTCACCTGGCCGCCGGAGCTTCGCGCCGTCGAGGTCCGCTTCGATGGCGGGCGCATCGATGTGGGCGCGAGCGTCGGCGATCGCGCGCCCGCCGCGGCTTCGCCGGTGCGCGTCATCACCGCGTCGCTGCGCCCCGAGTTCCGCGCCAGTGGCGAGCTCTGGCTCCCCGCCGCGAGCACATCTGTCGGACGGCTGAGCGTCCCATCCTCGTGGATGCTCTCCCGCGCAGCGCCGGCGGCGAAACGCGCCGGCGGCAAGCCGCTCCCCGGCTCGATCGAAGCCATGCCGGAGCTACGCGACATCATCAGCGCGCTCTCCGGCGATCGCCCGATGATGCGGACCCCGGTGATCCGCATCGGTGACGGCCGGCGCGTGCGCTTGCTCAAACTGGAGCCGCGCGATGATGCGCTGTATATCACCTGTCAGACCTTACCGCGCGAGACGACCCGCGCGGTGCGGTAGGGTTGGATGGCTTGCGTGGCCCTCCGCTCCGCGGCGGCTTCGGAACCGCCGCGGAGCGGAGGGCCACCCACATCACCGTTGTACGAGCGCCGACACCGCCCAGCCGACGCACATCACCGACGCCACGATAATCGCAGTGAGCGCGAAGCAACGCATCAGATACGTCACAATCATCCGCCGTCGCACATGCGGCAGGCGCCAGGGCGTGGTGTCGGCGATGCGCAGAATCTCGCGGATGTTCTTGCCGCACTCCGGGCAGCGCGGCCCGTTGAGGCCGGACAGATCGTACTTGCAGCGCGGGCAGTACGCATCGCGCTCCGCGAGGACGCGCCGGAGCTCGGCATTGAAGGCGGGATCGAGTTGGGGCGTGTGTTGATCCACCGGGGTGCCCTACCGGAGTCGATACGAGCGGCCAATCACCGTGGATGCGACATATCCGGAATCAAGCGATCGGCGAGTAACCAATCACCTTGCACGGCTGGGCAACTTCGTGCAGACGGACCCGCTTGCGGCGTGCGTGGCCATCCACCTCAACGACCAATACGGCCGCGCCCGCACGGGCCATCGTGGGCTCGGAAAAATAAATGCGGCCGCCACCCACCTGCGCCGGGCTGAGTTCGACATCGTCTATATTGAGCGACAATCGAACCGTGGCGGAGTATCCGCCAACACCACCGACCAGAGACGTCTCGATGTTTCCACTTGATGATGACATAGTTCGTCGCGCCCGGGAGTTCGCACAGCGTCACGCGCTGGCCATTCATTCTAGACTCGGATTCGGCAAGGACGGATCCGTCTGGGAAACCGATCAGGACAGCGCCGTCAAGGCCTTTCGCAGCTCCATCCCGTATCGCCGCGAACTTGCGGCGTACGACCGACTGCTGGAGCGTGAGATTGTACAAGTTGCCGGGTGTGCGGTTCCGGTTCTGCTTCGATCCGACGATGTGCTGATGGTGATCGAGATGACGATCGTCACACCTCCTTTCGTTCTCGACTTCGCGAGCGCGTATCTCGACGGTGATGCGCCGCAGTTCTCCGAAGAAGTACTCGCCGAATGGCTCGCGGACAAGCAAGAAGAGTTTGGCGAACTCTGGCCGCGTGCCGCGTCGGTTCTCCATGCGATGCGCAAACTCGGAATCCATCTCACGGATGTTCATCCGGCGAACTTCAACTTCAATCCGCGGCCCGCTTGACGTCTACTCCAGCACATGCGCCGGTGGCGGCGTCTGCGCGTTGATCTTTTCCTTCTTGAGCTGCTCCACGTTCGGGTCTTCGCAGGAGAAGAGGTACTGCTCATCCTCGACGCGGGCCTGCACATGCACGGGGCGGCCCCAGATGACGCGGAGGTTGCGGATGACTTCTTTGGCTTTGGAAAGGTCGATCTCCAGGCCGCTGTATTGGTGAGCGAGATAGAGCTCGCCGCGGTTGCGGTAGTTGCCATCGACGACGTACATGAACGGCTGGCCCATGTTGGTGAGGCGGTAGAGCAGCGTCTTCTTGATGCGATCAAAGTCGCGGCTGACGATCTTCATCTCGCCGGTCTGCGGGTCGCGCCGGTACTGGTACATGCGGTGGCGATCGACGAACTCCTCGGTGAGGAACTCGTCGATGAACTGCACGTCGTTGTAGATGCGCCGGACCTCGAAGATCTTCTCGCGGCCCTTCATGGACTGATCGTCGTGGCGGTCCTTGGCGCCGATGCCCTCCATGCGCTCCCAGGTGGCGCCGTGCTGGCCGACGTTCCAGCGGCGCTCGATGTCCTTGAAGAGCTCGACACCGATCTTGTACGGGTTGAAGCCGCCGGGGGGCATGGCCAGGACGCCGGAGTGCTGGTCGGCGTATTGCACGATCTCGCTGGCCTGCACGAAGTGCTGGGTCATGAGCTTGCTGTGCCAGTAGACGGCCCAGCCCTCGTTCATCACTTTCGTCATCGCCTGCGGCGCGAAGTAGTACGCCTCATCGCGGATGATGGTGAGGATGTCACTCTGCCAGTCTTCCAGCTGCGCATGACGGAGGAGAAACAGAAGCACATCGCGGGTGGGTCGCTGCGGGACGCGGCCGCGCTCGCTGGCGAGCTTCTTGCCGTGCTCCTCTTTCTGCCGTTGCAACTCGCGCTCGGGATTGATCCAGCGATCCATGTAGTCTTTGGCGGGGAGTTTGTCGGGGACGAAGGCGAAGGGGTCGTCGCCTTGTTCTTCGGGGCCGGCGTTCTCGCCGCGCTTGCGGACGGGGGTGGCGAGCGAGCGATTCATGAACATCGAGTGCGGGTCGATGAGATGCTCGATGGTGAGGCAGCAGTCGATGAAGCGCTCGACGGCGTCCTGGCCGTGGCGATCAATATGGCGGCGGACGCGGGTGGCGTGGTTGGCCATCTCGTCCATCATCTTGCGATTGGTCTTGCCGAACCAGAGGTTGTGCTTGAAGAAGTCGGCGTGGCCGTAGACGTGGGCCATGACGAGCTTCTGATCGACGATCGCGTTGGACTCCTGCAAGTAGGCGTACACCGGATCGGCGTTGATGACCATCTCGTAGATGCGCCCCATGCCGTAGGCGTCGCGCTTACTGAGGGACTCATACTCCATGCCCCACTTCCAGTGCGGGTAGCGCACCGGGAAGCCCTGGTACGCGGCGATCTGGTTCATGGTGTCAAAGGGGAGGACCTCGTAGATGACCTCGTGGAAGTCCAGCCCGTACTCGATGGCCTTCGCCTTGATCTGGCGCATCCAGTCGGCGAGTTCGGGGCTGAGCATGGTGTTGGTCGCGCCGGGCATAGTGGTGATATCGGCCGAAAGATGCCGAACCTCCATTTCTCATACGCTCGGGGGTGCATCCCGGATCGCCCGGAATGGGCGTTACCACACGATCACATCATGGTGATATCGTCCAGATCGTCCACACCACAAAGCCCAGCGATGTGCCCCAACACCCTGCGATCAGGAGTACCTGTGCTTTCACACTCACCCGGCGAAAGCGGGCCCGTCCTGAATGCCCCAGCAGGTATGTGAGCATTGCGCCGAGCACGATCAACGCCACACTTGGAATACCGAAGATCGGCCACGCCTCGCGGCGCGGCGGCGGCCCTTGGGTCAGCGAAAAATATCCAGCCAGCGACAGAATGAGCATCGCCAGACCTATTCCCGCCAGCAGACCGCAGACTGCGCCGAGATACGCCCCCAGCCGCGGCTCGGCCAGCCCGACGCGGAGCACCAGTTCCTGATTGCACTCGGGGCAGCGGGTGCCGGTGAGAGCGCGGAGGTTGTAGCCGCAGCCGGGACACTCTTGATCGCGCTCCGCGAGGAACGATCGGAGCATGTCGTGGGTTTCGGCCATAGGTACACCTTTCGCTCAGAACAGGTATCGCAGACCGTAGGAGATCAGGAAGACGATGAAGACGGTGAGGAGCATCGCGGCGGCGGCGTTGGTGGGGCTGGACCATGCGGGGCGCACAGGACGCTTTCGCACGACGATCGCGCCGATGCACCAGGCGAGGCCAATGCCGGAGGTGAAGAAGGCGGTGGCGACACCGATGATGAACATGCTGCGAAAGCCGAAGAGTGAACCGCCGCCGCCGGAGAAGGTTCCGAAACTCTGGGTGATGAGCCACATGAGTTGCCAAGAGCCGTGGATGGCGAAGTAGATGGTGGTGAGGACGATGGCGATGACGGCGACGGCATCCCAGGTGCGCGGCTGATGCGGGCGACGGATGGTGAGCTCGATGGGGGCGGCGCACTCGGGGCACTTGTCGCCGGGAGAGCCGCGGAGGTTGTAGTTGCAGGAGGGGCAGGGAGCGTCGCTCGCGGCGAGGTAGGCCCGTCGCATTTCGAGTTCCCATGCGGCGCGTTCGTCCATGGGGGGAGAGTATCAGGGGAAAATGTGGGATGATGGCATTGCGGGCGCTGGGCAACCGGGGCTCGCGCCCCGGTCTAGTTGCGATCGCACGCTCCGTCGGATGGGGCGCGTGGGTTGCAACAGCACGGGTTGCCCGCTCAGAGCAGCGGGCGAACCCGTGGCACGCGTGCCGCACTGGCGGGCGAGCCACCAGTGCCACCCATTTTGCTTGGCGCACAAAAAAGACAAGAGTCCGGCCACGAGGCCGGACCCTTGTTGTCGCGACGATAAAAGACACAAACGATCAGTTGCGGCGGCGGCGGGTGCCGACGAGGGCACCGAGGCCCAGAAGGGCGGCCGCGCCGGGGGCGGGGACGAGGTAGCGGTTGAAATCAGCCAGAGAGAAGGTGCCGGGGCCGAAGCCGGGGTTGGCGCCGCCGTTGTAGCCAGCGGAAGCGGGGAAGGACTCGTTGGATGCGAAGGTGGAGTCGGAGGTGTAGTAGGCGAACCAATCCACGGTATTCGGGCTGCCGAGCGTGCCCATCGGGATGGAGACGGAGGTGCCGGCGTTGAAGGAGATGAAGTTCAGAGAGTTGGGGGTGGTATTGGCGCCAAGCTCGAAGAGCACGACACCGAAGTTGCCGATGACAAGGGCGAAGTCGGAGACGCCGCCAGTGGAGCCGGCGGTGTAGGTGCTCATGCCGGTGGGCTCGTTGAGGAAGCCATCGCGGATGGGGCTTGTGGAGGCGCGGCGGCCGCCGTCGCCCTGATCGTCCATCTGAGCATCGCCGAAGCCGCCGTTGCGGGTGTCCAGGCGGATGACGACGAGATCATTCAGCGCGCCACCGGGGGTGAAGTTGATGTCGAGGTTGCCGCTGGAGGAGCCAAACGAGATCGAGCTAGCACCGAGGGTGCCGCCGAACCCGGAGCCGCCACCGTTGGAATAGACCTGGGGCGTGGGGCCGGTCTTGGTCTGGGCGAGCGCGCCCTGCGACGAGCCAGCGGCGACAGCCAACAGTGCCGCAGCGCACGCAAACGTAAACGATTTCATAACGATCTCTCTCCTCTATGCCGTCGCTAGACGGCTGTGCAAAGACCCCCTACACCAAAGGAAATGTACCCCCGATTCGGGCACTCGGCCAAGTAGTTTGGTTCAATTTTCCCTGATATTCCCTTGCAAATCTATACCGATCATGTGCCGACCAAGCGTTGGTAAACGCTTTTTAGTCGCTTCCGAGCGTGATGCGCACTTTGCTGAGCGCGGTACGGCATTCGGAGGTCAGGAGTTTCTGGCCACCCGAGCGCAGGAAGCGATCCAGCTCGAAGCGGGTGGCGGCATCGGGGACGCGAACGGTGAGGACGCCGCGGGAGATGCCTTCGAGCGCGGTGCGGGCGAGGATGGATGCGGGAATGACCTTGGTCCAGGCCTCGGCACAGCCGCTGGTGGCGCGGCGGAGAGCCACGGCCTCGCGGATGGCGCGGTCCATTTCGGGGGCGAGGGAGCGGTCCCAGTCTGGGCGGATACGGGCCTGGCGGAGACGCTCGACGCCGGCCATCTCGGCGGGCGCGGCGCGGGGCGCGGGGCGCGGCGTGGCCTTAGAAGCGGCGCGTTTGGCGGGTTCATTGCGGGCCTTGGCCATGGGCGCGAGCGTAGACCGGCGGCTCGCGCTGAGAGAATCAGGGAGCGGCGCGGTTGCGATAGAGCGCGGGATCGACGGCGGCGGCCATGGCGGGGATGTTCATATCGCGGGCGAGGAAGGAAGCGAGGTCGCGGGCGGTTTTCTCGGGCTCGCGGATGAGGTGGTTGTAGTTGACTTCGAGGACGCGGGCGCAGGCGTGGGTGCGAAGGAAGGCGAGGACGCGATCGATTTGCTGTTGAAAGACGGCGATGAGTTTTTCGGGGGAGAGGGCCGCGCCGGACTTGCCGGAGCGCGCGAGCATGACGCCTTGGGACTTGACGACTTCGTGGGGCTCGCGGCGCATGAAGACGATGTCGTAGCGGCGATCCATGGGGAGATCGAGGAGGAGAATGTGGACCATCTTGACGACTTTGCCCTCACCATCGGAAAGCCACGCTTTGTCGGTCTTGACCTTCTTGGCGCGCTCGAACTCGATGTAGCCGCGGGGATTGTCCTCATCGGGGGTGCGGATGTCGTCGGTGAGGGGCGGGATGCCGCCGGCGACGAGCATCTGCATCATGACGCTGGTGCCGGAGCGGGGGAGGCCGGAGACGATGGTGATGGGGCGCGGGGAGTTGGTCACGAGGAAAGCGTAGCGATTGCTGGGCTGAACCGATCCGGTGCTGGCGTTGGGGGGGAGACGAAACAGGCGAGATCGGCCTCCGCTTGCGCGGAGGACTCGTAATGAAGCGTGATCGGCTCTCGCCGAAGCATCGGGCGTGCTACCTTGTGCGGCCATGTCCACCACCATCACGCTCAAAGGACTGACCAAGACGTTTCCCGGTAGTGCGCCGGGCGCGGGCGGAGTGCCGACGACGGCGGTGGACCATGTTGACCTGCGGATCGAGTCGGGGGAGTTGTTCTTTCTGCTCGGGCCATCCGGGTGCGGGAAGACGACGATGCTGCGGATGATCGCGGGGTTCATTGAGCCCAGCGGCGGGCAGATCATGTTCGAGCCGACGGGGCAGCCGTCGCGGGATGTGACGTATTTGCCGCCGAACAAGCGGAACACGGGGATGGTGTTTCAGAGCTACGCGCTGTGGCCGCACATGACGGTGGCGCAGAACGTGGCGTTTGGGCTGAACATCCGCAAGGTTCCCGCGGCGGAGCGCGACCGGCGCGTGGCGGATGCGCTGAAGATGGTGCGGATGGAGCAGTACGGACCGAGGAAGCCGAATCAGCTCTCGGGCGGGCAGCAGCAGCGTGTCGCGCTGGCTCGCGCGCTGGTGATCCGGCCCGATGTGCTGCTGCTGGATGAGCCGCTGAGCAATCTGGATGCGAAGCTGAGGTTGGAGCTCCGGTCGGAGATTCGGCGGATTTGCAAGGAAGCGGGCGCGGGTGGCCCGCCGCTCCGCGGCGGATCGGGGAGCGAACCAGTATTTCAGGATGAGAAGGAGGAAACAGGCCGCCGCGGAGCGGCGGACCACCCGGGGGGGATCACCACGATTTATGTGACGCACGATCAGAAGGAAGCGTTGAGCATCGCGGATCGGGTGGCGATTGTGAATCAGGGGAAGATCGTGCAGATGGGCGCGCCAGCGGAGCTGTATCGCAGGCCGCGGTCGAGGTTTGTGGCGGAGTTTCTGGGCGAGACAAACTTCGTGCCGGGGCAGATCGTGGGCGAGGAGCACGGGAAGACGGTGGTGCAGACGGCGCTTGGCAAACTGGTGTCTTCGGCGGTCTCGCCGGATGTTGGCAGCGCGACACGCGATGTGCTCTGCTCGATCCGGCCGGAGGCGTTGCGTGTGAATGCACCGGATGGGATGAACAGCATTCCCGGGACGGTGGCGGAGTCGGTGTATCTGGGAGAGACGGCGCAGCTGGAGGTGGAGGCGGCGGGTGGTGTGCGCTTGCGAGTGGCGGCGCTGAATCCCGGTACGACGAGCCGCGCGGGGGAGCGGGTGATGCTGGGAGTGGCGGCGGAGGATGTGGTGGTGGTGGCGGGGTGAGGTGCGTTCGCGGGTGTGGGTGAAGCAATCAAGGCAATCGGGCAGAAGCGGGCCGAACACGGGCTGGTAAGCCCGTGCCACTAAAGAACATGGGCTGGAAGCCCATGCCACGGGAAGCAAAAACGCAAAAAGCCGAACACCGCCTTTCGGCGGTGCTGGGCCTTTCTCTCTCAGACGTTGTCGTTGTTGGCACTCACTGCTGAGTTCCCTGTCTGATTAGTCTAACTGTACAACATGGGCTGATGCTGGCCATGCAAATGTCAAAGATTCACCAGAATTACTTTGCAGCCCTTGAAACAACTGCGAACGCAGTCCAAACATTGTCCAAAAATAAAGTCTCGCAGGGGGGCTTTCGCCCGCCCTGCGAGAGAGAGTTCGTATCCCGCAGGCGCGAGGGGCAATCCCCGACCTCGACGAGCCGCGCTGGCTGGAGCCAACGAACGCGCGAGGAAACGCCCTGTGCGACTGGCGCAGCGAAACCGCTGGGCCATCGACGGGAAATCCTAAAATGGTGGGGTAATCCCTCTCCCCTCTACTTCAGGAACACACTGACTATACATCATGGTATTGAGGAGGCCAACTAAACGGGCTTGAAATGCCCGGATTCGGGGACACCCGGGTGGTTGCGGAGCGTTGCTTGGGATGGTGGGGAGTTTGGGAGAATGCTGTTATGAGAAGGCATTGAGAAGGGGGGCTTCGCAGGTGGTGCGACGCCCTGTGTTCTTGCGCTGAGGTTGCAAGCGGTCCGGTCGTGCCCAGAGCGGCAAGACCGGGGCACGGACAGGTGGCTGGAAAAGACCGGCGGCTTACGCCGCTCGGCTCTGATTTCGGTGCTGATTACAACTCGACCATCTGCATGTCGGGCTCCTGCTCCACGGGGAGTGTGGGGAGGACGACGCTGGTGGCGAACGCGGCGAGGGCGGGGGTGCGAGCCATGGCGGCGCGGGTGTCGGCGGCGTTGAAAAGCTCGCCGACGGGGGCGGAGATGCGCGTGGTGCCGGGAACCTGACCCTGCTTGGCGGGACTAATGACGAGCGTTTCGCTCTCGACGATCGCTTTGGAGCCGCCGAGGACGGCGAGAAGATCGAGGGCGATCTGGGCCTCGGGCTTGCTTGGCTCGACAGGTGGAATGGCGGCCTCAAACGCTTGGAGCATGTTGCGGGCGTTCTCGAAGGTGCCGGCTTTCTCCAGCCATGTCGAAGAGGGGAGAACGACGTCGGCGGCATCAACCAGCGGGGAGCGGAGTGTGTCGAGCAGCAGCGAGAAGGGCTTACTTGCGCCGGAGCCGCGGAGCGCGTTGAGCAGGTCGGGCGTGGCCCAGTCGCTGGTGTAGTTGCCAGTGATGATGGCGGCGTTGATGGTGCCGGAGCGGAGCGAGGAGAGGAATCGCGGGAAGTCAGCGGCTTCCGCGCCACTCGCGGCGAGGGCATCGATGACGCGTTTTACGCCGCGGGCGTTGGGGGCTTTCTCGGCATAGACCTTGTAGCCGTTCGGATCCGCGGGCGGGAAAGTCTTATCCGTGCCGGACATCGGGACCGGGCCGAGGGCGAGCACGGCGCGCGGGTCGATGGCGAGGGCGAGCGTGCCGAGGAGATAGGCATCCTCGCAGGAGAGCATGGGGCTGAGGAGGAGGCCGAGGCGACCGGTGTTTCCCGTGCTTGCCTTGTGACCCGGCACTGACCGTGCAGAGCCACGGTCAGTGGCACACAGCCCGGCGAGGGCCTCGTTGTACGCACGGTTCCAGTCGGATTCGACCTGCACACCAAACTGGCGGCGGAGCGGAGCGCCGATGCGCTGCTCGGAGTGGATGTGCTTGTAGCCATAGCGAATCTCATCGGAGATCCACCACTTGTTCACAGCCATGTTGGTGCGGGGCTTGAGGCGGTAGACCTTGCCGTCGTTGGTGTCCACGCGGAGGTTGTCGCCGCTGGCGGTGATGCCGTCGATGCTGGGGGTGGACTTGAGGAACCAGACGCGCTGGGCGAAGAGGAAGTCCTTGTCCAGCAGCGCGCCGACAGGGCAGAGGTCGATGACGTTGGCGGAGAGCTCGTTGTCGAGCGCGATGCCGGGGAAGATGTCGATCTCTTCCTTGTTGCCGCGGCCCTGAACCGTCAGCTCGGCAGTCCCCGTCACCTCGCGGGTGAAGCGGACGCAGCGGGTACACATGATGCAGCGGTCGGCGTAGAGGTAGACGTTGGGGCCGAGGTCCTTCTTGGGGTTCTTGACCTTGGTCTCCTCAAAGCGCGACTCGCCGCGCCCGTATTCGTAGGAGTAATCCTGCAAAAAACACTCGCCGGACTGATCGCACACGGGGCAGTCCAGCGGGTGGTTGATGAGGAGATATTCCATCACCGCTTTTTGGTTTTGGACGGCCTTGGGGGAGTCGGTGTAGATGACCATGCCGTCGGCGCAGGCCGTCTGGCAGGTGGGGATGAGCTTGGGGATGGGCTCGAGGGCGTTGTTGTTGCGGGGGTTGGGCTGCCAAACCTCGGCCAGGCAAATACGGCAGGAAGCCACGATGGAAAGGCCGTCGTGGTAGCAGTATTGCGGTATTTCAATGCCGGCGGCGTTGGCCACCTGGATGATCATCTGGCCGGGCGTGAAGTCGCAGGATGTGCCGTTGATGGTGATGCGGGGCATGGGGGACCATCGTATCCCGGAGGAGCGGGGAGTCTGTCGTTCTCTGGTCGGTGGAGAAGGGGAGAAGGGGAGAAGGGGAGAAGGACATTTTGCTGGATATTTGTATATCGAACGATATACTTGTCCAGATGTGCATGGGGGAACAGTCATGGCTTCTGACGTCAAGTTCTCGAAGCTCCGTTCAATGCTCGAACGCGCGGGGTGGACGCTGGTTCGGGTCAGCGGTTCGCACCACAGCTTCGCGCGTGCGGGGCACACGCCGATCAGTATTCCCGTGCATCGGAACAAGGTGAAGCATGTCTATCTCGCGAAAGTCAGCAAAGTCATCGAGCAGGACAGGCCGCAAGGCGACGGCGCGTGATGGCGCTCACGCTCTGGATCGGCCGTTCGGAGCGGATGTTCTGCGGCAGGCCCGAGAGCTTGCCGGCGAGTATCGCATCATCCTGGAGGCGGACGATGCGCTCGGCTTCATCGGGCATGTGCTGGAGATGCCCGGCGTGATGGCGGACGGCAGGACACCGACGGAGTGCGTGGCGGCGGTGCGTGAGGCGGCGAGCGCGAGCGTGGGGGTGATGCTGGAGCAGGGGCAGAATCCGCCGCGTCCGGCGGGGGAGAAGAAGCGTCAGGCGCAGCTGAACCTGCGCGTGACGGACGAGGAAAAACTGGTGCTGGAAGCGGCGGCAACGCGGCGTGGGTTCCGGGGCGTTTCGGACTTTGTGCGCGACGCCGCGCTGCATCGGGCTCGCTCGGCGTGAGCGCGGCGGTATGCTGGCGGCAGATGCACGTTTCAGTGAACAAGGTGATCCGGGTGGCGGCGGGCGAGGACGCGGCGAAGTGGCGGGATGCGCTGAGCGCGCCGAGCACACTGGATGCGGCGACGGTGCTGAAGGAGGATGCGGGGTCGTGGGTGCGACGGGCGCGGGTGATGGGGCGGGATGTGGTGGTAAAGTGTCGGGCGCTGAACACGGTGGCGCGGCGCGTGAAGCATGTGCTGGGGATGGGACATGGGCACAAGCACTGGCGGGGGGCGGAGTTGCTGATAGAGGCTGCAATCCCAACTGGTCGGCCGCTCGCTCTGCTACGTGTCCGAGTGGATGGACGAACCTGCGAGTTGCTTGTGCTGGAGTTTGTGCCTGGCAGCACACTACTGGAGTTCATGGACAACATCGCCCACAGTCGTTCCATACCGATTCGCGAGCAGCACCGAATTGCGGATGCGGTCGGCGCACTTTCTCTGAAGTGCATGCGCGCCAACTTGTACAACCGCGATCACAAGCCATCGAACCTTGTAGTCGAATCCGCGGACGCTACTACAAAGCCCATCATTCACGTGATCGACTGCGTTGCAATTCGACGCCTCCACTTGGATGACAGCGGGATGACTGAGATGCTTGGGGATCTTGCCATCGAACCGATCGGATGTTCATGCTTTCCGAGACGGGCTCTTTGGATGCGAGCGATTCGACGTATCGTCAGTGAATATCCGGTGAGTGCTGAGGTTCGACGACACGCCATGATCTCAATAATACAGGACGCAGCGGTTGGCGTCGAGCAACATGGCGATCCGCGGCCGCGGGTGAATCCGTTGAAGAGGGCAGGCGAGAGTTAGGGATATGCACGGCGCGGCGGGCGATGGGGGCGTCGGCCCGTTGGGCCGGGAAATCAGAGAGGAGTGATCCGGTGGCTGGCTCGCGTTGCTCGCTGCGCCACCGGCAACGGTCGTGCGCACTGCGTGCGAGTGGCGCGGAATGGAGACGGACGAGGTGACACGGAGGGGCGGAGAGGAGGGCGGCGCGAAAATGTGGGTGCGCCGAACATGCGCCGAACGTGGAAAGAATGCCGGGAACATGGGCGGGACGCCCATGCCAGGGAGGGAGTTGCGGTTACAATCGCGCGCTATGGGTACACCCGCCATTCCCGGTAATCGCATGACCACGCGGACATTTGTTCGCAACGGAGTTCGCACCAATCAATCGGGCGTGGGCTCAAAGAAAAAGAAACAGCAAGACGAGCCGACGAAGAACGCAACGCCGACAGTGCTGGCGACCGCGCGCGAGCCGACGGTCATTGCCAATGAGCAGGCGGGAACCAAGTCTCGGATCTACATCGGCGACTGCCGCGACGTGCTGGCGTCGCTGCCAGAGGTGAAGGCGTCGAAACTCGATCTGGTCTTCGCCGATCCGCCGTTCAACTGGAACCGGGCGTACGACAAATGGGATGACAAGCTGGCGGAGGATGAGTATCTGACCTTCACATATGACTGGCTGGATGCGTGCGTGAAGGGGCTGCGCCCGGGGGGCGCGCTGTGGGTGAACATTCCCGACGACTGGGCGGCGGAAATCGTGTGCTACATGAAGAGGCGGATGGATCGGAAGCCGCCGGCGAACATGGCGCTGCGGAACTGGTGCGTCTGGCACTACCGGTTCGGACAGAACGCCGTGGAGCGATTCATCAACTCAAAGGTCCACGCTCTGTATTTCATCAAGGAAGGAAAGGACGACCGCCGGGCGCCGGCAAGAGACCCGGAGGAGACGCGGCGCGGATTGGCGAGCCGCGCGGGCGGGCATACATGGAACCCGATCGAGGTGGCGGAGATGTCCGACCGCGCGGCGATCTACGGGGACAAACGCACGCTCTCGAAGAAGGACGGCATGCCCCCGGGCAGGCGCGTGCCGATGGATGTCTGGTACGGGCAGTATTGGGGGCGCGTACAGGGGAACAACTCGGAGCGCCGGCACTACCACGACAACCAGTTGCCCGAGGTGTATCTGGAGCGGGTGGTGCGGGCGTGCTCGAACGAGAAGGACCTGGTGCTCGACCCGTTCCTGGGCAGCGGCACCACCGGCGTGATGGCGCACGCGCTGGGGCGGAACTTCATCGGGATCGAGTTCAGCGCGGAGAACGCGGGGCACGCGGTGGAGCGGATCACCGCCGGGCCGGTGCGGCTGGGTGCGGGGATCGGGACCAGCTCGGCGATCTTTGAGAAGCGGCGAGAGCTCTAGGCGACGCTGGTTCCGAGAACCAGTGACCCTGGGCAAACTGCGACGGTTCCGCGGGGCTGAGGATGGTGTCGTCACGAGATGCGGGCGCGTTCGGCTGGGAGCGTGCCGCGGGTGTGGCACTCTGTAGTAGACGGTCGGATCGCCGCGGCGGGCATATTCACCCAACCGCGCGGTTGATCCTCGTCTCGCAGGAGTTTCCCATGATCTCTCTGTCAACCTTCGGTGCGATAGTGGTTGGTTCGATGGTCGCGGCCGGCTCGGCCAGCGCGACGATGACGACCGTGATGATCCAGTCCAATACGGCCGGGAGCACCGAGGGGCTTGGTCGCTTCACGGGCTCGCTCTCGTACACGGGCGACACGCTGAACACCGGCACGCTCACGATCGTGCTCAGCAACACGAGCACACCGGCGCAGGGGGGCTACATCACCGGGCTCGTGTTCAACTTACCCAGCTCGGATAGCGCGGCGGTGACGCAGCTGGCGGCAACTTCGGTGTCGGGATTCCAGAATCTGGGCCCGTCCGCACCCGCATCACCCTTCGGAAGCTACGACGCCGGCGCGGCGCTGGGCGGATCGTGGCTGGGCGGCGGATCGCCCACGGGCGGCATCGCCGTTGGACACAGCGGCACGTTCACGTTTCAAATCACCGCCTCGGACGCGAGCGCGTTCACAGCTTCGTCGTTCCTCGCCTCTGGATCTTCGCCTTCTCCGCTGGTGCGGTTCAAGGGCTTTGCCGACGGCGGCTCGGACAAAGTTCCGGGTGTGCTGGTACCCGCGCCGGGCGCGGCCGCGCTGCTGGTGGGAGCGGGGCTGGTGGGGTTCCGGCGTCGGCGGCGCTGAACCGCGCCCAGGGAAATCCAAGAGCGTTCACCATCGCCGCCCGCGCCACTCCGCGAGCGGCGATTTTTCGCTTGCCGCGCCATGTGGGTTCGAGGATCGGATCCGAAGAAGTTTGGCAAACTGGGCGATGTGTGGATGGCGCACGCGAGATGCCGGGGCATTCGCATCAAACTGGGCAAGCTGCCGCGGCGTGCAAGATGAGAACATGGAGAATCGGTGTCGATTGCGCCTGATTTTCCTTTGCGTGCGATGCCTCGCGTGGTATTGTGGGACTCGCGGCCCGGTTGCTGCGGCGTGGCGAACTCTCATTCCGCCGCGCACCCACACTCGTGTCCCTTTTTTGCAGGAGGTTTCCATGCGCTCATTTTCTGTGCTCGGTGCTGTCGTTGTCGGTTCGATGGTTGCGGCCAGCTCGGCCAGTGCCACGATGATCATGATTCAGTCGAATCCCGCGGGGAGCACCGACGGGCTTGGCCGGTTCACGGGCTCGATCTCGTACACCGGCAACACGCTGAATACCGGCACGCTGACAATCGTGCTGAGCAACACCAACACGCCAGCCACCGGCGGATACATCACCGGAATGGTGTTCAACATTCCGGGGGCGGACGCGGCGGCGACGGCGCAGCTTGCCGCTTCTTCGATCTCCAACTTCCAGGTGCTTGGGCCAACCGAGTCGGCCTCTCCGTACGGCGTCTACGAGGCGGGCGCGGCGCTCGGTGGTTCTTGGCTGGGCGGCGGCTCGCCGACCGGCGGCGTGGCGGTCGGCCAGACCGGCACATTTACATTCAACATCACATCGGCGGGCGCGAGCGGGTTCACGGCGTCGTCGTTCATTGCGAGCGGTTCGTCCCCCTCACCGCTGGTTCGGTTCAAGGGCTTCGCAAACGGCGGCTCGGACAAGGTTCCGGGCGTGCTGGTTCCGGCTCCGGGCGCGGCCGTGCTGATGGCGGGGGCGAGTCTGGTTGCGGTTCGCCGCCGCCGGCGCTGATCTGCGGCACAGATTCAAGATGTTTCATCCCCGACGCCCGCGCCCATCAGCGCGGGCGTCGCTTTTCATTCTGGTGCAGCCGCGAATAAACATGGCGGGTACAATGCACCCATGCGACGCACGACGTGCAAACAGAGCGACGGGCTGAAATGGTCGAAACGGGCCTGAGGGGCCGGTTTGGGCTGGTGTTGGATTCCGCTTTGCGTCTGGCGCGTTTCTTTTCGCTTCCTTTCCAGATCAACCGATACATTTTTCGACGCTTCGTGCCCGTGTTTTTCCGGCGGGCGGGGCGACTTGGAGATTGACCATGGCCACTGCTGCTTCGAATCGTCGTGTTCACTTCACCGGGTGCTTCACCGCGATCATCACGCCGTTTACATCCGATGGGAGCGCGATCGACTACCCGCGGCTGGAGCGGCAGATTCAGTTGCAGGGCTCGGGTGGCGTGACGGGGATCGTGGTGAGCGGCACCACCGGCGAATCTCCAACGCTTGAGCGCGAGGAATATCAGGAACTGGTGACGCGGGCGGTGCAGATTGGGCACCGGCACGGGCTGGTGGTGGTGGCGGGGGCTGGGTCCAACTCCACGGCGCACGCGGTGGCGATGCAGAAGTTCGCGGCAAGCGCGGGGGCGGACGCGACGCTGAGCGTGAACCCGTACTACAACAAGCCGACGCAGGAGGGGCTGTATCGGCACTACATCGCGATCGCGGAAGCCGCGGAAATCCCCGTCATTCTGTACAACGTGCCGGGGCGGAGCGCGGGCGGGCTGACGCTCGACACCATCAAGCGGCTGGCGGAGCATCGGAACATCCGGGCCATCAAGGACGCCGCGGGGAACGTGGACCTGACATCCGAAACGTGCGCGGCCTGCCCGGACCTGACGGTGCTCAGCGGCGATGATCCGCTGACGCTGCCGATGATGGCCGTGGGCGCGGTGGGCGTGGTCTCGGTGGTTTCCAACGTGGTGCCCGCGCTGGTCAGCACGATGTGCGCCCAATGGGCGGCGGGACGGCTGGAAGAGGCCCGGGCCACGCACCGCGAGATCGCGCCGATCGCCAAGACGATGTTCCTGGAGACCAATCCGATCCCCGTGAAGGCGGCGATGGCGCTGCTGGGCCACGACTCGGGCGCGATGCGCCTGCCGATGACCCCCGCGACACCGGCGACCATCGAGAAGCTGCGGCAGATGCTGACATCGGCGGAACTGTTGCAGCAGGCGGAACGGGCGCAGACGATGCGAGTGTGATGACCCGAGCCGCGGAAGAGATGCTGGAATCAAACCAGTGTGTGTCACCGTCAGTCAGAGAACGCGCGGCCTTGGCCGCGTGTTCGTGAATGGTCCGGCACCGATTCGTGTGGGTACGCGGGGCGAAGGATTGGGATTGAGCGAAGATTGTGTTGTATTTGGCGCGCGAGCGGGCCATACTGTCGGTCGCTCATGGGAAAAACCGCATCCTCGACACCTTCGGCCGCCACACATTCGCACTCGAGCGGTCCGGCGGCGGCCAGAACGGGCCAGGTTGCGGGGAAAGCAAAAATGGGGAAGGGAAAGAAGAAGGTCCCGGCACTCACGGACATGGATGCTGTGAACAAGTGGCTGCTTGAGCGAACGGATGTGGAGCGCATCAATCCGTCGCGGCTGGGCGCGGACACCATGAAGCTAGACCGGATGCACCGGCTGATGGAACTGCTGGGGAATCCGCATCGGGCGTTCAAGTCCGTGCATGTGGCGGGGACGAAGGGGAAGGGCTCAACCTGCGAGATGACAGCGGCGATGCTGGAGGGCTGTGGCTACACGGTGGGGCTGTATACGTCGCCGCACTTGATGGATATCCGGGAGCGGATCCGGCTGAATCGCGGGCTTATATCGGAGCGCGACTTCATCGCGGCGGCGCGGCGGGCGGCGGAGGCGGAGCACCAGCTCACCGAAGCGGACGGCGAGCCGACGTTCTTCGAGCTGACCACGGCGATGGCGTTCGTGTACTTCGCGGAGCAGGCGGTGGACGTGGCGGTGGTGGAGGTGGGGCTGGGCGGACGGCTGGACTCGACGAACGTGCTGGCACCGGAGGTGACGGCGATCACCAGCATCTCGCTGGACCACACGCAGATTCTGGGCGCGACGGTGGAGAAGATCGCGCGGGAGAAGGCGGGCATCTTCAAGCCCGCCGCGGCGGCGGTGACGGCGGCCCAGAAGCCGGGCGTGCTCGAGGTGCTCAGGCAGGTGGCGGAGCGCGCGGGCGTGACGCTTGGCGTGCTGGGGCAGGAGATTGAATACACATCGCGCTTCGAGGCACGCGGGAAACCCGGCGGTGTGGGCATGGCGGCCGGGCCGCACATGGTGGTGAGCGTGAGCGGAACCCGGGCGACATTCGAGCATCTGGTGGTGCCGCTGCGGGGCGAGCATCAGGCGATGAACTGCGGGCTGGCGCTGGCGATTCTGGATGCGCTCAACGAGCGGGGATTCCGGACACCCGAGGAGCGGGTGACGCGCGGCCTGGGGACGGTGAAGCTGGCGGGGCGGATGGAGATGATGGCGAAACAGTCGCCGCGGGTGATGGTGGATGGGGCGCACAACTCCGAGAGCATCAAGTGCCTGATGAAGGGCGTGACGGCGACGGTGGCGTACGACTCGCTGGTGGTGGTGTTTGGCTGCGCGGCGGACAAGGACATCGACGGGATGCTCGCGGAGCTGGCGCACGGGGCGGACAAGGTGATCTTCACGAAGAGCGGCAACGCCCGCGCGGCGGACCCGCGTGAACTCTCGCGGAAGTTCACCGAAAGCAGCGGGAAGATGTGCCAGTGCGCGCCAGACGCGGCGGCGGCGGTGGAACTGGCAAAGCGCGCCGTGGGGCGTGAAGATCTGATCGTTGTCACCGGCTCGTTCTATCTTGTGAGCGAGGTGCGGGGATTGATGGGGATGGCATGAGGAGAAGGCATCGAGGGAAGAGGGATCAAGGCATTACAGGAAGATGACTTTGGTTTTCCCTCGCTGCCTTGATACTTCGATCCCTCGATCCCTCGATGCCTTCCGACTACGACTCGCGCAGGACCGCTTCGTGGCGGGTGTAGAGCCGATCGATCATGGGCATGGCGGGGTCGGCAGTGGGAAGGTTCTGGCCCAAGGCCACGAGCAGGTCGATGAGACCGAAGTAGTCGTCGCGGTGGATGAACTCGCGCCCCACCCGCACCGGGCCATTGGCAGCGCGGTCGTAGGAACCACCCTGCACCTGCGCGAGGTCGGCCATGTTGTGGTAGTTGCCCAGCGGCAGGCAGAGGCAGGTGGCCGGGTGGCCGTAGGCGCAGAAGACGGTGGCCTCGCACGCGCCGCCGGCCATGAGCTTGCGCTGCCAGCGCCAGCTCAACTGCTGGGTGCCGCGCTGGGTGGCGGTGGGCGATGCGGGCGCGCCGGCGAGTTCCTCGGCGCGCTTGGCGCACGCGGCGGTGAGCCGGGGATCAAAGACGCTGAGCCGGTCGCCAACGCGGACGATCGGGCCGCCACCGATGGGGGAATCCGCGAAGCTGCGGCTGTTCTCCAGCGCGAGTACGCGCGAGCCCCTGGGGATGGTGCCGAGCTTGCACGCGGCGATCGCGCCGGTGAAGCCGATCTCCTCGGAGCGCGTGAAGAGCAGGCGAACATCTTCGGTGGGAGCGCCGGAGGCGTGTAGCGAGCGCAGCACATCAAACGCGGAGAGCGCGGCGGCGGCGGCAGCGAGATCATCGCAGGCGTGGGTGTGGACGATGCCGGCCGCGTCCACTTCGGCGGGGGGCAGATCCCACGTCGCGACGTCACCGATAGTAATCGCGGATGACGCGGCGTGGCCGGGAGAGAGTTCGGCGAGATAGCAGGTGAAGTTCGCGCCAGGCGGAGACGAGACGCCGGCGAGCGTCGCGGGGATCGCGATCGCGGCGACACCGTTGCGGCCCCCGGTGTGGATGAGGACGGCGGCGCGCTCGAAGTAAACATCCATGACGCCGCCGCGGAAAGCGAGCTCGAGGATGTTGGGGGCGACGATGCGCTCGACGACGAAGGCGGGATGATCCAGGTGCGCGGTGATGAGGATTGGCGGGGCAAAGGACGCATCGGGCGCGGCGGAGCGCCAAGGGGTGCGTGGGGCGACGATGAGATTGCCCGCGGCATCGGGTGTGAGCGCGAGGTCGGGGCGCGCGGCGGTCCAGCGGTTGAGGTAGTCAATCACCCGCCACTCGCGCCCCGCGGCGGTGGGGATCTGCGTGAGTTCAAGGAGCCAGCGGAGATGGTGCTCGCGCGCGGCGGCGGGGAGAGTCATGCGAGAAGGATACGGAAGGGGAACACGGGCTGGAAGCCCGTGCCACGGAGGTCAGCAGCCGCCGGCAAACCAAGCACCGAGGAAGTCGAAGATGTTCTGGACGGCCAGAGCACCGGCACCACCATTGCTGCCGACGCGGGCGTACGGGCTGCCGGCGAACCAGTCGGTGAGGAAGTCGAAGATGTCCTGCACGTTGATGCTGTTGACTTTGTTGTAGTCGGCGTAGCAGCAGGGCGTGGTGGTACCGCCGGTGTTGCAAGCGGAGCCGGAGGGGAAGACGGCGCCGGCGGTCTGGCCCGCGATCAGCGAGCCGGAGCAGGCCGCGGCGGAAGCGAAGGTGGTGGCGCAGGTCGCGCCGCGACAGCAGACGGCGGTGGCGACGCAGGGATTCGGCGAGCAGGTGCCGCCGGCGAGATACATCGCGCCCGCGGCGGTACACTGGCCGACGGAGGCGAGCACGCACGCGGAGCCGGTGCAGCAGATGCCGTTGCAGGCATCGGTCGGGGTGCAGGTGCCCCCGGAGTTCCAGACCGCGCCGACCACGACGTTGCAGATCGACTGCGATGTCACCTGGCAGGAAGTGATCGGCTGGCAGCAGGATCCGGCGGTCGCGGTGGTGACGGTGAACCTGTAGCTGTTGCGATTCAGCGAGCAGGGAAGCCCGAAATACTCGCTGGTGGTGACCATGACGCGTGCGGTGCCGGTGGCGTCGGTCGTCCAGTCGCGCTGGAAGACATCGCAGTAGGTGAGCAGCCCGGAGATGTTGGCGGTGCCAATGGATGAGCCAGCGACGCACGCGCCGTTGAGCGCGTAGATGGAGGTGGGAAGTTCCGCGCTGGCGGTGAGCCGATACGCGGTGTGCGGCTGAAGGCCGGAGAGCTCCCAGAAGTCGCGATCGCGCGAGCTTCCCGCGGATTGCACGGTGCCGGCGACAGTCTGGCCGAGGATGATGGTGCGGATGCCGGGGCTGCTGGCGACGGAGCAATCCGCGCCGTTGGTGTCCGCGGTGCAGGCGTCGGGCTCGATGGACGCGGCGGGGATGCCGGTGAGATCGACCGGGCAGAAGTCCGAAGCACAGGGCGGATGGGTCGTGGCCTGCGTGCCAGTGGTGGCGAACTGCAGATCCAGAATCGTGCCCGCGGCCTGCTGATAGCCGAAGACGTTGACGTAGTAGGTCAGCCCTGCGGTGGTGGGCCAGGAGACCAGCGCGGCGTCCACACCGACGCAGGTGATCGGGCCGGTGTCGTTGGAAGCGACGCAGTTGAGCCCGGAGTTGTCCGAGCCGGTGCAGGAGCCGCAGTACACGGCGATGATGGTGTCGTAGTTGGTGTTGCCGCAGGTGGAGGCGGTATAAGTGGTGCCATTGCCGACGACGGAGTACCAGAGACCTGGGCCGCTGACGGAGGAGCCCTTGCAGGGGATGGTGGTCACGAGCTGGCCACGAGTTCCGTTGATGGCCGGGAGCGTGCTGGGCACCGCGGCCGATTGTGCGGCGGAGCAGAGCGAGTTGGCTGCGGGAGAGAACTGGCAACCGGGAGTGGCGACGGCGATGTTGAGAGCCCAGGAGAAATCCACACCGATGCGAGCGGCGGGGGAATATATCCCGCCGGTGGAGACCTGATACGCGAAGCCGTCCTCGAAGGGCGTGGCGGCGGCGTTGTTGTTGACGGACCAGCGCCAGCGATCGGCGAGCAGCGCGCCGGGCGTGTTGCCGACGATCTCCATCCACAGGCACTGTCCGGCGGTGACGGCCACGCCGGGCGCGAGGTTGGCGGACCAGACGAAACTGTTGGCGGCGTTGGCAACTACGGCGCGGGTCAGCCCGGCAGCGGCTTGGGTGAGCGTGAACGGCCCGGCGAAGGCGGTCGCGGATGGATACCCGCCGGCATCGGAGTAGAACGTGACGCGGAACTGCTCCACGCCTGTCGCGGGAACGTTTGCGCTGGCGTAGCGACCCCAGAAGCAGAGCGAAGTGATCGTGCCATTGGCGGAGATGGTGATGTTGTCCGCGGCGGCATAGGAGCCGGCGATGTTTTGCGAGGATGCGCCGTCTAGGTTCGGTCCGATGGGGTTGTAGAGCTGGCCGTTGCCGCCCGGCTGGGTGCATTGTGCGCCGGCGAATGGCACGCCTGTCGCCAAGGCGAGCGCGAGGGCAGCGAGCGAGGAAATCAAGGCGCGGGATGCGAGCACAGGGCACCTCCGGTGGGAGTGATCGGGACAGAAGCGTTCAATCCTACATCGCAATGGCAATCGCACCACGCGAGATGGCGATTTGGGGAAGAACGGCCAGCCCAAAGCACGGGAAAAAGACGGGCGGTGCGGCAAGATCACCCATGAAGGGGGTCTTTGTGCCAAAGATCGGCTTGAGGAAGCCGTGGTGGCACCCGGGTGGAAGTGTGCGGGCAGTTTAGCAAAAAGCAAAGCCCCTCGCCAATCGGCGAGGGGCTTTGAGGTAGGTGCTTGGACTTCAGCGGGCTGGGCTTAGCAGCCGCCGTTGAACCAGTTGGAGAGGAAGTCGAAGATGTTCTGCACGGAGAGCGCGGTCGCGTCGCCGTTGCCGCCGGTGCGGGCGTAGGGGTTGGCGGCGAACCAATCGCTCAGGAAGTTGAAGATGTCGGTGACGGTGATGCCACCGGTCTTGTTGTAGTCAGCGTAGCAGCAGGGGGCGCTGGAGACGTTGCCAACGTTGCAGGCCGCGCTGGCCGCGAAGAAGGCGCCAGCGGTACCGGTAGCGGTGCAGGCACCGGCGGTCGTGATGGTCGTGGTGCAGGTCGCACCACGGCAGCAGACGCCAGCGGGAGCACAGGGGTTGGGGAGGCAGACGCCCGCGCCGCCCGTGAAGGTGCCGCCCACGCAGCCGTCGAAGCTGGTGGATGAGCAGACGGTGCCGGTGCAGCACACGCCGGTGCAGGGGTCGGGGGTGCAGGTGGCACCAGCAGCCCAGACGGCACCGACGGTCGCGGTGCAGACTGTCTGCGGGTTGATGACACAGTTGATGCCGGGCTGGCAGCAGGAACCGACGGCGGCGGCGATCACGGTGATCTTGTAGTTGTTGTTGCCAGCGGCGCAGGGGACGCCACCGAAATCGCTGATGATGGGGTTGACGAAGAAGTCGGCTCCGGCGGTGGCCTCCACGAAGATGCCGCGCACGCCGCACATGCCGTTGAAGGCGCGGTAGTCGGCACCAGCGGCGCCGAGCTGGGTCACAGCACCGGCGGTGCAGGTACCAGAGTAGAAGACCATGAGGCCGGGGAACTCCACGGCGTAGTTGGTGAGGTACCAAGTTGTGCCGGCGGTGGTGGTGTTGGGAACCACGCCGTTGAAGTGCCAGAAGTCAAAGTCACGCAGGTTGCCGGAGTTGTAGCTGGTACCACCGAAGGCGGTACCGAGGACGAACTGGCCGACGCCAGCACCATCGCAGGCGGAGTTGGTGGACACGCCGCAGGCGTCGGTCTCGACGGTGATACCCGCCAGCGAGACCGGGCAGCGGTCGGAGACGCAGGCGGCCGTGTTGCCGGACTGCGTGCCGTTGCTGGTCAGAGCGACCTGTATATTGCCAACCGAGGGATTCTGGTTGGAGTAGGTGAAGACGGCGATGATGTACTGGCGGCCGGCGACGGTCGGCCAAGAGACTGAGGAATGGACGGAGTTGACGGCGCAGGTGTTCGAGTCGTCGTTGTTGGCGACGCAGAAGAGGCCGGTGTTGCCGGTGCCGCAGGCGGTGGCGCAGGTGCCGGTCGGGCAGCCCACGGTGGCACAATACACGTTCACGACCGTATCCAGGGCGGCATCGGTCGCTCCGCCGCAGGTGTCCGCGGTGAAGGTGGTGCCGTCGCCGGTGGTCTTGTACCAGAGGGTCGCGGTGGCAACCGGGTTGGTGCCGCAGAAGGGGGTGGCGGTCAGCTGGGAACGGAAGTTCGCGGAGGTGACGTTCGCGGGAACAGTCAAGGCAATCGATGCCGAGCAGGTGCTATTGGGCACAACGGGGGGAATCTGGCAGTTGCAGACCACCAAGGCGGCGGCGGGGTTGCTCAGACCCAGACACACGGCGCGATCAGCCGCGGCGGAGTTGACGATGTTGGCGAAGGAGTACACGCCGTTGTTGGCAGAGGGGGCCTGCAAGCAGACCTGCTCGCCGGTGGGGGCGGAGGTGGCGTCGATCCAGCGCCAACGGTTGTCGTTGTCGGTCGTGCTGGAAGAGGAAATTTCAAGCCAGTAGCCGGTGCCAGCGGTGAGCGCCTGGGCGGGAATCGTGGCGGTCCAGCTCAGGATCTGCGTGCCAGCGAGCGAAGAGGGAGTGCCCAGGGCGGCACCGCGGGCGAGCGTGGTGCCCGGAGTGAGGACATCGCCGGTCAGGAAGTTGGCACCCACGTTCCAAGTCGCCACAGTGGAGCTGGGAACGCCGTTGGCGTTGGTGTAGAGGACGATGCGGAAGCCCTCGTTGCCGACGGCGGGGGGCACCGTGGCAACGCCTGGGCCGTAATAGCCCCACCAGCAGATGGAGGTGAGGTTGGCATTGGCCGTGATCTGGAAGTTGTCGGCGACGGTGAAGCTGGCGATCGAGCGGTTGCTGGAACGCGGCTCGTTCACGACCAGAATGTTCGCACCGGCGCGCTCCTGGCAGGTCGCCGCGTTGATGGCGCAGGCGTTGCCGGGGCCGCGGGGATCGAACGGATGGCCAACGGTGACCGTGCCAGCCACGCTGGTGGCTTCATTGGTCATCGAATCCACGATCTTCCCGTTGACGGGACGAGCGGTGGTCACGGGCTGATCAGCGGCCATCGCAACGCCGGCCAAGCCAGCGAGCGCGATAGCGGCCAACGACAAAGACTTACCCACGTTGCTGCTAATACAGTTCAAGCGACACCTCCGGTTTGACAAGCGAATACGGAACGAACAACTCCCGTTGGGGAAACAAAACCGGATGGCCGCTAGGCCGTTCCGGGCATAAACACAGAGCAATCGGGCGACCCGGGCACGGAATCGTGCGGCGGGACCGAGCAACAATCGACCAGTTTCAACGGCTAATCGTACATGAAGTTTGCGAGGATCAAAACGATTTTACAGGAATGTTGTCCATTTGATCCAATCAAAATCCTAAAATCATTGACAATTGTTTCGGTTGGATAGCCATTCGGTCGAAATCCGGGGTTCCACGTTTCTGCCTGCGAGCCGCACGGGGTGGTTTCCGGGGTGGACCAGAGCGGCGGCGTACGCTGGACGGATATGGGCAACTCGCCAGCAGATTCAACCCCACCGACGGGTGGGCCGCAGGACAGGCCGGGGCCGGGTGGTGGGCAGGGACCGGCCGCAGGGAAGCCGGGGAGCCATGTCTTCCAGGCCCCGACGGGCACCCGCGACTTCTATCCGGCAGAGTTGAGCCGCCTGAGGTACATCCAGGAGCATTGGCGGCGGACCTCCATCAACCACGGCTTTGACGAGATCGACGGGCCGGCGTTTGAGCATCTGGACCTATACACCGTCAAGAGCGGCGAGGGGATCGTCTCCGAACTCTTCAGCTTTGAGCGGTTCGGCGGCGAGAAAACCTTCGCCCTGCGCCCGGAGTTCACGCCGACGCTGGCGCGGATGTACGCGAGCAAGGCGGCGAGCTTGCCCAAGCCGACGAAGTGGTTCTGGCAGCAGAACTGCTACCGGGCAGAGCGGCCGCAGCGGGGAAGGTTGCGGGAGTTTTGTCAGTGGAACTGTGACATTATCGGCGATGATTCGGCCGCGGCGGATGCGGAGGTGATTGCGTGTTGTGTGGGGATGCTGGAATCGTTGGGGCTGACGCAGAAGGATGTGCGGGTCAAGATCAACTCACGAAAACTCGTGAATCAAGTCTTGATGGCCCAAGGAGTGCCCGTAGCTCTGGTAGACAAGGCCGTTGCATTGCTCGACAAGCGATCAAAGATGTCATCAGATCAGTTCCATAAAGAGTGTGAACAGCTTGGCTTCGACGAGATGGGATACGACGGCACGCTGATGACGATCGTGCCGTTGTTTTTGCAAAGTGGGCGTGACAAAGCACCTTTTACTGTAAGTGAATCGAATAAGGAGGGCGGTATCGAGCGAACCGTTCACCTTGATGCCTCGGAACTCACACGGTTGCGCGATGAACTTGCTGTTGTGGGAGTGCGCGACTGGTGCGAGTTCGATGCGTCCATCGCTCGCGGCCTCGCCTATTACACCGGCATGGTCTTTGAGGTCCACGAGGCGAGCGGCGCGGAGCGGGCCATCGCCGGTGGCGGACGGTATGACAAGCTGATCGAAATGTTCGGCGGCCCCCCCACTCCGGCCGTCGGCTTTGGCATGGGGGATGTCGTACTCTCGCTGGTGCTTGCGGACAAAGGATTGATGCCCACGGATGAGGATGTCGCGGCGGAACTGGGGCTGAATCCGGATGCGCTGGTGATCTCCAACGGAACGCCGGAGGCGGATGGGGCGGTGGCGGGTGTGATCGCATCGCTGCGGCGCGCCGGGCTGCACGTACGGCGGTCGTATAAAACGACCAAGAACATCGGCAAACTCATCCAGGACGCGGCGAAGATGCGGGCGCGGTACTGCGTGATTCTGGAAGGTGCAGACAAGGCACAGGTGAAGGACATGGGGACGCAGGGGCAGGAGGAGTGCTCGGTGGCGGAAATAGCGGGGAAAGTGGGCAAATAGGTGGCCGCGTGGCCGAGCCCCGAGCGGCTTGGCCACGGCACCCTGAACATGATTTGGTCGGCTCTGGGGCGTTCCCTGCGCACACCACTGGCGGGCAAGCCGCCAGTGCCACCCCCTTTGATCTGCTCGCGGCATCCCTACCATGTCCCCCTATGCCCCTTCCCCGCGTTGCAATCGTCGGTCGGCCCAATGTGGGCAAGAGTTCTCTGCTGAACATGATGGCGCAGCGGAAGGTGTCGATCGTGGACCCGACGGCGGGGACGACGCGCGACCGGGTTTCGGTGATCGTCGAGCTGACGCCGCCGGATGAGGGGGCGGACTCGACCAAGAAGATCAAGATCGAGCTGACGGACACGGGCGGGTTCGGCGTGTATGTGGCAGATGGGGCGCGGTACGACGAGACCGGCGCGGACCTCTCGACGCTGACGGGGGACATCGAGCATCAGATCTCCGAGGCGGTGCGGAGCGCGGACCTGGTGCTGTTTGCGATTGATACGCAGAAGGGTGTGACGCCGCAGGATGAGGAAGTGGCGCGGCTGCTCCGGGAGCGTGTGCTGGGCGAGAAGGGCACACGCGCGGCCAAGGGCAAGAAAAAGAGCGCGCGGAGCGCGAGTGGGGCGAAGGGGAAGAAGGCGGCCGCGCCGGTGGAGGGCGTGGACGCATCACCCAGCCGCAAGGTGCGGGTGGTTGTGATCGCCAACAAGTGCGACGGGCCGAAGTGGGAAGCGCACGCGGTGGAGGCGGCGAACCTGGGCTTCGGGGATGCGCTCCCGATCTCGGCCAAGAGCAACTACTTCCGGCGCGACTTTCTGGATGAGCTGTACCGCATCGCGGCGAAGCTGCCGGGCGTGGTGCCGGGTGGGAAAGACCCGGACCCATCACCGGAGATGAAACTGGCGATCATCGGCAAGCGCAACGCGGGCAAGAGCTCGCTGGTGAATGCCTTGGCGGGCGAGGAGCGGGTGATTGTTTCGGAGATCGCGGGCACCACGCGCGACGCGGTGGATGTGCGCTTCGAGATGGATGGAAAGACGTTCATCGCAATTGATACGGCGGGGCTGCGGCGCAAGAAGAGCTTCCAGGACCAGATCGAGTGGTACGCGTACCAGCGAGCGCAGCAGGCGATCGGGCGAGCGGATGTCGTCGCGCTGCTGGTGGATGCCACTGAGCCGGTGAGCCAGGTGGACCAGCAGCTCGGGATGCTGGTGCAGAAGTCGTACAAGCCGGTGGTGATTCTCGTGAACAAGTGGGACCTTGTGGAGGGGCGCAAGGCCACCAGCGGCAAGCACAAGGGGAAGATTCTCGAGACCGAGATGTACGAGGAGTATCTCCGCAAGGAGTTCAAGGGGCTGGAGTTCGCACCGATCAGCTTCGTGAGTGCGGAGACGCGCCAGAACATCAAGCGGACCATCCAGACGGCCTTCGAGCTGCACAAGCAGGCGATCTCGCGCGTCTCGACGGGCAAGCTGAACCGACTGCTGCAAAAAGTGCTGGCGACGCGCGGCCCGTCGAGCAAGCTGGGCACGTTCGCTAAGGCGTTCTTCATCGCGCAGGTCGCGGTGGACCCGCCGACGATCGTGCTGGTGGTGAACAAGCCGCAGCTCTTCACGCCCAACTACAAGCGCTTCCTGGTGAACCGCATCCGCGAGAACGTGCCCTTCGGCGAGGTGCCGATCAAGCTACTCGTGAAGGAACGCCGCCGGGCGCGCCCCGAGGACCTCATCGCCGGCGAGCGCGAGCGGCTGCGCGAAGAGGGCGCGGAAATCGTCGGCATGGACGAGGGCGTCGGTGAACTCGTCAAGTCCGGCAAGGCCGCGGCGTTCTTTGATGATGACGACTCGGACCTCAAGGGGTTCGATGGCGTGGAAGGCATCGAAGACGGCGAGGACATTCTCGCCGGAGCCGAGATCGACGATGATGAGGGCATGGACGCGGAAGAATGAACCCGTCGTGATCGGGTAGAGTGCGCATACTCAGTCGGGGAAACGGAGCACGCACATGCGAGCAGTGGCGCGATCGGTGTGGAGCGGCGCGGTCGGGATGACGGCGGTTGCGATGTCGCTCGGGCTTGGCGGATGCAAGAATGCGATCAACATTGCTCCCAACGATCCGGGCATAAAGAACGCGGAGGCGATGGTCGCAGCTCATCCCGGGTTGCGCGGCGTGGATTTCATGTCCGGCGAGTGGCGCTCGATGGACAAGGATGGGCTGAGCGAGGAGCTCTGGTCCGTGGCGCACGGGAACTCGATGGCGGGGACGTTCCGCATGACGGGCGCGGATGGCGCGCTGAAAATGCAGGAGGTTCTCTCGATCGTGGCGGAGCCGGACGGCGTCTACATGCGGCTGCGGCACTTTGATCCGAAGCTGGTGTCGCGTGAGGAGAAGGATGCGCCGATCGTGCTGAAGCTGGAGTCCGCCGGGGGGCAGCGGGCGGTGTTCCGATGCGTCTCCGGGTCCAAGTCGCTCGCGACGATCACGAACTGGCGCGTGGGGCAGACGCTGCACAGCGATGTCGCGTTCACGCCCGAGAGCAAGCGCGAGACGATCAAGTTTGAGATGCGGCGGCTTGCTGTGCATCCGTAGCGAGTTGCGGTGTCAGGGCTTCTTGGGCGGGTTCTTCTTCTCGTCCTTCTTGTCGTCTTTGTTGCCGCCGAGCAACCCGCCGATGGCATCCGTGATGCCCTTGCCGACGCTGTTGATGGCGTCGCCAGCGGTCTTGCCGACGTTCTCCACCACGCCACCGATCATGGTGACGGCTTCTCCGGTTCTCCCGACCACCGCCACGGGTAGATTCATCAGTCCATCGAACGATGTCGCCGCGCTCTTGAGATCGTTGAGTATCTCGCCGGGAAGCGTGCCATAGCCCTTCTCAGCCGCGGCGGCGAGCACGGCCTGAACGACGATCTTAGAGAGTTCCTTCATCGTCACTCCCGCGCCGCCCGAGCCGACACCGGCCTTGCCGATGTCCTTGAGCTCGATGCGCTCGATGGGCAGGTTCACCTTGCCGACGGGACTAACGATCTGGCCGATCACTCCCGGGGCGCCGAGCAGGTCGGCGTGGATAGAGATGTTCTGGATCGTGAGGTTGCCGATGATGAACCGCTTTTCCGAACCCGATGGTGGCGATGACCCCTTCAACTTGCGAAGATTCTCGATGATTTTTCCGTAGTTGGAGCCGGATGAGGAACGCTCCAGATTGAGATCAATGTCCGAAAGCGTGAGCTGGGGAACCTCCACGATCTCCTTGTTGAGCGAGTCGAGCGTGACGACCACCTTGCCCTTCTTCATGGTGATAAAGTGCGGCGAAGCAAACCCCTGCGGGTTCTCGATCTTGACCTTCGAGATCGCGAGCTCGCCCGCGAAGACATGGAGCGAGACCGAAGACACAGTGGTCCGAACGCCCAGGGCTTGGGTGGCACCATCCTCAATGTGCCGCTTGGCGATAGAGTCGATGTTGTGAAAAAAGACTCCGATGCCGATCCCGGCCAGGACGATGACAATCAGGAGCAGGATCACAACGACCTTGATGAGCTTCTTCATGTGGCCTCCAGGAATCAGAGATCGTAAGGATGCAAAACAAAGCGAGCCCCGGATGTATCCGGGGCTCGCGGGGGATTCATGTGGAGTTCACTCAGGCGGCCATGTCGCCGTAGTCATCCGTCTCCGCTGGCGGGTCGCCGATCATGCCCCACTTGTTCTTGGGCAAGTGGCGATGATGAATGTGAATGACTCGGGCGAGCTGCGCGGCGAACATCTCGCCGACGGTCTTCACCTGGTCCAGCAGGGGCTGATTGAACGGTGATTGCTGGTCGCGGAAGAGCATGAAGATGGCGAGGGTTTCTTCGCCGTGCGTACACGGGAAACCGACGACGTGCGAGCCCTTGAGCCAGTCGGCGTCGTGGTCGAGGTATTCGGCGAGGGCATCATCGTTGGTGAGGTGGGCCATGCCACCGTTCTCGGTGATGTTCTCGAAGCGCGGCGCGACGGCGTTTGCGAGGTGGTCCAGAAGGACGTCGCAGGTTTCCTTGGGACAGTCATAGTTGACATACGCCCCGAGGGAGTAGTCGCCGCTGGTGGTGGGAAGGAATACGGCGGCGTTGGTCGGGCCGGATCGGGCGAGGACGAACTCCAGCGTGGTACGCAAGAGTTGCTCGATGTCGAGCTCGCCGCGGATGAGGCCCTTGAACTCGCTGACGTTGGTGACGTTCTTCATGTGTGCTCCACGCTCCCTGGTGATGTGGAGAAGATCGGAAACGTCGGGGTGCGTCTGGGGCGGGAGCAAGGGAATGTCACGCGAAGAGCATTCCCGCAGACGGCGCAGACCGCGCGGGCCGCCCGATCGTGCGAGCTTGTGGTTCCGGAAACGAGTGGCGAGGACCAATAGCCGCGCCGCGAGGTCCGAATCCGTGGTGGTGCTGCGCTGGATGAGGCCCGCCGCGCCGTGCTGGATGGCGCAGGACGCGAGATCAATCGAAGCGCGTTTGGCGGCCAAAACCACGGGTATTTGCAGCGATCGCGCCGCGTCGGCCAGAGCAAGCCCATCACCATCCGGGAGCGCGACATCAGAAAGCACCGCGTCATAGCTCAATGCCCGCGCGATCTCGGACGGACGAGCGGAGCGAACACCACGTCCGGGCGTTTCACCGCGTCTGAAGCCGGAGGGCGCGCCGGACACATCCCCTGAGTCTGGTTCCTGAATGCACAGCGCGGCGTAGGCCGCGTGCGCGGTGTGGGCGATGTCGCAGACGATGTTCAGCGCGCCCAGAGCGCCGCGCAGCCGCGTCGTCCACGCGGAACGCTCGGAGACGATGAGGATGCGGAGGGAACCTCCCGCGCTTGGGGCGGAGAGTTCCGGGCGGATACGTCCGATCACCTCGTGGCGATGGTCGGGGGGCGGCGTATTTGAGTGAGCGTCCATGCTCGTGGTTCCTTGGAAGGGGGGGTTGGTGGGTTACGCGGCGTGCTTGGCACGGGCCGCAGGAGTGGTCGAAGCGGCACGGGTTTCCGCGCCGGGACGCCAGTCGGGAATACGAATGGTCGCGGTGGTGCCGCGACCGGGCTTGGAGGCAAGCTCGATCTCACCGCCGTGGGCATCAATGAGACGGTGGGCAAGAGCAAGCCCGAGGCCGGGCTGTCTTCCCGCGGCCTTCTCGCTGAAGAACGGATCGGTGGCGTGGGCGAGGGCTTTTTCGCTCATGCCAATGCCGTCGTCCATGACAGAGATGCTGAGCGTGTCGTCTTGAGGGTCGGCCAGCGCGCTCACCTCGACGCGCCCGCGCGGGCCGCCTTCCAGTGCGTTGAGGATGATCTCGATGAGCGCGTCGGATATGACTGTTGGATCAACGCGGGCGAGTTCGATGCCCTCGTTGATGGTGAGCTTGACGCCCATAACGCTGAGGCGCTGGCCGCGTTTCTGCTGACGCTCGCCGTGGCGATCCTTGGCGGTGGTGATGACTTCCTCGAGAAACTCGCGGACATCCACGATGTCCTGATGCACATCCGGAGCGGTGGCGCAGCGGTTCAGGCGCGTGATGAGATTGGTGAGCGTGCCGGAGGCGTCGATGATGGCGCGAGCGCCGGCGCGATCCCCGTCGTCCTTGAGTTTGGGGAGCAGAGCTTGGGCTCGCCCGCTGATGATGGTGAGCGGGTTGTTCATCTCGTGGGCCGCGCCGGCGGTCATCTGGCCCAGCCGCGCCATGGCGCGGGCTTCGGTGAGTTCCTTCTGGGCCTGTTCGAGTTTGTAGTTGGCATCGATCAAGTCCTGATTCACGCGCCCCAGACGTTGATTGGCACGAAGGATGGACTCCACAAGCATCTGCTGACTCGGTTCATCGCCGAGGCCAAGATCGCGCATGCGGGCGCTAGTGGCTTCGTACAGCTTTGGGATGATCGAGAGCGTGCGCTCCGGATGCAGCCCGGCCTGGCGGCAGAGCTCGCGTTCATCCGCGGTTGTGATCAGATTGCCGGACCAGCCCAGCGCGAGCTTGCGGCACATAAGGTCCGCGATGTGAACCACCGCGAGCGTGCGCTTGTGCGGGCCGGGAGGGATCTCCGACGGCGGCATATTGTGCGCGGACATCGCCTCCACCAGCAGTGTCGGAAGTCCCCAGCGCTGCGCGAGTGTTTTGCCCGCGAACAGATGGTCGATGCCGACGATGGGACGCTCGAAGTCGGCGATGTCGCCCTCTCGCGATTCAACGAGCTCGATAACGCGGGCATAGGCGCGGGGGAGAACCAGATCGAGGGCGACCTTGCCCATGTCGTGAATCAGGCCGCACACGAAGCACTCTTCGGGATGGATGTCCAGATCGGTATGCTCACGCGCGATGAGATCGGCGGCACAGGCGACGGCGATGGAGTGCTGCCAGAAACCGATGCGATTGAAAGCGTGCTTGGGCTCGGCGACTGGCGTGCTGCCCGGGCGCGTTGAGCCGCGGCCCTTGCCTGTTGCCGATGACACCGCGCCCTCGCGGCGGTACGCGTCGGTGGACTTGGTCGTCCAGTCGAAGATTTCCACACTGAGCACCAGCGAGCGCACCGCCTCGACACCGAGCATGACCACGGCCATTTCCACGGTGGTAATCGGGTGCCTGGTCCGATACGCCGCACGCCGGCAGAGCGCGAGCAATCGCGTGGTGAGCGACGGGTCGGACTCGATGACTCGCACGATTTCCTTGATCTGCACATCCTCGGCCGACGCGAGCGCCAGGATGCGACTGGCCACACTCGGCAGTGTCGGCAGCTGGTCGAGCTCCTTCAGCACCAGCTCGGTGCGCCGCGAGAGCACCTCGTCCGGCTGGGCGCGCGAAACACCCGACCCGCGTGCGGGAATACTGAGAACCGTGGCGTGGGTGCGATTGGTGGTCATGGGCATCGACATTTACGCGGCGAGCATGTTCTTCACGCGCGAGAGCAGGTTCTGCACATCGAAGGGCTTGCGGATGAAGTCGTCGGCACCCACGGCCTTGAGCTGATCGATTTCTTTTTGATCGACGACACCGGAGACGAAGATGATGCGGGTGTCCTTGAACTCCTCGCGCTCGCGCAGGCGCTGGCAGACAATGTTCCCGTTGATATCCGGCAACATGTAGTCCAGAATGATCAGGTGCGGGCGGAAGCTCTCGGTGAGCAGGCCGGCGTCGTAGCCCGTACTGGCGGATCGCACCTCGATGGTCTGGTCTTTGCCCAGCAGGTCCTTGAACATCTCGACGATCTGCGGATCATCATCCACGATCAGCACGCGGCGCGGGCCGGCCTCGATCAGTTCGGTCGGGATTTCGTTGTCGCGCATAAACTTGATGAGATCGGCGCGCGGGATGCGCCGGAACTTGGAGCCGGGCACGCGAAAGCCGCCCAGACGCCCGCTGTCAAAGCAGCGGATGATGGTCTGCTGGCTGACCTTGCAGACATCCGCGGCCTCGCCGGTGGTGAAGATGCGCTTGTCCGCCCAGTTGGCGTTGGATGGTGGGAGTGGGGTTCCGTTCTGCGCGGTCATGTGGCACCCGTTGGCTAGGAGGATGTTCGTCGAGCGCGGACACGCGACACGGCGCAACAACCCAGACGGGTATCGACGCACACATTGCCCAACTTGACGCTGGATTCCCGATGCGCTCGGGGCATTTCAAGCGTTATCCGGACGCGACGCTCACTTGTGCGATGATTTGGCCGCGCAGTAGTCGGTCCACATCGTGCGGAGGACTCCCTCAAATGTGCGGGCAAACGCGGCTTCATCGCAGATGGGCGAGGAGAGGAATGTCTGGCGCAGATTCGCACGAAGCCCGGCACGCCCGGGCACATCCGCGGCGTATCGCGTGGCAACTTCAACGAACGCATCGTCTGTCTCCACGAGACAATCATCCAGCTTGGCAGCGCGGAGCATCGGCGTGCAGGAACGGCTCAGTGCGGTTGCACCGGTGAGCGAGATGATCGGCACGCCCATCGTGAGCGCATCGCAGACGGTGGTGATGCCCGGCCACGGGTGGGTATCCAGCGCGACATCTACGCGGTTATACATCTCCAAATGTGATCGCACATCCGGCGTGGGGCCGACGACCTCAAGCCGATCATGCGGGATGCCCATGCGCGTGAGCCGCTCCACCAAGTGCTGGCGAAACGCGGCGTCTTTCAGCCCGGTGTTCTTGATGAGCAGCTTGGAGCCGCGCGTTTGGTTCACCACGCGGGCCCAGCGACGGAGCACGGCATCGTTCAACTTGGAAGAGAAACTGAACGAACCGAACGTGACATGACCCGTGCCCACGCTCGGCGGCGGGCCGACATCTGGGGCTTCGCACGCTGGCCGATAGCAGCACGCGGCTGGCGCAACGGGAAACAGTTTCTCAACCATCTGCCGCTGCCCATCCGCGGGTGCGCCCTGGGCATCCATGATTTTCCAGTTGATCGCGTCCAGCCCAGTCGTGCAGAGGTAGCCAAGCCACGAGGCCTGCACCGGCGCTGGGCGAAGATGGAACGCGGGGAGTGCGTTGCCGATGGTGTGGCCGGAAAGATCGATGAGAATGTCGATCTTGTCCTGGCGCACACGCTGGGCGATCTGCATCGGCGACATTTTCGCGGTGTTCAGCCAGTGCAGACCGGGAATCTTCTGTAGCCGCGCCGAGACGCCATCCTCGTGCGGCGTGGTCTGATATGCGAAGGTCTCAAATCGCGACTTGTCCAGCTTCTCCAGCACTGGCTCGGCAAAGAACGCAACGGCGTGGGCACGCAAATCACCGGAGACGAAGCCGATGCGCAACTGGCGATTGGGTTCCAGCGTGTTCTTGTACACCTGCGGCGGGATCGGCACCTGCGTGGCCAGAGCACGCCCATACGCGCAGTGCGCGGCGGTGATCTCCGCCGGGGCCGCTCCGGGCAGATAGTTCAGTGCCATGCACAGCACCGAGAGCCGACCGATATTCGTCGGATCGGACGCGACCAGCCCTTTGAGCAGCTCCACGGTCTGTTCCGCGTGCCCGGTGTGCATCAAAACATTACTCAGCACCGTCGCCAGCGGCGAACTAGTGGGAAACTCGCGCAGACCCGCTTCCGCCAGGCGCATCGCCTCGATGTAGTTGCCGCGGAGAGCGATGATGTTCGCCAGCGCGCCGATGTTCAGTTCGTGCTTCGGATTGATCTCGACCGCCCGGCGCAGGACGACCTCGGCCTCCTCGATTCGTCCGACTTCCAGCAGTGAGTTCCCGTATAGATTGAGCACATCCGGATCATCGGGATTCAGGTTCTTGGCGCGCTCGGCATAAAAGAGCGCGGCTTGGTGCTCGCCCAGGCGCGTGAGCGTGTGCCGCATCATGCGGAGTGCGTTCCAGTCGCCGGGCGTCTTTCCAAGCACCTGCGTGAGCAACAACTTGGCCTGCGGCAGACGACCCTCGTCGAGTTCTTTCGCGGCCTGCATCAATCGTGGGTGGTTGACGGTCTGGCTCATCGGTGCGGCTCGCAGTTATGGGGCGATCGGTCATAAGGAGAGAATGGGCGCGGAGCGAACGATCATCATGGCTCGTGAACGGGTGGTTCGCCACGTCCGCGCGGTTATTTACGATCAGCCAGACGCGACCGCGCCCGCACGGCCAGCACACCAGGCACGCCACGCGTCGCGGATCATGGATTGGAACCGAACAGAAAACGCTTTGGCGTCGCAGAGCAGCGAGCGAGTCATCTGTTCCCGCAACGAAGAGTGTCCAGCGGTGCGCCACGCGATGAGCCGCTCGCGATCGGCCGCCAGTCGCGTGCCGATGGCAACGAAGTCATCCGCGTCGTTTGCGATCAGATCGCCCAGCCCGACGGCGGAGAGCAACGAACAGCCCACGCGGGCCGCGTGGCGGTCGCCGCGCAGCGTGATGACGGGCACGCCCATCCACATTGCCTCGCAGGTGGTGGTGGTGCCGTGATAGGGGTAGGTGTCAAGAGCGATATCGATGTTCGCATACGCGGCGAGGTGGTCGATGTAGCCGGGCGCGGGCGGGAGGATCGTGACTCGTGATGAATCAATACCCGCCTCCACCAGCCGCGCGGCCAGTTGCGTGCGCATCCACTCCTGCGTCAGCACCGCATGCTTGAGCACCAGCGTGCTGCAGGGCACCGCCGCGAGCAGTCGCCCCCACATCGCCAGCGTTCCCGGGCTGATTTTCTTGGGGAGGTTGAACGAACCGAAGCCGACATGGCCACGCTCCAGCAGCGGCGGCAACGCCAGCGGCGGTGCGTTGTCGATGGGCTTGAAGCACAGAAAACACGGATCAATGCGGACCAACTTCTCAGTCGCGTGCGCATCCGATCCGGGCGGATCAGTGATGGAGTCGATGATTCTCAGGTCAATCGTGTCCAGCCCCGTGGTGTTCGGATACCCCAGATACGTCGCCTGCACCGGCGCTGGGCGCAGGTGCATCGCCTCCAGCTTGTTCATCTCCGTGTGGCCAGAGAGATCGATGAGCACATCGACGCGGTCTTCCACGATGCGCCGAACCAGATGCTTGGTGTGCGCCGTGGGGAACCAGCGCCACGCATCCACCAGCGACTTGAGCCGCTCGCTCACATCATCTTGAATGCGATGCACCGAGTACGCGGTCAGATGCCATTGTGAACGGTCGTAGTGTTCCAGCAGCGGCGCGAGGAACGAGACAATCGCGTGGCGGCGGAGATCGGGCGAGACGATACCGACGCGGAGCGGGCGTTCGGGATCGGGCGTCACATTCCATTGCGTGCGTGCCGGACCGACGCGCTTCCGTACCGCCGCGGCGTATTGAATATGCGCACGCAAGATCTCATCCAGCGGGGCATCTTCGAGATAGTTCAGCGTCGAGGCGTAGTTGGTCCATCCGGCGGGCTCATCAGGGAACTTCTGGCAGATCTCCTTGAGCGCGGCGGCCGCGTCTTCCGTGCGCCCTTGCGCCGCGAGCAGATTGGCGACGCCGATGACGCGATTAGCGCGCACGAACTGCGCGCGGGCCTCTTCCAATCGCCCGAGCTTCGCAAGCACCGTCGCGTGCGCATCGGCAACCGCCGGGTGCTCGCGGAGCGCGCCGGACAGTGACTCGATCAGCGCGAGCGCATCGGCGTCTCGGTCCAGCTTGGAAAGCAGGGTCACGCGGGAAGACAGAATGCTCGGATCGGGAGTTCGAGCGGAGAATGCTTCCAGCCGCGCGAGCGCATCCTGCGTTCGTCCCATGACAAAGAGTCGCTGCGATTCGCCCGCCGCCAGCATCGGGTCGGCAGGATCAGCGGCCACCGCCCGCTGCGCGAAATACAACGCCTGGTCGAACTGCCCCATCGCCTCGTGCGCGATGGAGAGCAGGTAGTACGCGTGCGGGTGCGCCTTGCCGCGGGCGTTGCGGAGCAGGAGCTGCTGCGCCTCCTCGATGCGCCCGCCCTCCAGCAGCGCGGCGGCCTGAGCCAGATACGGAGCGGGAGCATTCACCGGACGATCTCAATACGCGGCGTACACGCTGCGGAAGATGCGATCGCGTGGCGCACATGGCGACGCGCTTCCGCGTCCGCTTCCAGCGCATCGGCGAGTGATCGCAGCGGTGACGCCCCGACACCCGCCAGCGCGGCCCGCGAGAGTTCCGTGATCCGCCCGAATGGAATCGCGCCTTCGAGGAACGCCTCCACGGCGGCCTCGTTTGCGGCGTTGAAGACGGCTCCGGCGGTGCCGCCGCGGGAGATGACCTCATACGCGCAGTCCAGCGCAGGGAACCGCTGCCGATCCGGTGGCGAGAACTCCAGCGTGCCCAGCTTGGACCAGTCTAGCTTGCGCGAGACACCCTCCGGCCGATGCGGGAATGTTAGCGCGTACTGGATGGGCGTCCGCATATCTGGCGCGGCGAGCTGCGCCATGACGTTTCCATCGGCAAACTCCACCAGCGCGTGGACGATGGACTGCGGATGCACCAGCACGTCGATCTTCTCGCCCGGCACACCAAAGAGCCAGTGGGCCTCGACGATCTCCAATGCCTTGTTGGTCAGCGAAGCGGAATCCACCGTCACTTTCGGGCCCATCTGCCATGTCGGGTGCTTGAGCGCACGCGCCGCCGTCGCGTGGTAAATGTCGTGCGCCGACGCGGTTCTGAATGGGCCACCACTGGCGGTAAGCACGATGCGCGCGATCGATGGTCCACACATCATCGGCGGACAAGGCAATGTTTCGGTGCTGTGGCGAGGTGACGAGGTGGCATCCTCACCGTGTCGCCTTGTCACCTTGTCACCTTGTCCGCACGCAGGCGGCATCCCCGCGAGCGCTTCCCACACGGCGCAATGTTCACTATCCACTGGCAGCAGCTTGGATCCGCTCTTGATCGCCGCGGGAATCACCAGTGACCCGGCGGCGACCAGCGTTTCCTTGTTGGCCAGCGCGACATCGCGACCGAGCTCGACGGCCGCGAGCGTGGCGGGAAGGCCCGCCGCGCCGACCATTGCGCCCAGCACGATGTCACAGGCCACCTCGCGCACCAGTTGCTCCGCACCGCCGACGCCGCGGCGCAGGCGGGAACCGGCGGGGGCGCTCACGGAAACGTCGTCGCTCCCGATCGCCAGATCATGCACGCCCAGGCGTGCCGCCTGCGCGAGCAGAAGCTCGGCGTTGCGCCCGGCCGCGAGGCCGACGACCCGATAGCGGATCGGCGATTCGCCCCGCGCGCCCAGCGCGTTGAGATGCTCAACGACATCGAGCGTCTGCGTGCCGATCGAGCCGGTCGAGCCGAGGATGATCAGCCGCCGCTCGACGGGCGCGTGCCCCGAGGTGTGTGCGGAAGTGGTATGCACCGATCAATCCTCGCGCTTGACGTTCTTGATCTCGGTCGGAGCGATGCGACGACGGCTGCCGTAGAGCGTGCGGACCTTCGGCGTGAGCGCCGGGGCCGGTGCGCTCTTGGGCTGCGCCGCTGGCTTTGGCGATGCAGCGGATTTGGGCGCTGGCGCGGGTTGGTTGCGCGGCGTGGATTGATTGCGCGGCGTGGGTGCGGCGCGCGGAGCGACCGGTTCGCTCATCGGCGGCGCATCGTTGCCGCCCTCGGGCGCGCCATCGCGCCCACGTCCGCCGCGACGACCGCGACGGCGACCACGACGCGGACCACCTTCATTCGATCCGCCCTCGCCGGGCTCGCCCTGCGGCCCGCCGGAACCATCATTGTTCATCGGCGGCTGATCAAACTCACCACCCGCATCTGGCGCGAAGTCATTGGCCGGAATCGGCTGATTCGGCATCGGCGTTGTGTCGCGGAACATGGCCGCCAGCGACGGTTGATCCTGCGCACGCCCGCGATTGGGCGCGCCGGGCGCTGGTGATCGGCCGACGGGTCCAGCATTGGGTCCGCCAGCACCACCGCCTCCGCCCCCACCACCTCCGCCGCGGCGGCCGCGACGGCGACGAGGACGCGGGCCGCCCTCGCCCTGCTCATCACCAAAGTTCTGCTGACCGGGGAAGCCCGGCTCGCCACTGGGCATCTGACCGGTGTCCTGGCCCTGAAGATTCACGTATTCGGCAGACTCCCCGACGGGCTGCTCGAACGGCGCTTCACCTTCATTCGGCTTGCCTTCGGACGCATACTGCCCATCGAAGCCGGGCTGCGGTGCGCCGCCGTACGGTTGTCCATTCTCGTCAAACGCTGGAGCATTATTTGCATCACCGGGCTGACCAGCGAAGCCGGGCTGGCCGCTCCCATTGCCGCGGCCGCGGCCGCCGCGACGACGGCGGCGGCGGCGACCGCCCGTCTGCGACGGATCGTTCGAATCGCCACTGGGCATCGGCCCGCCGTTGAAGTTTGCATCCTGCGGCTGACCATCGGCGGGATACTGCGGCTGGCCCTCGAAGCCGCCCTCGGGCACGTACTCGCCCTGATTCGGATACGGAGCGTTCGTGCCGTCAGCATTGAACGGCGCGGCACCGTCCACCGGCTGTACCCCCGGCTGTGTGTAGTTGGGATCACCGGCGAACTCGCCCTGCTGTTGCTGATCCGGCGCACCGCCGCGGCCGCGACGTCCGCGACGGCGGCGACGACGACGCCCACCCTCGCCCTGCTCGCCCTCCGATCCGTCCGCGTTCTGCGGCGCAGGACCGTGGTCATTGCTCTGACCATGCCCCTGACCCCGACCGAGTTGCGGTCGTTGCGAGCGCGAGCGATCCTGGGCCGCGATCTCCGCCAGCGAGAGCGGTTCCAGTTCGATCGGATGCGCCTCGGCATCCAGTTGCTCCGGCTCATCCGAGAAGTTCTCTTGCGAAGCGGCCGGCTCGGGCTCGTTCGCCCATTCCTCGCCCGCGTCGGAGGTGATCTCGTAGGTGACGAGTTCCTGCTCCGTGGCACGCCGGTGCCCGAGCTTGGGAATATCCAGATCAGCCCCGCGCTCGTCGTAGGCGTAGAACGTCACGCGATCGACGGTGATCGCCTCGCTCACCCGCACATCAACATGCTTGCCGCTGGTGCGTTCCAGTCGGCCCAGCGCGCGACGCTTGGTCGAGAGCAACTCGCCCGCGATGCGCGGATGCACCACCAGTTCAACGCGATGCACGCCCTGCGAATCCAGCAGCGCGGCCAGCTCGCGGAGAGCATCCGCGGCGACCGAGTCCGGACGCTGCACCAGGCCGCGCCCGCGGCACATCGGGCAGTCCGTAAAGTGCTGGCTCTCGTGGCTGGCCCGCATGCGTTGCCGGGTCATCTCCAGAATGCCAAACTCGCTGATGGGCGCGATGGTCCAGCGGGCCCGGTCCTTCTTGAAGTTTTCCGCAAAGCGCGTCTCGATGTCGCGCCGGTGCTTGGCGGATCGCATGTCGATCAGATCGTTCACGATCACGCCGCCGAGATCGCGGAGCCGGAGCTGCCGGCAGATCTCATCGGCCGCTTCGAGATTGGTCTGATACGCGTTGGTCTCGCTGTCGCGGGCCTCGCGGCTCTTGCCGCTGTTCACGTCGATGGCGACCAGCGCTTCCGCCTCGTCAATGACGAGCCGACCACCGGATTCCAGCGGCACCTCGCGGGCGTGGATCATCTGGATCTGCGGCTCGATGCCCATCACATGGAACACCGGGCTCTTGCCCGTGTAGTGAACCAGCCGCGTGCTGGTGCGCGGCGCGACGATCTTCAGGAACCGCGCGGCCCGCGTGAGCGCGGCCTCGTTGTCCACCACGATCTCATCAATGTCAGTCGTCAGCAGGTCGCGCAGGGCGCGAACCAGCAGGTCGCTCTCGCTGTACAGCAGCCGCGGCTTGTTGCCGGTCTTCCAGCGGCGCTCCATGTCCTTCCACAGACGCATCAGATACGCCAGATCGCGCTTGAGTTCCGCCTTGCTGCGTTCCATGCCCGCGGTGCGGAGAATGAAGCCGAAGCCCTCGGGCAGATCGAGCTGGTCGAGAATCTCGCGCATCTTGCGACGGGTTTCCTCGTCCTCCACCTTGCGGCTCATGCCAACCTTGTCCATCTGCGGCATCATCACCAGGAATCGCCCGGGGATGCTCAGGTAACTCGTAACCGTCGGCCCCTTAGTGCCGACGCCTTCCTTCAGCACCTGCACGGCGACTTCATCGCCGCGCCGGAAGCAATCCTGGATCGGCGGGCGTTCGCGCCGGGGCGTCTTTCGCCCCACCCGCTCGGTCTTCTCGGCGTCGTCGCCGCCGAAATACTGGGGGTGGACATCGGAGGTGTGCAGAAACCCGTTCTGCTCCAGACCGAAGTCGATGAACGCGGCCTGAATGGATTGCTCCACATTCATGACCTTGCCCACGTAGATGTTGCCCACGTGGTTCGAGGGGCCGTCCATGCGCTCGGCGTGGAACTCCTCGAGTCGTCCGTTCTCAATGATCGCCACCCGGCACTCTTCGCCGGGGACGTAGTTGATGACCATCTGCTTCTTGCTGCTCATACAAAACCTCTTCTCGGGCCCGATCGGACCCGTGCCGCGGCGTCGCCACCATGGGCGTCGCCGCGCTTCGCGAGGCGTGGCGCGCGTGCCAGCGAGGCAACGCGATCGCACAACCGACCCGTGAATGGGTCTCGGCTCGCCTCGTACCTTCATGCCGACTTGGAACGCTACCCGCGCCGGGGAGACGCACTACGGCGTCTCGCGGGGCACTTCGTCCCGTTCGCCATCCCATGCCGACTCCCTCAAAAGAGGGGGCGATGGGCCGCGAACGCTGATTCGTCCCCGGCTCCGCCCGTTCTACGGGGCTGTCGAGCACTCGCCATCCATCACTCGCTCGCCGACGCGCCACCCACAACGGGCGGCGACGAAGTCGGTTCTGCGCGAGCAGCGGACGGCTAAAAGGGCCGTTCGTTCCTGCATCGGCCCCCCGGTACTGGGTGGGCCGGACCTGTTCCTGTATCCCTTAGTGTTCGCCGGAACGTCCGTCGAATGCCTCGGGAATGACTTTTCGTGCCTGGTCGCGGACATACGCCGCGACTGCGGCATCGGAATCGAGCGAGGCCGCTTTCTGGGCGACACGCTCACACTTCTGGATCGTCACTTTCCGGACCATCCTTTTGAGAATGGGCAAAGAAGATGCCGTTGCCGAAAGGGTACGCAGGCCGAGCCCTAGGAGCAGAAAGGCAAATTCCGGGTCTCCGGCGGACTCCCCACAACAGGAAACCGGGATGTTGTGGCGCTTTCCGACCCGGGCAATGTCCTTTAGGAGGTTCAGGACGGCCGGGTGGTACGGGTTGTAGAGATTTGCCACCCGTTCGTTGGTGCGGTCCACCGCGAGGGTGTACTGGACCAGGTCGTTGGTCCCGATGCTGAAGAAACATGACTCGCGGGCGAACATGTTGGCCATGATGGCCGCGGCGGGAACCTCGACCATCATGCCGACCTCGATGGTGCGATCGAAGGCGACGCCCTCTTCTTCCAAATCCTCCATCACATCGTTCAGCAGATACTTGCCCTGGCGCAGTTCCTGAATGTTTGTGACCAGCGGAAACATGATCTTGATCGGCCCGATGCTGCTGGCGCGCAGGATGGCGCGCAGTTGCGCCTTGAACATCGGAAGGTTCTGCAGGCAGTAGCGGATGGAGCGCAGACCGAGGAAGGGGTTGCGCTCCGGCTCTTCGGCTTGTTCCTGCGTGTATTTGTCCGCGCCAAGGTCCATGGTGCGGATGGTGAGGATGCGCCCCTTGCTCAGCTCAACGGCGCGCTTGTACGCCTGGAAGTGGTCGTCCTCGGTCGGTTCCTTCTGTCCGGTGAGGTAGAGGAACTCGGTGCGATACAGCCCGACGCCCTCGCCGCCCATCTTCATGACGGACTCGATCTCCTCGGGAAACTCAATGTTGCCCAGCAGACAGATCGGCGTGCCATCGGCGGTGACGCTGGGAAGCCGGGCGATCTCGGCGAGCGAAATCTGCACGCTTTTGCGTGCTTCGATCGAGTCCTCGTACTCGTGCAGCGTCTTCTCGTCCGGATCAATGACCACCACGCCGCGATCGCCATCAATGATGATGGGGAGATCATCGGTCACATGACGCGTCAGATGGCCGACGCCGACCACCGCTGGAATACCGATGGCCCGCGCGACGATGGCGGTGTGGCTGGTCTTGCCGCCCAGATCAGTCGCGAAGGCGATGACATGCCGCCGATCGAAGGCCGCGGCCTGGCTGGGCGTCAGATCACGCGCCACCACCACCGCCTGCGAACTCAGCCGCTTGAGCCGCCCGGTGTGCTCACCGATAAGATGCCGGATCACGCGGCTGGAAAGATCGCGGAGATCATCCACCTTGGTCTGGAACGTCGGATCGGGGAGTTTCTGAAAGACCTGCACTAGGTCTTCCAGCCCCTTCCACACGGCGTACTCCGCCGTCACCTTCTCCCGATCCATCAACTCGTGCATCGGCTTGGTGAGCGAGGCGTCGCTCAACATGCCGATATGCACGCCGAAAATCTTGCCCGCCTCTTCGCCGAGCTGGGCCCGCGTCCGCTCACGCAGGGCGTTCAGTTCCGCGATGGATGCGTCCAGAGACTTCCAGAGCCGGTCATGCTCAATGGGCACCTGCTCGGGGCGCACCGTGCGCCGGGGAATGCGCCGGTGCTCGTCGTCCAGGACGAAGACACGCCCGATGACGATTCCCGGGGAGACCGCGATGCCCTTGAGTGTTTCCATCGCTCGATGCCGCCCCACCCCCCCCACCGACTCCGATGCGCCAACTGACTTTTCCCCGGGTTGCAGCCCGAGGTGGGGCGATGATAGCGAAAGTCTGGCCAATAGCGTGCGGCACATCAAGTGAAGCGGCCAGCGCGAGCAATATCTGCCTGCGCCGGCCGTTCTAGCAATCGTAACTCTTCAGCCGTCAGCAACGATCGTACCCGAACAGGATGCGACTTGCGCTATGTGAATGGGTGTGGTACACAGGCGGAATCAGCGCGAG
>JAYVRG010000042.1:0-28274 GCA_043776515.1 Phycisphaerales bacterium
GCTGTGGTCAAAGCACGCCTCGTCGGGTGTCATGTCCAGGAACCATCGGAAGAGCATGTCGAAGGTGATCCGCTCGCACAGCGCCCGCTCGGAGCGCACGGTGTACAGCGTCAGCAGCACCAGCGCCTTGACCAGCCGCTCGGGCGGCACGCTCGGGCGGCCGCCCTTCTCGGGCGAGGCGTACGCGGCCGCGAACGTCCGGCTCATCGACGCCAGCGCCTCGTCGGCCATCCGCTTGATGGGCCGCAGCGGATGATCCGCGGGCACCAGCTCCTCAAGGTTGATCTTCACGAACAGGTTCGTCTGACGGTTGATTCGGCCTCTCATGCCGTACTGTTCGCACAACAGGTCATGCCGGTTGCGCCAGGGAGGGGTTTTTCAACGGCCTGTTAGAGTTCGGCTGAGCGTGCGAGGTTCATCTGACTTCACGGCCAACTTTGATCTTGTTCAGGTAGTTGGCCTGGATGCCGGAGAGTCAGATTTGGACTGGAACCACGACGGGGTGGTGAACCTCGCGGACTGGACTGCGTACTTCGATGATTGGAACTGCCTGTACACAACGCCCCCGGTTGGCGTCAAGCATATCGGTAACGAACTCTGGGCTCTGGACGTCAACGAGGACGGGTGGGTGAACCAAGTGGATAGGTGCGCCTTCCGCGAGAAGCTGAGGCACGCTGGCGTGAATGTACCCGAGATCACCAACATCGACTGCTCCGGATCGCCGGATTGAGCGAGGCATCGGAGTTTCATGGCTCTGGCACCATCGGCACAGCCGTGGCTTTGGTCGCGTTCTCGATTCTCGACCGCTCCTGCTGCGCCCTCGTGCCCGCGCGCGGGATCGCCGGCGAGATGGAAGTCGCGTAGTTGCTCGGGTGCAGCAAGCGGTCCAGCAGCTCGCGCGTCCCCGTGAACGGCTGCTCGCTCACCACCGGCGCGGCGAGCGTTCCCTTGACGCGCGTGGAAACGATCTCGTTCCGCAGCGCCTCGATCACGCCGGAGAGAATCGGAATCCGCGTGTTGGAGCGCGAGTTGAACTTCATATCCAGATTCAATCCCGGCCACTTCAGCGTCCCCGCGCCGACGATCGCCACCGAATCCGAAAGCAGCGACACATGCTCGATCACCGCGGTATCACCGCTGATCGCGAAATCCGATTGCATGTACCCAAGCCGATCCTTCTTGGGAATCTGGAAGTTGGACACCTGTATCAGCGCCAGCATCATCGGGAGTTTGATGATGTCTCCGTTGGAGATGCGGATCGCACCGCCGCCGGTGCGGGAGTTGAGGTCGCCCGCAAGCCCCGCGACGGTCAGGCGCGCGTCGATCACGCCGCGGCTCTGGTCTGGTTCCGTGAACGGGTCCGGCGGGCCGACCGGGCCCGGATCGGTCGCGCCCAGCGCGGCCGCATCCGCCAGCACCGGCGCGAGTTGTACGCCCGCTAGAATCAACTCCGCATCGTAGTGCGACGGCCCGGCGGGCGCGGGCGGGCCCATCTGCCCCGATGCCAGTGCCGGCGCATCCTCGCCCAGTTGCAATGTCACATGCCCGGAAAGCCGCCCGCCATAGCACTGCGCCGTGATATCCGGAATCAGAATCTCGCCCGGCTTGCTGCCGGAGGTAACGATCGCCTCGGCGGAAGTGGCGTTGATGCCAACCACGCGCAAGCCATCGGCGTGGGCCTTGACCTCAAACGTCGTCGGCTCGGCTGACCCCGGCGGGCGCGCATCCACGCGAATGCCCACCGTGCCGGAGCAACGATCAATGGGAACGCCGATCGAGAACGCCAGGTCGTTGAAATCCAGATCGCCGGTGAAGGATGTCGCGCTGGGCGCATCCCCAAGCGTGGTCTTGATGGCGCCTTTTCGTAGCGCGAACGGGCCGCGGAACTCGGCACCGAGGGCATCGATCGCATCCACCGCGGCCGTGGGCATCAGCGCTCGCAGCGCGGGATCGAGCGTCCGGCCGGTCAGATCAAACGCGACCGCGAGCTGCACGGGGCGATCACTCGGCGCGCCCGGAGCGAACACGGGCGAGTACCACGCTCCATCCACGATCGCATCCCACGAAGCGGTCTTGACATGTAGCCCATCGAATCTGCCGGAGACCGGATGCACACCCTCGCCCGCGCGAGTGCGAAGCGTGACCTTGCCCGTCACCTCGTCGCACGCGATCCGCTGACCCTCCCAATCGAATGCCATCGCCCGCGGCGCGAGTTCCGCCTCCACGCGCACGAACGGCAGCGGCCGCCGCTCCGTGGTTTCGGTATGCACGCTCACCCGCGCATCAAACGGCCCGATGGCGTTGAAGTTGCGATACGCCTCGGCGGTGCCGGGGCTGGTAAGCCGTTGCAGCAGGGGACCAAGCAGCGGCGACTCAAACCGCCACGCGGCAAAATCCGCCGTGAGATCAGCCGGAGGCGCGACGGTTCCGGTGGCAGAATCAATGGCGACTGAACCGTCCAGCCGCGCCTCGCCGCAGGGCGCGCCATCCATTGTGAGCCGCGCGAGGACATGATCGAAGCGAATACGCTCCGCGCCCTCGGCGGGCATAACAATCTCGATCTGCCCCTCGGGCCAGTCCACACCGACGCGCCCGCCGAGGGCGGCAAACTCGATGTTGCTCGCGTTGTCCAGCGTCACGCCGACTTGCATCGGCGCGTTCTCGCCCGGGGCGCGATTGAGACGCACCGTGGTATGAACGCGCCCGGTGGGCGCACGCTCGATGCGCATCGCCGCCAGCCGCTCCCCCGCTGCCGGAGAGAAGACGCCGACGAATCGCTCGATCGGCGCACTCAGATTTGCTTCCGAGACCGTGAGCGTGCCGTCCATGCCGCCGCGCCGCGGGCTGGCATCACCACCGAGACGTTTTTCAAGAGCGAGCGAGAAGTTCGCCGCCTGCACCGGGCCGACAAAGGTGCCGCTTGTTCCGCCGGATTCATCGGCCGTCGGCATTCGATACAGGTGCGATTCCAACCCCGGAATCGTGAGCGCGGAGCGGGTGATCCGCATCTGCCCCCGGAAGTCCTCGATGGTGAACGCGGGCGCATCGCCGGGGAGCGCGGGAGCGCAGCGCACGCCCGCGAGATCAACCTGGGCGTCGTACGCGATGGTGGGCGTCGGGTCGTCCGTGCGCTGCTCCGGATCGGCCATCACGCGGGCATCGCAGCCGACGGTGCCGGAAGCGTTCAATCGCCGCATCAGTTCGCCGAAAGAGAGTTCCCGCGCGGCGGGCTGCGTGCCCGGCGCAACCGGATCATCCTGCGGGAGCGCGTGCAGCAGCAGCGCGTCCACCGGAACGGCCCGGGCCGCAATCCGCACATCCGGGCGTGTCTCGCGTTTGTTGCCCGTAAAGAACGTCACGTATGCGGAGAGGTCCATCGTGCCGCCCGAGAGCGGCTTGAACGTGCCGGAAATCAGCTTGGCATCGTCATCGGTGATGTGCAGTTTCACGCCGGTTGCCACCACCGGAAGCGGGAACGGGTCCACGAGCAATCCCGTTTTCTCGAACGCGACATCAATAATGGTGAACCACGGCGCATCCTTGCCCTCGGGCGTATGCACATGCACATCGATCGAGCACTCACCCGCGAGCGCGAACTCCGGCGGGCCATTCTCAACGACCGCGGCGCCCGGCCCACGAATCAACTTGTCGGCCAGCAGCCGCTCGTACTCGGGACGCGAGAAGACATTCTCCAGCACACGCCGGCGATCCTTGGGCATGGCATCCAGCAAATGCGAGTCCACGGGGACGTGCTCCGCGTGGACGTTGATATCCACCATCGCCTCATCCGTCAGCGGCGCGATCAGTCCGTCCGCACGCAGCATCGCGCCGGACGGGCCGCGCCCTTCGAGTTTCACGATGCGGAGCGAGTGGTCGTCAAACTCAAACTCGCCCGAGATTTCCAGGAACGGATACGGGAACTTGTGAAACGCCGCCTGCCCGTGGCGCAACGTGATGCGTCCGCCCGAGACTTGAATCTCCGCTGGCTTGCCGTTCACCGGCGTGCCGCGCGAGATGAGCACGCGGGCATCCAGTTCGCCCGTCGGCCCGGAAAACGCGCGGAAGTATTCCTTCACCCGTGCCGGGATGTACGGCAGAAGCTCCGTCTCTTTGGTCACGTCGATCTTCTGCGCGATGATCTCGCACGAGAGCGCGGCGTCAATATCCGTTCCCTGCGTCGTCAGCCGCACGATCGAGATGCCCGACTGCCCTTCCACCTTTCCCGTGAGTGTGGCACTGAGCCCCTTGCGTGAAAATCCGACGGTGCCGGAAACGCCCTGCAATCCGAGGTCCTTCATCTCACCGGGTGTCGCGCCCTCCGCCGGGATCAGCGCGTTCATGGAGACGTTGTCGAGCGTGACTTCCACCGTCGCGCCGTTGTCCTTGTCGTAGCTCATCGCCGCACTGGAGATGCGCCCCTGCACGTTGAGTTTGCGCCACTGCTCTCGATACGCCGTCGGGATCGACTCGGGCTTCCAGGCATCGAAGGCGAGATTGAAGAGTTTGAGTTGGGCCGCGCTGCTGTCCAGATTGATACGCCCATCCAGCAGCAGCGCCTTCTCGCGCGTCTGCCCCGTTTCAGCAAACCGGATGCTGTAGATTGGGCGCTTCGGGTCGATGGGCATGAACGAGCCGGAGAGGTGCAGTTCCTTCAGCGTCCGCGACTCGCCCGTGGCTTTGGCGTGCTCGGCGAGAATGATGACGCCGTCCATCGCGTCGATCTTGGGCGGCGCGGGGCCGCCTCCCCCACCGCTGCTCGTGCTCGCCGCGCTGGCCTGCGCGGCGATCGCCGCCAGGTTCACATCCCCATCCTCTATACTCTGGCTCACGCGAAAGATCGGCTTGCTCAGCCGCACCGCCGTGGGCGTGACATCACCCGTGAACACACCCGACCAGTCCAGGTCCACCACCGCTTGCTCGGCGGCGAGCACCGTGCCCGCGTCACCCGGCACCCCCGGCAGCCGCAGCCGAAAGTGGTTGATGACCAGCCGCCCGTCCAGGTCGATATATGCCCCCGTCGCGCCCGTGCCCTCCAGCGTGCAACCCGTCAGCCCCTTGATCTGCGAGCCCACCACGCTTCCCACCAGCGGCGAGCGCATCAGCAGCAACAGCACGAGCGCTATGGCGAGCGGAATGCCCAAGAGCAACCGGACATTCCACCTCAATCTGTGGGTGGTGAACCGTTTTCGCTTTGGCTTGGCCGTCTCGACAATAACCCCCTTGATTTGGGGTTCATGGCCGGAGGTGTCGGTCGGTTTCGCCATAAGCCGTCGATTTCGAGCGTGCAATGGGCCGCAAGGACTATGGAACTCGCATCGGGCAAGCCGCCACGGGCGGCTGGAATACTAAGCGATATTGGACGGGCTACCCCACAATCATGTCTCAGACTTGTCCGGGTTCTGCACGGTGGGCCGATGGTTGGTCTATGTTTGATGACGGAGCACTGTTTATGGCCAAGTCACGACAAGTGTTTGTCTGCCGCGCGTGCGGGAATGCGCAGCATCGGTGGATGGGCAAGTGCCCGGATTGTAACGCGTGGGACTCGCTGGAGGAGCAGCGCGTGGAGAAGTCCGCGACCCGCGATCCGCAGCGCGGGTTGATCGAGCAGTGGCAAGCGGATGGCGGCGCGAGCGCGGGGAGCGCGGCGACCTCAACGGAGAACATCGCGCGCCCGATCGCGGAGGCGGGATCGGCCGATGGACCGGTGCCGCGTCTGAGCACGGGCATTGCGGAACTGGATCGCGTGCTTGGCGGCGGGATCGTCGCGGGGAGCGCGGTGCTGGTGGGCGGTGATCCGGGGATCGGCAAGAGCACGCTGATGCTGCAAGCGGCGGGCTATATGGGGAAGGGATCGAGGGATCGAGGCATCGAGGCATCAAGAGATGAATCCGATGTCTCCCACTCAATGCCTCGATCCCTCGATGCCTCGTTGCCTACTCCTCTCGCCTCGATCCCTACTTCCGTTCTCTATGTCTCCAGCGAAGAATCCGCGGAGCAGGTTCGCATGCGCGCGACGCGGCTGGGCGTGGGTGATTCGCCGAATCTGTTCGTGCTGAGCGATACCAACCTGGCGCGGATTGTTGAGCAGACGCGGCGAATCCTGCCGCGCGTGCTGGTGATTGATTCGGTGCAGATGATCTACAAGGCGGACCTGGACGCCTCGCCCGGCTCGATCTCGCAACTGCGGCGCTGCTGCGCGGAGCTGGTGTATCTCGCCAAGGTGAGCAACATCGCGGTGGTGCTGGTGGGGCACGTCACCAAGGACGGGCAGCTTGCCGGGCCGCGGCTGCTGGAACATCTGGTGGACGCGGTGCTGTACTTTGAGGGAGACCGCTACCACGCGCACCGCATCCTGCGCGGCGTCAAGAACCGCTTCGGCACCACGCAGGAGATCGGCATCTTCGAGATGACCGGGGCGGGGCTGAAGGAAGTCCCCGGCGGGCTGGGTGTGGGCGTGCTGGAGCCGGGCGCGGGGGCGAAGGTCGGCGCGGTGATCTGCCCGATTATCACCGGCACACGCTGCGTGCTGGTGGAGATTCAGGCGCTCACGGCGACGGGCTTTCTCGGGGCCGCCAAACGCAAGAGTTCCGGATTGGACACCAACCGACTGGCGATGGTGATCGCCGTGCTGGAGCAACACGCCGAACTGCGGCTGGCGGATCGCGACATCTTCGCCTCCAGCGTCGGCGGCATCCGCGTCGTCGAACCGGCGAGCGATCTCTCGCTGCTGCTGGCGATCGCGGGGGCGCACTACAAGCGCAAGCTCGAACCCGGCACGGCGGTGATCGGCGAGGTCGGCCTCGGCGGCGAGGTGCGGATGGTCTCGCAACTGGAGATGCGCATCAGCGAGTCGGCGCGGCTCGGCTTCAAGCGGATCATCTGCCCCAAGCCGCCCAAGGCGGGGATCAAGTCGCCCCCGGGCGTGACGGTGGACCACGTGGGAACGATCGGGCAGGCGATCGAGCGGCTGGCGCGATGAGGAAGCCACCCGCCGCGGAGCGTCGGGGTACCCAAAGTCGCGGCCCATGCTCGGACCATCCGCGCAAACAAACGAACAGCCCCGAGCCACGAAACCCGGGGCTGTGTTCTCTCCTGATGCACCCTCTGCACTCTGGACTCTGCACTCCTCCCCCAACGTCCACCACGATTATTCGCGCGATAACCGCGTGTGACCCGAACAGAGACGGGCCATCCATGCTCGGACTCGGAGTTTCTGCGCGGGGGAACGGAGCGTCGGCGCGGGGGAATGGAGTTTCGGCGCGGGGAGACGGAGCTTCGGCGCGGGGGAACCGAGCTTCTGCGCTGGGAGACGGAGCGTCTGCGCTGGTAGACGGAGCTTCCTCATGGGTAGATGGAGTTTCCTCGTGCGCAGACGGAGCTCTCTCGTCCATGGTCGGACCTCCCCGGTGGGAGGGAACTCCGACCTCGTTGGTGGCAACTTTGTCCCCGTGCGGCCCCGCACCGCACCGTGCCACGATCTTGGCGCTTGGGGTTCGCCAAGGTCGTGCCCGACACCCTTGCACGCCCGCACCACCTTGGGGAGGAACCGCAAGAGAGTGTCACGAACAAAGTAGGGCCACCGCCGTGGTGACGCGTTGCACCGCTGATGTGTCTTCGCCCCAACGGGGCGATGGGCTGTAGCCACGGGTGGAGCGACGCGCAGCATCGCGCAACCCGTGGAGAGCGGTGCCCCCGGTTGATCCCGCCCCGGCGGGGCGGAGGACCGAATGCAACTCGCGCGGGAGCGAATCCGGGCGGGGGGTGCCGGGGGGCGGCAGCCCCCGGCATGGCTCTATCTGATACGATGCGACACTATGGCCACAACACCTGACACCCGCTCGTACCTTGTGAAGATGAAAGTATGTAACCTCGGGTGCATCGGCCCCACAGGGCTTGAGGTGAGCTTGGATGAGATTGTGTGTCTCGTCGGCGCGAACAACACCGGCAAGTCCACGGTGCTGCGGGCATATGAAGCTGCCGTCACCGGGGCGGCGCTCACGGCCGAAGAGGTGTCCGCGAAGGGCAAGGGCCAGCCCGCGACGGTTGAACTGTGGGTTCACATTCCCCAAGGCGCTGGCAACGTGGACGAAAAATGGAAAGAGGCCATCGACAAGATGCTCCTCGTCCGCTCGCGTTGGACTTGGGCTGCTGAAGGTGGAAAGCCGACTCGGCATACGTGGGATCCGGCAACGAACGAATATGCCGACGACGCAAAAGCCGCCGGTTTGGATGCTGTGTTCTACGCCCGCTTGCCGCTCCCCTTCCGCATCGGCTCGCTCGACGGGCCCAAAGACGAGCACGAAAAACTGAAGAAGTTGGTACTCGAACCTATTGAGAAACGTCTCGCGGACCTGATGAAGGAAGACGGCTCGCTGCTGCGCGAAAAGATCAAGGCTTTGCAGGCGGAGGCCGAGAAGCCGGTCGCAGAGTTTAGCGAACATCTCCGCCAGGCACAGGCTCGGGTCAATACGTCGTACCGCCGCGTCTTCAGCTCAGCGGAGATCACACTGTCGGTAAAGCTGGGCGACCTCGCCATCGATCCCGGTGCCGCGCTGGTCAAGGCCTCTCACGTCGCGGTCGTTGAATCACACGGTGAAACGCGGTGGAGTCAGCAAGGCACAGGCTCGCAGCGGGCGCTCTTCTGGTCGATGCTGGAAGTCAGGTCAGAACTTGAACGTCTACGGAAAGAAAGAGAGGTCGAGAAGCGCGACAGGGCCGCGATCACCAAGAAGTTAGCCGATCTTGAGAAGAAAATCGGCACGCTGAAGACCCCGGCGAAACAGCAGGAATGCCAAGCGGAGATCGACGCACAGAAGACCTCGCTCGCCTACGCAGAGTACAAGCATTGCGAACGGCAACTTTCCGAAGCGACCGATACGACCACGAAGGAGCATCTGACGGAGAAACTAAGGGAACTGCGGTCTAAGTTGACAGAGGACCAAAGAAAGGCAGCAGACGCCCCAGAGGAACCATCCGCACGATTCCTGCCGGGCTACATGCTCCTGATCGACGAACCCGAGACCGCGCTACACCCCGCCGCGATCCGCGCGGCGAAGGAGTACCTCTATTCGCTCGCCGCCGAGTCCGGGTGGCAGGTGATGCTGTCCACGCACCACCCCGCGTTCATCGATCCGCTCAAAGACCACACGACGATTGTCCGCCTCCATCGTCCCGAGGCCAACGCCGCACCCAACGTCTACCGCGCGGACAGTATGAAGTTCTTCGCCAACGACCCGACGAGTGAAAAGAAGGCCAAGGACACGCTCAAGACTCTTCTGGCCTTCGATCAATCCGTCGCCGAGATGTTCTTCTCGAACAAGGTCATCATCGTGGAGGGCGATACCGAGTTCGCGGCTTTTACGGTGGCGATGGATGCCGATCTGCCCGCGTTCCCGTTGGACGGTCGACCGTTGATCCTGCGCGCCCGTGGCAAATGGACCATTCCGCTCCTCGTCCGAATGCTCGCGCACTTCAAGGTGCCCTGTGCCGTTCTGCACGATGTGGACGCGCCGAAGGTCGGCCCGAGCGGGAACAAGAACGGCGCCTACACCGCCAACGGCACAATCACTGAGGCCGTCAAGGCCGCCCGCGACGCGGGCACTCCCATGATCCATCGGCACTCCACGCCTGACTTTGAGCGTCAGCATGGGATGGACTTGCCCACCAAGGACAAGCCGTTCAAGGCGTGGCAGGTGACGCGCGACGACGCGACGATCCGCGCGAGCGTCCGTGGGGTCCTTGACGATCTCTGCGGCATCCCGAACGCCGACGCGGTGAACCACGCCGACGATGGGAAACACTTCGAGGTAAAGTGCAAGACGTGGGCGACAACAAACGCCGCCGCCGACCCCGCGTTCGCGTTCGATTGACCAAATGCCGCTCATGCCACTGTCCCCCGCCCCCCGGCACCCCCCGCTGAGCAAAGCCAACTCCCCCGCCCTGCCGGGGCGGTGCTCGCGAGAGCGACCCTTTCCACGGGTTGCGCGATGCTGCGCATCGCTCCACCCGTTGGCTACAGCCCGTCGCCCCGTTGGGGCGAAGAGTCGGCGTGGCGTGTCGCGCAGCGCGTTTGGTCTTTCTGGGGATGGAGGTGCCGGAGGAATGGGCTTCCCGTTCGGGGGACTCTGGCATCAGCGAATGCGCCGCCCGAAACACCGGCCCGCAGAGCCGCACCACCCATGCTTATTCGGAAGAACCCGGCTCGGAGAGCCGGGGTACCCGGGCGGGGACGAGCCAATCGGGCATCGCCGTCGGGCGGCCGGTGCGATCTACGCAGGCCAGCAGCGACTCACCGGCCATGAGCACATCGCCGATGTGCGAGCCGGCGCTGGGGGTGATGCCGCCAGCGGCGAGGTGGCTGCTGGCGGACTCAACGCGGACGACCTCGTACTCGTGGCGAATCTTCACACGCGAGCCGCCGACCACGCGGGTGCGGACCTCGACGAGATCGTCGTAGTGGCCGGGGCGACGGTACGAACACCCCAGTTTCACAATCACAAGGAAGACACCCGCGGCCTCAAGCTGCGCGTAGCTGATGCCGGCGTCGCGCAGCAGCTCGGTGCGGCCCATCTCCAGCCACGGGATGTACGCCGCGTGGTGGACGACGCCCATCGGGTCGCACTCGCAGTAGCGCACGCGGACGCGGATGCAGCCCTCGGAGGGAATCGGGCGGAGGGGGCGGATGGAGTTGGCGGGGTCGGCGGCGTCGGACATGCGGGGAGGATAGGAAAACGAGTGCGTGGTGTACGGGTGCCACGGGTTCGCTCGCTGCTTTGAGCGGGCAACCGGTGATTCGCGGAAGGGTTGTCCGGATAGCCCTTGAACTCACACACCTCGCACGGGTTGTTGCCGAGTAGAATATGGCACCGATGACGCACGCCCCGACGCAGTTTGACAAGCAGCTCGCGAGCAAGGTGCGCGTGCGGGCGCTGGAGCCCGAGGATTCTCTCGCCCACCTGACGTACCTGCTGCACCGCGCGTACAAGCAGCATGTGGACCGCGGCATCAAGGCGCTTGCGGCGTTTCAACCGGAGGAAGTCACGCGAAAGCGCATCGGTGGTGGCGAGTGCTTTGTCGCGCTGCACATGGGGAAGATCGTCGGGACGATTCTGTTCAAGAGCGCGGCGCAGACGGCGGCGGATGGGGTCGGCGGATCGACGACGATTCCGTGGTTCACCGGCGGGAACGTCGCGAGCTTCTCGCAGTTCGCGGTGGAGCCGGAGCATCAGGGGCATGGCATCGGCGGGGTGCTGATGCGGGCGGTTGAGGAGCGTGCGCTGGCAACGGGCGCGGCGGAGATCGGGCTGTCCACACCAGAACCGGCGGCGTGGCTGGTGCGGATGTACGAGCGGCACGGATATCGCGTGGTCGAGCATGTGCAGTGGAAAGAGACGAACTATGTGAGCGCGATCATGAGCAAGCATCTGATGTCGCCGGTGCGGATCGCGCCGCGCGGGGGACAGGGATCACACGGATCACACAACGGCACATCATCGCACTCGTGAGGAGGCGCGATCGAGCGCGGCGGCTCCGGCGCTGGACCAATCACCGGTGTCGTTGATGATGTGGATGCGATCGTGCGAGACGCCGTCGAATGCTCTGCGGTAGCGCACCGAGTCGATCGAGTCGGCGGTAATGTCGCGGATGATGACAGCGGCGACCCGGCGCGGGAAACGCCGGGCGAGGTCGCCGTAAATCTCGGGATCACGCTCGGCGGAATCACCAACGAAAATGAACGAGCGGCGCGGCCAGCCACGCAGCAGCGGCTCGATCACGCCGCGTTTGAAGCGCTCCGGCGGCGAGAGCAGCGCGAGGGCGGAGCTGTCATTGAGACGGAAATGCTTGAGATGGAAGGTGCCATCGGGCACGGAACGTACACGCATGAACGCGCTGAGGGCGGGATAGAGCTGCCAGGGCGAGGCGGAGACGTAGTGGAAGGCCGCGCCGGACGCGGCGAGCACGCGGCAGAGCGCGACGACGGGATCGACGGCGCGATAGGGGCGCAGAAAGGTGTTGCGCAACAGCTCGCGGATGTCGGTAACGTTGCTGTGCTTGATGGTGTCGTCGATATCGCAGATGACGCTGATGCCGCTTGGGGGGAGCAGATGCACGCGCCCGGTGAACGCGCGATCGGGGCACTCTTCATCGAGGGTTGAGTAGTCGATCATCGCCTGCTGGCTGCTCTTGATGACGACGCGGCCGCGCAGGTGGCCGCTGGGCGCGCTCGGGCCAAGTTCGCAGACCTCATCGCCGACGCGGACCCGGATGGTGCGGCCGCGTGTATTGTCGGCGAGAAAGGCGTGCAGCCGCTCCGCCAGCCGTGGGCCAGCGATCTCATCGTGGCTGACGCCCGCCGCGCGGGCGATGGCGCGGATGAAGAGCTTGCGCTTCATCGAGCCGAGTTCGGGCTTGAAGAGCACGCCGTGCAGGTGCGCATTCCAGCGACCATCGCCGATGGGGCGGGCGAGCGTGGGGAAGAAAATGATCTGTTCATCGGGTCGTATCATGGGCGGCAGGACGAGCGGAGGATACCGCACGGTACACAACGCGAGTTGAATCAAGACCGGATTCCCTCTGGCAACGATTTCGCCCACCACTTCAAGCACGACGGGAACACAGCATGGCCGCGAGCATCACCACCAGCGTCCTCATCAATGCCGAGCCGGCGACGGTGTGGAAGTTCATGTCGGATCAGACGCGGTTCCTCTCCTGGATGGCGTCCATGCCGGGGACGCCCGCGCCGGGCGGCTCGAAGTTCGAGCCAGCGCCGGGCGGCGTGCTGCACATCGTCTTCCCAAACGGGGGCGCGGCGAAGGGGAGCGTGGTGGAGGTGGATCCGACGCGGAAGCTGGTGTTCTCGTGGGGGTATGAGCCGGATGTGGCGAAGACGGGATTGCGAGCGGGATCCAGCCGCGTGGAGGTGGTGATCCGCGCGGTGGAGGATGGCACGCTGGCGACGCTGACGCACACCGGCCCGATGAGCGATGAACTCGCCAAGGGGCACGAGCAGGGCTGGCGGCACGCTCTCTCGCAGCTCGCGCTGCAGAGCGCGATGGAGGGGCACCAAGCGCACCTCGCGGACACACTGAGCGCGTACTTCAAGGCATCAGCGGAAGCCGACGGGACAAAGCGGGATGCGTTGCTGGCGACGTGCTGCGAGCCGCGCATCCGCGTGCGCACGCAGTTTGCCTGCTGCGAAACGCTCGCGGAACTGAGCGCGAACATCGCCAACGATCTCAAACACATGCCCGGCGCGACGCTGGAGCAGAACGGGCTGGTCAGCCACCTGCACGGCTACGCGCGGGTGCCGTGGAAGGTGATGAGCGCGGATCGCAAGCTGATCTTCAAGGGGGAGAACTTTTTGCGGTTCACGGCGGGAGGGAGGATTGGGGAGGTGGTGAGTTTTCCGGGGTGATGGGAGAGCCGATGGCAAAGAAGCCACACGGCTTGCTCAGCGGTAACACTCAAAGTGGATCGGATCGCCATTCGTCTTGGAAATGACAGCCATTGCCTCCTTGAAGAACTCGCAGGTATCGCGCACAAACTTGTCTTCCGGCGCGGCTACGGGCGAAGAGGTGGTCGGAGGTGTCTTGCCGCCCTCCATCATCACGTATGAGGTCTGTTTCATGGCGATGTTTGCACCACCATCGGGATGGGCATACATCTCCATCGTGGGTTTCTGTTCCTGCGCGTCGGATTTCGCACACTCCGTCGAAGACCCTGAAAAGTATTGCTGATTGGGCCGGATGACGTACATCCGGTTGACTCCGTTGGTGAGGTTGAGAGACAGCGTGATGAACTCGCCGGAATAGGCACCGGCGGGGATCGCTGGAGTTCGCAGGATGAACGGCCAGATCGGGATTTGGTTTCCTTTGGGATGTGTGGCCATGAGTGCCGTGACTTCGTCCGTGCGGCAGGGCACAGCATTCACGCAAAGCACGCCGCGATGGATCGTCACCACTTCCGGATCGGTGTCGGTGTGCGGGCAGTGTTCAACGGTTATGCCGGGCACGAACGTTTCATTGTTGTTCTTGAGCGGCGGAACAACGCAGGCGTTGGTCTTTCCGATGGAACCGACGATCAGCGTGAGCGTGACCCAATCGCCGCTCAACGTGGTCACCACCGGCTTGGCGAAGTAAAACTCGATCCCACTCGGCAGTTTCGCCAACCGCCAATCAATCTTGTTTTCGAGTCGATACATTCCAGAGATCGGGTCCGGGGTGATTCTCGCGCCGGCAACCGAACTTTGCTCGACTGGTTTGCTCGCTGGGGCGGGCTGGGGCTGAGGGGCTTCGCGGCAACCGATGAGAAGCCCTCCGGCACCCGCGGCCAGCAGGAATCCGACGCAGGAGAGAGAACCGGCGCGACTGCGAATCTTCATGTGAGCAACCCTTCGCAAGAGAGATGAGAGTTCTACCCGGGAACTGCTTGTGATTACGGCGCGCCGAATCTACCGCACACACGGCAACGGCTTGGCGGGCGTGGTTGGCATCGGGGCGAGCTGGACGCGGGCGACAAAGTCGCAGACCTCGCGAACAAACCGGGCATCCTCGCCGGAGATGGGCTGAATCTTTGCTTGGCCGCTGCTCAGAAGCACCTCAAGCTCGCTGGTGGTGTTCATCACATTCACAATCGGGCCATCAAAGGGCTGGGCAACCACCACGGCGGTCAGTGTGTTGTCCATCGTGTGCGCATTGGAACAATCCTTCGATTCCTGATTGGTTCGATAGACGACCTCGCGGAGCGGCCCTCCACCGCCGGGGATGCTCAGCAGAATGAAGTCAGAGGAATACGCGCCGGCGGGGATGGCCTTGGTGCGGACGATGAAGGGCCAGGGTGCCCAGAAGCGCGAGGTGAAACGTGTGGCGGGTGAGAACTGCACATGGAGGAACCCGCCGCGCAGCGTGCAGACTTCGGAGTCGCAACCGGCGATGCCCGGCCCTCCTTCGCAGTGCTCGATCGCCAGCCCCGGGGCAAAGCCGGTGACACCCGGCGGAACGATGCCGCGCAGCGTGGCGTCCGTCTCGCCGGATGCGCTGATGGCACCCGCGATGAGCGAGACCTTGCGCCCGTCGGCCGTTGCCACGGCGGCCCGCCAGAACTTTTTCGCCTTGGCGGGGTCCGCACGATCCAGATATCCCTCGACCCACTTCAGGTGTGTGGTGATGCACATCGTCCCCATTGATGGAATGGACGCGACACAGTTGCACGGCACGAGATGCGGGTCCGAGGGAGCCGCGGGGTGGCTGGGGCTTTCGGCGGCAAGCGGCTCATCGCCGAGGGTGGCGCGGCAGCCCGCCAGCGTGAGCAGTCCGAACAGCAGCCCGATGAATGTCAAGCGCGCCCATGTGTTCATGCCGATCTCCGTCAACGGTGAATGCCGAGGATGGCGCGATTGGCGCGCCCGAGAACCACGACAGCAACTCCCGCCAGCGTCACGGCTAGGCAAAGGATCATAGGGTTCACAAAGTACAAGTAGCTTTGCATGAGCCACCGGCAGGCCAGAAAGGTGATGAAGATTCCACCGGCGAGCGCGAATACCCCCGAAATCGGGAGCATCCATCTCCCGAATCTCCCGATTGTGCCGAGCAGCCCCCACGCGAGCAGGGCACCGAAGGTTGCGGCCGCGAGCGTCAACGCGAACGCGGCGGGCAGCGACGGAATCCGCACGATCCGCATGGTTGCGAGCGACTCGACGACGGATGCGTTGAGATAGGCCGGAAAAATCATGCGATTTCCGATGAGTACCGGATCTTCCGCGCCCATTACGATCACGGTACGTTTGCCGATCCAGAGCCGGAGCAGTTCGGCGGGCATCTCGAGCACCTCCGCTGCGGACTTGGTGCAGCCGTCGATGGCCTCCTGAGTTGGCAACGGGATGGCGAACCGCGCGAGCAGATCGCCCGTGTTGAACCTGGGGCCATCATACTGGTTCGGCGGCTGAATTTGCTGATCCGGGAGTTCGACCTTATCGGTTCCGCTGCGAACCCAGACACCAGAAGGTGTGCGGAGCTCGAAGGTGACCAACACCTTGTCCATCGCCTGCTGAAACTCGACGCGAATCTCGCAGTCCGGGCGGAGTTCCAGCCCGGCCAGCACCAGCGGAAACGAAGGAAGCGCCGCGGCGTCGCCCGCGTGTCGCAGCGCGAGCTGCATGAAAGGCGGCTCCGGCGGAGCGGGCGGCAAGGGTGGTGGATTGATCTTCGCGGTGGCGACGCGGAGGCGACTGTTGCCGGCGAGCAGTGGGGTCACGACGTTGAACCACTGGTCCATCGAGAGCACCACGCATTTGCTATCGCACGAGTCCGCGAGCGTGGTGAGGGCTTGCAAGAGGTCGGAGTCTGCCGGATGGGAAGTTGTGAAGAAGAGATCGAAGCCGACGGCGCGGATGGAGCCGAGACCGGCGAGTTTGCGGGCCAGCTCGGCCCAGGCGAGGCGCATGTCGCCGACGCGCCCGAGGTCGATGGAGATGCCGCGCTTTTGTAAGAGCTGGACCAGCGCGGGATAGTCGTGGGCATCGATCACGCGCACGTTCTCGATCCGGTCCAGGGTGGCCGCTGCGCCGGGGATGGACTGCGTGAGCACCGCGATGCTGGTCCATCGGAACAGGATGGGCGAGCACGCCAGGGCGACGATCGAGCAGAGCAGCACGATCGCGGCGGTGCCGATCGGCCGGGAACGAAGGAACAGCAGCGACGCGCTCCTGCCAACTGAACGGGCAGAATCGCCGATGCGCGCGGGCAGCGAGCGATGGAACGAGAGCCAGTCCGCCAGCCGATCCCGCAGTTCCTTGACGCTCTGGAATCGCTCCGCCGGATTGGTGTCGATCGCGCGAAGGATGATCGCGTCCAGCTCGCGATCAATGGAGCGATTCTCCCGGCTCGGCGGCTTCTGAACCGAGGGCCACGTCGGCGGCGTGCTTGGCTCGCCGCTGGGGTCCAGCTCCGGCGCGTGTCCGGATAGAAACTCCGCGAGTGTCATGCCCAGGGCGTAGATGTCCGACCGCTGGTCCGGCGCGGCACCGGGGGCCGAAAGCACAGCAGGGTCCATGTAGCCGGGCGTGCCCGCGACCGGCTGGCCACGCTCGCCGCCAAGTGTGCGAACCACCCGCGCGATGCCGAAGTCGATCAGCCGCGGCTCGTCCTTGACCACGAGGACATTTGACGGCTTGATGTCCGCGTGGACCAAGTACTGTTCGTGCAGCGTGCGGACGGCGGCGCACACGTTCAGAAAGAACGCCACCTTGCGCTGCATCGACCACGCGTTGGAGATCGGCCCACCCATCGTCTCGGCGTCCGGCTCATATTCCATCGCGACATACGGCACCGTCACTCCGCCGATCAGCACATCCCCCGCACTGAGCACGCGGCAGATGAACCGCTTGTCCTTCACGCTCGCTAGTTTCTGCCCCTCGGAACGAATCTGCTCCAGCACATCCGGGCGCGCGGCCATCGCCGGATGCGCGACCTTCACGGCAACAGCCCGCTTGAGATGCTCGTCGTAGCACTCGTACACGCTTCCCATGCCGCCGGAGCCAATCTCGCGGCGGACGACATACGGGCCAATGTGAGTGGGCACGATCCAGAGCTCATTCGGGCTGGATCGGTGCGGCGGCAGACTCGCCGTGGGCAACTGGCTTGGTCGCTTTGGGTGTTTGTTTTCGGGATTCGGTTCGGCGGGCACTGGCCGCACTCCTTCGCAACCACCGTTGTCTGCGTGCTGCGAGATTCACCCCGGAACTTGTGATGGTATGCGCTGGGAGGGAACCGGTTGCGGATTCGCATGTGCCACTCCCCATATCTGCTCCTCTGAGCGCAAGAGTTGAACGCAACGTAGCTCGTTCCGGGCATCCGGCGGTCGAACGCCTCATGGCCGATCGCATCCCGAACTCGACCGATGCGATAGCGCGCCCAAGTCTTGAGTCCTGGTTCGAGATCAAACGTGCAACAACAATCGCGACCGATGGGCTGGCGATCAGATCGCGGAACGGCGTGGACATGATGTCGTCGCCACTCATTCGGGAGAGGTGGTTGCGAACGCCAGAATCCGACAACATCGCCTACTTGCTCTTGGCATCCCCCCGCGCGAAGATGCTGGCCACGTAGTTCAGCACGTCCGTCGCGCTCGTCTCGTTGTAGCCGAACTGCTTGATGAGCCGCTGCTTGACGATGTCGATCTTCTGCTGGGTCTCATCGTCCACCACGCTGCTCACCAGATTCTTGAGCTTGATGGTGTCGCGCTGGTCCTCAAAGAGTTTGAGCTCGAGGGCTTTGTAGAGGCGCGCGTTGGTGTTGTACTCAAAGCGCTTGCCGTCCAGCGAGAGGGCGCCGATGTAGTTCATGATCTCCTGGCGGAAGTCGTCCTTGCGGCTCTCGGGGATGTCGATCTTCTCCTCGATGCTCCGCATGAGCCGCTCGTCGGGCTCATCGTCTCGGCCCGTGTAGCGGTTCTTGACGCGCTCCCGCTGCGTGTAGGCGCGGACGTTCTCGATGTAGTTGGCGCACAGCCGCTTGATCGCGTCCTCATCGGCGCTGATGGCCCGCTGCACCTCGGCCTTGATGATGTCCTCATACTCCTCGCGCACCACCGCGAGCATCTCGCGGTACTGCTTCTTCATGTCCTCATCGTTGATGAGCGAGTGGTGAGAGAGGCCGCCCTCCAGCTCGTTCATCACCATGAACGGGTTGATGCTCTTCTCTTCCACCGCCTGCCGGCTGACCAGCGCGTTGGAAATCTTGTCCTGCACGTAGCGCGGGCTGATGCCCTCCATGCCCTCGTGGCGAGCCTCTTCCTTGAGCTCCTTGATGGAGTCCTCGGTGTAGCCGCTGATGGCCTTGCCGTTGTAGAGCTTCATCTTCTGCATCAGCGTCAGCCCGCTCTTCTTGGGCGGCTCCAACCGCGTCAGCACCGCCCACATGGCGGCCACTTCCAGCGTGTGCGGGGCGATGTGGATGCCCTTGATCCGCTCGGGACCGAAGTCCTTCTGGTAGATCTTGATCTCGTCGTCCAGCCGGATGTTGTACGGAATGTCGATCTTGATGGTGCGATCGCGGAACGCCTCCATCATCTCGTTGTTCTGCAGCCGCTTGTATTCCGGCTCGTTGGTGTGGCCGAGGATCACCTCGTCGATGCTCGTCTGCGCGAACTTCTTGGGCTTGATCATGTGCTCCTGACTCGCACCCAGCAGGTCATACAGGAACGCCACATCCAGCTTGAGCACCTCGATGAACTCGCACATGCCGCGGTTGGCGATGTTCAGCTCGCCGTCGAAGTTGAACGCCCGCGGATCGCTGTCGCTGCCGAACTGCGCAATCTTGCGGTAGTTGATGTCGCCGGTGAGTTCCGTGGAATCCTGATTCTTCTCGTCCTTGGGCTGAAACGTACCAATCCCGACGCGATCTTTCTCGCTCAGGATGATGCGGCGCACCTTCACATGCTTCATCACCTGCCGCCAGTCGCCGCCGTAGTGTCGCATCAGGTCCGCGCTCACCTTGCGGCAGAACGGGTCAAGCTCTCCCACCAAGCGCAGCTGACCGCCACGGTTTTTGGGCTGATATCTGGCATTCAGTCGCGTCAGGATTTCCCCCCGCGCCTCGCGCGGCACCAAAAGCAGCGGTTCCTCGTGCATCGGGCAGGGAAACTCGTGCTCCATCGCGCCCGGGCCGCAATGTTCATCCAGCATCCAACTAAACGAGTACAACGCGCCCTCATCGGTGCGCGAGTACGCCTCGATCCCCTTCTTCATCAGCCGCGCGATGGTGGACTTGCTCGACCCGACCGGCCCGTGCAGCAGCAGGATGCGTTTGTCCGTGCCGTATCCCTCGCTGGCGGAGCGGAACACATCCACGAGCTGCATCAAGGCGTGATCCAGCCCATAAATCCCATCCGCGCCGTTGTCAAACGGGTCGGAGAAGAAGTGGTAGCGGATGCAGTCCTTCTTGAACAGCTTGTATTTCTCGAATCCATACGACACAATCGCGTCGTACGCGCGTTGATACGCATTCCGCACCACCGCCGGGTTCTTCCCCACCACATCCAGATAGTCGAAGAACGACCCAGTCCAGTTGTGGTTCTGAAAGGAGCGGCGATCCAGCCGCGCCTCGATCAGCGACGCGAACTCTTGCGATGATCCGGCACTGCCACCCGTCTCTGATGAGCCGAGCGAACCGGGTCCCAGCGGCGATCGACGTGTATCCTCGGGCATTGTGAGCACTCCCCGAAAAAGGGCCAGCACACCAAGGTTCAACAGACCGAGCTGCGCGGCTTTCCCACGCGGCCGAGCTTGGCATCAGCACGATGGACTATCGGCCCGCCACGGGCCGAAGGTCAGCACGATTCACACACTTGGCCATCCCCGACACCTTCTACATTCCGCCACAGGTCTGTACGCACGATTCATCCGACATGATCGCCCGAATGCCAGGGAACACGCTTTCCGTGCTTGGCGATCTCGCGGCCCCGCTGGCTCCCCGCAAACGGGCATACAGCCCCCCACCGCCACCATCGGCGTGGTTTTCGGAGCATCCGAGCGCGGATAACACACTGCGCCACCTGCGTACCAACCGGTACGCACCGACTATCCTGCGGCCATGTCATTCGGACTCGGACATGGCCGCACACTCGACGATGCCCCCGGCGTCGTCGGTCTCACATCCACCGAACTTCCCACGCTCCCGGACGCGATCATGTCCGACCAGGAGGCCGGACGGCTAAACCCGCGCGCATGGTTCCAACACGCCGATCGCCCCTTTGAGATCGAGATCGGCTGCGGCAAGGGCGGCTTCATGCTCCAGGAAGCCGCGGCCAACTTGGAGGTGAACTATCTCGGCATCGAGCACGCCCGCGAGTTTTACCTGTACTCGGCCGACCGTATCCGCCGGCGCGGCCTGACAAACGTCCGCATGATGCACGCCGACGCGGGCGGGTTTCTGCAATGGCGTGCCCCCGCCGCGTGCGTGCGCACCATCCATCTGTACTTCTCCGACCCATGGCCCAAGACCAAGCACCACAAGAACCGCGTGGTGCAGGACCGATTCCTGGCCGAGTGCTGGCGCGTGCTCATGCCGAATGGCGAGCTGCGCATCGTGACCGATCACGATGAGCTCTGGGAGTGGGACTGCGAGCACTTTAATCGCTGGACCGTTTACGGCACCGGCATCCCGGAACCGCTCAGCCGCAAGTTCGCACTCCCACCGATTCCGTTCGAGCGGCGCGACTTTGTTGCACCGTCGTGGGCCGAAGAGGGGGAAACGGTCGGGACCAACTACGAGCGCAAGATGTGCGATGGGCGTCCGCCGTATTCGTGCGTGCTCGTGAAGCGTCTGTGAAGCCATGCCGCTTGCCACCCGATTTGTAGGAACAACCCGCACAATCGCGCCCGGCTACGACCGGCGACCCTGAGCCAATCTCCGCTCTGGCGGCGTCATGCGCACCGGCATCAAGTCGCCGCGCGTCAATGTCGATCTGCTCTGTTGATGACGGTTCCGCCCGCGCCAGAGGGCAGGGGGTTGACATTTCCATGCACGACACCTCGACACACGCCGCACACACGCGCTGGGAGGCCATGCTGAACCCGACGCGGGTGGTCCGCGCGCTCATCATCACCGGCGTCGCGCTGGTGCTGCTCATGCTCACCGTCTTCGGGCTTTCGCTCTCCAAAGAGCACGCGGCGCAGAAGACAGCCCAAACCATCTCCTGCCTCTCACGCGAACTCAGCGAATCGCTGGAGCGCCGCCTCGCGGCCATCCGCACTTCGGCCGCCGCGACGCTGGAAACCCGCCGCGCCGATCCCGCCACCGGCGATGCCGCGGACCTGCGCGGCTGGCTCTCCGAGACCTCCACCCGCCTCGCGGCCACCGCCTCCGACACCATCACCGCACGCAACGCCCTGAACGGTCTGAATCCCGCCGTTGAGCAGATGCTCTCGATCAAACTCTCCTGCGACGGCTGGCTGCACGACGCGCAGCGCGTGGACGCGGAATACGCCGCGGCCGTGGAAACCTGCCGCGCCGAGATTCAGCGGCTGCGCACGCTCACGCTCATGCCCTTGGATGCCGCAACCGACCCGCGCCAGGAACGCTCGCGCTCTCGTCTTCACGCACTACTCTCCGACCTTTCCATGCTCGCCGAGCGTCTGGCGCGTTGCACCACGCGCGATGAACTCGCTGACCTCACGAGTCGCCAGATCGCGCCGCTGCTGACGCAGATTCGTGAGAGCATCGCCGCGTTTGCAACCGCCGCGCCAAGCGCCGGCCAGATCACCCTCGAGCACACAGACCTGCTCCAGTCCGAACTCTTCGGTGCGGGCAGCACGCTCGACGCCCGGCGCAACACCATCATCCCTGGCACCGGCGGCCTCTCCGGCTGGTGCTCGGAGCGTCTTCGCATCCAGCAGGCCCGCGCCGACCTGCGCAACCGTCTGGACAAGAGCAGCGCGCTCGCCGCCGTCGTCCTTTCCAGCGTCAATAGCGCCATGCAGGACCTCAACGCCACCACCACCAGCCGCGCCGAGAACAGCAGTTCTCTCGCGTGGTTCTCGCTCGTCCTGGTCGGCGCGGCGGGGCTGGCCATCTACCTCTTCCTGGGCCAGCGGGCCGCCATCCACGTTCGCGCTCAGGTCGGGCGGATCGAGCGTTCCAACGCCGAACTCACCCGCAGCACCGCCGCCGCAGAGCACGCGAACCTCGCCAAAAGCGAGTTCCTTGCCAACATGAGCCACGAGATTCGCACCCCCATGACCGCCATTCTCGGCTACGCCGAGCTGCTGCTCGATCCCGCGCAACACGAGCCAGATCGCCGCGACAGCGTGCTCACCATCCGTCGCAACGGCGAGCACCTGCTCTCGATCATCAACGACATCCTGGACATCTCCAAGATCGAGGCCGGTCAGATGACCATCGAGATGCTCCCCACTTCTCCCGCCGTTGTTCTGGAAGAAGTCTGCTCGCTCATGCAAGTCCGCGCCGCCAGCAAGGGCATCAAACTCTGCAAGCAGATCAGCGGCCAGCTTCCCGCCGGTGTCCGCACAGACCCAACCCGGCTCCGCCAGATCCTCATCAACATCGTCGGAAACGCCATCAAGTTCACCGACACCGGCCGCGTCAACATCCACGTCGCGTTTCAGGATGGCCCATCCCCCACGCTCCGCTTTGACATCGCCGACTCTGGAATCGGCATGACCCCCGAGCAGCTCGCACGGCTCTTCCGCGCCTTCAGCCAGGCGGACAACTCCATGAGCCGTCGCTTCGGCGGCACCGGCCTCGGGCTCTCCATCTCCAAGCGGCTGGCGGAGATGCTCGGCGGCGACATCGTCGTCACCTCCGAGCCCGGCAAGGGCTCCACGTTCAGCATCACCGTCGCCGCCGAGGTACTCGCGCGGCACGATGAGCAATCCGCCCAGTTCGTGATTCCCAAGAGCAAACTCGCCGCACCCACCATCGCTGCAAACGCGCTCGCCGGCGCACGCATCCTGCTCGCCGAAGACGGCCCCGACAACCAGCGGCTCATCGCCTTCCATCTCAAGAAGGCCGGCGCGCAGGTGGAGATCGCCGGCAACGGCGATATCGCCGTCAAGCGTCTGGCCGACACAACCAAGCCGCGCATCGACGTGGTGCTCATGGACATGCAGATGCCGGTGATGGACGGCTACGAGGCCGCACGCTGCCTGCGGGCCGTAGGCGAAACCGCCCCCGTCATCGCCCTCACCGCCCACGCCATGACCGGCGACCGCGAGCGCTGCGTGCAGTCAGGATGCACCGACTACCTCACCAAGCCCATTGATCGCGTCAAGCTGATCGAGACCTGTGCCCGCTGGCTGGCCGCCAGCCGCGCGAATAACCCCCAGCGAGCCGCGGCGTAACCGCCGGGGCTTTCCCCGCATCCCACCTCGCACGTCCCCAATCTGACATCGACCATCCGACATTGACAAGGGTGGCTGACGGGACTCGAACCCGCGACCCCGGGGATCACAACCCCGTGCTCTAACCAACTGAGCTACAACCACCAACAACCGCCCTCTGGGACCGTTCCCACGGGTCAGGGGTGAAGGGTACGCGCGAGAGAGCCGCGCCGCCCACTCCGACCACCTCTTCATGCCCCTCCGCCCATTTCCCTCTTTCGGGCGGCCCAACCCACATTTCCGGGGTCAACACGGGACTCTCTCCCACCAGTTGCCCGCACGATCAGGGATGTCTTACGTTACTCTCCACGTTCCGCCGAAATGAGCCCGTTCCCACCGGCGGCCATCCCGGCTGGGCCGTCCCACGGAGAGTCCTATGACCACCCTTGCATCATCCCCCTCTGCCGGCATCAACCTCTCCGGTGATCGCATCCATAAAAACCTAGCTCCCGCCATGCTTGTCGAGCTCGCCATCACCCGCGGCGAGGGAGTGCTGGCCGCCAATGGCGGCCTTGTGTGTCTCACCGGCGACCGCACCGGGCGCTCGCCCAAGGACAAGTATCTGGAGGACACCGCCGCCATCCACGACAAGATCGGCTGGGGCGGCTTCAACACGCCCATCACCCCCGAAAACTTCGACGCCATCCTGAAGATCGCCACCGACCACATCAACAGCCGCAAAGACCTGTTCGTCTTCGAGGGCTTCGTGGGCGCGGACCCGACGCACCGGCTCGGGGCCCGCGTGATTACCGAGCAGGCCTGGCACAACCTGTTCATCCGCACGCTCTTCATCCCGACGGATTCTCCGGCCGCGGGCAAGGGGGCGACGTGGAAACACGACTGGACGATCATCAACGCGGGCAAGCGCCGCCTGACCGCTGATGAGCAAGCCAAGTTCGGCGTGAAGTCTCCGGTGCTGATCGCGCAATCGCTGACGCGCAAGCTGGTCGTGATCGTCGGCTCCGAATACGCGGGCGAGATGAAGAAGTCGTTGTTTTATGCCATGAACTTCGACATGCCCGAGCAGGGCGTATTCCCCATGCACTGCTCCGCGAACGTGGACAAGAAAGACCCGTCCAACGTCGCCCTCTTCTTCGGCCTCTCCGGCACCGGCAAAACAACGCTCTCCGCCGACCCGAATCGCGCGCTCGTCGGCGATGATGAGCACGGCTGGAGCGACAAGGGCGTCTTCAACTTCGAGGGCGGCTGCTACGCCAAGTGCGTCAAGCTCAGCAAAGAGGGCGAGCCGCAGATCTGGAGCGCGGTGAAGTTCGGCTCGGTCCTCGAGAATCTTGAGATCGACCCGATCACCCGCCAGCCCAACTACGACTCCATCAAATACACCGAGAACACCCGGGCCACGTATCCGCTGGACTACATCCCGGATGCGATCATCCCCTCGGTCGCGGGCCACCCCAAGAACGTCGTCTTCCTGACGGCCGATGCGTACGGCGTCATGCCGCCGGTCTCCAAGCTCAGCCGCGAGCAGGCGATGTACTACTTCATCAACGGCTACACCTCCAAGCTGGCGGGCACCGAACTGGGCGTGACCGAGCCACAGCCGAACTTTTCCGCGTGCTTTGGCTCACCGTTCCTGCCGCGCCCGCCGAAGGTCTACGCCGAGATGCTCGCGGGCAAGGTCGCCAAACACAACGCGGATGTCTGGCTGCTCAACACCGGCTGGACCGGCGGCCCATACTCGGACCCCAAGAAGAACGACCCCAACGCGGGCCACCGCTTCAAGCTCGCGTACACCCGCGCCTTCGTCACGGCGATCTTGAACGGCACGCTCAAGAACGCCAAGTTCTCCCCGGACCCGATCTTCGGGCTGCCCATCCCCGCCGCCGTCGAGGGCGTTCCCAGCGACATTCTGAACCCGCGCAACACTTGGAAAGACGGCGCGGCCTATGACACCAAGGCCAAGGAGCTCGCCAAGAAGTTCCGCGACAACGACATGAAGTTCGACATGCCCGAGCAGGTCCGCAATGCCGGACCAAAAGTCTAAACTTCGATCGACTTCAACGCGGCGAATCATGCGCTGGCTTGCGCTTTGCTTGTTCTCAGGCGCAGTCGCGCAAGCATTTCTCGCGTGGGCGATTCTGCTTCTCGCCTACGGTTTGCCGCACACCACGACCTTGACTGCCGCGGAAGTCGCGCACGATCTCGATGTGCCGCAGATCGTCAATCCAGACCGATCCACCCTCGGCCCGCCATCCGCGTCTATGAACCAGCGCTCTGGCTCCGGCTGGCACGTAAGCTTTGAGCGCGGGCGAGTTCGCGATGCCGCTGGCAAAATATTCTGGGGTGAAATCGCGGTGATTCGATGCGGGTGGCCGTATCCGTGTTTCGATCTTCATTGGGGTCGTATCGCATCTGATCCCTCGTGGCCGGACAGTCGTAAGGCCTTTTCAGGACCCGATGGCTCGTTCGACGGCCCCCTTGAACGGTCGCCCGCAGGCCAGACGCTTGATTTCTTTCCGACCCATCCACTCTGGAAGGGACAGGTTCTCAACACTGTCATCTTCGCAGCGGCCTTCTTTGCTTTATCGCTCGTGCTTCGGGCGTGTGTCGCAAACTTCCGGCAAACTTCTCGCGACCACCGCCGCAGCGAGGGCGGTTGCGAAAACTGCGGCTATCCCCTCCTCGACCTTCTCCTCTGCCCCGAATGCGGCACTCCCCGGCATACCCCATCCGCCGAACAGCCGCCGCCCGAATCCGGGGCTATGACCGATTCGGGGCAGAGTTGACCCCGGAAACATGCCGCCTTGCGCCCCCGATGCGCGGCAAACTCTCTCGTGCTGCTACGATCCGGCGCACTCGTTTTGGGGCGGGGATCGGGGTATGTCCGGCGTGGGCCGGGCAATGTTCCAGAACTTCGGCACCCGGGCCACACTACCGGAAACTCACCATGCGCATCGACGTCGTCGGCAAGCACATTGAAATCACTCCCGCCATTCAGGAGTACGCCCAGAAGAAGGCGGAGAAGCTCACCAAACTCTTCGACGGCACGCAGGCCATTCGCGTCCTCGTCGAGTCTCCCCAGGGTAAGAAGGCCGAGTTCCACGTCGAAGTCGTCGTCGATGTCGAACACCACGAGGACTTCGTGGCCAACGCCACCGACCCGGACATGTACGCCGCCATCGACACCGCCGTGGACAAGGCGCTGCGCCAGGTCCGCGACTTCAAGGACAAGCTCAGAAGCTGAAACGAGATGGCATCAAGAGATCAAGGGATCAAGGGATCGAGCGAAGACTCGTTCCCGCCATTCCCTCGATCCCTCGATCCCTTCATGCCTCTTCCCCGGATGCCTTCCCATATGAAACTCACCCAGATCGTCAGCCAGGGAGCCATCGTCGCCAAGCTCGGGACCACCGAGCGGGACGCGGCCATCACGCAGCTCGTTGACGCCCTCATCTTTTCCGGCGCGGCCGACATCTCTCTCCGCCCCGAGCTGATCTCCCGGGTGCTGGAGCGCGAGCGCATCGGCTCCACTGGCTTCGGCAAGGGCATCGCCGTGCCGCATGTGAAGCACAAGAGCGTCAAGAAGCTCGCCGCGGCCATCGGCCTGTCCTCCACCGGCATTGACTTCAACGCACTGGACCACCAGCCCGTCTACACCATCTTCCTGCTCCTCTCCCCCGCCGACCGCCCGGACGACCACCTGCAGGCCATGGAGGTGATCTTCAAGCACCTCTCGCAGGAGACCTTCCGGCGCTTCCTTCGACAGGCCCAGTCCGCCGAGGATGCCTGGACGCTGCTGGAAGAGGCAGATGGCCGCCATATGGGCGGCTAATTCGACTGCCAACGCTTTCCACCTCCTTCTCATCCCCGCACCCCGAAAGTTCCCACCACAGTGTCCACCCGCGCCTCCGCCAAGGTCATCATCGCCAACAAGCTCGGGCTGCACGCGCGCCCGGCGATGTGCTTTGTGGATGTCGCTATGCCCTTCAAGTCCGCGATCACCGTCAAACGCTCCGACCAGACCGTGGACGGCAAGAGCATCATGCAGATGATGATGCTCGCGGCCACCAAGGGCACGGAGCTGGAGATCATCGCCGAGGGCGAGGACGCGGACGAGGCCATCGTCGTGCTCAAGAAACTTGTTGAGAACTGCTTCGATGAGGATTAATGTGGCGGACTCTGACACTTGCAATCCATCGCCCATCGACCCCGCTGTGCTCGCGCTGCTCCGCTGTCCGCGCACGGGGCAGCCACTTCGCGCCGGGATTCGTGAAGGCCGCGCGGTGCTGACGACCGATGACGGTCGCGCCGTCTACACGATCGTGGATGGCATCCCGATTCTGCTCCCCGACCAAACAGAGGCGCGGGCGCAAGCCCGGGCACCCGACGCCCATTGACACCCACGCTGCCCGGGCTT
>JAYVRG010000043.1:0-69822 GCA_043776515.1 Phycisphaerales bacterium
CCACCCCCCATGCCCCGCATCACCCGCGCCGCCCTCATCCAATGCTCCAACCCGTTGCATGACGAGCGCGATCTCAACAAGGTCAAGCAGGCGATGATCCAGAAGCACCTGCCGCTCATCAAGCGGGCCGCGGACAAGGGCGCGAACGTCTGCTGCTTGCAGGAAATCTTCTGCGGCCCCTACTTCTGCGCCGAGCAGGACACCCGCTGGTATTCCACGGCCGAGCCGATCCCCGATGGCCCGACCGTCAAACTCATGCAGGACCTTGCCCGCAAGCACAAGATGGTGATGGTCGTTCCGATCTACGAACTCGACATGACGGGCGTGTACTACAACACCGCCGCGGTCATCGACGAGACCGGCACCTACCTCGGCAAGTACCGCAAGAAGCACATCCCGCATTGCAACCCGGGCTTCTGGGAGAAGTTTTATTTCAAGCCCGGCAACGCGGGAGCCGCCGCGAACCCGCGCGATGGCGACGGCTACCCCGTCTTCCAAACCCGCTACGGCAAGATCGGCGTGTACATCTGCTACGACCGCCACTTCCCCGAGGGAGCACGCGAACTCGGCCTGAACGGCGCGGAGATCGTCTTCAACCCCAGCGCCACCGTCGCTGGGCTGAGCGAGTATCTCTGGAAACTCGAGCAGCCCGCGCACGCCGTCGCCAACCAGTACTACGTCGGCGCTATCAACCGCGTCGGCACCGAGAAGCCCTGGAACATCGGCGAGTTCTACGGCCAGTCCTACTTCTGCAACCCGCGCGGCCAGATCATGATCCAGGCCAGCCGCGACAAAGACGAGGTCGTCGTCGCCGACCTGGACCTGGACATGATCCAGGAAGTCCGCAACACCTGGCAGTTCTACCGGGATCGGCGGCCGGAGACGTACACACGAATCGCGCAAGCGTAATCCCATGCACATGACACGCCACATCTCCGCTCGCAGCTCTCACGGCTTTGGCAACGGCCAGTTGTGCGTCGCCTCAACGATCGCACCAATCAGCGGATCCATGTCGCGCGTCGCCGTGGCCCAGACCTTGTCACGGTCAATGGACCAGTACACGTGGATCAGAATGTTGCGAGTCTCGACCACTTGCCCCCACGGAATCCCATCCACCCTTGATCGCCCCGCGTCCGTCATCCGAGATGCCGCTTCCCCGATCTCCTGCAACGCATTCACGATGCCGCGCACCAGCAGCGCGTCCGAGTCCAGATCGGCCCGCTTTCGTCCCGCGATAAACGATTTGACCTGCCGCGCCGCATCCAGGATGTGCTGCACACGGACACGATCCTCCAGCATGTTATCTCGAAAGTCACGCGGCATACTGCACAACCGCCTGACGCATCACCGTGTCGCGGAAGTACTGGGACAAGTCGTTCGGCGTGCGCAAATCCACGCGACGCCCGATCATCTTTGCCAGTTCAATCTGCATTCCGGCAAACGCGAACATCCCGGGCGTTCGGCCCGGCTCGAACTCCACCAGAACATCAACATCGCTCTGCGGCCCAAAGTCCTCGCGAAGAATGGACCCGAACACCGCAAGCCGCGCCACACCATGCTCGCGGCAGAACGCGGCGAGTGGATCGGTCGGAAACTCGATGTCGTGCAATCGCATGATCCAGCTCCACGGACAACCAAAGTATACGGACAATGTCGAGCAAAAGCCGAATCCACTGAACTTCATCGCGACCGCTCGCATCTGTCCGGATCCACAGGAGTGTTCCCATGACCGCAGCCCCTTCCCGGCCATTGCCAACAACCAATCACCCCCAGTTGCCTCTCTTCTCCCACACCCCCGCGCCCTACACCGGCCCAAGCAAGGACGAAGTCCTCGCCATGCGAAAGGAGTTCTGCACGCCCGCGCTGGTCACCTACTACAAGAGCCCGGTGATGTTCGTCGAGGGGAAGATGCAGTATCTCTTCGACGAGACCGGCCGTCGGTATCTGGACTGCTTCGGGGGGATCGTCACGGTGAGCATCGGCCACTGCCACCCGAAGGTGATGGCCGCGGTGAACGCGCAGAACGCGTTGCTCCAGCACACCACCACGATCTATCTGCATCCGACAATCGCGCAGTATGCCAAGAAGCTCGCTTCAACGTTCCCGAAGGAGAGCGGGCTGAGCAGCGTGTACTTTGTGAACTCGGGGAGCGACGCGAACGATCTTGCGATGCTGATGGCCCGCGCGTACACGGGGAACTATGACTTCATCGCGCTGCGCAACGGATACCACGGCGGATCGGCCGCGCCGATGGGGCTGACGGCGCACAGCACATGGAAGTTCAACACGCCCCAGGGCTTCGGCGTGCATCACTCGGTGCTGCCAGATCGCTATCGCGGCCCCATCGGATACGACGATCCGAAGGCGGGTGAGAAATACGCAATGGATGTAGCGGACCTGATCCGCACCGCAACGCCCGGCAAGGTCGCGGGCTTCATCGCCGAACCGATGCAGGGCGTGGGCGGCGTGGTGGAGATGCCGCCCGGATATCTGCCCGCTGTCTACAAGACCGTGCGTGATGCCGGCGGCCTGTGCATCAGCGATGAGGTACAAACCGGGTTTGGCCGCACCGGCGAGAACTTCTGGGGATTCCAGACTGTGGGCGGCCCGGGGCTATATCCGGACATCGTCACCATGGCCAAAGGCATCGGCAACGGCTGCCCGCTCGCGGCGGTTGTGACGCGCCCCGAAATCGCCAAAACACTGACGAGCCGGATTCACTTCAACACCTTCGGCGGCAATCCAGTGAGCATGGCGCAGGGGCTGGCGACACTGAACGTGCTGACGGATGAGAACTATCAGGGACATGCCAAGAGTAAGGGCGCGAAACTCTTCGCGGGCCTCCGCGAGTTGCAAAAAAAGCACCCGCTGATCGGCGATATCCGCGGCAAGGGGCTGATGTGCGGCGTGGACCTCGTCACCGACCGCACCACCAAAGCCCCCGCCACCGCGCAATGTGCTGCGATCTTCGAGCGATGCAAAGACCTCGGGCTCATCATCGGCAAGGGAGGTCTCAGCGGCAACGTGCTGCGCATCAAGCCGCCGATGTGCCTGAGCGAAGCGGACATTGAGTTCATGCTCGGCGTACTGGATGTCGCGCTGGGCGAAGCGGAGCACGCGTAACGTACAGACGGTTTCAGCAGACACACCTCTTGAAAGGATTGCAATGACACGGAACACATGGACACTGGCGGCAATCGTGATCGCGGGCGCGGCACTCATCGGCGGCTGCAACAACAACAAGCAGGTCGCCCACGAAGACGAGGCCCAGTGCAAGATGGCCAAGGCCGGCACCATCACCACCGCAAACAAAGTCTGCGTGGTGATGTTCGATGACCCGGTCAACCCCGCGACCGAGCCCGTCTCGTACAAGGGCAAGAGCTACGGCCTCTGCTGCGAGGGCTGCCGCGGCAAGTGGAACGCCATGACCGACGCGCAGAAGGAAGCCCACATCGCCAAGGCGATGGCCGCCTCCAACTGATCGCAACCGATCTATACACGCAAGCCCCGGCCCAACAGCTGGGGCTTGTGCTTTGAAAGATTTATATCCGCGGAATCAGCCGCCCCGCGCCCATCTGCCCGACAAACTTCCCGTCCCGGGCCATGACCTTGCCGCGCTGCGTGACCACGCTGGGCCGCCCCTTGATCTCCCATCCCTCGAAGGCGGAGTAGTCGGTGGCCATGTGGTGCGTCTTCGCCGAGATCGTGCCACAATATGTCGGGTCGTATACGACGAGGTCGGCATCGGCACCGACGGCGATACTGCCCTTGCCCTTGAGGTTGAAGATGCGTGCGGCGTTTGTGCTCGCCGCGGCGACGAACTGGTTGAGGGTGATGCGGCCGGTGGCGACGCCGTGGGTGTAGAGAAGATTGATGCGGTCTTCGACACTGGGGATGCCGTTGGGAATCTTAGTGAAGTCCCCCTTGCCCATGCTCTTCTGCGTCTCAAAGTCAAACGGCGCATGGTCGGTGGCGACGGTGGAGATCGCGCCGGTGGCGAGATGATTCCACATCTTGGGGAGCTGCGACTTGTCGCGCAGCGGCGGGGACATGACGTACTTCGCACCGTTGAATGCATCCGAAGACCCGGCTCGGAGAGCCGGGGTACCCAGACCCTGGGTGTACGACTGATCCAGAACCAGATGTGGGAGTACGACTTCAATGTGGGCTATTACGCCGCGGGAGAGGCCGCACAGGGCTTCGTTCACGGCCTCGTTGCAGGATGTGTGGACGATGTAGACCTCCGCGCCGGTCAGTTCGGCGAAGGTCATGAGGTGGTGGACGCCTTCGGCCTCGACGATGGGCGGACGGGAAGGTTCGTGGAACTCCGGCGCGGTCTTGCCCGCGGCAATGAGTTCCGCCGATCGCTCCGCCACCAGCGTCTCGTTCTCGCAGTGCGCGGTGACGATGACGCCGAGTTCCTTTGCGAGTTTGAGCGTGTGGTAGAGTTCTCGATCATCGACGCCGAGCGCGCCTTTGTAGGCGAGGAAGACCTTGAACGAGCGGATGCCACGCTGGACGATCTCGCGGAGTTGCTGCTCGGCCAGGGCGTCGTAGCGGGTGACGCCCATGTGGAAGGTGAAGTCGCACGCGCTCACACCCTGCGCTTTGCCAAGCCACGTCTCGAACGCGGCCATTGGCTCGTCGGCTTTGCCGGGGCAGATCATCTCGATGAGGGAGGTGGTGCCGCCGATCAGCGCGGCGCGGCTGGCAGTTTCCCATGTGTCCTTTGCGTAGGTGCCCATGAAGGGGAGGTAGATGTGGACGTGGGGATCGATGAAGCCGGGGAAGAGATATTTGCCACTAGCGTCGATGACGTCGGTACCGGGCGGACAGGACCGCGCGTCGATCGCGCCGGGGCGGTCGATGCGGGTGATGGTGTCGGCGGCGCAGAAGATGTCCGCGTGGTAGTCGTCGGTGGCGGTGATGACGCGGGCGTTCTTGATGAGAAGGGGCATGGTCAGTCTTCCATTTTGCGGCGGGCTCTGCGCTTGGCGGCTTGGAGGGAGGACTCTTCCGCGGGCGCGGATGTCGGTGGAGCGATATCGGGTGGCGCGGATGATACCAGATTTGGACTTGCCGTTGGAGAGTCGAGCGCGGCGGATGCGGCTTCGTGGCGGGCTTTGAGGGCGGCGCGGCGGGAGTGCTGGCGTCGGGTGCGCTCGGACTCGCGGAGGGCGTCGGCGTCGGCGTCGCCGAGGGTTGCAGCGGATTCGTGGGCGGCGAGCGACGGTGCGGAGGCGCGGAGGCGGGAGACGGCGGCGTGTGCGGTGGCGGTGCGATCGCGGAGCGCGGCGGAGACGTTGCGGCCGAGTTCCGCGCCGAGTTCGCGGCTGAGTAGACGATCCCACGCGACGCGGCGGGTGGCGACATCCAGAAGCATGAGCGAAACGGACGCGATCGCGAGCCAGGGCCAGAGGGGAGTGCGGGCTTCGGCAGGAACGATGCCGTCGCGGGAGAAAAGATCGTGCTTGGTGGAGTTTGCGGTTGGAGATGTAGCGGCGAAGTCGAGAACGCTGCCGCCGGTGGCTTCGGCGATGGCGACGAGGGCGGCGCGATCGGAGCGGAGCACGCGGTATTCCTCGCCGGGCGGGCGCGTGACGCCGCCGATGACGGGCGGGATGGGAGTTGCTTGCTGCGACGCGGATGATGAGGATAACTGGCCGCGGCGCGGGGCGAAGGTAAGGACGTAGGAACCGCTTCCGGCAGAGTCGGGGGCCGGATCGGCGGAGTCGCTTCGCGCGGGGATGGACGAGAGCGGAACGACCTGCTCGTATTCGCCGGGGCCGACTTGCGAGAGTTGCAGATCGTGCTTGCCGCCGGTGGGCGAGTAGATGGTGCCGGGAACAGTCAGGCCATTAATGGGGCGACCGTTGTCGTCGGAGGTACGCAATCGCACCGTCATGCGATCGCCCTCGATCTCGGCGGTCATCTCCTGTGTGCGGCTGGAGGGTGGGCGCGCGATGGTGCGGGCGAGCTGCGTCCAGAATCGTGCGTAGCCCTTGCCGTCATTCGTGGAGAGCCACTCTCTCCCCCACTTCGCGTGTGCATCGGATGTGAACGCGGCGACGCGGCCGAGGCCAGCGTTCCAATATCCGAGGACCGGCTCACCTCCGCCGTCTTTGCCCGGAACTTTGGGTGTGGCGAGCGGATAGACGACGGTGGGATCGGCGCGGGCTTGGGTGAGGATGAGGCCGTTGAGAGGCGCGATGTCGCCGCCGAATGCGCCTGGAACGCCTTCCATCGCGGGCGATCCGGTGGGGAGCGTGATGGGAGTGAAGCGGCCCTCGCGGACGAGCGGAGAGCGGACGATGCGGACGGCTTTGAGGAGAACGCGCGGGAGGGTGGTTGGGTCGATGACCTGGTAGAACTGGCCGCGGCCGAGGCGCGCCATCTCTCGCATGTTGGCGAGGTCTGCGTCGTTGCCGATGGCGATTGTCGAGACGAGTATGTTGTCTGCGGCCATTTCCTCGACGATGCCGGGGAGGGCGTTGCGGCCTTGCGATGCGCCGTCGGAGAGGATGATGACGTGCTTGATGTCGGCCTTCGCGCCGCGGATTTGCCGCTGCGCTTCGTGGAGCGCGGGGGGCATGTTGGTGCCGCCATCGGCGCCGATGGCGCGGATGAGTTTGGCGGTGGCCTTCGGGTTGGTGTTCGGAGCGAGCGGGACATCGACGGTGAAGTCGCTGTTGAAGGTGATGACGCCGACGAGATCGGTTTTGTCCATACTCTCAACGGCGAGGGCCGCGCCCTCATCGGCGATGTCTTGCTGAGAGCGATTGGAGCCCATGACGGAACGGTTCATGGAGCCGGAGTTGTCGATGACGAGGATGACGGCGGCGGCGGGGGTGACGAGCTTTTCGGGAAGATCGAGTTTCACCGGCAGAAGCGGCTCGATCTCGGTGCCCTTCCAGCCGCCCGCGCCGAAGGAATCCGGACCGCCAACCATGATGAGGCCGACTCCGAGTTGCGTGACGCAGGTGGCGAGCGCGGCGTGGACATCGCGGGGCATGGCATCGGCGGCGACATTTTGCATGATGATGAGATCAAACTGCTGGAGCCAGAGTAGATCAGAGGGGATGGACTCGGGCGTGGCGGAGCGCACTTCGAGACCGGCGCGGGAGAGGGTGGAACCGAGGATGGAGCCAGAACCCTGGGATTCGCCGCCGCTGACGCCGTCGATGATGAGGACCGCGCCGCGGCCGGGAGCGACGGTGACGGAATCGGCGCGGTTGTTGGAGGAAACGGTGTCGCCGATGGGGCGGCCGTCGGCACTAACGTCGGGCGTCCAGAGCGCAGAGAAACGGTGGATGCGGCCTTCGGGGAGTGGAACCTTGAAGACCTCGACATTGCGGCCGGGTTCGAGCGTGAGACGGAGCGAGGAGCCGGGGGCATCGCCGTTGATGTCCACGGCGCGGTCTTCGCGGAGGAGATCGAGCGTGCCGGTGCAGCGTTCCGTGGCGGTGAGCACGACGCGGACGGCGACGGTCGCGCCGGACTGGGCAGTGGGCGGAGAATCAACGGACTCGACAATGACTTCGTGATCGACGTGGTAGTCGAGCGGCACGACGTCGATGCGGATGGGGCGGCGAGACGAAGAGGAGTTTGCGGAGCGGCCAGAGAGTTCGCCAGCGGCGGCGAGCGCGCTGCCGCGGGTTTGCACGCCGTCGGAGATGAAGACGATGCGGCCCGCGGCATCGGGCGGGATCATGGCGGCGGCGAGACGGAGGGCCTGCTCGATGTCGGTTGCTTCCTCGATCGGCGGCCATTCATCGGGGATGGAGAAGCCGGCTAGGTTCAAGCCGGGCTGGACCATGCCGGTTGCCGTGGGCGATGCGCCGAAGAGGATGACACCAGCGAGATCATCGGGGTGGCGAGAAGTGGAGTGGGATTCGAGAAACGCGCGAACCGCGGCGGGGAAGGGGAGCGGCTTGCCGGTCTCTTTGGACGTGAGCGATGAATCAAAGAAGCGATGCACGGAGCCGGACATGTCGATGCAAGCGATAACAGCGATGCGATCGGAGCGCCTGACCATGGATGCGCCAGCGAGCATCGCAAGCAGCGTGGCGATGAGGGCGGAGCGAAGGAGAATGGCTGACCAGCGACGCGCGGCGGTCATGGCGACAAACCAGTGCAGCGCGGCCCAAGCCATCGGCACGCAGACGATGAGCCAGATGAACCAGAAGGGCTGATCGAAGCGGAGGGTCATGGGGTTGAGGGAGCAGTGCGCGAAGAAGGAGCGTCTTGCGCGGGGACGGCGGGCTTGCTTGTTGGAAAAGAGGGAGCGGCGGTGCTGTCGGGCGCGGATTTGGCACGATCACCAAGACGCTGGAAATAGCGGCGGAGAAGTTTGTCGTAGCGACTGGGAACGGACTCGGTGTCGAGGGCGTGCTCGCCATCTTTCACGGCGTTTTGCACGGTGCGTTCGGCATCGGCGGTGAGGGGGGCGGAGGAGGGCTCGCCACGCTGGGGTTTTTTGTCGGCGTACCACTCGGCGATAACACGCTCGCGGGAACTTTGACTGCGCTCGGAGGGTGTGGGCGGGCGGGCGTCCACGGTGGTGGTGCGGGAGGGAGTTGAGTTTGTGGGAGTGCGCGGAGTGGGAGAGCCGCCGGGACCGGTGGGGTTGCCGCGTGGGTCGGAGGAGGTGGGGCGAGTGTCGGGATCGGAGTGAGCACCGCGACGATCGGTGGAGTCCATATCACTGAGCTGATCCGGCTCACGGGAGTGTGCATCAGCGGTATCGCGCGGAGATGGAGCGGGCTGCTTTCCGTCGGCAGATGGCTGGCCGCGTTGCGGTGGCTGGTTCTTCGCCGCTTGCTGTGTCCAGCGTTTCAGTTGCTCTCGCTGCTCGGGAGAGGCGTTCTTGAAGAGTTCTTGGGCCTGCTTGCGGATGTCCTCGGCTTGCTTGCGCGAGGTGCTGGCGGACTGGGGCTGCTTGGAGATTTTTTCCAGGCGGTCGGCGAGTTCGCGGAGACGCTCGGCGGAGGGAAGTTGCTTGGGGAGCGTGCCGTTTTCTGAAGGAGCGGGATTGGGGGCTTGGGATTGGGGGTCTGATTGGTCGCTGGATTTTTCATTGGGGGTGGTGGTTGGCTTTGCGTTTTGATTTTGTGATCTGTCGGGCTTGCTGTTGGGGGTTGCGCCCGGACTCTTTTGATTTTGCTCAGAGTCATCAGATGGCTTCTGAGAGTCGGGCTGATCGCCGGATTGTTGCTTGGGCTGTTGCTGGGGAGTTGCGCCGGGGTGTTGGCCGGGTTGCGGCTTGGCGTTTGCGTCGGGCTTGGGCTGTGAAGATTTTTCGCCGGGGGAGTTGGGTTGGTCGAGAGAACTCTTGGGTTGATCGGTGGATTGAGGTTGATTGGGGTGGTCGCCGGACTGCGGCGTGTCGCGTGGCGCGGGCGTGGGCGTGGGTTTGCGGCTGGGGTCGGGAGTGGGCGTTGGTTGCGGGGATTTTTCGCTGGGCTGGTTGTGTTGGTCGGAATGGTCGGGTTTTTCTGAAGGACTTGGCTGGTCGCCGGGCTTGGGCTGGGGTTGATCGCCGGACTGCGGCGCGGGTGTGCGATCTGTCGTGGGCTTGCCGCTTGGATCGGGCTGCGGCTTTGCGTTTGCGTCTGGCTGGGGCTTGGACTGTGCCGATTTTTCACCGGAAGGGGATTGCTTGTCGGGGGAGGTGGGTTGGTCAGTGGCTTGCTGTTGTGATTGAGGTTGCGTCTGGGGCTGTGACTGTGGCGCGGCGTTGTCGGAGCGATCTCCGGGTTGGGGCTTTGTGGTAGTGGCGAGGTCGCGCTTGGTCGAAGTGCTTTTGTCGGGTGAGTTTTTGTCGTCGTTGATGGCAGACTTGGAGCCGTCGGGGGATAGCTTGGCTTGCGGCGCGGATTGTTCTTGAGTGTTCTTTAGCTGCTGGTCGGATGTGCCGGGGGCGCGATCGCCATTGGGAGTTGGCTTGGCGGTGGGGTCGGGCTTGGAGTTGGACTTGTCGGCAGGAGTGTTCGATTGCTGTTCTGTTCCGGGCTGCTTGTCGCCGGACTTCTCCGTCGTATTGGGCTGGGCGGAGGGCTTGGAAAGTTGCTCGGGCTTCGGAGATGCGTTGCCCGTTTCGCGTTTTTCTGAAGTCGGCTTGGAGTCGGGGTTGGGAGCGTGAGAGGGATCGCTTGGCGTGGCGGAGTTGTCGGACGGCTTCTGCTGCGACATGTTGTCGCGTTGCGGCGTTGAGTCGGGAGTTTTCTTTGCATCCGACTGCTTGGAACGTTCGCCGCTCTTGGGTTGCGTGGATGGCTTAGATTCGGACTTGAATGAGGAATCGGGGGATTGATCTGGGGGGCGATCGGAGGTGGAGTTCGTCTGGGGCGGTGGCGAGTTTGTCGTTGATTTCTCGGAGCGCGGCGGCGGGTTCTTGGGGGACGAGTCTTGGTTGGATGCTTGCGACGATGGGCTCGTGGGCGCGAACTTGGACTTCGCTGGTTCGGTGTGCTTCGCGTCGTTTTCACTCGCTGGCGGATGCGTATCGGATGGAGAAGGACGATCGCGGAGCTCATCCGCGGCACGTTCTAGGGAATCGGCAATCTTCTCAGCTTCGGTTGGACGTTGCGGTGTTGTGGATTCGGGTAGCTGGTTGGGATCGGCGCCGGGGTTAGAAGAATTGGGCGGTGTGGATGGGGAGTTGCTTTTCGCAGATTGATCGCTGGGCTTCGGAGCCGCGCCCGATTTCTTCTGAGCATCGGGCGAAGTTCCATCGTCGTTGGGCTTTGTGTGATCGCTCGCTGACTGGGCGTCTTGTCGCGCGCGATCGGCGGCGCGAAGTTCTTTGGCGAGATTCTCGAGTTCGGCGGCGACGCGGGCACGGGAGCCCGCGGTTTGCTCGGGGGCGGAGTTGAGCATCTCGCGGGCGGCCTGCGCGGCTTGGGCAAGGTCGCCGCTGCGGAGGGCGTTTGCGAGTTTGCCGGAGTCGCCGGAGGACGCGGCTTCACTCGGCGAGTTTATTTTCGCGATGGTGTCGCGGAGGGCTTCGTGGGCTTGCTCTTCAGTGGCGGCGGATTTATCGCGCTGCGCGGCGATTTTTTCGAGTTCGCGGGCACCGCGTTCGGCGGCCGCGGCGGGGTCGAGTGTGCCGGTGGCGAGCTCTCGCTCGATGTCTTGCAGGACAGTGTTTTCGGGTTGGGGCTGCGATGGTGTCGCGGGCGTGAGCGGTTCGGGGTCGTGCTTGATGCGTGCGGCGGCATCGGCGAGAGAGCGGGCGACGGCGTCGCGGGCTTTGGCTTGCTCGGCGGCGCGGCGGCGGGGCGCGCCGAGGAGATCGAGGGATGGGGACCAGAGGCCGATGCCAATAGCGAGCGCGGCGAGCGTGGGCCAGAGTTGCCACGCGCGATCCCAGATGAGCGGGATGGCGCGGCGGGGATTGATCTTTGCACTGGCAGTGTCAGCGTTCTGCACGGCGAGGGTGTGGAACGCACTGGTGTTGATGTTGCTCGCTGCGGCGAAGGCAGTGCCGGTGGAGAGAACATCTTTGAGACGGAGGCGCTGGTCCACCTCACCGGCGGCGTCGAGGATGGTGCGGCGGTGGCGCAGGGCTAGGAGAGCCCCGGTGATGCCGCCGAGGGTGATGGGAATGGCGACGGACCAAGACCAGTGCCAAGGGAGCGTGATGAGTTTGCCGGTGGCGACGGCTAAGAGCGCGGCTGCGGCACCCCAGCAAAGGCCGCGGCCGGTGCCGGCGATGATGGCCCCCACCGTCAAACGGTTTCGGGCCTGGCGGACGATTCTGCCGGTACGATCCATTATTCTATTCTACTGCTGGATGGGGCGTGGGGATCGCTTGAACTGCGCAAACCGCATCCGAAAGAAGGAGCGGCAGGATGCCTCGGCAACACCGTTCTCTGCAAACTGTCTCAGCACACAACACTGTTGAACCGATGACGTTCCGTGGAATCTACAACCTCCAACATCTTCGGCCGATTACTCGATGGCGGATCGCTGCCGGAAGGGGATGCGCAGGCGCTGTTCACCGTGCTGCTCACAGGGGGGATACAAGAGGAAGAGATCGCCGCGATGCTGGGGGCGATCGCGATGCGCGGGCCGACGGTGGATGAACTGGTCGGGGCGGCACGGGCGATGCGGAAGTGTGCGACGCCGATCGTGCTGCCGCGGATGGGCGTGCCGATTCTGGATACATGCGGGACGGGGGGCGCGCCGAAGCTGTTCAATATCTCGACGATCGGGGCCATCGTGGTGGCGGCGGCCGCGCCGGGACGGGTGATTGTGGCGAAACACGGAAACAGGAGCCGCACGGGGCGTGGATCGGCGGAGGTGCTGGAAGCACTGGGCGTGAACATTCACGCGACGCCGGCGGTGCAGGCGGAATGCGTGCGCGAGATCGGGTTGTGCTTCGCGTTCGCGCCGGATCATCATCCGGCGGCGCGGCACGCGAGCGCGGTGCGGAAAAAGCTTGGGTTTCCGACGATCTTCAATCTGCTGGGGCCGCTGGTGAACCCGGCGGGGGCGACGCGGCAACTGGTGGGGACGTACTCAATTGAGAATGCGGAGAAACTGGCGTGCGCGCTGGCGCGGCTGGGGACGGAGCGGGCGATGGTGGTGTGTTCGCGGGATGGGCTGGATGAGTTGACGACGACGGCTGGGAGTGTGGTGTTTGAGGTGGTCGGTGGAGGTGTGGAGCACTCCGAACTTGACGCGGCTACGTTCGGAATTTCGCACGCGACGCTGGCGCAGTTGCAGGCGCATTCGCTTGATGAGGCCGTTGCGATCGCGCGGGCGGTGCTAGCGGGGGAACCGGGTGTGGCGCTGGACATTGTGGTGCTGAACGCGGCGGCTTCGCTGCATATTTGCGGGGTGTGCGGGAGCATTGCGGAGGGGCTGCCACTGGCGCGGGAGGCCGTGGTGTCCGGTCGGGCGGCGAGGGTGCTGGAGCGGTTTGTGCAGTTGACGAGGCCGTGATGTCCGATCAACAACTCACGCAGTCGCAAGAGCGCGATCGGTTGCATATTCACGGGAATCGCTCAAAGACTCGCTCATCCCGGGCGTGTTTGCTCAGCCCGGTGCGGCTTCGGTGCCGTAGAGTGCTTTGCTGGCGGCCTTGAAGACAGCTTGGTCGAGTTCTTCTTCGCCGATCATCCAGGGGTCGGCCTGATTAGATGTGTCTGCGTGGATCCAGATGACGAGGGTGTGGCCGCGGCCGGCGAGCCAGTGGCGGACTTTGCGTGCGGCATGGTCGGAGCGGAACTCGAGGCCTTCGAGCTGGGTGCGGAGGTTGTCGATCTCGTCGGCTTCGTGCGCCGCCTTCTTGGCATCTTCGGAGGCGGTGGTGGTACCGACGATGTCGAAGCCGGCGCGTTCGAGGCGCGCGAGGCGTTGGCGCATCTGCGTGTGGGCGGCGGAATCCAGGCCGGTGCCATCCCAGAGGATGAGCGTGCTGCCGAGTGATTCACGGGCATCGGACTCAATGGCGCGCCCGCTGAGGCCGAAGGTTTCGCGAAACATACCCGAGAACGCTTGCTTGAAGTCCGTGTGCGTGGGAGACCTTGCTGAAAACCAGATGATGTTGGCGACGAGCGCGACGAACGCGATGAGAATGGCGATCTTGGCGGGGGTCGAGAGGCCGGCGCGGTTCCACGATGCGGCGGCGCGGCGGCGACGGGCGCGGAGACGGGCGGGAATGCCTTTTCGCGCGGCTTTGGCACGGATGCGTTGGTCGGCGAGGGCTTCGGCGGTGTCGAAGCCGGGGACGGAGCCGAGCAGCGCGGGCTCGGTGGTGTAGCGGCCGCTCCACCAGTTGAGAACGCGGAAGATGGGAAGCTCGCCGCTGGGGCCGAAACCGGCGGAGGTGCTCGCCGTGCGCGTGAGTGCGCGCGGGTGCTCGTCGCTCTTGACGATGGCGACGGCGGGGAACTCGGGCTCTTCGATGGGCACGATGGCGGCGCCGACGCGGGAGGCGCCGACTTCATCAAGGTCCGGGCCGGGGATGGGGAGGACGCGCGAGGAGGGCTCGACGCCGCGCTCGGCGTCGAGTCGGACGCTGGGGAGATCGGCGGGGCGCAGCGCGAAGGGATCATCGGCGGTGAGGACCAGCTCGATGTCGCCCAACATCATCGCCGCGTTTTCGTAGCGGCGGTCATAATCCGTCATGGCGCGGCGCACGATCCAGCGCAAGGATTCGGGGCATTTTTTGGATATCTGCGAGAGACCGCCGTGGGCGGGAAAGGAGTTCTCGATCATGGAGTAGAGGACCGCGCCGGCGGCGTAGATGTCGAACTTCGCACCGTCCACTTCGTGGACTTTCACGCCGCGCAGGGCCATGCGAACCATCTCGGGATCGCGGAAATACTCGGTGCCGTGGGTGGTGAGCGTCATGCTGGAGCGCAGCGGCGTGACGAGGCCGAAGTCCACAAGTTCGGCCTTAGAATCGTGAACGATAATGTTGTCGGGCTTGACGTCCTTGTGCCAGAGGCCACCGGAGTGGTAGCGGGAGAGCGTGCGGAGGATGTCGGAGGCATAGCCGATGGCTTCCTTGAGTCGTTGCTTATCGCCGAGACCTTCGGGGCCGCCGCCACCGAGAGCGTGCAGGCGCTGCGTGACGATGACCAGCGATTCGCCAGGGACGTAGCGGGTGACGTAGTAGAACTTTTCCTCGGTCAGTTCGTGCTCGAGGATCAGCCCCATGCGCTGCGCGGCGGGAAGTGCTCGGTTTTCGCGAACGATTTGCGGGAGCGTGCTGCCATCGCTGAGCGAGAATGACTTGATGACGACCTTGGCGACCTCGCGCTGGCCGTCGCGCTCAAAGCCAGCAAGTTTTTTCCGGCCGGGGTCGGCGACGTAGAGCTTCGCGCCCGAACCACCGCCCGGCAGCGTGCCGACGATGGTGTAACCATCGAAGGTGCTGCGGAGCGCGGCGGCGGAGGTGCGCGTGGCGGGAGAGTGCGCGATGGCGTGGGGGATGCGGTCCTCGAAACCCTCGGTGAGCGCAGTGAGCATGAAGAGACGCGCGGGGTTGCCGACGAGCACGCGATAAACGCAGCCGCACGCGGCGGCCATCTCGCTGCGGATGGCGCGGCCATAGTGCTTCGCACCATCCCAACGACCGAGCGCGGCGTTGAGCGCGGCGATGGGGACGAGTGCTGCGCTGGTAAGGATCGCGCCGAGGATGCGGAGCAGGTCGGCGATCTCGCGGCCTATGAACGTGACGATGTGGATAACCAGCCAGGAAATGGCTTTCCAGACCGGCTTCGCGAGGAATATCAACGCGACCACGGCCGCAGGAACGGCGATGAGGAGGATGGCGAGGACGATGGCGGTGGTTTTGGCGTCGGGCACGGGAGGTGAGCGAAAGGGAGAAGGGGGGAAAGGGAGAGGTTGAGACAGGGGGTGTGATCGTTGAAGCAGGAACTGGCTACGTTCGCATTGACTCCCCTTCGCCCTTTCGCCCGTTCACCCCTTCTTCTCCCGTCCCCGCAGTTCCACCTGCTGGGCGTAGATTTCCGAGACGGCCTCGTCGAACATGACATCCTCCTCGCCACCCCCCCCACCCGTCTTCTTGGGAGCGAGCATCAGGCCGTTTCGCTCCGGCTCGCGTTGCTCGTCCTCCGTGAAGGAATACACGGCGACGATCTGGCGGAGTTCGGTACGGAGCAAATCGCGGACTTTGGCGAGGCGGCGGCTGACAGTCGGCTCGCTGATGCCCATCTGCGCGGCGACTTCCTTGCCGGGGGTGCCATCGAGAACGCGCATGCGGTAGATGGAGAAGTCGGTAAAGTCGCACCGCTTTTCGACGGCGCGGATCGCGGCCTCGACCTTGGCGCGGAAGACGGCAGCTTCATATTCCTCGTCGGCACCCGCGGCGTCGTCGGCGATCATCCAGGACTCGTCGAGGGAGGCGGCTTTTTTGCCGCTGCCTTTGCCCGCGCCGTTTCCGCCGCGTTTGGCCGCGCCACGCCGGTCGAGCTCGTCGCCGAGGACGTGCTTGGCGATGGCGAGGAGCCAGGTGCTGAAGCGAGCGCCGCGGGAGGGATCGAAGCGATCAATGGAATCGCTGAGCGCGGCGAGTGTTTCCTGAGAGAGATCGCGGACGGTCTCCGCGCCGATGCGCCCCTTGCCCCACTTTGTGAGCTGGGCGCGGAGCACGGGGCCGAAGATTTCCCAGAGATCAAACCAGGCCTGCTGATCGCTGGCGCGGAGACGGGCGACGAAGGATGTTGTGATGGAGTTCAGCACGGAACGAAGTATAGGGAGTGCCGCTCCGAAACGGTCCTCGCTGATCGGACGCGTGGTTCGGGCATGACAAAGGAGCGCGGGACGTGGTGCTGGTGCAGCACACGAACGCCTACAGCACGCGGCGTTTGGCGGGCGGGATTTTCAGGATCGGCGTGAGCACCACCGTCGGGGGCTCAAAGCCGGAACCGGTGCCGCGCCAGGGCTGGCCGCACTCGGGGCAGGTGAGGCCGTTCAAGTCGAGGCCGGTGAGGTCATACCGGCAACTTCGGCACTCGAACTCCAAGGGAGGGCGCGGGAGCAGGCAGATGTAGTAGCCGATCGCGCCGGTGAGGAAGATGTACGGCCACATCAACTCGTAGAAGATGGGCGAGTATGCGGGGAGCAGGTCGCGCGAGACCGTGAACACGCGCACGACCAACACGAGCACGACCAGCGCACCGGTGACGATCGCGAATGCGGGCCAGCGCCTGCGCCAGCACATGGCGAGTGCCCAGATGATGGTTGCGAAGATTGGGAAGAGCAGCACGGCGGGATACTCACGTTGCAACCGCAGGATAGTACGCGTGCGAATCGTAGCTATTTGCCCGCCTTGAAGAAGGTGCGGAGAGACTCGAAGATGTCATCCCGCCCGTTCACACGGCTGGTGACGACCTTCTCCGCACCGTTGCCGGTGGCCGCGGCGGTGCCGCCGAAGCTTTCGCGGAGCACATTGATGAAGCTGCCCGAGCCATAGGGGCTGGCGACCTGGCAGTAGCCGAACATGTTGGCGCGGGGGAGGAGTGATTTTTCAACGATTTGCGTGGCGATGCGGTTGTCGCTCTCAGAGGAGTTGTCGCCATCGGAAAAATGGAAGAGATAGGTGTTCCAGTCGCCCGGGTCGTAGTGCGCGTCGAGGATCTCCAGGCACTTCTGATAGGCGGAACTGATTCGCGTGCCGCCGTCTTCGCGGATGCTGAAGAAGGTGCGGCGATCGACCTCTTGCGCCGTGACATCATGAACGATGTACCGGCTCTCGATGCCCTCATAGTTGCGGCGGAGCCAGGTGTCGATCCAGAACGCTTCAAGGCGCACGAGTTCCTTCTGCTCATCGCCCATCGAACCGGAAACATCCATCATGTAGACGATCAGCGCGTTGGACTGCGGCTTCTTGACCTCAGTCCACGAGCGATATCGCATGTCACGGCGAATGGGGATGACAACGGGATTTTCCGGGTCATACGAGCCGAGCGCGATCTGACGCTTCAGGGCTTCGCGATACGAACGCTTGAAGTGGCGCAAGCTCGCGGGGCCGGTGGGGCGCACACCGGAGTATTTGTCGCGGATGGTAGTGATCTTGTGCTCGCCCTTGGGCTCGATGCGCGGCAGTTGCAGCTCCTCGCCGAGGATGTCGGCGAGTTCTTCCAGTGAGACGTCCACTTCCAGCACATGCTTACCGGGTTTATCGCCGGGCTGGCCCTTGCCGGGCTGGTCGCCCTCGTTGCCCTCGCCCATGCCGACGCCGCCGGAGTTGTCTCCGTAGCGGAAAGTCGGGATGTCGATGTCATTGACGGGAACAGAGACGAAACGCCCGCCCTCCTGGCCGATGAAGTCGCCGCGGGAGATGAAGCGTTTGAGATCACGACGAATCTTGCCGCGCACGATGTGGCGGAAACGCTGGTGGTCTTGTTCGATCTTGTTGACCATCTCGCGAGGGCCTTTCACAAGCACGCGACACAACCGGACCGGGTCAGCAACTACGGAGCGATCTCAACCAGTCAGCATCGACCGGACAGCCGATGCGCTCGACGAATCCTCCCGGGCGCCGGCTCCGCCGACGTCGAAAGCATTGCTGATGCCCCGGGACTTGCCAGGCACCACACTGTTATCGGATCACCAACCCCGATCGAACTCCAAAGGTTGATACGCCCGGGAAAGGGAGAAAGTTTCCCGGGCGCGGCCGCCGCTTTGATTATGCCCTGTTTCGGCGGATATGCCGGTAGACCCAGAGCGTGCTGACCAGCCCGATGGGCAGGGCACAGACGATCTCGGCGGCCCGGCAGATGAGGTCCACCGTGATGCCGGGGACGGCGGCCGCGGCGGAGATTCCGGGAGCGGACGACCGGAGCGCGGCGGATGAGACGCCGACCGACCACTCGCGGAGGCCAAACTGGATCGGGAACTGTCCCGCGATCTGGCTCACACCGGCAACGAGAACGCAGACGCCGTAGGGCTGGTCGAGGCCAACGAGACGGAAGGCGAGGAGATAGCGCAGTGCCCAGACGTGGGTGTCGATGACGCGCACGATGATTGCGAATCCGGCCGCCGGTCCGCCCGCGAGCGCGGGGTGGCCATTGCGTTTGTTGATCCACGCAAACACCACGCCGGGAATGATTGCCAGCGCGAAGACGGTGGCGACCATCGGCGCGAGTACGGCGAGTGGGACCGCGGCGCGGAGCGAGCCGTCGATGGCGAGTTGGGCCGTGAGCGCGATGACAATGCCAACGCCGCCGGTGAGCAAGGCGGTGATTGTGACCATGATCGACGTGGCGACGGGGATGCCGCTGATGGCCTTGTGATATGCGATACGCCCCATCAGCCCGGGCTTGAAGGGGAGCATGTTGAGCAGCCATGCGCTGCCGATGAGCATGGACATTTCGCGGTAGCCGACGGAGCCGAAGCGGCGTGTCAGAGTCCAGAAGATGAGCGAGGTGAGCAGCCAGTTCAGCAGCGGGAGCAGCAGCGTGGCGAGCACGATCCACGCCGGGGCATGTCGCGCGGCCTGCCAGCAGCGGGCCAGATCATCGCGCTGCAGCACGAGCACATACGCGGCCGCCGCGAGTAGCAACAGGCCGAGCACGAAGCCGACGACGCGGAGCCGACGCGCGGGAGTTGCCGCCGGCGAAGGGCCGTTGGCGGACGCAGCGCCGCTGGGAATCGTCGCGGGCATTCAGTGAACGATCGGAACGGGATTGGGATCGGGTACGACGGTGGGAACGATGGCGCGGGAGGGTCGTTCGGGCGGCGCTGGATTCGCTCCGCCATCGGGACCGGAAGCGGGGGGAGGGCTGGCGACCGGCTGCGCCGGCGCGGGCTTCTGCGGCGCGGTGCTGACGAGTTCGCGGGGGTTCCACCCGGCGGTACCGACCGACGTTACGCCCGCCTCCATGCGATCTTTCACGAGCTGGGCGAGCGCGGTCAGACGTGTGGAACGAAGCACGGCGGGAGTGGTGAAGAGCGGGTCGGTCGGCCCGGTGGCTCGCAATACAAGGGCGACCGCGAGCACATCCTCATCCGTTTCCTGAGCGATGACCTGGTCCAGACGCAGTGTCTGCGCGATGAGTTTCTGGTTGGGGGAGAGGCACATCACGAGCATCTTTGTTGAGCGTTGCAGCGAGCCGGACGCGGCGCGACGAGAGATGACCTCGAAGAGCTGATCGATACGTTCGGGCGTAAGTGGAAAATTAGTCACGCCCTTGCTCGTCGCAACCAACTGAATTTTGAGGGAGAGCAGCACATCCGCGATCTCGCGTGGGCCACCGGTTTGCAAGGTGGATTGCAAGGAGTCAAACGGCGCATCCGCGCGCGGCGGGAGCCGACGCATGAGCGGCTCCACATCGGCGGTAAGCATCTGCGGCGCGGCGTCATACATGCGCTGCGGCGAGAGCTCGAAGCCCTGCAACACACGCCAGCGAATCTTTGCGGGGCGGGGGATCCACCATTCCATCTCGAAGGAAAGCGGGCCGAGGTCCGGCCAGACGAGAATGTCCACGGACTCATTGGGTAGCAACCTGAGCCGACGATCCATGTTCGCAACCCAGACAAGGTCGGCGGTGGGAAGTATGTCGGCACCAATGTCAACAAGTGGGGCGAACAGGAGTCGCGTGCACAGGGGCTTGTCGGGGCCCATGGGGAGCGCGATCTGCGAGGTGTTGCGCAGCGTGACGCGAACGGGCGTGCGCTCCAGCGGGCTGACGTCGGCGCGGAGCGCTTTGACCTCCAGAGACATGACGCGCCGGGGATTCTCCACCATCGAGTCCAGCCAAGTAGGCACGCCAAAGGCATCGGCCTCCAATGCCTTGGCTGTGTCGGAGGGCCGGAGTCGCTCGCCAGTGAGCACGGTGTAGCGCGTAGCGGCGAACGCGCCCGCGACATCGCCGACGTGGTCGCGGGCGATTGCCGCGTTGCGGACGATCGCGGTGTTCGGGTCGCCGCGCAGTTCCGCGGCCAGCGCGTGGCCGATGGCGGCGAGCGGGTCGGTGGGCGCAAGGGCTCCGAGCGCCTGCTCGGCGCGGGCCTTGTCACCAGTGCGAAGTTCCAGCCAGGCGTCGAAGCGTGCCAGCACGGAGGGGTCCAACTGCTTGGACTCGTGCAGCGCGGCGAGGGACTTGGAGGCCTCGTCGAGTTGCAGGCCGGTGAGCAGACGGAGCCAGCAGAGATCGATGCTTGCTTCCCCGGCATAGGCGGTGGCCTGTTCCTCGGACCACCCTTCGGGACGACGGACCGGGTCGTCCGCGTCGCTAGAGAGCATTCCGACGGTGGATGCAAGGTCGGCCAAGAAGATCGAGGCCCGCTCGCGGTCGAGAATGGCCGCGGCGCAGACGATGCGTGATCGCTCGCGCGAGGCGGAGAGTCGGACGCTCTCTGGGGTTGGAAAGGCGTCGAGCGCGACGGCCTTTTCCTGGGCCCGTTTGCGCATCTCCATCGCGTACTGGCGCTGCTTCTCGAGCCCATCACTGAGCCGGCGGATCACCGCGTCCGGGCCGAGCATCGACCACTCGGCCATGTCGAAAGCGTTCTCATCCGAGTCCGGAACCGGATGCACCTGCACGCTATAGATGGTGCGCTGCAACTTCGCGAACCGGAGCGCGCCTTTGTACGCGCCCCTGCTCAGCAGTTCGGAGACAATTGCGGAATAGATCGTGGGATCGAACGGATCCGTCCAGAGCACCTGGAACATCAGGTCTAGTCGGCCCGAGGGCTTGGAGTCGTCCGGGTGCGCGGAGTAGAACGTGAGCGCAAGTGTCGCGGCGTCTCGATTGGTCGGGTCCAGCTCGATGGATGTGGAAAGCCGATCGACAAAGCCGAGCATGTCGCCCTGCTCGCGGGCCAGCAGTGCGCCGTCAAGCGCGAGGCGGCTGCGCACTGAGGCGTCGAAGGACTCCGAGCCCTCGCCCTTAACAAATCGGTCATACGCAGCGAGCCGCTGCTCGGCGGTCTGCAAGTCGGAAATCTTCGCGCTCACCACGCGGAGCAGCGAGACGGTGTCGTCCGGATCGAGTTTCACAAGACGGCGGGAGATGTCGCGCAACGCCTGGCCGTCGTCCGCGCCCGCGGCCGCTTCCATGTACAGTCGCAGAATCGTCTGGTCGTTGGGCTGGAGCGCGGACGCGATGGCGAGCAGTTCCTCAGCGATGCGATAGTCACGCTGCGATGGATTACCGACGATCTTCAGGTCCATCAGCGCGACTCGGGCCACGGCGTGGGCCGCGAGCATCTCGGCGCGTTGCTGCCCCTCAACCGGGTCCGGCTCGGCCCAGACAGTGCTGATCCCGACCGCACTGCCGACGATGGCGGCAAGGACCGCGAGCGGGCGGACAGGGCGTGTGGGGTTGCCGCTAGTTCGGACGCCTGGGCTCATCTGCATCAGACCAAACCTCCGGATCAAACCTGCTTCGGGGACTCTATAAACCGACCCTAGACCAACCCACCGAGGATAAACCCACCCAACCCAATCCAGGGGGTGAGTTCACAAGCCAGTTTGAGACGAGGGCTTGCGAGGGGGAAACATCGGCGCGCGGCGATCAATAACAGGAAGATGCCTGCCGCCACGGATAAGGCACATTTCTCCTTTGTCCATCGGGAAGATACGTCACCTGCATAAGGGTGTTCGCGGAGGATCAGGTTTGGGACCACGCAGACCAAGATCCACGACCATACTCCTGCGAGAAGGAGCATGAGGGTTCTAATCCATGTAAACGAGGCAATGGACACAGAGACTCCAGACGCGACGGGGGCCGAAAAGTTCGGCTCGTGGCCGGGATCAGGATACCACGTCAGCGCAGCTAGGTCTCAGCTTCCCATACCCATGCTCATGAGGAACTCGGCGTTGGTCTTGACCTTGGTGAGGCGGCTCTTCATCAGCTCCATTGCCTCGACCACGTTCATGTCCGCCAGCACCTTGCGTAGGCGGTAGACCAGTTCGAGCTCTTTGCGGTCCATGAGCAGTTCCTCGCGGCGGGTGCCGGAGGCGGCGACGTCGATGCAGGGATAGATGCGTTTGTCCATCAGCTTGCGGTCCAGGTGAAGCTCGCTGTTGCCGGTGCCCTTGAACTCCTCGAAGATGACCTCATCCATCTTGGAGCCGGTGTCGGTGAGGGCGGTGCCGATGATGGTGAGCGAGCCGCCGCCTTCGATGGCGCGGGCCGCGCCAAAGAACTTCTTGGGACGCTGCAGCGCGCCAGCGTCGATACCGCCGGACATGATGCGCCCGGAGTGGGGCATCTCGGAGTTGTGGGCGCGGGCCAGCCGTGTGATGGAGTCCAGCAGGATGACCACATCATCGCCGAACTCGACCATGCGCTTGGCCTTCTCGATGACCATCTCGGCCACCTGAACGTGGCGCGAGGCCTGTTCATCGAATGTGCTGGCGACGACTTCCACACCGGGCGCGGAGTTGCGGCGGAAGTCGGTCACTTCCTCGGGACGCTCGTCCACCAGCAGCACGATGATCTTGACATCGGGATTGTTCTTGGCGATCGCCTTGGCGATCTTCTGCAGCAGCACCGTCTTGCCGGTGCGCGGCGGAGCGACGATCAGGGCGCGCTGGCCCTTGCCCAGCGGCGCGACCAGATCGATAATGCGGCACTCGATCTCGCCCGGCTCGGTCTCAAGAATGAAGCGTTCCTCAGGGTGCAGCGGCGTGAGGTCCTCGAAGTTGCTGATCTTGTGGATGTAGCTCGGTGGGTGGCCGTTCACCTCGTCCACGCGGAGCAGCGCGAAATACCGCTCGTTCTCCTTGGGCGGGCGGATGAAGCCGCGAACGATCATGCCCTTCTTCAGGCCGTAGCGGCGAATCTGCGTCGGGGAGATGTAGATGTCGTCCGGACCGGAGAGATAGGACTGCTCCGCGGAGCGCAGGAAGCCGAACTTGTCGGGCATGATCTCCAGCGTGCCCTCGCCGACCATCAGCCCCTGCTTGGCGGCGCGGGCCTTGAGAATCTTGAAGATCAGTTCCTGCTTGGGGATCTGGTGGAAATCCTCCAAGCCGCTCTCGCCGGCGACTTTGTGGAGTTTCTCGATATCCATCCGCTGCAGCTGCGCGATGGAGAGTTGATTCTTGAGCGTGGCGGGATCGATCTTCGCGGCGATCCTTTCGATCTCCGCTGCCTCGCGTTCGAGTTCCTCATCGCTGGGGAGCTGGAAGTCCAGCGGGCGCTGCCACTGGCCGCCGCCACCACTACTACTACCCCCACCACCGCCGCCACTCGGGCCAGCGCCGCCGGGGCCGTCGAAGCCACCGCCGCCGCGACGACGCTTCTTCTTGCGACGACGACCGAAGCTGTCGTTTCCAAACCCGCCGCCGTCGCGGCTGTCGCGATGGCCGCCTTGGAACTGTTGCTGGGGGAAGCCGCCGCTGCCGCCACCACCCCCACCACTTCCGGTGCCGGCGTTGCCGCCGTGGTCTCGCTGGCCGCGATCACCACGATCGCCGCCGCTGCCGCCACCTCTTTCACCCCCTCTTTCACCTCGATCTTGGAACTGCTGGCCGCCACCCTGACCACCTTGGCCACCTTGATGTCCGGGGCCGGGGCCACCCTGAGAGCCGCCTACTTGCGGGCCGCCGCTTTGGGGAGCAGGCCCGCTCTGGCCGCCGCCTTGGTGGCCGGTGCCTTGGTTGTTGAAACGATCGGGGCGATTGTCGGGCCGGTGGTCGGGTCGATTGTCAGGACGGCCATCGGGGCGGTGATCCGGGCGAGCATCCGGGCGAGCATCTGGGCGATAGTCCGGGCGCGGCTCGGGACGAGATTCGGGGCGCGGTTCGGGCCTCGCAACCGGGGGCGCGGGCGGCGGAGCGACCGGCGCAGAGGCCGGGGCTTCGGGCTTGGCGCGAGATCGCGACTTGGAGGCACCGGACTTGGGCTCCGAACGCTCTTCAGCGACGTTGGTCTGCTTGGCCATGCGGCTCCGCTTCTGCACTTTCACGTGGCAAACTCTTCTATAGGGAAAGGAAGGACGATCCGCCGAAAGGGGATCGCACATGCGTGGACAGTGTTTCGGGGCTTCGTCGCCGGACGCTTCCCTCGCCGAGCGCGACACCACCGAACAACGCAACAAACACGATGCAGAATCAACGCTCAGAGCGATCTGGCATGAAGCCGGCTGAGACCGAACCGGCTGGATTTCAGAACGTGCTGGGCCGATTCGGCCTTTGAGAAAAAACACCCACGGGCCACTGAACTGGCTGACCCGACGGCTCCCGCTGCCCTTGGATAGGCGGCTCACCCCGTACCCCTTACGGAACGAGTATAGCACATTCCTGGGGCGAATGCACGCAAGTCAAATGTCGATACGCAAGATTCAGGAGCCAGCTTCGATAGCCGACAGAATTCCCGCCACCTGAGCATCAATACCGCCCAGTTTGCCGGAGTTTTCCACAACGAAACCGGAGCGGCGACGCTTCTCTTCAACTGGCATCTGCGAGCCCTCGCGCCGGGCAAGTTCCTGCTCATCCCACTGGCGGGTCTGGCGGACGCGCTCTTGGCGCTGCTGGCGCGGGGCATCCACGAAGACCACCGTGTCGCATTCGGCATCCACGCCCGCCTCGAAGAGCAGCGGGGCATCGACGATAACGGCACGGGCACCGGCGGCGAGGGCTTCGCGGATCATGGCGGCACGATCCTCGCGCACGATCGGGTGAACGAGTTGCTCCAGCCGCCTGCGCTGTTCAGAATCGGCGAAGATGATGGCGGCGATCTTGGAGCGATCCACGCGACCGTCGGTTGCGAGGATTGGCTCCCCCCACCACTGCACGAGTCGCGAGCGGACTTCGGGCCGATCCAGCGCGGCCTTGGCGCGGGCATCCGAGTCGATCACGAAACATCCGAGCCGCGCGAAGGCGCTCGCCACGGTGCTCTTTCCCGCGCCGATGCCGCCAGCGAGGCCGATGACCGGGAGCCCGCGGGTGACGGGCTGAGCGGGATTGCTTTGGGTAGGAAACACTGGAGCGTGTATCGGTCGGGCGAAGGGGGCGACTGCGGCGGTGGGCTTGGATCGTGAGCCATCAATCGCGCGCCGAACCTGCTCCGCGAGGTCTGCCGGACGGGCGATGTGCGACCAGATGACCGATGAGCCAAGCCCCGCGGTAATGAGTTCGAGCGTGCCGAGGCCGAGGATGCGTTGCGAGAGTGTGCGGACGACGGCGATGTTGCGGATGTCTTCCAAGCGTGCTTCCACGGCGACGCGGGAGAAGACGCCCCACGCGGAGCGGACGCGGTGACGGGAGAGTTGGTAGTGGCGGGCGTTGCGGATAATGGCTGCGATGGCGAGAACAATGAGGAGAAAACCGATCGGACCGAGCAGGAGCAGGCCGCGTGCGTCAATCCAACAGTCGTTGAAAAACGCCCACCAGCACGCAGCCCACAGCAGCAGCGCGATCCAGAGCCAGCCGCCCGCGATGAGCAGGACGGAACGCCCGGCGGGGTGGATATCCAGCTCCACGATGTCCGCGTCGGCTGGAGAGCGCGGGACGGATTCTGGCTCAGCGGTGCTCATTGTTCGAGAACGCCGATGTCGGGGAGGTTGCGGTAGTAGCCGTCGAAATCCAGGCCGTAACCGATAACGAACTCATCGCCGATCTCGAACCCGGCGTATTCGACCTCGACATGCTCTTGGCGGCGGCCGCTGGATTCGTCTTTTCGCAGCAGCACGGCGATACGCAGCGACGCGGGACGCTGCGCGGCGAAGAGGCGCCGGATCAATCCGAGCGTGCGACCAGAATCAAGAATGTCATCGACGACCAGCACGTGCGCACCTTCGAGGTCGGTGGGCACATCGCCCGCGATCGTCGCGCCCTGCGTGGTGGTCGTGGTGCCGTGATAGCTCTTGATGGTGACGGGGCGGATGCTCATCTTCACCGGGATGTGACGGATGAGATCTGCCATGAAGATCATGGACCCGGTGAGGATGGGCACGAGGACAAGCCGCTGCTCGCTGATCGGATCGCAGGTGCGGGCGTGGGCCGCGGCCATCGACTGCTCGATGTCGGTGGTGATCTGATGCCCCATCTGCTCGATGCGGGCGGCGATGCGATGACGATCGACGAGAACGCGGATTCCCATTGGGAATGATAGGGGTTCTCGCGTCCGGGCGTTCGTTTCAGTCCGAGGTACGCTCGAAGACGGCGATGCTGTCCACGAGCAGGCGAAGTGTGAATCCGGCGTCGCGGGCGACGATTTCGCTCACGGTTGCGAAGACTCCTGAGTGGCGGATGTCGCAGTCGTGGAAGCCGATCAGGCCGCCGGGGCGGAGGAGCGGGGCGTACAGGGCGAAGTCGGACGCGGAACAGTCGCGGGTGTGCAGGCCGTCGATGAAGATGAAACCAACCTGACCGGCGAGATGGGCGAGTTCGGACATTGCGGCGTCGGAAGTGTTCACGATTTGTCGGAGGCGAGGGGCGTGGCCGGAGTGCTCAAAGACGGCACGCATGGCGGGGCGGGTGGCAATGTCAGGATCGACCGAGAAGATGATCGGGCCAGCGGCGGGAGCATCGCCCTCGGTGGCGGCGGCCATGAGCAGGGTGCTGCCGCCAATGGCGGAGCCGATCTCGATGATCGGGGCGGCATCTGCGCCGCAACCGCAGCCGTGTCGCGCCAGCACGCCGAGCGCGGCCTGCTCGCAGTGGGTCATGTACGGCGAGCCGAGCGAGCGACCGGTTGTGGTGCGTGTGACGGTGCGCTCGAAGGGAGTAGTACCGAATGCGCCGCGATGGTCGGCGGGGAGCAGCGCGGCGACGGCTTCGGGGAAGGAGCCGCGCAGGAACGCGCGGGCGGCGAAGATCAAGAACGCGGCGTCCTGATGATTCGATTGACCTTCCAGATGCACAAAGGTGTGGCGGATCGCCGTGATTCGATGGGCGAGGGGATGGGTTGCCAGCGGGCGAGAGAGGTTGATCGAAGCGTGGCGGTCGGTGGCGGGAAGCGTCTGACGCAGGCCGGACTGCAACATCGGGACAGCGCGACCGCCGATGCTCAAATCGCCCTGTTGTGCGAGCATGAGCGGGAGGTCCAGGCCGTTGTCCGCCGCGTGCAGGTGTGATTTCTTGAGCGATGTCGTTCGCATCGAGCACCCAGTGCGAGAAACTTCGCCGCTGGTGATGAACTCGGGATGGCCGTCCCAGGGGAGTGAGTTGTCGAGCACGGGGCGAGCGGAGCGGATTGCCTCTTCGATCACAGCTGCAAACACGGCGGGGCGCGAGAGCGGACTGGAAACGACGGCGCAGGCGTCAAGTTTGCAATCAGAGAGCGAACTCGCGCGGAGTCCAGCGTCCGCCGCTGCGATCTGCCGCTTCGGACGATCATCAACGATGGTCAATTGCTCGCTTGGAACACCGCGATCCAGCAGCGTTCGGACGAGGCGTGTTCCCTGATCGCCGTATCCGAGCACTGCGATGGGTCGATCCTTTACTTGACTCAGAAATCCATCAAAGCGGCGGCGCGAGAGCGCGGAAAGCGTGAGCCGCGGAAGAACCACGAAATGCTCGAACTCAATGCCGCCGCGGGCGCGGAGGGTGTCCACGGCGGGGTGGCCGTCATCGGTGAAAACGAAGCAGACACCCAGCGTGGGGCGCACGCGATCGGCGGGCCAGAGTGGGAGCGCGGAGTGCGGATCACGGGCGAGGTCTTCGCTGGCCGCAAGGCGCGGATCGGAAAGTACGAACTTGCGGGAGGCGAGCCAGGTGCCGTAGCCGGGCGCTTCGCCGAGCAGGGCGGTAGCGCCGGAGAAGACGATGGCCGCGAAATCGCCGCGGCCGATGCCGTGGGCCCTGAGCGCGGCCATATCAAGTGTGCTTCTGCGTGGTTCACAGGCGATTGGAACAACCGGATGTGCTGGCGTCGGGGCGATCACGATCTCCCTATCGGCAGATCACCCCGGCTTTGCCGAAACAGCGGCTTGCAGACCGGCATTGATCGAGAACCCGATTTCCACGAACATCACAGCACCAACATGGAAGAGCACGATCAGCGTGGTTTCCATCCGGGAGCGTCTGAAGAGGGCGAACAGAACAAGCCAGTAGCAGGCGATGGCAGCCAGGATGCGGAGCGTGTGCTCGAGGAACTCGATGCTGATGGGCAGCCGCAACGACCAGATGAGCAGGAAGGCCGCGACGGCGACGAACATGCGTGCCGCGGCGAGATCGACGTGGTTCAGCCGGTGATCCACGAACTTGGCGGCGGCCCAAAGACCTGCCAGTCCGGTGCCGGTGTGCAGGATTGCCTTGTACAGAACGAGTAGCGCGAAGACCGCGGATGCGCCCATCGAGCCATGCGGAGTTGCATTCACACCCGCGGCGATCATGGCGGCGACGAGCGCCACAGCTCCGGCGATCGCGAGCATGGCGGGCTTGAGGCCGGGTTTGACGAATGGGGGCTTGACGGTCGGCGGCTCAATGACATCGACGCCCATCTCCGGGCGCAGCACCTGGTTGGACTTCATATCAAAGCCGCAGGCCATACAGACGATGGCATCGGGGGCGAGTTTTGTGCCGCAGTTGGGGCAGACATCTTCGGCGGATTTCAGAACGCTGGGGCGCGGGGTGGACTTGGGGATAGGGGCTGGCGCGACGGGTTCGAGAGGGATGGTTTCGCCGGGGTTGGGCGGGGTGGGAGTGGGGTTGGAGTCGGGGTGGTCGGACATGGGAGTATGAAAACCAAAGGCATTCGGGCCGCGCCGGCCCGAGCACGGCTCTGGAGAACCGTGCCACCAAAGAGCATGGGCTGGAAAGCCCATGCCACGAAATCAGCGGACGCGACCGCCGCGGAGGAAGTATTCCATGAGTTGATCGCCGGGATCGACGCAGAGGTCGCTCTGGGCCGCGCTGGTTTCGCCATAGGTGCGCTGCATGGCGGAACGAATCCACGCGCCGGACATCATGAATGGAACGGGCGTGTTGTCGTGCTTGCGGGTGGAGACCAGCGTGAAGTGGTCGGGCAGGTAGAGCAGCCGCCAACCCTGCGCGCCGGAATCGCGCTCGGCATCGCCGAAGGTCGCGAGTTTGGCCGCAACCGGGCCCATAATGTGTTTGTCGATCGCCTCGATCGCGGCGACCTTGGTCTTCCAGTCGCCCTGATGGCTCGCCTCATCGGGAGACTCGACGTGGCAGCAGACGATATCGAACTCATCGAGCGCACGCACCGTGGCCCGGCCTTGCCCCGCGTAGTCGTTGTCGTGATAGCTCGTCGCGCCGGGAACATCGAGCCGCTCCCAACCGATGAGTTCGGCGATGCCCGCGAGCAGATCGACGGCGGTGGTCATTGCGCCGCGCAGGCCGTAGCGGTCCTTGAAGAGCGGGATGTTCGGACGGAGCCCCTGGCCCCAGATCCAGCAGGCATTCGCGGGTCGCTTGCCCGCTGCGATGCGGGCCGCGTTGATCGGGTGCGAGGGGAGATACACGCGGGCGAGTTCCATCAAGCGGAACATGACACCCGCGGCATGGTGGCCCGGCTCTCCAGAGCCGGGTTTGGCGGCGGGGGCGTGGTCGAGCCAGGGCTGGCGGGGAATCTCGTGGGGCGGGCAGGTGGCGACGAGCGAGTAGTCGCGGGTGCCGCCGCGATTGCAGGAGGAATCGACGAGAATGTTGCGGTAGCTCACGCCGGGTGTGAGCCGCATGTCGGCCATGAGCGCGGGTTCGTGGAGCTTCCAGTGCTCGAAGAGGCCTTCGGCGATCGGGCGGGCCTCGGCGTTGGAAATAGCACCAGCGGAGTGGTCGAGCATCAGCCCGGCATCGGGCGTGCCATCATCACCGACGGTGACCAAGTTGACGCGGAAGATCCAGTCCTTGGGCGCGAGCTTGAGCCCGAGGGCAGCGGCCTCCAGCGGGGCGCGCCCTGTGTGGTACTGGCGCGGGTCGTAGCCGAGCAGGCACATGGAACAGACATCCGAGCCGGCGGTGAAACCGGGCGGCGTGGTGTGCGCGCGACCGACGCGACCGGTCTTGGCCAGCGCATCGGTGTGCGGCGTGTGCGCGGCCTCGAACGGCGTTTTGCCGCCAAGTTCGGCGATGGGAAAGTCGGCCCCTCCGTCGGCGATGATGACTGCGTATTTCACGGGCCAAGAGTAGCGGGGCGAACCGCTCGATTCACGGGCCGACGCCGATGAGTTTGAGAACGCCCGCGATGACGATCATGCCGAGCATCGTGAGGATCGTCCCGATCGGAACGATGACGCGGCTGGCAAAGAAGAAGGCAAGAACGAACGCAATCATCGAAGCGATGCGACCACCATCGGACATTGTGAAGTTGCGGAACGTGGGCGAGAAACTCGCGAGGATGCGGGAGCCGTCCAGCGGCGGGAGCGGAAGCAAGTTGAAGAGCCCCAGGGCAATGTTCAGCATCGCACCCACTCCGAGAAAGAAGGCGATCTTCGGAGCAAGCATTGCTCCGCCTTGAAGTGCATCATGCACGTTGGGTTTCAAGGCAACGATATCATCTCGGCTCATGGTCGCGAGCGCGATTCCACCCGCCACGATACAAGTTGCGGCGATGAAAAAGTTCATCAGCGGCCCCGCGAAGGAGACCCATGCGTCCGCGTGCTTGCCCTTCATCCGGGTCGGATCAACCGGCATCGCGCCCCACGCGATGCCGAGCAGCGCCAGCATCGCCAGACTCTGCAGGCCCATGTGAACGATCGGGTTGAAGGTCATGTGGCCGGTGTGGATGGGTGTCTGATCGCCCCGGCCAATGGCCGCCCAGCCGTGCGCGAGTTCGTGGAACATGATCGAGATCACCATCCAGAAAATCCATGCGAGAACGAAGGCGATCCCGCCCGCTTCGTACGCGCCCGAAGCCCACCAGCCGCCGAACATAGTCATCTCCCAAAGAAAACGCCACGCGGAGCGTGGCGGTACCCAATACAAGGATATTCAGTGCAATACGGTTAGTGCTTCACGCCCGAAGCAACCGGCTTGTTGGCACGAGGCGCGGCGTGAACCTGGGCGACACCGGTCTTGGACGCGAGCGACTTGCTCACCGCCTGGTCGCAGATCTGGTCGAACACCTTGGGGTCGCTGATGGCGATCTCGCTGAGCATCTTGCGGTTGAGCAGGATGCCGACCTGCTTGAGGCCGCTGATGAACTGGCTGTAGCGGCAGTTCCGCATGCGACAGGCGGCGGTGAGACGGGTGATCCAGAGGCGGCGCATGTTGCGCTTCAGGCGGCGACGATCGCGGAACTGATAGACGCCGGCGCGGATGATCGCGTACTCGGCCTTGTACTTGCTCTTGTGGCCGGAGCCGTAGTAGCCGCGGGCCTTGCGAAGGATGCGCTTACGGGCCTGGGTGCGTGCGGCGCCTTTTTTGACTCTGGGCATTGCGGAAACTCCGTCGTGCGTCCGAACGGGGCGAGCTTGTTCAAGTGGGCTCGCTTGTGGCCCGGCGGACTAGGTGTGGACTTGGACCATCGAGACATTGCTGCATGGCACATGGCCACAGAGCACATTCAGATTCAGAAACTGGTATCTGGCAACGGTGCCTCATGTGCCTCATGCGCCAGTTGGCCATGTGCAATGTGCCCTGTGGCACTACGCCTTCTTGACGCCGTATTTCAGCCCGGCCTTCACGCGGGCCGCGCGACCGGCGGCCTGGGTGGCCTTGCGCTGCGCGGGGGTGGGGCTCTTGCGAAGGGCGGCGCGGGTCTGGTCGCGGCCACGCAGACGACGGAAGAGCAACTTCTCGAGGCGTTTCGCTTCGGGGTTGGACATCATCTTGTCGGTACGGAGGCGGCGGAGGCGCTTGCTGCTCTTGTGGGAACGCAAGTGCTTGCCGAAGGCACGGTTGTGGCGCACCAAGCCGGTCGCGGTAATCCGGATCCGCTTCAAGCTGGACTTGTGGCTCTTGTTCTTCTTCATTCGACCAATACCTCGCCTGCTTGGGTGCGATTCCATCGACACTCGGGGCGAGTCGAAGTCCGGGCGGGCGCAGGCAAGGCCCGGAGCCGGGTCGAGAGGGTAGGCGGGAAACAGATGATCGCCAAGCGGCTGATGGGAAAATGCCAAATGCCAGCCGAACGAGACGGGTTTCGCGGGCTGGCGGCGGTTCATGGGGAGAGGAAGACGTCCGACTTGCCGGTCGGGACCTCGTTGCCCAAGAGTGGCTCGGCCCGCGTCGGGTTCTGGAGCTTGGAAACGATCTCTTCCAGCGTGCGGGGGAGCCAGATGTTGTCGCCATCGGCGAGCACCGGGGTGGGCATCCAGCGGATGATGCCGTCGCTGAACATGACGTTCTGGCCGCGGCCGGAGTGGTTGTCGGAGTTGGCGAGCGGGTTGATCCACTCGTTTCGCATGGCGCGGACGATGACGGGGGAGCGATCGGCGACAACGACGAACGGGGCATCCGCGCGGGACATGTTCACGCGGTCGGGGGTGAACATGTTGCGGTAGCTGTACGAGATGGCGTCGGAGTTGGACCAATCGACGGCGTCCGCGGCGGGCTGGCCGCGGTGGGCGGTGGCGTTTCCGGGGCAGGCAAGATCGCCAGCGAGGGCGTATTTCACTTTGGTGAGCGTGAAGAGATTGGCGGAGTTGGACTGCTCCGGGCGGCCGATGTTCCACCACCGCGAGCCGGCGCGGGATTCGGACGCGAGCGGGAGCGATTCCTTGTAATCGTTGGCGTACGAGGAGAAGCCACGGAAGGCGTTGGCGAGGCCGGCCTGGCAACCGGCCTGTTGCGACATGCCGCGAACCGCGCCGACCATCGGGGCGATCACGGCGGAGGCGATGAGCAAGAGTGCGGCGACGGAGATCAGGTCGCTCCAGCGGAAGTTGATGCGCCCGCGGCCCTCGATGGGAGTCATCGCGAAACGCTTCTGGCCAGAATCAATGTTGGACTGCACGCTTGCGAGGGTGCGAGAGACGAGCACATCGCGATCGGCGGCGGAGACGGAGACATTGAGTTTCGAGAGCAGCGCCGCGTGCGTGCTGGCGCGGGCGCGAACGCTGGCGGGGCACTTGGCGGGATCGAAGCCGGCGGCGACGAGCGCTTCGAGCGCATCCTCATCGCGCGGCGAAAGATCATGGACATCCTCGGAGCGGCGAGCCCAGGCGACGCGCACGAGCGTTGCGTCGATGAGTGATTGGTCGCAGATGGGAGTCTGGCCACAATCGAGCAGGCCGAGCATGATGGCGCATCGCTCGGCGCGAGCACGAAGGTCGGCGTGGACTTGGGAACAATCAAACCCCGCGTCAACGAGTGCCTCCATCGCCTGCGCATCCTGCGCGCACAAGTCGTGCGAGTGGCCGGGAGCGTCGTTGAATGGGTGTGTGTTCATGCGTCGGTTGCGGGGTCAGAGTCGGGTGATTGCTCGCGGCCGAGCTGTTGAAACTTTTTCGAGAACGCCGCGACGGCGGAGTGCAGGCGGGACTTGACGGTGCCGAGTGGGATCTCCAGCGAGTCGGCGATCTGGTTGTAACTCATGCGTTGGAAGTAGGCCAGAAGCAGAATCTCTCGCAAGCTCCAAGGAAGTTCATCCACCGCCCGCTGCACCAGCTCGTTGCGCTGCGAGTCCATCAGATTCTGATCGGGCGAGGGGACATCGATCTCCATCAGGTCCACGAAGGTGCGGGCTCCGGAATCAGAGCCGCCACTTCCCCCACGGCCTCCCCCACCACTGATCGGTGCGGAAAGGTCCAGGGTCTTGCGTCGCGCACTTCTACGCAGGGCGTCCCGGGCCTTGTTCGCCGCGATCGTAAAAAGCCACGGCTTGAACCTCCGAGAAGTATCGAACGTGTCGGCTGAAAGGTGAACCTGGAGAAAGGTTTCCTGGAATGCGTCCTCGGCCACGGCACGGTTACCGGCCAGACGGATCAGGAATCGGATCAGATCGTCGTGGTGGCGGCGGACGAGCTCCTCGAACGCCGCGGCGTCGCCATCACGGTACTTCTGGACGAGCTGTTCGTCGGTTGTGGTGCTCAAATGCAAGTCCGGGAAAACAACGGGCCAGATGTGGCCGCTGTGGGTGAGTGGGTGTGGCGGAGAGGGATCGGTTCGCAGGAGATGTTTCGGCCAGTGTACGGCGAATGCTCAGATGGTGTTTGCCCGGAAACGGGCAATCCGGCGATCCGGTGGTTCTGGGGCGAAGGAGTTGGAAGATGGGACGGGCATTTGGAACAACCGTTGGTGATCGCTAGCATCCGGGCTTGATTGGCCGCCTTCCGCCGGGAACAGTTCCGGTCGGGGTGCGGCCGGAGATGGGCGGCGCTGGCCGCGTGGACTTGAACCCGGCCCCTGGCGAGCAACCGCCATAGGCCATAGGACGCTTGACGCATGGCGGTTCCAATCAGCCAGATGTGGACGGTCGCTTCGTATGTGGTGACCCAGAAACTCAAGCGCAACAAGCGGTATCCGCTGGTGATGCAGCTTGAGCCGCTGTTTCGCTGCAATCTAGCGTGTGCCGGGTGCGGCAAGATTCAGTATCCGGCGCACATCCTGAAGCGTCAGCTCACGCCCGAGCAGTGCTGGAAGGCGGCGGAGGAGTGCGGCGCGCCGGTGGTGGCGATTCCTGGCGGCGAGCCGCTGCTTCACCCGCAGATCAAAGAGATCATCGAGGGCTTGGTCGCGCAGAAGAAGTACGTCTACTGCTGCACCAACGCGCTGCTGCTGAAGCAGAAGCTGGAAGAGGGGATGCTCAAGCCGAGCAAGTACCTCTCGTTCAGCGTTCACATGGACGGGCAGGAAGAGCACCACGACTTTGCCGTCTGCCGCGAGGGGACGTTCAAGACCGCGCTGGAGGGAATCAAGCTCGCGATCGAGATGGGCTTCCGCGTGACGACGAACACGACGCTATTCGACGGCGCGGACCCGAACTCGGTGCGGGCGTTCTTCGATGAGATGATGGCGCTCGGTGTTGAGGGCGTCATGGTCAGCCCCGGATACGCGTATCCGAAGGCACCGGACCAGAAGACGTTCATGCGTGAGCGCGAGAACACGCGGAGCTTCTTCAAGATGCTGCTCTCAAACCGCAAGAGCGCGTGGAAGTTCAACCAGTCGCCGCTGTTCCTTGAGTTTCTCATGGGCAAGCGTGAATACGAATGCACGCCGTGGGGCCTGCCGACGTATAACATTTTCGGCTGGCAGAAGCCCTGCTATTTGCTGAACGATGGCTACGTCGATTCGTTCCAGGAACTGATCGAGGATACCGAGTGGGAGAAGTACGGCCGGGCCAGCGGGAATACCGCGTGCCAGCAGTGCATGGTGCACTGCGGCTATGAGCCGTCGGCAGTTGACCACACGTTCTCATCCTTCGGCGGGCTGTTCGCAACAGTGAAGTCGATGCTGATGTCATCGTATGTGGACACGGAGCAGGCGACGCTGCTGGCAGAAGAGGCGAAGAAGCCGCACGGGCCGCTGGTGCAACTGGGGATTAGTGCGAAGAAGACTGCCAAGGCAAGAACGATGGAGCCCGCGAGCGTCACCTGACGCTACACGATGGTTCCGATCAATCGCTCCATGCGCACACCGCGCTCCGGCGGAAACCGCTTCAACCCATCCGCACGCAGCGCGGGCGCGTGCTGTGAAACGTAGCGTTCGAACACTTCCCGCGTTGCAAACACATACTGCGTCATGACGCGTGGGTGACCCGCGGCATCTGGGTCCAATCGCACGATCATTGCGGAGTCCGCGCCTCCTTTGACGACTTGATCGACGTGGCCGTCTTCCAGCCAACTCACATACTCGTCCGCAACCGTTGCGTTTGAAAGCGTGGTGATGACCATGTAGCAGATGCGGCTCATGGGATCACGGTAGCGGTCAGCGATGCGTCGGGTGTGGTTGCGCCGATCCGGATCACGGTGAGCGAGCCGGTGCGGCCGTAGACATCGACTTCGGCGATTGCAACGCGGTCAAGCTCACCGGCGGCGGTCTGGCGATCCAGCGCGGTGTGACCGCCCGCCACTTCGGGCGTTCCGACCATGACGCGCATCGACCAGAGGCCGCCGTAGCGCGTCCAGAGTGTCCAGCGGCGCATGGGCTGCGGCGAGTCCGAGCCGGACCATCGCAGCACGATTTGCTCGGATGATTCGGCGGGGATATCCAAACGCGGAGCACTTGGGCGGGAGCCGCGGGCCAGCCACTTCATTTCCGGTGGGAGCGATGGCTCGGCGTAGGGGCCATGCGCGAGGGCATCGGCGATGCCGGCGCGGTTGTGCGTGAGGGCGACCGCGCTGAAGTGGATGTTTCCGGCCGCGCCGTGGCGGGAACGCTCGCGGGCGATGGTGATCTGGTTCAGCACTTCTTCGGGAGCCCAGACCTTTTGGCCCTCGGGCTTCTCCCCCACTTTGCTGGTGAAGTTGCCGACGAGGATGGGGCGTTGCTGCGAGCGGAGCGCGTTGCTCAGCCACCAGTCGAGCAGCTGCGCGTGCGGCTGGGGAGAGTCGATCTTCCAATACAGTTGCGGGGCGAGATAGTCCACCCAGCCGCTGGTGAGCCAGTGGAGGGAATCCGCGTACAAACTTTCGTATGCGTCGAAGCCCTTCACGCCTTTCGGGTGGTCGGGGCGCCAGATGCCAAAGGGGCTGATCCCGACGCGAACCCAGGGCTTCTCGCGGTGGACCTCTTGGTACACGCGATGGACGAAGGTGTTGATGTTGTCGCGCCGCCAGTCGGGGACCATGAGCGTGCCGCCGGACGCGGCGTATTTCTCGTACGCGGGATTATCCGCGAAGGGGACATCCTTCTTGGGGTACGGGTAGAAATAGTCGTCAAAGTGAACGCCGTCAATGGCGTAGCGGCGGACGACATCGAGGATCACGCGCAGCGAATGCTCGCGGGCGTCCGGCTCGCCGGGATCGAGCCAGAGTTCTTTCTCAAGTTGCTTGACGAGTTCGGGGTGCGCGACGCTCACATGTGTGGAACAGCACGCACTCTTCGCGGTGGTCTGGCGGGCGCGGAAGGGATTGAACCAGGCGTGCAGTTCGATGCCGCGGACGTGGGCGGAGGTGATCCACTCGGCGAGCGGATCAAAACCGGGAGAGAGTCCTTGTGTACCAGTGAGATATTCCGTCCACGGTTCAAGCTCGGAGGGATAGATCGCGTCGCACGAGGGACGGACCTGCAGGAAGATGGCGTTGAGGTTGAGGCGCGTGGCGGTGTCGAGGATGCGTGTCATCTCGGCGCGCAGTTGCACGGGCGCGAGGCCGGGCTTGGAAGGCCAGTCGATGTTTGCGACGGTGGCGACCCACATGCCGCGATACTCGCGGCGCGGCTCGGGGGGATACGGATCGCCATACCCGCCGGCGGATGCGCAGCCACCCGCAAACGCGATTGCGAGCACGGCCGAGAGCAACGCCATGTACCGGAGAATCATCCCGTGCGCATCCATGCGAAAGGGGCCAACTGCATCCATCATCAGGCCCGCCGACAACCCAACTTTCAATCCAGCCGTCCTTGGCCGGTCACGATAACCTCATCGGACTTCCTTTGCTTGCGCCGATACCACCAGTCCCTCCAAATCCACCGGGATGAGCATGGGAACCTGCGGGATCGTGCAATCTCGGGGACACTTGCTCGTTCGGCTTTGGTCAAGAGGTGCATTTGCAAGACGCTCACGGACGAACGCTCGATCTCGGCGGTTCTCCCGACCACCCGGCTCCCCACTCCGACCTGCCCCGTCTGCTGACGGAGGCCGGTAACGGGGATGAGCAGGCATGGCGGGCGATCGTGGACCTGTACGCGCGGCGGGTGTATGCGCTGGCGCGGTCGCGTCTGGGTGGTTCGGATCGTCGCGGGAGCGGTGGCAGGAAGCAAGCGCGCGGGTCGAGTTCTGGTCCGTTTGACCAGGGCCACGACGCCGCCGAGGAGGTCACGCAGTCGGTGTTTGTCACGATCGCTTCCAAACTCGGTGCCGGGGCGTATACGGAGCAGGGGCGCTTCGAGTCGTGGCTCTTCCGAGTGGCGATGAATCGGATTCGCGATGAGGTGCGCCGGCTCAAGCGTCACGCGGAGCCGACCGACCCGGAAGCGTTCGCGTCGGTGGCGGATGAATCGGCCACGGATGTAGCGAGAACAGCGGATGACGAGCAAGACCAATCCGTGCGGCTACTGCGAGGAGCGATGCAACGACTGTCGGATTCGGATCGCGAGATTGTTGAACTGCGGCACCATGCCGGAATGAGTTTCAAGCAGATGGCCGAACTGATGAACGAACCGCTCGGAACGCTGCTAGCGCGGCACCACCGGGCCTTGAAGAAACTAAAGGAACTGATCACCGCGGGCGATCCTTCGCTCGCTCCCACAGGGGACCACACATGACGAACATTCCGAACAACTTGAACGCGATGGGATCTGATCCCGAGGGCATACCACAGATGGATGCGGATCTCTTGTCGCTCGCGGCGGAACTGGACATGCTCGGCGCAGAGGATCGCGCCGCATCGTCGTCCGGCTTTGAGGATCGCATCATGCAGCACACGCTCGCAGCTCTGCACGGTGTTGAGCCGGTGGCGGCGCAGGTGGCGGAACTGGGCGCGGCGGATCGGGACGCGGCACCGAATCAACTGGAAGAGCGGGTGTTTGCGGAAAGCGTGGCGACGTTGCGCGAGGCCGCGCCGGTTGCGACGGCGGCCGCGACGCCGATTCTGCGGCACACCGGGCACGAGGATCGCGCGAACGATCGGCATATGCGGGTGGTGCGCCGGGCATGGTGGGCGAATCAGTACCTGCGGCTGGCCGCGGCGGTGGTACTGGTCGCGGGTGTTGGGCTGATGGTGCGGTCGGCGGTGACACCCGAGATCTCCAAACCTGAACTCACCGCGGATCAGCGTGTTTCGCGCGATCTGGACCTGCTCTTTGCCGTCATCGACAACCGCACCTCCGGAAGTGACTCGAGCGATAGCCCCTCCGGCACGGTGTCGGACCCGGAGGAACTCACCAAGTTTCTGATTGAAGGGGCCGCGTCATGATGAATACATCGCCAGGACATTTCGCGCCGCACGCGCGTTGGATGGGATTGGTTGCGGTCGCCGCGATGGTGGCGTGCGCCGGGCTGTCGCGCGGACAGACGCCGACGCCCAAGACTGATGAGACGTCGGCAGCGGATGCGACGCATCCCGGCGAGAAGCACACGCCCGCCAGCGATTCGGACTTCCGCAAGCGTGGGCGCGAGCTGCTGGTCAAGGGAATCGAATCTCGCAGGCGCGAACTTGAGGCGATCGAGAAGGCACTGAAACTGATCGATCAGGGCAAGACGTGGGAAGAGGTTCGCACGCTGGTGCCGGAGCTTCCACGCTTCGGCGTGCGCGGCGAGGATCGCGAGCGCTGGGTTGGTGGGCGGCAGCAGGGCGGAGAGGATGTCAATCGCCTTGGTTCGCCCGGGGGTGGCGGAATGCCGCAGGGTGATGGGAAGGGAATGGGGCCGGGAAACAAGCCGCCGGACGGCCCGCACATCCTCACCGAGGAAGAGCGGGCAACGGTTCGAGAGGTTCTTGCCGCGACGGCCGGACAGGACACCGTCAACCGGCTGCGCGAACTGGAAAAGACCGACGCGGCGAAGGCCGACCAGCAGTACACGCGATCACTGGAACGCATGCGATTCCTGATTGACCTGCGAAAACGCGACAAGCAGATGTTCGACCTCAAGGCGCAGGACATTCGCCACAGCTTCGAGGCGGGCGCGCTCGCACGCACGATCGCCGATATCGATAAATCGCCTCGCCCGGACACGGCGCTGCGGCAGCAGAAAGTGGAGCTGCTCCGGGGCTCGCTGCTCGCTCAATACAACATTCGCACACAGATCATGCAACGTGATTTTGACAAATCCGCCGATCGCGCGGCGGAGATCACCAGGGAAATCCAGAAGCGGCCCGCCGCCGCGGCTGAGGTGGTGAACAAGAACGTGCTTGACCTGATCGAGCGCGAACACCGGCGGCGCGAGCGAGTCGGTGGTGAGAATGGGCGCAACGACCGGCATGGCAACGACGGCAAGCCGTCTGAGCCGCAGCAGAAGCAATAGGTTCAAGCGGCTGGATCAGGAAACGATCGAGCCGGGCGCGATGTCCGCGTCCGGACGCAGCACGATCACCTTGCGCTCGGTCGTTGCGGCCGCGGCGGCGTCCTTGGGGATGTCGCTGGCGGCGAGCAACATGCCGCGGGATTCCTCACCGCGGATTTTGCGGGGGGCAAGGTTCGCCACGATGATGATGAGGCGGCCGACGAGCTGCTCGGGCGTGTAATAACCCTTGATGCCGGCGCAGATCTGTCGCGGCGTGCCGGAGCCGTCGTCGAGTTGCAACCGAAAGAGACGGTCCGCGCTCGGGTGATTTTCGGCGACCAGAATGCGGGCGACGCGGAGATCGACCTTGGCGAACTCGTCGAAGGTGATCTCGGGCTTGGTGCTGGACTGCGGTGCCGCGGCGGGGGCGGAGGCGACGGGGAGTGCCGCCGGAGCGATCGGTGCGGGAACTGCGGCGGCGGGATGGGTCGCGGGCTGCTCGGACATGTGGGCCTCGGATCGTGGAATGCGTGGGCGCGCGGCGTTGCGCGGGAGCCGAGTGTACGCAGCGGATTCAGCCCGCTCGCTTGCCGGGTGCGATCGGCTGACCCGTTGTCGCATCCGCGGCCGGCGCAGCGTTCGTGTCCTTCTTGTCGTTTGGTGGTGGAGAGGGTGCGCTCGGATCGCCAACCCACGCGCCGCCTCGCCAGAGCGGGCGGGAGGCACTCACGCCGAACGTCGCGGGGAGCTCCGAAGGATTCAGTTCGCGCAAAGTCGCGCCGGCGTCCGCGATGAGCTGACCGGCCCACGAGCGCTGCTGCCCGCTGAGCAGGATGGACTCGGTGCGGATGTGCCCGACGAGTTCGCCCGGCGAGAGCGTGGGGCCAGGCGTGCCCTTGCACGTCGGGCAGAGATGCACGCCGGTGGCATCTTTCACGGAGCGATGGCCGCGGCACTGCGGACAGTTGGGCCACTCGTCAATGCGACGGCGAACCTGTGCTGCGCCGCCGACACCGGGAAGCAGCAGCTTGTCGCATTTCTCCAGGAGTTCGCTGACGCCGGGTTTCTCGAGACTTTTCTCGGCACGCCGGCCCTCGCCGACGCGGACGAAACTGAGCATGGTTGCCAGGTCGAAGGCCGCGGGATCTCGGGAAGCCGTCGTGGATTTGATGCGGCGCATGTCCGGCGTGCCCTCGGGGGCGAGCGTTTCGGCGAGCGCGGTGAGCCAGCGCTTCTCGTCGTCGCTCTCGGCGATCGCCGCGAGCGCGAGGCAGACGCTGCCTCCGAGCCGTGGATCGGGAACTTGCGAGCGTTTGTCGATCTCGTACGCGAGCACATACAACTGACGCGCGAGCCGGCGATCCACATCGTCGGGAGCTTCGGAGGCGATCTCTTCGCCGAGCAGGAAATACTCACGCGGCGATGATGGCGAAAGCGACTCCAAGCGTCGAACAACGCCGGCGGCGCGGTTGCTCCCGGTGCCGAGGCGGTTTCCCGGCCCGCTGTCCTGCGCGAGCGCAACAGACGCGAGCAGCACGCCACACATGAACACGATCAAGCGGAGGATGCTCATTGCGAAACCTCCCCGAAACGCAGCAACCAGAGGCGCGCGATCGCCTGCTCCGTCACGGTCATCTGCGCGAAGATGTGCGGGGCTTCGCGGCGCAGCTTGGTCATGTCGGCGATGATTGCCAAGGCACGGCTCGCCTGCGCCGGACGCTCCGCGCAGACGATGTACGCGAACATCTCGGCGATGCTCACCTCTTCCCCAGCGAACGCCTGCACCGGGCCTGATGCAATCTGCTGGCGGCTGCGGCGGCGGCGTTCGATCTGATCCAGCGAGGCGGGCGCCTGGTCCGGCGGGGGTAAACGCTCCGCTTCCATGCGCCAGAGTTTGTAGAGCTGCCCCGCGCCGCGCACGCACCGCTCCGCGGCGTTCTCCTCGGGCGGACCGGAATCCGCGCCGGACATCGAGAGATACGACTCGGCGATCATCGAGCTCGCCTGATCGATACCCGCCTGCGGCCCCTGCCCGGCGAGCAGACCGAGCAGGCGATCCACGAGCGCGCGGCGCGTGGCAAGTTCCCAATCCGGGTCGCCCACTTTGGGAAGCGCCGTCTTGGACACACGAGCCATCGTGTCCGCGACGCTCTGCACCTTGGGAGCAACCGGCAACTCGTCGAGCATCGCCTGCACGATCGCCGGATCGTCGCCGAACTTCATCACGACGCGCTGCGCGGCGAGTCGCACCTGGCCGGGCGACCCGAAGCACGCGGCCTCGGCGAGCACCGACGCATCCAATCGCGTGAGCGGCGGTTGGAGCGCTTCGGCCTCGACGAGCCGCTGCATGCGCACCGGAATGTTGCGTTCTGCCTTCAGATATTGCTCACCCCACGGTCCCTCGCCGGGAGTGGCCTGCGCTGGCGCGGATTGATTGGCGAGCTTGCCGCCGCGCGGTACGGGCGGAGGTGTTGCGGTCGGCTGCGGGAGAATGATGAGCGGCGTGCCCGCGCCGGAACCGATGTCACGAATGGTGGCGGGGATGCGTTCAACATCATCCAGAATCCGAGTCGCGCTGGTAGGATCACCAAGCCAGATGCGCCGCGCGGCCTGATTGATGCGAACCGCGACGACGACACGAGCCACCTCGCCGAGTTCATCGTTGGACGCGGGTGCGAAGTAGCCGCCGCGCGCGATGGTGCGCCACTGGTCGAAGGCCTTGTCGCGCTGCTCGGTCTTCACAAGTCCCCAGACGCGGGCGTACTGCGCTCGCAACTGGGAGCGATCATCGGGCGTGGCCGTGACCGAGAGCTGCATGGTCGCGTCGATACCCTCCGCGCTGGACTTACCGGCGAGCACGCCGGTGAGCACGCGAAGGTCCGCGCTGGAGATGCGCGGGTCGTTGAACCATTCGAGCAGGCGATCCCGAGCGGCACCGGCGGCACGCCACTTGATGCGAGTCGCGAGAATCTCGACGGCCTCAAACGCCGCCTGATCCGCGTCTGGCTCCGTGCCGTTGAGCAGTATCTGCTCCAGACCGTCTACCAGCAATCGCTCTTGTTCGTCCGCTTCACCAGAAACCGCGGCGATCGCATCCGCCCACCGCTTCATGGCCTCCGCGCTTGCTCTGGGCGCGTTCGGATCGGATGTTGTTTGCGCCGGACTGCGCGGCGCAACAAGCCGCAGCGGCATGCGACGAAGCGAGGACTGGGCTCCGCCCTCAAAGCTGAGTATCCCGACGCTCCGTCCCGCACCCAGCGAGTCGTTGAGCGCTTGCGCCACTCCGGCGGCCAGCGGGCGCGGCAGGCCGCGCTCGGCGGAGAGTCGCGTGAGCGTGCCAACGGCCCATGCGCCGGGCCAGACGGCATCCGCGGAGAGTTGACCATGCTCAACCGGCGGAAGCTTGGCGCGGCGAGAGAGTTCCGCGAGTGCGGCCTCGAACTCCGGTTTGCCGCTCAGGACAAACAGGAACTCCAGCACGGCGTCGTCCGCGGCGCGGCGCTGGCCCACATCAAATCGCGGCCACCAATCCGCGAGCACGGCGACTGCCTTGCTGAACGCGGCGAGGCCGGGAGCGGGATCGCTCTTGGCCCGCGCGGCCGCGCCACGAAGATCGCGGATGATCAGCCCGGCGTCGGCAAACTCGGTGCGCGACGCGGCCGGTTTGGAAGCGGCAGCGGGCTTGGCGGTTTCTTCCCATGCGCCGGACCCCTGCGTGCTGGACGTGGCAGGTGCGGGAGTGGGCGGAGCGCCCGGACCATTGCTTGAATATGTTGAGGAAGCTGTCGCCGTGCCAGTTGCAGCGGTTGACACGTTTCCGGGTGTCGTTGACGGTGACGAACTCGATCCGGGTGTCAGGAGGATCAGCGCGACCACGCCGCCGACCAGAAGAAAACCCGCGACACCGCCGATGAGCAGCAATCGCTTCACGGCAGCGTTCGGATCGCGCTCGACGGAAACATCGCGGTCATAGGACGACGCGGAACGAGCACGTTTCAGAACGTCATCCGATGGCGGTTGTCGAGCCGGCTCATGCTCGATTGACGAGCGGGATTCGACATTGCTCTGACTCGCATCGTCGATGCGCAAACTGATCGCCGCCGCGGTCCCGTGCCGCTCGATGGTCGTTCGACGAACCTCGAAATCCAGCAACTGTGCCCCGGCCGCGTGCAACGCCAGCCGCACCTCGTCGGCTTCGGGCGTATCCGCCTCGGGGTGTGCGCCGACGCGATCGAGTTGCCGCTGCAGCGCGGCCTCCACGCGGGAACTCGTGCATTCCACGGGCTGAAGACCGAGCAGGTCCAGCGCATCCGCGTTGCCGGAGACATCCAGAAATCTTGGAAGTGGAGATGCACGCTGCGTGCGCGTCATGGGCTTGCCCCCCCACTTCCCGCACTCGGCGCGGCAGGCGGCGCAGCCGCCGGTGCGGGTACCGACGCGGGCAGCGTGCCCTGGCCCATCGTTCCGTCCAGTTCACCGATCTTCGCGCCCCACGGATCGGGACCGCCGCCGGGATACAGAATCAGATGCTCGCGCATCGCGGCTCGTGCTTTATCGATGTCGAGCTTCGAGAGCAGCCGCATCGTCTGATACTTCGCCTCAAACCACGCCTCCGTGGCGGCGGGTACCGCTTGGAGAATCGTGTTCCAGTTCGCGGCCGCTCCGGCAAAGTCCCCGGCTTGCTCGCTGGCGAGCGCGAGGCGGCGAAGCGAGACCTCCGTCCTGGGCTGCACGCTCAGGATCGTGCGATCAAGTTTGATGGCAAGGTCGCGCATCTGCGTCTCACCGGTGCGCGACGCGACTTCGAGCGCGGCGACGGCGACGGTGGAATACACGCCCAGACCACCGGCATCCTTGATCTGCTGCGAGTCCGCGCCGATGCGGTCGATGACCTTCACGCCGTACTTTACCACCAGCTGCGCGAGACGTGTCTGCGCCTCGGTGTCCTCCGCGCCGGGCTTGTAGCGGGTGACGAAATGGCGGTAGACCAGCCGCTCGCCCGCGGCGTGAAACTGGCCGCCGGTGTCGGTAGTGGAAAGCAACCGAGAGCCCGCGGATTCCACCTGGTCCGAGTCGTTCTTGGTCGCCGCGATCTGCAGTTCGCGGAACGTGAGCTCCGCCATGTGCGGCTTAAGGTCGAAGTTGTTGAAGGATGCAACGCCGGAGAGAATCTTCAGCACCGAATCTGCGCGGGCGATATCCGGCGAGGAGACGCTGAGCAGCGCATCGAGCAACTGCCGCGATCGCACAACAACGCGTTCAACCGCAGGGCGGGCATCCTCGATCTTATTTTCCAGAGCAATCTTGCGGTCCGCGGTGAGCACTTCTTCGGCCACCGCGACGAAGCGGGTCGCGGCAAAGTCTTTCTCCGCGCCGCGCGCCGCGCGAAAACGGGTGTACAGAATGCGGGCCACCTGACGTCGCGCCGCTTCATACACCGGCGAATCCTTCGCGACCGCGGAGAGCACCTTGAGCGCCTCATCATCGCCGAGCGCGCCGAGCGAGACCTGCATGAGCGTCAGCCGCGGGGCCTTCTCGGATTCCGGATAGTTCTGCAGAAAGAGCGTGATGGTCTGGTTCAGCCGCGTCTTCACGATGTCCGGAGCCGTCGGTTCCTTCGCGGCCTTTTCGAGCGCGAGCACGCCCAGCCAGAGCGGTTCTTCGCCCGCCACGCCCTTGCCGACGAGTTTCCACGCCGCCGTAAAGGCGTCCGCCGCGCCGGTCAGGTCTCCTGCGAAGAAGAGCGATCGCCCCTGCATGGTGACGGCGCGAACACGGTCGGAAGCAAACTGCTCGGCATCGGGCTGGCGGTCCGCCGCCTCGAACATCGACGCGGCAGACTTGTATTGATTTGCGATCGCCGGTTCTGTCGTTGGGTCCTCAGCGGGCGTGACCTTTTGCTCGTGCAACTTGCGGGCTTGGTCGTATGCGCCAAGAGCACGCACGTAAAAGACGATGAATCCGTTCTCGCCGATCGGCGCGGTGCCGAACTTCGCAACCAGATCGAGCACCTGCCCGACCTCTTTGCGCGCGACCAGATCGCCCAAGGCGATCTTCGCCAGTGCCTCGATCTGCGGCCCGGCGTTGCGCTTGTCCGCCTCCAATGTGATGACCGCAAGCAAACGCGCCAGTGGCGTTGAGAGCGGCGTGAGCTCCGGGCCGCCGCCGTTGCGGTCGGCTTTTCGCGTACGGCGGATAAAGAGTTCGAGATCGCCCCAACGCTTGGCCGCGCCGAGCACGGCCACACGGCGCGGCGCGAGCTGCACTCTGACGGCTTCGGGCGTTTGCTCGGATTCCGAGACGGCATCGAGCCAGCGCAGGGCCTCGGTGTCGTTGCCGCGCAGCGAAGCGCACATCGCACATCCGACCGCGGCCCGCGCGACGTGCTCATACTGGAACATCGCGCCCTGAACTCGATCCGGCGTGGCAGGCCGCCCGCTGCCGGAGTTGAGCAGCCAACCGAAACATCGCGCGGCATCGACAGCGGGCTGATCCGCTTTGGTGATCGTGGCGAGGTAGTAGTGCGACCAGCCCGCGAAGTAGAACGCCAGCGAGCGCTGGCGGCGGGCGTCGGACAAATCCGCGAGGGCTTTGTCCGTCGCTTCGCCCGTCTGCTCCACCTTCTCCAATGTGTCCACGCGCCGGTGCGCCTTGGCGGCGATATCACCGAACTGCGTCACCAGGCCGCGGAAGACCTTCTCGGCCTCCGCGAGTTCCTCAGGCGTGGCCATGCGAAGTCGCTGCCGCTCGGCGATCTCCTCCGCTCGGACATACACGGCCTTGCCCAAGCTCAGTCGCAGATCAAACGAGTCCGCGTCCGGCACTTGCACCAGCAGAGCGCGGGCTTTCTCTTCCCACAACTGTCGCTCGGAGGATGTCTGGGCCGCACCGAGCAGATCGACATATATGCGGCTCAATCGTTCCGCGGGCTGCACGCGCACATCTTTCGGTGTGGCCGCGAGCCGCTTCTCCAGCAGATCGGCGAGCAGCCGCTTCAGGCCCAGCCGCTCCAGATACGACTCCACCGCCTGCTCCGGCACCGCCACCGGCTCATCGTCCGCTTCCTGCGCCTTCGCAACAGAGGGCGCGAAGAACATCGCGAGCAGCAACGCGGCGAGCGCAATGCCCGTATCCAATCCGAACTTTTGACGCGGCTCGCTCAGGTTCAGCCCCCATTCCCTTCGGGCGGTTTCCCGCTTGCATCTTTGCTCGCAGCGGCTGGCGTTTCCTTGGGCGCGTTTTGCTTGCGTGAATCAGGGATCGGCTTGATCTCACGCAGACGGGCCCAGCCCGCCGCGTTTGAGCGGAGGTAGCGATCCATGAGTTCCGCCTTGAGCGCGGCCGCGCCCTGATCGTCTCCCAGTTCGTGCAGCATGATCGCCGCCTCGGCCAGCGCGATCGGCGCGGCATACGACGAGCCCCGCGCGAAACGCGAGGGCACATGCAGCAGTTGAATGATTCCCTGCCGCATCATGTCCGAGTCCGGCTCGCGCAGCAGTGATCGCCCCATCCCCATTCGACACCAGCACTCCGTCCACGGGTCAATATCGCGCTGCTCCAAGCGGCTCTTCAGATTCGCCCGCGCTGTCTGGCGCTGCTGATCGTTGCCGACACGGGCCTGCACGATGTCCGCCACCAGCCGCACGCCCTCGTTGTTGCTTGTCACCGGGCCGAGCTCCGGCGGCAGTTCCGCCTCGAAACGCGCGGCGGCGCGATACAGCATCGCGAGTTCCGCCGTGGTTGTGTCCGCGCTGCTGAAGCGACTCCACTCATCGCTCGCCACGGCCGCGTCCAGCGCGGCATCGTGCAGAAAGATCGGCGGCGTGCCCAGAATCAGCCCGGTGCGCGGTTCAACCACCGCGGGAGCATCGAAGCGACCGCCGATCCAGCCCAGCGATGTATCACTTCCAGCGCCAATCGCTCCGGCGCGTGCCTGCACCCAATCCAGCCACGCCCAAACCGCTGGCAGGGTCGCGCCGCGTTTGAGCCGACAACGCAACTGCCCCTCAAACACCACCGCCGCCGTCGGCCCGAAGACGCCGCGTTCCTTTGCCGCAAGCGCATCGAGCATCGGCTCGGCCGCTGTAAAATCGCCGCGTTCCAGCCGCATTCTGGCCCGCCAGAGATCGGCGACGGCTTCAATCTGTTTCGTGGCCGCAGCGCCCTGCTCGCCGTGGACCTCACGCACGCGATCCCAGCCGACGATTTTCGGCACGCCGCCGATCGTGAGCGTGATTCCTTCCGGTCCAACCTTTGTCACATCTCCGGCGATCGGGTCTTGCTGGCCGCGCAGAGAGACCTGTGCGTTCACCATGCTCGCGGTGCTTGCAACGGCTGTCGCACCGGCCGCCACCATCCACAGCATCCGCACGACAGCCGGGCCTGCACATGCGCGGCGGGCGGAGCGGGAAAAAGCGGTCCATCGCATCGGGGAGCGGGCCTCACTTGGTTCCGGGCACATGGATGTACGTCCCGCCGGAATCGGTCGCGATCTTGCGCATGACTTCCTCGCCGGACTTCTCCACCAGTGTAATGCAATGAATGGGAATCTTCCGGCTGCCCACATTTACGGCTTGGATTCGCAGCGCCACGGAAGGGTCAAACTCACCATCGGTCATAAAGTAGATCGCATCCGGCGCGGGCTTCATCTGGAACGCCAGCTCGAACGCGCCCCACGGCTCGGTGCCGCCGAAGGCGTGCAGGTTGCCGATGCGATCCGCGGCCCAGCGCTTGCCGGTGTCTTTGGCGATGATCCACTTGGTGTTGTCCGGATTGATGGGCACGGGCCCGGAGCTGAAGAAGAACACATAAAACTGCATGTGCTCCAGCAATGCTTGAATGGAGGTCGTCAGCTCTACCTTCAGCGTGCGCAGTCGCTTGCCATTGGCCATGCCGTGCTCATCCCAGTCCATTGATCCTGAGATGTCGCAGATATATAGGAAGCGTGAGCCCTTGGCCTCGACGCCGAAGAAGCTCGCCCCACCGTTGCCAGAGCCGCCCGCGCCCAATCCCTTTCCATCACCAATGTCCCCGCCGCCCGCGCCGCCCAGGCCGCTCTCGATCGGGCCCAGCCCCGCGCCAGCACCCGGCGAATCCATGCCGCCGGAACCCTCGGCCACGCCCGCGCTGGGCAACTCAGGAACTTCCTTGTCCATCACGCTGGGCGCGAGCGCATCCACAGGCGCGGAATCCATGATCCCAGTCAGCTCCGCCTCGCTGGTCGCCGTCATCGTGAAGTCACCACCACCCGAGCCGCGCGAGCCCATGCCCGCCACGCCGACGGTCACCAGCGCGGCCGACAGAATAATCAGCACATGGATCAGCATCGAGAGCACCAGCCCCACCGAGGAGACGCTGATGATCCACCGGATGATGCGTTCCCCCAGCGGGAGCGGCGGCGCGAACTGGATCACCGTCGCGCCCATCGGCGCAACCACCGCGCCCGCCTCGCCCCCACCACCGGCCCCGCCACTCGCCATCGCTGCAATCGGTCGCATCTGGCTCACTCGGCCCTCCGAAACATTCTAAGCACGCACTCCCCGCACATACGTGTACCGCCGATCCCCCCTGCGCGTTGCCCCGCCGTATGCCTTTTCCCCCCACCCCCTACCCCCCACTCCCCATTCCCCACTGCCCACTCCCTCCCACCCCCCATCTGTTCGCACCCATGCACCCCTCGGTTCTCCCGCATTCCCCGGCACACGTATCCTCTGGCACCACTTCCATCGGCCAATCAAGCCCTTCGCTTTCCACTTTCCGCCCGCTTGCGAACTTCCGCCCACGATTCATTTCCGATACCCTGCTTTTGCTCCTTCCCACATCCGACATCCGCCATCCCACATCCGACATTCCCCTCCCATGCAAACCATGCAAGAACCCAAGCCCGCGACCGCTCCCGCCGCCGTGTCCGACCGGTCCGGCGCATCGCCGTACAAGCGGGTGCTGCTCAAACTCTCCGGCGAGGCGTTCTGCAAAACCGGCTCGATGGGCATTGACGCCGAAGAGCTCGGCCTGATCGCGCAGGAAGTGAAAGATGCCTACCAGACCGACGGTGGGGTGCAGCTCGCGGTGGTCGTCGGCGGCGGCAACTTCGTGCGCGGCGCGAAGTTCGCCAAGCAGGCCCACATCCATCAGGCCACCGCCGACTACATGGGCATGCTCGCCACCATGATGAACGGGCTGGCGCTCAAGGAAGCCCTCCTGCACATCGGCGTCGATTCCCGCGTCATGACCGCCATCGACGTCCGCGCCGTCGCCGAGCCCTTCATCCGCGGCCGCGCCATCCGCCACATGGAAAAGAAGCGGATCGTCATCCTCGTCGCCGGCACCGGCAACCCCTTCTGCACCACCGACACCTGCGCCGCGCTGCGAGCCACCGAGCTGGAGTGCGAACTGCTGATGAAGGCCACGAAAGTAGACGGCGTGTACACCGCCGACCCAAAGAAGGACCCGAGCGCCACCCGCTACGACACCCTCACCTTCGCCGAATCCCTCGCCAAGAACCTCGCCGTGATGGACATGACCGCGCTGGCGATGTGCCAGGAAAACAAGATCCCCGTACTGGTCTTCGACTTCAAGCAGAAGGGGAATATCCGCCGCGTGATGGGCGGGGCGGCGGGGGGGTTGGGGACGATGATTACGCCGCCGTGAGGAAGATGGCATCGAGGCAGGAAGGCATCCAAGCATCGAGCAAAATCGTCTCCCCCCGATGCCTCGCTGCCTTGATGCCTCTTGCCTTCCCCCTCCCCCCCTCCCTTCCTCCCCAAACAGATTTCGCTCCCGATCAGCCCCGCGCCCGAGAAAACCGGCCCGCACTCGCCCGCAGTGGCGATGAAGCCGCGCCGCCGCACGCCACGGAGATTCGCAAACCCGAACCGGGCAGAGCAAACGTGGCCGCGTTGGGTGTGAATGAGGGCCGGTTGGGTCTGAACGAGGGCCGGTTTGCTCTGAACGAGGCCCCGTTGGTTCTGAATGAGGTCTGGTTTGCTCCGGATATGGCTTGGTCCGCGCTGCACCGGGGCTTGCCGACCGCAGAGGTGCCCTCGCGCGCTGCCAACAGGGCCTCACTTGCTGCAAACCACACCGATTTGCAGCAGATGAGGCCTCGTCTGCCCCGGCCATGGCGATGCTTGCTCCATGCGTGCCCTCATGCGCGGCGGATGCTCGATCATCCGCCGCACACCAACGAATGTCCGCGGCGGATGAGGGCTTGTGGGCAGCGGACCTCCGCGCGTCTGCTCCGAATGAGGGCGGCTTGGCAAACGACACCCCCTCCGCCTCCACAACGGCAAACTTAGGTGGTATTCTCCCCGCCTATGGCGAGTCTGAACTGGATAGGCAAGGAGGCCGTGGTCAACCATCACCGGGGGGTGCCCTATCGCCTGCTCAAGGGTGATGCCAAGTTGAGCGTGGGCGAGGACGGTGGAGTGGGGTCGGGCAACCTCTTGGTGCAGGGGGACAACCTCGAAGCGCTCAAGGCGCTGCTGCCCTACTACGGCGGCAAGGTCAAGTGCATCTACATCGACCCGCCGTACAACACGGGCAACGAGGGGTGGGTCTACAACGACAACGTGAACAGCCCGGAGATGCGGGCGTGGTTAGGAAAAGCCGTGGGCAAGGAGGCCGAGGACCTCTCGCGGCACGACAAGTGGCTCTGCATGATGTACCCGCGGCTGGCGCTGCTGCGGGAGTTCCTGACGGAGGACGGGGCGATCTTTGTGTCGATCGACGACAACGAGGTTGCATTCCTGAGACTTCTCTTGGATGAAGTATTTGGGAGACCCAACTTTGTCGCGGAGATGATCTGGGAGGGTGCGTTCAAGAACGACGCTCGGCAGATCGGCGTGAATCACGAATACGTCTTGGCGTATGCAAAGAGGAGAGAAGTGTTGCCACGCGAGTGGGCCGCCGCGAAGGAAGGCGTTGAGCCCGTGCTGCGCGAAGTGGCAAGACTGAAGTCGGTTCACGGCGAAGACTTTGACGCCGCATCAGCGGATCTGGCGGGCTGGTTTAGGGCAATGAAGGCCACGCCTTCATTTGGCCTCCGAAGATTCCGGTACATCGACGCGAGGGGTGCATACAAAGAAGACGATCCCACCGCCCCGGGTGGCAGACGCATTCAGTTGATCAATCCTCGCACGGGCGCGGTCATCCCGCTACGCCCGAACCGCGGTTGGGCCTTCGATCAGGCCGACTTCAACAGACGTGTGGATGAGGGACGCGTCTCCTTCATCAGCGAGACAAGCATAATGCTCCGCACGTACCTTCACGAAACCGACAGGGTGACGCCTCAAAGCGTTTTCTACCAACCAACCCGCTCCGGGTCTGAGAGATTGGGTCGGATGCTGGACACTGGTGAGTTCGAGTATCCCAAAGACGAGATCGTGCTTCAGCGATTCGTTGACATGGCCACTTCCTCGGATTCGATAGTCATGGACTCCTTCGCGGGCAGCGGGACCACAGGGCACGCGGTCATGGCGATGAACAAGGCCGACGGCGGCACCCGCCGCTGCATCCTCGTCGAAATCGACAGGGCCATCGCCGAGACCATTACCGCGCAGCGACTGACCAAGGCGATCGAGGGTTTCCACCCCGACGGCGATACCAAGAAACCCAAGGTGGAAGGCTTGGGCGGGGGCTTCCGCTACGTCACGCTCGGCCCCACGCTCTTCGACGAGTTCGGCCACATCCGCCCGGATGTCCGCTTTGCCGACCTCGCCGCCCACGTCTTCTTCACCGAGACGGGCGAGCCGATCCCCAAGACGGCCAACGGGAAGAAAACCCCCTTCATCGGCGCGTGCAAGGGGACGGCGTACTACCTCCTCTTCAACGGCATCCTCGGCGACAAGCGCCCGGGCGGCGGCAACGTGCTGACGGGGGATGTGCTGGCGGAGTTGCCACCGCACGACGGACCCCGGGTCGTCTTCGGCGAGGCGTGCCGGTTGGGCGCGGCCCGCTTGAAGAGAGAGGGCGTGACGTTCCGGCAGATTCCGTATGAGGTGAAGGTGAAGTAGATGACGACCGACACGCACCCCCAACCCATGCCGACGCACTCGGGCATCCTTTACGCTCCGGCGTGCCTTCTCTTCGCCCCAGCGGGGCGCAGGGCTGTAGCCACGGGTGAAGCCCGCGCTTCGCGGGCGCAACCCGTGGAGAAGGGCACGTTGATTTCCCCGCCCCGGCGGGGCGGAGGAGTGTCCCCCGCTTGCGAGCCGATCCCTTCGCCCCTCGGGGGCGAGGAACATTCTTCGACCGCTCTCCACGGGTTCCGCGGGCGGAGCGCCCGCTCCACCCGTGGCTACACGCCGCGGCCCCGTTGGGGCCGGAAGAGGATGCCAGCCCGCGAGGGCGTGAGCTTCAAGCAGATTCCGTATGAGGTGAAGGTGAAGTAGATGAGCCAAGAGAAACCCCCCTCCAACTCCGGCACCCCCGGCTTTGTTCTCTACGAAGCCGCCGATGGTCAATCCCGGCTGTCGGTGCGTCTGGAGGGCAAGACGGTCTGGCTGACCCAGGCCCAGATGGCCGAGTTGTTCCAGTCCACCAAGCAGAATGTCTCGCTCCACGTCCAGAACGTGCTGGACGACGGGGAACTGCCCGAGAATTCAGTTGTCAAGGAATACTTGACAACTGCCGCCGACGGCAAGTCCTACGCGACCAAGCATTATTCCTTGGACATGATTATCGCCGTGGGGTATCGGGTGCGGTCGGCCCGGGGCACGCAGTTCCGCCAGTGGGCCACGGCGACGCTGGCCGAGTACCTCACCAAGGGCTTTGCCCTCGACGACACGCGGCTGAAGGAAGCGCGGTCGTTCGGGGCCGACTACTTCGACGAGCTGCTCGCCCGTATCCGGGACATCCGGGCCAGCGAGCGGCGGTTCTACCAAAAGATCACCGACATCTACGCGACGAGCATCGACTACGACGCCCACGCCGCGCTGACGCAGGAGTTCTACGCCACGGTGCAGAACAAACTCCACTGGGCGATCACCGGGCGGACGGCGGCGGAGACGGTGGTGGCGCGGGCGGATGCCGCCAAGCCCAACATGGGCCTGACGACGTGGAAGAACGCCCCGAAGGGGCCGGTGCGAAGGGCCGACGTGGGGACCGCCAAGAACTACCTAAGCGAGAAGGAGATCGCCGCGCTCAACCGGATCGTGACCATGTACCTCGACTACGCGGAGGATCAGGCGGCCCGGCAATCGCCTATGCACATGGCCGACTGGATCAAGAAACTCGACGCGTTCCTGACGTTCAACGAGCGGAACATTCTCCGCCATGCGGGGAAGGTGTCGGCGGCGATGGCCGAGGAGCACGCGAAGCGCGAGTTCGAGAAGTTTGATCGCGCCCGGCTGGAGCGTGAGGCGGCGGAGCCCACGAGCGACTTTGACAAGATGGTGGACGAGGCCAAGCGACTGGGGAAGCAAGCGCCGGGAAAAACAGACGAGGGCGACAAGGGCAAGCCAAAACGCAAGGGCAAGGGGCCGACCAAGGATTAGCGCGCGCGGACCATGTTGTTGACATCACCAACATGGTCCGCCGACGATGGAGACGGCATGGCGACGTTCGCACTCAAACCCTACCAGCAGGACTGCCTGACCCGGCTGTCGGACTACCTCAAAAAAACGGCCACGATGGGCGCGGCCAACGCCTTCAACACCATGCCCGACCTGCCGGTCAAGTACCGCGCGGTGCCGGGGTGGGCCAAGAGCGGGCAGTTGCCCTATGTCTGCCTCCGCGTGCCAACTGGCGGGGGCAAGACCATCATCGGCGCGTGCGCCACCGGCGTGGTGCGGCGGGACTTGCTCGGCACCGAGCAGTGCGTGGTGCTCTGGCTTGCGCCCACCGGGCAGATCGTGGACCAGACGATCAAGGCCCTGCGCAAGAAGGACCACCCGTACCGGCTGGCGCTCGAACAAGCGGCGGCGGGGCCGGTGACGATCCTGGACATTCAGGAAGCGCTCTACGTCACGCGCGGGACGCTTGACGGCTCCACGACCGTGATTGTCTCCACGATCCAGTCTCTGCGCGTGGAGGACACCGACAACCGCAAGGTCTACGAACAGGCCGGGGCCTTGCAGCACCACTTCGATGCCCCGTTCGCGGAGTTGCAGAAGACCCTGGCCGAAGTGCCGGATGTGGCGGTGTATTCGTTGGCCCATGTGCTCCGATTGCGTCGGCCCGTGGTCATCATGGACGAGGCCCACAACGCGCGGAGCGAGTTGACCTTTGACTTCCTCCAGCGGCTCGACCCGTCGGCCATTGTCGAGTTCACGGCGACGCCCGATCAGGACAAGAGCCCGTCCAACGTCCTGTACAGCGTCACGGCCAGCCGCCTCAAAGACGCCGACATGATCAAACTGCCGATCCGGCTGGTGGCGCGGCCGCAATGGAAGGAAGCGGTGCAGGCGGCGGTCGCCAAACGCGACGAACTGGAGAAACACGCCGACGCGGAGCGCAAGGCCACCGGCGAGTACATCCGGCCCATCGTGCTGGTGCAGGCACAGGCCAAGAGCGCCCACGGCGAGCCGGTGACGGTGGATGTGCTGCGCAAAACGCTAATCGAGGACTTCGGCATCCCCGAGGACCACATCGCCCGCGCGACTGGCGAGGATGGACCGCTGCCCGACGACATCCTCGAAGAGACTTCCAAGATTCGCTACGTGCTGACGGTGCAGAAGCTGCGGGAGGGGTGGGATTGCCCGTTTGCCTATGTGCTGTGCAGCGCGAGCAACCTCTCAAGTAAGACGGCGGTGGAGCAGACGCTCGGGCGCATCCTGCGCATGCCTCGGGCTGAGTTGAAGAAGTGCCCGGACCTGAATCAGGCGTACGCCTTCGTGACGAGCGAGGACTTTGAGACGACGGCCAAGAACCTGACGGACACGCTGGTTGACACGATGGGCTTCTCGAAGTTTGAGGCCAAACAAGCCGTCGAAAGGCAGGCGGAGATTCCGTTCGAGAGGGGCGGAGGCGGTCTGTTTGCCAAGGAGTTCACCGAGAAGGTGGACGAGAAGCCCGCCATCAAGACGCTGTCCCCCGAGTTGGCCGCAAAGGTGACGTTTGACGCGGGGGCGGGCACGCTGACATACGCGGGCGCCATGATGCCGGTGGAGGAGCGGACGGCTCTTGAAGCGGCGTTCACCACCGAAGAGGCAAAGGTCGCGGTCCGCAAGATTTTCCAGCGCAGTTGGAACCAGCCGACCGATCCGGCGTCGCTGGGCCGGAAGTTCTCCGTTCCTATGCTGTGCGTCAAGGTGGGCGCACAGCTTGCCTTGTTCGAGGATCAACACCACAACGCGCCGTGGAAACTGGCCGACCGCTCCGCCGCGCTTACCGCCGAGGAGTTCACACCGTCGGCGGGCATGTCGCGCGTGGGTGTCGTTGACGTGACCAAGGCCGGTGACATGACGTATACCGCCGGGGAGGTGCAATACCTCACGGAGTTACGGCGACAGATGCTGCTGCACGAATCGCACGCGCCCAAGACGCTGCCGCAGCTTGTGGCGTGGCTGGATCGCACGATCTATAACCACTGGGTGACGCCGGGGGACAAGGCGCAGTTTCTGACGCGCGTGGTGCGGCATCTGGTTGAGGATCGGACCATTGCCTTGGAGGATGTGTTAGCGTCGCGGTTCACGCTGGTTGACCGCGCGGCGGACCTGATCGAACGCCATCGCAAAGAGGCGGCCAAGCAACAGTACAACCTGCTGCTTTTGCCAGAAGCCGTCACGCCGGTGGTCGTCGATCCAAAGATGCTGTTCTCGTTCAAGGGTTCGCAGTACCCCGCGTCCGCGTGGTATACGCCCGGGATCGAGTTCAAGCACCACTACTTCCCCAAGCCCGCGGATATGAACGGTGACGAGGCCAAGTGCGCCGCGGAGATCGACCGCTCAAATGCGGTTGAGCATTGGGTGCGGAACCTGCAGCGCCCCGAGTGCGCGTTCTGGCTGCAAACATCCACCGACAAGTTCTATCCGGACTTCATCGCGCTCCGCAAGGACGGCAAGGTGGCCGCCGTCGAGTTCAAGGCGTTCAAGGACGCGAGCAACGACGACTCGAAGGAGAAGAAGGCCATCGGCGAGGTGTGGGAAGCGCGCAGCGGCGGGGCCTGCGGGTTTGCGATGGTGACGGAGAAGGACTACCAGAGCGTCGTACCCGCTCTACTAAACGTGTAACCAACTGTTGGAACCAGCTTCGGCTTTGGCCGGAGATATGCGGAGAGGGCAGCCGCCCTCTCTGCATTCCCAGAGACTCGCCGCGATCTCTCGCCTGATAATCCCCACATCCCGTCCATCTATGCCGCCTGTGCAGACCATCCGGGGGTGCGGGCGGGGATTGGCGGCGGAATCCGGGTTTCCAACTTGCCAGCATTGGCCATTGGCTCGATGCACCCTTGCCCTCCCTTGTGCCCCGCATGTTCGCGGGGCGACGGCCGCGCCGAGGACGTGCGGGTCTTGCGGTCGTGAGGAATCGGGCACTGTTCAAGATTCGTGGGACGTTCACCATCCACCACAGGAGGGACCAGGCCATGCCACGAGTCCCAACCAGCGTTTCTGACCTTCTCCAGTTCTGTTCCGAGCACGCCGCGACTTTTACCCCCAGCCCAACCACGCTGGGAATCACCGCCGCGGATGTCACCAAACTGAAGGCCGCCGTCAGTGAGGCACAGGCCGCCGTGACGGCACAATCAGCCACCAAGGACGCCGCCAAGGCCGCGACCCTGACGGCCAACACCAAGGTCAAGAACCTGCGCACCATGATCGGCAACCTCGTCCGCACCATCGTCAGCTTCGCCGAGGCCGCGGCCGATCCGTCCGCGGTCTTCGCCGCCGCGCAGCTGGACCCGACCTCGCCACGCTCGCCCAGCGTCCCGCCCGGCACGCCCACGGACATGGCTGCCACGCTGAACACCGACGGCGACCTCACCCTCAAGTGGAAGTGCGTCAACCCACCCGGCGGCAACGTCGTCTACAGCATCACCCGGCGCATCGGCGGAACCGGCCAGTTTGTGCAGGTCGGCCTGGTCGGGAAACGCGAGTTCACCGATGAGAACCTGCCCGCTTCCGCCAGCAACGGCGTGACCTACCAGATCCGCGGCGTCCGCGGCACGCTCTTCGGCCCAAGCTCGCTCATGTTCACCCTGCAGTTCGGCAACGCGGGTGGCGGCGGTTTGTTCAGCGTGAGCACCGAGAAGGTTCCCTTCCGCGTCGCGGCGTGAGAATGCAGTACATCGCACATGGCACATGGCACATCAAGGCAGGAAACAGGCGGCCCCGGTCCACTCGACCGGGGCCGCTCTTCTTTTCACGCCCGCACATCCGACATCCGACATCGCACATCTCACATTCCTACACTCCCTGACTATGAACGCCGACACGATTCTGCTCGAAACCGAAGAGACCATGACCAAGGCCATTGACCACCTGAAGAAGGAGTTCAAGGGCATGCGCACCGGGCGGGCCTCACCGGCGATCATCGAGTTCGTCAAGGTGGACTACTACGGGGACATGCAGGACCTGAAGAACATCGCCTCCATCAGCGTGCCCGAGCCGACGCAGCTGCTCGTCAAACCCTTCGATGCCGGGAGCATCCAGGCGATCAAGAGGGGCATCGAGGCCGCGGGGCTGGGGCTGAACCCGATGCCCGAGGGCAAGCAGATCCGCATCAATCTCCCCTCGCTCACCGGCGACCGTCGCAAGCAGCTTGTGACGCACGCGAAGAAAGTGGCCGAGGAAACCAAGGTCCAGCTCCGCAACGCGCGGCGCGATGGCAACAAGCACGCCGATGCGCTCAAGGACAATCCCAAACTGAAAGTCTCCGAGGACGACGTGAAGCAACTCCACGAGGAGATCCAGGAGCTGCTCAAGAAGTACGAGAAAGAGACGGACGATCTCGTGGCGCACAAGAGCAAGGAAATCGAGACGATTTGAGGGGAGAGGTGCGGAGAGCAGGCGAAGAGGCGTACAGGGTGAAGACACGGATGCCTATGCAGCACGCAGAGGTGCGCGGGGGGAACGCTGAGGTTCGCTGAGAGGGGGGGTTGAATGGCGAAATTCAGAACGCTCGTCTGCGAGGTCTCGGCGGACCTCCGCGTGCTCATCGAGGTTGCGGTCGCCCTGCAAATCGGAGTGAACGAGCTACTGGATCGTGCTCAAGCCCAGCAGCGGCGCGTTCGACTGGAACTGGGCACGCGTGAACAGCCGCGCCTCACCCCGCGTGGCGCGTCCCCGGTTCGCGGGATGACGCCGCACAGGCCGGAAACTCAGGTATTCTGCCGTGCAAACTACTTGAAGAGAGCGCGTTTGCGTGCCGATCCTCTATTCATGCACCTCACACCCACCACTCGTCGCTCCGCATTCACCCTCGTTGAGCTCATCGTCATCATTGTCGTGCTGGCGATCCTCTCGGGTGTCGCGATTCCCAAATACATTGACTACACCACCAACGCGAAGACCGCGGTGGGCAAGGGCGTGCTGGGCAACGTCCGCAGCGCGATCGCCAACTCCTGCGCCGCGTCGAATCTTTCGGGAGCGCAGGTGTACCCGACGCTGGTGCAACTGCAAACCCGCGGCACGGTGATGGCCGAGGATATTCCTGTGAATCCGTACAACAACAGCGCGGTGATCGCCGCGGCCACCTGGGCCGCCACTCCTCCGGTCAGTGGCGTCAACGGCTACAACTACGACGCCACCGCAGGCCGGTTCTGGCTCAACTCCACCACCGCTGGCGTGAACGAGCACCTCTGGTAATCAACTGATTTCGGCCTCCGCTCACTCGCCGAGCGTGCGATCCCAGGTCGTCTTGTTCTTGAGCATCCGCTCGCGCAGCAGCCGCACCGGCGGCTGGCCATGCCGAAGCAGCTCATCATGGAAGCGTTTGAGCGAGAACGCGGACCCTTCCTGCTTTCGCCAGTCCTCGCGCAGCGTGAACACCTGCAACTTACCGACGGTGTACAGGCAGTATCCAGGGTCGTAGCTGCCGCGCTCCGCCTCGGCGCGTGCGGGCTGCTCCGGGTAGTAGCAGTTCACGGTGAAGAACTTTGTTGCCTCGTCGAGTGTTTGGCCTTGACAGTGCATGCGGATCGCGGCCACCAGCCGACACACACGCAGCAACGCCTCGCTCGCCTGCGCCATGCGATACTTCGCGCCCGCCTTTGGATCGCTCGCCAATGACGCGGGCGGAAACCCTTCATCAATCGTCATCTGCTCACAGTAATGCGCCCATCCCTCGATGAACGCGTAACTTCCAACGTATCTCGGCGCACCATCAACATCCGACGCCTTCAGATGTTGCGCCTGCACGAAGTGCCCGGGCAGCGCCTCGTGGATTGAGACCACATCCGTGGTGTAGTAGTTGAACGCAGTCATCCACTCCTCAGTCTTCGCCGCGTCCCAACTATTCTCCGGCGGCGTCACGTAGTAGAAGGCCTCCGTCGCCTTGGTCTCGAACACGCCCGGCGAGTCCATCGACGCGAACGAGGTTGCTCGCAGGAACGCGGGCGTCTCATCCACGATCACTTCCTGATTGGTCGGGAACCTGATGATGTCCTTGTCCACCAGGAACTTCCGGATTTCCGCCAGGTGGGACTTGGTATCCGAGATCAACGTCTGCGGCGTCGGGTGGTCGTGCTGCACGACCTCCCACACCGCCGCGGGCGATTTGGATGGATCAATCTCGCGTGCGGCCGTCTCGAACGCCGCTTTCTTTCGCACCAGTTCCTTCAGCCCGATCGCCAGAATCTCCTCCGGCGTCTGCGTGATGAGTTCCTGATCGCGGAGCATGGCGACAAAGGACTCGCGCCCGATCGCAAAATCCTGCTTCGCCGTTGGAAGCTTGTCGCTCTTCAGCCACGTCGCGTAGCCGCGCATCACCGCCGCGGCCTCCGCCGCCGCTTGCTTCAGTTGCACCTGCAACCCCGCATCCGGCACATCCGCGAACCCCTTGACCAGATCGCCCTCGGCAAACTCCGCCTGCCCCTCGGCGATCTTGATCGCCGTTTCGACGTACACCTTCGGCAGCACCGCGTCGAGATTCGCTCCCGCCGCGGCGACTACACCCGCCGATCCCTTGAGCACGCCGATTGCCGACTTCAATCGCTCGGCCTTCGGTGCGAAGTCGCGCTTGGCGTAGATGCTCGCGTCGATCGCGCCCGCGTAGGCCATGGGGTTCCGTGTGTACGCTCGGAACGAGTCGATCTTCCAGAGTTCCGAGTCGATCGCGGCCGCAAGGGCACGCATTCGGAGCTTCGCTTCCGTGGGCGTTGTGGCATCATCGATAACCCGCTGCGCCCTAGATCGCAGCATCGCGAGTTCCGCTTGATGCTTGCGAATCGCTTCCGCCGAGAGATCAATCGCCCGCCCGTCATACTCATGCAACCCCGCGGCCGTCCCCGCCCCAGGATCGGTCGCGAACGTGGCCTTCAGATACGCATCGCCGACCGCGTCCGGACGGTTCGACGAGCTGGAAGAGCATCCGGCCAGACACGCGGCGAGGCCCGCGACGACAATGCAGCGTTGGATCATGCCGCCAATGTACGCCGACTCCGCCACCCAACGCAACTATCCCGCGAGTTCCCGCCCCCGATCCCTCCCCGCCACAATCGCCCGCACCACCGCGTCCATAACCCCCCCACCATGCGAGCGCTCCAGCTCCTCCACCGCCGCTTCGGTCGTGCCGCCCTTGCTGGTCACCGCAGCCCGCAGCGTTTCGGGGGGTTCGTGCGAGTCCATCAGCAAACCCGACGCGCCGGCGATGGTCTGTCGCACGACTCGATCCGCCGTGATGCGGTCGAAGCCGACCTCCTGGGCCGCTCGCATCATCGCCTCGGCGAGATAGAAGATGTACGCGGGTCCGCTCCCGCTGAGCGCGGTGAAGCCGTCCATCAGCGACTCGTCGATCTTCACCACCTCACCGATGCTCGCGAACAGGTCGTACGCGAGCGAGCCGTGCGCGGCGTTCGCGCTCGCGCCATACGAGATCGCCGTCATCGATTTTCGCAGCCGCGCGGGCGTGTTGGGCATCACCCGAATGACCGGAATGCTCTGGGTGGTCCGCCGCTCCGCGGCGGTTTCTTGTTTCACCCCGTCAATACCATGACCGCCGCGGAGCGGCGGGCCACCCAAGTCAGCCAGAGCCGCCGTGATCTTCGCCGTCGGCATCCCCGCGAGGATCGATATCACCACCCGCGGCATCGCGCTCAAGTGCGGCCGCAACTGCTCCCCCACTTCGTCGAGCATCTGCGGCTTCACCGCCAGCAGCACCTGCCCGCCGCACGCGGCGAGTCCGTACGACTCATGAATGTCTTCCAACTTCCCCGGCACCGGCAACAACCGCCCCATCGCGTCCTCATGCTCCGCCACCACTTGCACGCCCCACCCGCGCATCGCATCGCGCTTCGCGGGGTCCGGCTCGCAGACCACGATCTCCCCCGGCGCCATCAGCTTCGCGTCCAGCGCGCCCAGAATGATCGCCTTCCCCATGTTCCCGCCGCCGATGATCGCGAGCAATGCGTGCTTGGCCATGCACGACAATACGAGCCCGACGCGCAAGCGAGGAAAGATTCACAGCGGAAGGCGAGAGGTGGCTCCGTCTTGAATCGTGCCACTCTCTTGCCGCTCTGGTCAAGGTAGTGCGGTCTACCCGACGCGCCACGCATCACTTTGATAAAAGCTGCAAAGTGATGGCACGGTTTGGATTGATTGATGGGAAGGTGCGGCCACCTGCCAATTTCACCAACTCTCATCGCGGAGCGCGGCGACGCCGTGCGGCTACTGCGATCGCACCAATCCCCCAAAACGCCGCCGCGCCAGGTGTGGGCACGCTTATGCGGAACGAAGACGTCGGGAAATGCACATTGGGCAGCGTGATCGAGGAGTCCTCCCAGACGCCCGGCGGATTGGCACCATTAAAGTCGCCCTGCGTCATCTGCACCCCGTCCGCAGCACCGACTTGGTTGATCCACTGGATCACCGCCAGCGAATCGCGAGAGAGCACCGCGTAGTAGGTCTGCCCGGCGGTGAGTGAGATCGAGCCGTTGCTGGTGAAGGTAGTCACTGGGATTGTGAATCCAGTATTATTCCGCGTGATGGTGCGTGTCATGCTTCCCAGCAAAAGATCCGGCAGGCCGCCGGTGTCGCCGAAAATCTCGAAACGCACGTTGAGAGGCGTTGTGGACGTGTACTTGATGACCGCGTCCAGTTGCGTCACTCCGCCGCTCACACTCGGCGTAAACCGCCAGCCCAGCTTCGAGCCAACGCTATAGGTGATCGGAAAGTAGTAAGACGAAGTATCCCTGAGCGAGGTCTCCGAACCGAAGCTCGAATAGGCCACCTGCCCGTGGGCCGAGGAAACGATCGAGAGAACCACTGCCGCCATATAAACGCTTCGCATCTTGGAAGTTCCTTTCAGATTCGCATCGCCCCGCCCCACTCCGTCCCGCTCCTGTACGAGTGTTGGACGCCCTGGTTGCCTCGGAGTTCCTTGAAATCATGCGAAATCCGATCCCAAACACCTTTGCTTTGCCCAGAATCGCATCTTGGTGCGGCCTGTCTCCGGAGCGGGTGGTCCGGTCTGTTCCATCCAGTGAACAGGAACTTGCCACGGAGGTCGCGATGCATTGAGAGGTGATCGCGACGTCGGTGCGGACGCGGGGAATGCGTGACATCGCGGGTTGACCGCACCGGCGTTCGCCCAGAGCCGCGAAAGCCGGTGGCACGCAGCAGTGTCAGGGCGGGATGGTGGCCGTTTTCGCGCATCGAAGACGCCTTTTCGCGCGGCGAACTCATGCGTTCGCAGCGCGAAGAGGTCTTTTCGGTGCGCGTAGAGCCATGCACGGTGCGCGTAAAGGGCTTTATGGTGCGCGAAGAGGGCTGCACGCGGCGCGAAGAGGGCTTTATGCTGCGCGTAAAGGGCTTTATGGTGCGCGTAAAGGGCTTTACGAGGAGCAAAAATGGTCCGAGAACGCGCGTGGAGGGCTGCGCACCGGCGTTTCTGCGGCGTGGAGGGGGGGGCGGGGGGTGGACGAGTTACTCGGACGTGATGAACCGGGCAACGAAAAGTATCTGTGACGATTCTGCGACCTGGACTGAATGTGCGGTTTGCGATTGTCGAAATCAGGAGTGCAGCATCGCCCGGCGGTTCGCCGCTCATGTGAGTGAATGAACCCCCCCCCGTCGGGACTCGCACGCTGTTTGCCGAAGACGATCGCAGTGCTCCCCACCAACTACCGGCAAGCGCGTGCTGTTTCGGTTTGGGATAGCCGCATCGCACGCCACGCCTGATCCTATTTGTTGTGCCACGGCCCCGGGTCTGTTCGACCGGGGCCGTGTGCTTTTTGCCTTGGTCATAATCATAATCCTGCTCCTCATCCTCATCGTCCCCGCTCCGTCCTCGACTCGCGAAAGGCGAAGACGATTAGGATTACGATGAGGAGCAGGATTAGGACAAGGCAGGGGACACGGCACCCGAGCGGCTGGCATGGGCCATCCGACATATCCTGTATCCATGCCCGCCTTCTACCAACTCGAGTTCGAGAAGCCCGTCGTGGAACTGGAAAAACGCATCGCCGCGTTGCAGGAGCGGTTGAAGAAACTCGCGGCGCCTGCGCTGAGCGCGAGTGCCAGCCCCACCACCGCCGCCGATCTGGGCATGGGGCCCGCGTTTGAGGGCGACGAGGTCATCGGCCCGGAGACCCCCCCATCCGGCGAGACCGACGAGCCCGGCGCGGCCGTCTCATCCAATCCCGCTGATGTCGAGCGCGACATCGCAGAGCTCGAATCGCAACGCACAGCCAAGCTCGCCGACGTGTACACCAAACTCTCGCCGTGGGACACCGTCCGCGTCGCCCGCCACCCCAAGCGACCGCAGACCCGCGACTACATCGACATGATCTTCAAGGACTTCACCGAGCTGCACGGCGATCGCCGCTTCGGCGATGATCCCGCGATGGTCGTCGGCTTCGCGCGGCTCGGGCAGGGGGGGATCAAGTGTCTCCTCGTCGGCCACCAGAAGGGACGAACCACGCAGGAGAAGATCGCCTGCCACTTCGGCTGCGCTCACCCCGAGGGATATCGAAAGGCACTCGCCAAGATGAAGATGGCCGAGAAGTTCGGGCTGCCGATCATCACGTTCGTCGATACGCCCGGCGCGTATCCCGGCCTCGGCGCCGAGGCCCGCGGCCAGGCCGAAGCCATCGCCGTCAACCTGCGCGAGATGTCGCGCATCAAGACGCCGATCGTCTCCATCGTCATCGGCGAGGGCGGCTCCGGGGGCGCGCTGGGGATCGCCGTCGCCGATCAGGTCGCGATGTTGCAGAACGCGTGGTACTCGGTCATCAGCCCCGAGGGTTGCGCCGCGATTCTGTGGAAGACCGCCAACGAGCAGACCAACAATGCCGCCGCCAACGCGCTCAAGCTCACCGCGAAGGACAATCTCGAACTCGGCATCATCGACGCCATCGTTCCCGAGCCCCTCGGCGGCGCACACCGCGACCCGAAGGCCACCGCGGCAAACATCGAACGCTGGCTTATGCAGGAAATCACGAAACTGAAAGCCCAAGACGTTTCAACGCTGACGAGCACCCGCTACCAACGCTTCCGCAAGCTGGGCTCCTACACCGAGACCGCCGCGACGTAAACCAGAACGCAAACCTGTCGGTTGCGCGTTGATTTTGCTCGCATTTGCCTGCGATCATGCACGATCCGCGCATCGCGCGGTCCCGCGTTGACGGTCCCCCCACCTATCCGTATACTCTCCGCCTTTTGGGTACGCGCCCTGTTCGGGACCGCGCACCGCTAGTGTGCCGCGCACCCTGCGCGAGCAGAGAGGATTGTGAGTATGGCGAAGTCCGGCAAGTCCGCCCCCAGCAAGTCCAAGCCCGCCGCGAAGCCCGCGCCCAAGAAGGCCGCACCAGCGAAGCCCGCCGCCAAACCTGCGGCCAAATCCTCGGCGAAGCCAGCAGCAAAGCCCACCGCAAAGTCTCCGGTGAAGCCACCCGCAAAACCTGCGGCGAAGGCCCCACCCGCGAAGGTTCCCCCGCGCAAAGCACCTCCCGCGAAGTCCGCGCCCGCCAAGCCCGTCGCGAAAGCGCCCGCTCCCCCCGCCAAAGCTGCCACCACGCCGCCACCCGCCGCCGCGACCGCAGCCGCGCCCGCCGGCAGCAAAGTTCCACCCAAAGGCATCACCATCGTCTCCAACCGTCCGATTCGCAAGCCCAAGCCGCGCAAGCTGGAAATGCCAACCGCAGAACCGCTCATCAAGCCCGGCAACCGCTGGAAGCCGCTGATCCAGTCCGGCCCCAAGGCCCCGCCCTCCACCGGCATTCCCGGCGTCTCCATTATCAAGGAGTTCAAGCCAGATCCGAAGGCCCGCCTGCCGCGCAAGGAGCTTGACCGCTACCGCGAGATCCTTCTCGCCAAGCGCAACGAGCTGGTCGGCGATGTCGCCAACATGGAGGACGAAGCCCTCCGCCAGAACTCCGGCGCGCTCTCGAATCTCCCGCAGCACACCGGCGAGGAGGGCTCCGACGCCTGCGACCAGTCGCTCTCGCTCGATCTCGCGCAGGTGGATCGCAACCTCATCAAGGAGATCGAGGAAGCCCTGAAGCGCATCGACGATGGCTCCTTCGGCGTCTGCCTTCGCACCGGCAAGCGCATCAGCGCGGACCGGCTCGCCGAAGTCCCGTGGGCCAAGTATTCCATCGAGGCCGCACGCGAGATGGAGAAGGTTCCGTTCGTTATTACCGCCCGCTCCGCTGGCGGCGGGCGCTCCTCCGGTGGCGGCGACGACGACTGATCCCGGCCCCTTCTCTCCTTACCTCCACGCGCACGCCACGAACCATCCATGAGCACGGACGCCTCGCACACCCACGCTCCCGTTTCCGCGTGGCGATCCCGCGCCGCGTGGGTGTGGATGATCCTCGCCTGCATCCTCTCCATCGTCATTGATCTGGGCAGCAAGGAACTCGCGTTTGCACGGGTGGCGAATCAACCCGTCATCGTTCAACGCGCCGATGTCGTCCGCGTCAGCAACGACCCCACGCTCGGCCCACGCATGATCAGCCAGCCAGAGGCGGGCATCATCCCTAGACACGCGCCGGTCTCGATCGTGCATTCCGTGCTGGACTTCCAACTCGTGCTCAACCCCGGCGCGGTCTTCGGCATCGGCCCCGGCCAGCGCGGCTTCTTTATCGGCTTCACCGTGCTCGCGCTCGTCTTCGGGCTGGCCATGTTCGCCAAGTGGACCAGCCCGCGCGACCACTTCGCGCACGCCGCCATCGGCCTGCTCATCGGCGGCGGCCTGGGTAACCTCTACGACCGCCTCGTCTTCGGCTGCGTCCGCGACTTCATCCATCCGCTTCCTGGCCTGCTCTGGCCCGGCGGCCACACCGTACTGGGCAATCCGGAAGTCTGGCCATATGTCAGCAACCTCGCGGACCTCTTCCTGCTCTTTGGCATTCTCATGCTGCTCATCCACCTCTGGAAGCGCGACCGCGAGGTCGAACGGGCGGGCAAAGCGACCATTTCTCCATAGTGCGCCCGCACTCGCGGCCACTCAGCCCTTGCCCCGTCGCTCCACATTCGCCAGTGTAAATAGATTAGCACACGCGGGTAAGTCCTGGGATATCCGCGATTTTGAGATCACAAAACGCTCGTTTTCGGGCACGATTCAATACCTGTGGTATTCTCTGCTCTTCGGGGGTTCCGTCAGGGGCGTGCATGTTTGAGGAGTTGAGAGCGATGCGTCAAAAACTTGTCGGTCTGGCCGCGGCCATGTGCTTGGTCGGTGGAAGTGCGAACGCCCAGTTCTCCGTCGGCACCAACGTCAACATCACAAAGCTCGCGGGGAACCAGGCCGAAGGCACCATCGCCGTCAACCCGACCAACCCACTCAACCTGTTCATGGCTGTGAACTCCGCGTCCGCAAACATCCTCACCGGCGCGATCAGCAACAACGGTGGCACGACTTGGACGACACGAAACATGGCCACCGGTGCCGACGGCCTCTCCACCGCCTGCTGTGACGCCTCGCTCTCCTTCGATTCCTTCGGCAATCTCTTCATCTGCTACATCAACGCGTCCATCAACGCCATCATCGTCGGGCTCAGCACCAACGGCGGCGCCTCCTTCACACAGATCGCTTCCTTCGCCGGCAGCGTGGACCAACCCACGCTCACTACCGGTGCCGGCACGGTCTGGGTCACGTACAACCTCAGCGGCATCATCAACGCCCGCGGCGCGCCCGTCACCGCCCTCGGCACCGTCGGCGCGTTCTCCGCCGCCCAAGCCGTCCCCAGCGGTTCCGGCAACTTCGGTGACATCGCCATCGGCCCCACCGGACAGGTCATCGTCGCCTACGAGAATCCTTCGGGGGGCCAGGGACCCGCCACGATCTTCACCAGCGTGGATGCCAACGGGTTGACCGCTGGCGGTTTCGCCGCTGCTGTCGCCGCCACCAACACGAACGTCGGCGGCTTCGACTTCATCCCCGCCCAGCCCAACCGCTCGGTCGATGCCGAGGCGGGCTTCGCCTGGGACCGCTCCGGTGGGCCCTTCAACGGCCGCCTCTACATGGTCTACACAGAAGAGCCCGTCAACGAGAGCAACGACACCGATATCATGCTCCGTATCTCGAATAACAACGGCGCCACCTGGGGCGCGGCAGTCCGCGTTCACGACGTGAACAACAAATCCCAGTTCCTCCCACGCATCGCCATGGACCAGGCCACCGGCCACTTCGCCATCACTTGGTACGACGCCCGCAACGACCCCGCCAACGTCCGCTCCGAGATCTGGGGCACCGCCAGCATCGACGGCGGCGCGACCTTCCTCCCCAACTTCAAGATCAGCACAGGCGCATCTCAGTCCACCACCGCTGGCAGCGGCATCGACTTCGGCGACTACGTCGGCCTGACCATGCACAACGACGTTTTCTACCCCCTCTGGGCCGACAACTCAAACTCCACCGGCGACAATCCCAACGGCGTGAACGGCGCGTTCGATCAGTACACCGCCAAGGTCACCATCCTCTTCGGCTCCTGCTGCATCACCGGTAACTGCACCCGCACGATTCAATCCGGATGCACCGGCACCTGGACGCTCGCCGGCGTCTGCACGCCGAATCCCTGCGCCACGCCCACCGGCTCCTGCTGCATCACCGGCGTCTGCTCCGTCACCACTCAGGCCGCCTGCACCGGCGCGTGGACGCTCGCCGGCGTCTGCGTTCCCAACCCCTGCCCGCCCGTTGTTCCTCCCAACAACCTCTGCTCCGCTGCCACCCCGCTCTCCTTGGGTGTCACCGCCACCGGCACAAACGTCGGCGCAACCACCGAAACCACCATCGTTGACACCACCATCTGCGGCCAGGCCACCGCCGCCAACAGTTCCCTGGACGTTTTCTGGTCCTTCACCCCTGCCGCCACCGCCAACTACACCGTGGACAC
>JAYVRG010000044.1:0-7516 GCA_043776515.1 Phycisphaerales bacterium
CTGACGGTTGATTCGGCCTCTCATGCCGTACTGTTCGCACGCCACGCTCTCCCGGTTGCGCTATTCGGCGCGTGTTCGGGTGGGTTTTTCAACGGCCTGTTAGCGCACCACCCCCTCGCCCTGCACGGACGGACTCTGGCGGGGGCGGTTGAGCGCGAGGGGCGGGACTGACCCGCCGCGCGGCCGTGCGGCGCGGCTCCAAAATACAAGGGGGGGTTCCGTCCGGGCGGGGTGAGGGGGTTCGGGCTCGCGGGGGTTGCCTTTCGCATTCCGCCTTTACTTCCTCAGGCTGAAGGCCATCAGCAATTTCTTCTTCTTCTCCGCGCTCTACATGCGGCCACGCGCTTCGCTTCAGCGTCCACCGAGTTCAAATCCTCGTCCACGCGATGCGGCATCGCGGCCACGGGATGTGATCCATACGCCACGCTGCGCATCGTCCGGGCCACGCGATGCCGCGTCTCTGCCACGGGGCGTGGTTTCGCTGCCACGCGACACAGTTCTGGTGCCACGAGGGATCGCGTCTGTGCCACGCAATCCAAACTCTCGTGGCAGTTGCAAGAACAAATTGCGTCCGAGAACCTGATGCAGAGGCGTCTGGTTGGTGTGCGTGCGGCGTTTTGAGGGCCGTGTTTGAGGGGATTCGGCGACTTCCCCGCAAAGCGATAGGAATATTCGTTGCGGATCGCATGTCCGGCTCAAGCGGCATATTCGGAACGTCGAAGTTCTGTCACGCCGGGCCGGGTCGTCGCGTGTGCGATGGCCGGGAACCCGGGATCGAGAGCTCCGCGGCGCGTGTGTGCTTCCGCGCCGCAGGATAACAGCACGGAGGCCGCATCATGTCCATCGTTCCGACCACCGACATCGGCCGCATCACCTTCTACGAGGCGCACGTTCCGGCCTGGAGCGTGCTCCCGACTCAGCTCGGACTTCTGCCCTCGGACTGCGCCGCGCTGGCGGCGCTCGTCGCGGCCAGCCGCGCCGCGTACAACCAGCAGCAGATCGCGCTCGAGGCCGCCAGGGCCGCGACGCTGACTATGCGCCAGAACGTACACGCGATGCACGCACTCGGCGCGGCGGACATCGCCAAGATCAAGGCGTATGCCGACGCGACGCACAACACGAGCGTCTTTCCGCTAGCGCTGATTCCCGAGCCCGCGACACCATCGCCCGTCGGGCCTCCCGGCACGCCGACGAGCTTCATCGTCGCGCTCTCGCAGGGCGGGGCCGTCACGCTCAAGTGGAAGTGCGGCAATCCCGTCGGCACCACCGGCACGATCTACGAGGTGCGCCGCCGCATCGGCGATGGCGCGTTCGAGTATCTCGCATCCGAAGGCCGGAAGACATTCACCGACCGGACGATTCCCCGCGGCGCATGGGACATCACCTACATGATCACCGCGACCCGCTCCACCAAGCGCGGCGCGCCCGCGCAGTTCAATGTCAACTTCGGCGCCAGCGGCGACGGAATGGTTGTCGCGGCCGCATCCGGAGAGGCGGGCGCGATGAAGATGGCCGCGTGAGAAGAGACGGGTTTCGCACGAAGTGCGCACGAACGTTGCCGGTGGTGAAGCGAGGCCGCTTTGGGCCGAGCAAACCACCGGAGAGCAGCACCCCCACCCTCTTTTTTTCTTTGTCTCCCCGCCCAGCGGGCGGACGAATCCGCCATCAATCAAACAGGTCTTTCGGATCACCCTCCCACCCCGAGTCCGTGAACATCTTCAGATATTCCACCTCAAACGTCCGCGACTCATGGTGCTTCTTCTGAGTCTTGATGTAATCCACAGTTTTTTCCACATTCGGCTTGCTCACCGTGAACCCGCCGTAGCCCTCCTGCCACGCAAACTCACCGAGACCGGGAAACGTCGGGCGAATCCAGTTGGTCGATCGCGCCTTGAGATGCCGCACAAGGTCCGAGATCGCCAGATCACTTGGAAACCGCAGCAGCACATGGATGTGCTCGGCCATGCCATTGATGGCGATCGGCGCGCAGTTCAGGTCTTTGGCGATGCCGCCGACGAAGGCGTGGATGCGTTGCTCGACTTGCGGAGTGATCCACGGCGTGCGGTGCTTGGTGCCGTAGACGACGTGGTAGTAGTTCTGGGTCCAGGAGCTTCCCATGCGACGAGTGTACCAAGTACCGCTTGTTTGATGGCATGAAACTCGCCCGCCCGCTGGGCGGTAAGAAAAAAAAGAAGAGGGTGTGTGTGTGTCGTACTCCGGTGGTTTGCGAGGCCGCCAAAGCTCGGCCTCGCTTCACCACCGGCAACGGTCGTGCGCACTTTGTGCGAAAGGCAAAGCCAACGGAGGCGGTGACACGGCGGATGCACTCCTACATTCCATTTCCTGTTTCGACGAATCTTTCACGGAGTGGTTGCTCATGGCGTTTCCGAGCGGGTTTGTGTGGGGTGTGGCGACCAGTTCGTACCAGATCGAAGGGTCGAGCTTGGCCAGCGAGCGGGGGGCGAACATTTATGATGAGTTCTGCGCGCGGCCGGGGGCCGTGTTTGGCGGGCACAGCGGGGCGGTCGCGGCGGACCATGTGCGGCGCTACAAGGAAGATGTCGGGCTGATGCGGGAGATGGGGCTCGGGGGAGGGGGGGCGTATCGGTTCTCGATCGCGTGGAGCCGCGTGTTGCCGGATGGCGTGGGGAAGCCGGGCGAAGTCGGGGAGCGCGGGCTGGCGTTTTACGATGCGCTGGTGGATGAGTTGCTCGCGGCGGGTATTGAACCGTGGGTGACGCTGTATCACTGGGATATGCCGCTTGCGTTACAGAAGAAGGGCGGATGGTCAAGCCGGGAGAGCGCGAAGTGGTTCGCGGAATACACGGAAGTGGTGGTGGACCGGCTCTCGGATCGCGTGACCAAGTGGATGACCATCAACGAGCCGCAGGTGTACATCAAGTTCGGCTACGGCGATGGCAAGATCGCGCCGGGGCTGACGCTGCCGCTGGGCGAGCAGGTCGCGGCGTGTCACAACGCGTTGCGGGCCCACGGAGCGAGCGTGCAGGTGATCCGGTCGCGGGCGAAGAAGAAGCCGACCGTCGGCTGGGCGCTGGTCTGCCGGACGGATGTGCCGGCAACGGATTCCGCGGCGGACCACGCGGCGGCGAAGGCGGGCACACTCGGCGTGCTGACGCCGGACCTGTGGAACAACACCTGGTACGCCGATCCAGCGTTCTTCGGGACATATCCGGAGGACGGCCTGCGTGTGTTCGGAAAAGACGCCGCGCCGAAGATCGAGCCGGGAGACATGGAGCAGATCAAGCAGCCGCTGGATTTCTACGGTGTGAACATTTACGACGGACGGAAGGTGAAAGCGGGCGCGAATGGCGGCGTGGAAGTCGTGCCGTTCGACGATGGACATCCGCAGACGGCGATCAAGTGGTTCGTGGTGCCCGAGGCGCTGTATTGGGGGCCGCGGTTCATCCACGAGCGGTACAAGGTGCCGGTGTATGTGACGGAGAACGGCCTCTCGAACCCGGACTGGGTGCAAGACGACGGGCGCGTCCGCGATCCGCAGCGCATCGACTACACGACGAAGTATCTGCGGCAGTTCGAGCGGGCAAGCATGGACGGCGTGGATGTGCGCGGCTATTTCCACTGGTCGCTCATGGACAACTTCGAGTGGGCCGAGGGGTATAAGGAACGCTTCGGGCTGATCCATGTGGACTTCAAGACCGGCAAGCGGACGATGAAGGACTCGGCGAGGTGGTATCGCGGGGTGATCGAGAGCAACGGGACTTCGCTGCACGGGCCGCGATAAGAGTTGGCCACAGATGAACGCGGATGGGACGGATTCGGAAGGGGAAGGGTTGTGATTGCGCGCGGGGCGGTTGACGGGAGCGGGCAGATGGGGGACACTGGTTTGGGTGCAAGGGCTTTCATGTTGGGGAAAGTGGTGTTTTTCGCGCGGATGAACTTGGAGGTTGTGATGCGGGTGCTCATGCTGATGACGGCGATGGTCGGGATCGGCGTGATGGGGTGCGCGGGAGATGTAGCACGCGGGCAGGCGGGGGATGATCGCGTTGCAGCTGCGGCGAAGCACGATGTTGTGCGGGTGCTTGATGGGTTCGATCAGCCGGAGACGTGGAAAGTCATCACCGCCGACGGGGTCTCGCTCAAGGTGAGCGCGGATGTGGGGCGTGATGGAGCGGGCAAGAGTGTGCGGCTGGACTATGACTTCTCGCGCGGCTCGGGATACGCGATCATCCGCAAGCGGTTCGATCTGCCGCTGACGGAGAACTATCGGTTCTCGTACTTCGTGCGCGGCGAGGGGCCGCGGAACACGATGGAGTTCAAGCTCGTCGATCCGAGCGGAGACAATGTCTGGTGGGTGAACCGGCGCGACTATGAATGGCCGCGCGAGTGGACGAAACTGACGCTGCCGAAGCGGAAGATCGGCTTCGCGTGGGGACCGGCGGGCGCGGGCGTGGCGCTGAAGACGGTCGGGTTCATCGAGATCGTGGTGACATCATCGAGTGGTGGAAAGGGAACCGTGTGGCTGGATGATCTGGAGTTTGAGGAACTCCCAGAGGTGAAGCCGTACGCGGGAACACCGATGTTCACGGGGCTGAACTCCCCAACTGCCGCGCCGATCTCGATTGGCGCACCGCCATCAAAGCGGATCGGTGCCGAAGGGCTGGTCGGATGGACCGGACTACTAACCGATGACCGCCCACGGATGCGCGTGGACTTCGGACAGGCACGCGAGATCGGAGGCATGGTGATCGGCTGGGGCAAGGGGTACGTTGAGGACTACGACGTATTCGTATCGGCAGACGGAGAGCGGTTCGAGCCGGGCGCACAAGTGCGCCTCAGCAATGGAGGGCGCGACTATGTACAACTCCCAGACGCGACGGCGCGGGCAATCGAGATTCGCGGTCTGAGGCGCCGTGACGGTACTTCCGTCACCCTAGAGAGCGTGCAGTTCGAGCCGCCGGAGTTCGGGGATTCGCCGAACGCGCTGCTGACGCGGATGGCGGGGGATTCGCCGCGTGGGTGGTGGCCGCGGGCGATGCGCGGCGAGGCGGTGTATTGGACGGTCGTCGGCACGGACGGGGACACGAAGGAAGCGCTCATCAGCGAGGATGGTGCGGTGGAGGTGGACAAGCTCGGGTTCTCGCTCGAGCCGTTTGTGTATGTGGGGGCTGAGGGCGGTGCGCTGCGGACGTGGGCGGATGGAACATCGACGCAGAAACTGGAAGAGGGATATCTGCCGATTCCGAGCGTGACGCGCGTGGATCGCGGATTGGAACTTGAAATCAAGGCGTTCGCGGCGGGGAAAGCGGGAGAGTCAAATCTGTTTGTGCGGTATGAGTTGCGGAACACGAGCGACGCCACGCGGAGCGGCAAGCTGTTCGTGGCGATGCGGCCCATACAGGTGAATCCGCCATATCAGAACCTCAACATCACCGGCGGCGCGGCGGTCGTCAAGAGCATTCGCGCCGATCGCGGCGCAATCGCGGTGGATGATCGCATCGTCATGCCGCTGACGCAGATTGATGGCTTTGGTGCGACGACGATCGACGGCGGCGAGGTGGTGGAGCATCTCGCGCTCGGGCATCTGCCGATGAACGCGGCGGCGACCGATCCGCATGGTTTGTGCTCCGGCGCGTTTGAGTACGGCTTCGATCTCGCGCCCGGCGCGAGCAAGGTGGTCTCGCTCATGGTGCCGTTCCATGGCAATGTCGCGCGGGGGGAGAGCGCGGACGCCGCGCTGGAAGCGACCCGCGCGTACTGGCGCGAGCGGTTGAACCGCGTGAGCATCACGCTGCCGCGCGGCCAGGAGCGGATCGCGGACTCGGTGCGTGCGAATCTCGCGTACATCCTCATCAATCGTGACGGGCCGGGGTTGCAGCCCGGCTCGCGCTGCTATGAGCGGACGTGGATTCGCGATGGCGCGCTCACATCCAGCGCGATGCTGGCGCTCGGGCTGAATGATGAGGTCAAAGCGTTCCTCGACTGGTTCGCGCCGTTTCAATACGACAGCGGCAAGGTGCCCTGCTGCGTGGACACGCGCGGCCCGGACCCCGTGCCCGAGCATGACAGCCACGGCGAATACATCTCCGCGGTACGAACGTACTTCGACTTCACGGGTGACTCGGACTTTCTCACGCATCACTGGTCGCGGGTGCTGAAGGCGACCGAATACATCGAGTTTCTCCGCACGCAGCGCATGACCGATGAGTTTGCCAAGGGGCCCGACGAGAAGCGCGTGCTGTACGGATTGATGCCCGAATCCATCAGCCACGAGGGCTACTCGGCCAAGCCGATGCACTCGTACTGGGATGACTTCTGGACACTCAAGGGCTTGCGTGACGCGGCCCATGTGGCCGCGCTGGTGGGCGAGAAAGATCATGCGGCGCGGCTGGATGCGCTCGCGAAGGACTTCGCGCGAACGCTCACCGATTCCATCGCGCTGGCGATGAGCATAAAGAAGATCAACTACATCCCCGGCTGCGCGGAACTCGGCGACTTTGACGCGACCTCCACCACCGTCGCGATGTTCCCCTGCGAGTGGGAGCCGGGCGATCTGCGGCCCAAGCTTGACGCAACGTTCGACCGCTACTGGGCGTTCTTCAAGAGCCGCCGCGACGGCACGCTCGCGTGGAAGGACTACACGCCGTACGAGCATCGCGTGACCGGCTCGATGGTGATGCTCGGGCATCGCGAGCGTGCGCTGGAGATGCTCGACTTCTTCTTCGCCGACCAGCGGCCGCAGGGTTGGCGGCACTGGGCGGAAGTGGTTCGCAAAGACCCGCGCGAGCAGGGATACATCGGCGACATGCCACACACCTGGTGCGGGAGCGACTACATCAACTCGGTGCGGACGATGCTCGCGTATCGGCGCGAGCGCGACGATGCGCTGGTGATCGGCGCGGGCCTGCCGCGTGCGTGGCTGCAAGATGCCGAGGGCGTCGCGGTGCGTGGATTGCGAACCGAGTGGGGAGCGCTGACATTCTCCGCGAAGGGGGAAGCGGGAATCATCGTGCTGCGTGTCCAGACGCTGGAAAGAATGCCGCCGGGTGGCGTGTGGGTCTCGCTGCCGCAAGCGGATCGGATCGCGTCGGTGAGTTCTGGAGATGGCAAGCCCTTGCTCCAGGTCGATGGGCTGTATCGAATACCGGCGTTGCCGGTGATGCTGCGGATTGAGTACGGCAAGTAGGACCAACCGGCGTGGGAGAGCCAGGGGCGCGCACAAGCGGCCCCGGTCGAGCAGACCAAGCTCGCCTTCCCTGCCTTCTCCTCATCCTAATCGTAATCCTAATCCTAATCGTCTTGGTTCCCCTTCGGACGATGAGGATTATGAGCAGGATTAGGATTATGACCGGACAAAGACAGCGGCCCCGGTCAAACAGACCCGGGGCCGCCTTCACTTCGTCACTCCGTCACTTCTTCCCTCTCAAGCCGCCATCTTGAGCGTCGCGACCATCCCTCCTCCGGCATCCACGCCGATGGTGACGGTGAAGGTTTCGCTGGGCCTTCCGTAGACGCTGCCGCGCTGGCCCTGGACCAT
>JAYVRG010000045.1:0-27735 GCA_043776515.1 Phycisphaerales bacterium
GCGGCCAAACCCCCGACTACACCACCGGAAATCTCACGTTCAATCCCGGAATCCCGGTGATTCTGCGGCCAGAGTTGGGTACTTCAACGGCCTGCTAGGCGTTTGAGCAATCGCGATCATCACACTCAAGATCGCGGCGCGCCAGTGGTGTGCCGCGGTTTATCCTTTGACCGTCGCGGCCCATCGGCGAAGCACATCGCTAAGCTCGCCGTTCACGTTCGTTTCCGAGTCCGGACCGAAATATTTGAGCTCGATGGATGCGATGTCGTGTGCGAGGTCTTGCTTGCCTGCTTCGTTGAGCGTTATGCCATGCTCCGTCTGGATGCGATGAAGCGTCATCACGGTGCTCAGTGGAGTGGTGTGCGCGGGGAGTGCGATGCCATCAGAAGGTTCCTGCACGCGGCCGCGCGTGCGGCGGGATGCAACGAAGCCGAGCACGGCAAATGCGCACGCACCAACCCCAAGAACAATGGGCCAGAGCAGCGTATATCGTGCAACGGCGACAGTCCCGTCCTCGACGGGCACCAAGTCCAGATCGGAAAAATAGCGAGATTCCAGCGTCGCCTTCGCGCCGTACTTGAGCATTGGTATACGGAAGCTGTTGCCAAGTGACTCGCTGGTCGGCAGATACGTCACCACCCAGCTTCGCTCCACGGCCAGCCGATACATACCGTTTTCGTCGGCCTCGGGATACCCGACCTCGGGCGGTTTACGCGCCCCCCAACTGAAGCAACTCTGGATCGCGTCGCCGTCCTGCATGACAGACGATTCCTCCGTGGCAAGGGCGTCCCGCCCGTGGGCCGTGTGGCTTCCTAACTTCTACACGCTCGCTCGGCCCGACGTTGCATTGATGGTCGGCATGACCGGCGCGGCTCGACCGCCCGCGCCGCGAAAGCACGCCCGTCCTTCTGAGTTGCACGCCGATGGCGAGACCTTCGCGTCATCCGGTCCGATGGCATTCTGCGTCTTCATGCACAGAAACACCCGCGTGTCCGAACCATCATCCACCATGCCGGGGGTCATCTGCCGTGGATCGACGTACATCATTTTGTGCCGCAGATCCAGGCAGCACGGCTTCAAGTTCAGCGGCCGATCGAAGGGGCTGTTGTTCAGAGTGCTCATACCTCCACCTCCGTCTTTCGCCCCGCGGCCGCCAGTACGGCGCGGCGCACAGCGACCGGCAGCAGCTTGAGTTTGTACCCGTTCTCGGTCATCGGCTTCGCGCCGTCGATGGCCTTTGCGCAGGCCGCACGAAGCGCGGCATCGTCATCAAGTGAAACGCCCTTGAGAGCCGCCTCAACGCTGGGCAACATCCACGGCACCGGCGCAACCGCTCCGGCGCACACGCGTGCGGACGTGATCTTTGCTCCGTCGAGTTGCAGCGAAACGCTCGCCGCGACCAGCGGCCAGTCGAAGGACTGCTTCTCCTTGATCGCGTAGAACCCGCTCTTCGGTGCCGCCTCACAGGTGATGTGCGTGATAACCTCGCCGGGCTTCAGGTTATTCTCGCTCGTCACGCCAGCATCGGGCATGTGGAACAACTCCTTGAGCGAGAGTTCGCTTCGGTCTCCGCCAACGACATGCACGACGCCATCGCAGATCATGAGCGCAGGAGCAAGATTGGACGGATGCACGATGTGGCACGGCCCATCGCCGAAGATCGCGTGGTACTTGTTCTCCCCGCCCACCGCGTAGCACGTCGGCCCGCCCTTCTTCAGGCAGTCGAACTGATCGTGCCGGTAGTACCAGCAGCGCGGGCGTTGCAGCAGATTGCCCGCGGCGGTGCCAACATTTCGCACCTGCGGCGACGCCGCCCACTCCACCGCCATCGCAAGCACGGGCGCGATGGAACGCACCTCCGGCGAGGCCGCGATCTCCGCGAGTGTTGTCGTTGCCTCAATGCGCAGGGCACCCTTGTTCCCACGAGTCGCCAGAATCGGCGGGCCATCCCCGCGAATGCGGCGGACATTCACCACCATATCCGGTTCCGTGATGCCTTCCTTCAGCCGGTCGATCAGGTCGATCCCACCTCCCTTGAGCACGGGCAGCGAATACTTCATATCCGCCAGCAGCCCCGCGGCCTCCTGGAACGTCTTTGGTTGTGCGAAGGCAAACCTGTTCACGACTTCCCTCCTTCCAGAGCAGCCAGCACCCGATCCGGAGTCATCGGTAGATCACGCACCGGCTTGCCGATCGCGTTGTAGATGGCGCACGCCACGGCCCCCGACGTCGGCACGATTGCCGGTTCGCCGCAGCCGCGCACGCCTGTCTGGCCGCGCGTCCACAGCACCGTCTCGATCTTGGGCATGTCGTATGGCCCCATGATCTTGTACGACTCCAGATTGTCGTTGAGCATCGTGCCGACGTTGCGATCCAGCACCTGTGTCTCAAAGAGCGCGTTGGAAATCCCCTGAATCACTGCCCCGATCACCTGGCTCTCAGCGCCCTTGCGGAAGATCACCTTGCCGGTGGACTGAATCGCCACGACGTGCTGCACATGCACCACGCCGGTCTCGGTGTCCACCGCGACCTTCACGAACTGCACACCCTCGTTCCCGCCCGGGCCGTTTTCCGCTTTGCCCTTGGGCTTGCCGACGATACCGTCCACCGGTAACTTCGCGCACGCCTGCTTCCAGTCCATCACCGTGTCGCCCTTGCGGGTGATCGCTCCATTCTTGATATCAAACTCCGACGCGTCCGCTCCGGCCTCCTTGGCAACGATCGCCAGCACCTGCTCGCGTGCATCCTTGGCCGCCAGTTCCATCGTCGGTGCGATGGTCGGTGTCACGCTTGATCCACCCGACGCCGGTCCCTTCGGCAGCCCTGAATGCCCGATGCGCACGCTCACCATGCTCAGCGGCACACCAATACCCGCCGCGGCCACGATGCCCACCATCGTCCGCGTGCCCGTTCCCGGGTCCTGCGTTCCGGTTCGCGCTTCCACCGATCCGTCCTGATGCACCGCCACTTCAGCGTCGCCACCTGGCCCCGCGGAATGCCAACTCGCCAGCCCGATGCCATATCCAATCCGCATCGGCCCGGTCTGCGATCCGGTGGGCTTGCGATCCTTCCATCCGATCATCTTCGCGCCAAGGTCCATCATCTCGCGATAGACATCCTTGGTCGTCAACTTCTTCTTGAGTTCAAGCGAGTCAATGCCAGCCATCACCGCCATCTCATCAATGATGAGTTCCTCAGCGAACGCGCCCTGCGGGTATCCGGGTGCCCGCGCCGGCATTGTGGCACCGCCGTTGTGGTTCACATCCGTCGTGCGACCCTTTTCCACCGACAACTTGTATCGCCCGGAGGGCACCGTGCATCCGCCGCCGCCGCCGATGCCCGTGCCGCCCCATGTAACAATCTCACCGCCAGTGACCGTGCCATTCTTGCCGAACGCGATGCGCGCCAATGTCTGGCTCGAAGGACGATTGCCCGTGTCGGTTTGCTCGCCGGAGCGATCCGAGAACATATACGCGGGTCGCTTGTTCTTTCCCGCCGCGATCGCCGCCGCGACGCTCTCCTTGCCCGGTCCGCCGAGCTTGGAGCCGAACCCGCCGCCGACGTATTCACACACCACCTCGATCTGCGCCTGCGATACGCCCAGGTGCTTGTCCAGCCCATCGCGGGCCGAGCCCGTTCCCTGCGTTGATGAATACACTGTCGCCTTGTCGCCATCGAAGTCAATCGAAGACCCGTGTGTCTCCAGACACGAGTGCGGCTGCACCGGCGTGGTGTAGACCGCCTCGAACTTCAGTTCCGCCTTGTCCAGCGCTTCCTTGGCCTTGTCGCTCGGGTCCGGCAACGTATGCACCGTATCCGTGATCTTCGTTTTCACCGGCTTCCGCGTCCACGTCGCCTTGAGCGCTCGCAGCCCGCGTTTCACCGCCAGCGGCGAATCGCCCACCACCTGCCCGATCTTGTGGCCGTGATACTTTCCGTCCTTGCGGGCGATCTCGACGTCAACAACACCCGGCACCGCGCGGGCCGCCTCCGGATCGCTCGTCGCCAGGTCCGCCGCGCCGTACGGGCAACGCAAAAACCCAACGTACAGCCCGTTCTTGAAGTACACATCGCGCCCGTACTTGGCCGTACCCGTCACCTTCGCAGGCCCGTCCAGCCGCGATGCGTTGTCGTTCACCGACGAGCCCGCGTTCATGGGCCGCGTGGTCGTCGGCATGTCCGAAGGTGTTTGGTCGAAGCGGATCATCCGATTCCTTTCAGCCAGTCTTCACGAGCCCTCCGCGCCAGCGGAGGTACACCAATCCGAATACCAAACTCAACCTCACACGATCGTCTGCTCGATGATCGGCGCCTGCCCGCTCGCCTCCAGCACCGCGTTGAACATGTTCGTGTACGTTCCGCAGCGGCAGATATTCCCGCTCAATCCGCGCTTGATCTCCGTCAGCGTCGGCTTGGGGTTGTCATTCAGCAGCACGCGGCTGGCCACCACGAACCCCGGCGTGCAATACCCGCACTGCATCGCATCGTGCTTCACAAACGCCACCTGCACCGGGTCCATGTTGTCGGGCGTGCCGATCCCCTCGACGGTCGTGATCCGCGAACCCACACAGTCCACCGCGAGCGTCAAGCACGATACCACCAGCTTGCCATCCAGTATCACCGAGCACGCCCCGCACGCCCCGCGATCGCAGACTTCCTTCGCCCCCGTCAGCCCGAGATTGATCCGCAGCACCTCCAGCAGCGTCGACGCCGGATCGACCTTCACCGGCATCATCTTCCCATTGATGTTCAGCGTGATCGCCACCACATTCGGCCCCATGATGGGTCCGCCTGCCGCGCCCGCCTTCTCCGGCTCATCTCCCATCCCCGCGATCCCCGTCGCATGAGCCGCCGCCGCCAGCGACCCAGCCGCCGCCGACACGCCCATCGTCTTCATAAAGGATCGCCGCGACACCGAGAATCGCGGCTTGCCGTTTCCATTCCCACCTCTACTCCCGCCCCCCCCGCCCTCCGGCGGCGTCGGGAAAGATTCTGGCACGTTCGGGACATCTCGCATTGGTCAGCCCTCCGGTTCACAGCGTCCACGGGTTGGATTGTACAGTATCCCGCCGACCCCGGTGGCACGATCCACCCCCCACCCCCCACCCCCCACACGCCCGGGATGAGCGAGTGTTCGAGCGAATCCCGTGGATACACATGGCACTTCCGGAAAAAGACGCGGCCCCGGTCGAACAGACCCGGGGCCGCGTGTGTGACTGGATCGGGGTTCGGGGTTCGGGTCTCGGGTTTCGGGTGGATGCAGGATGCAAGTTTCCGGTGCCTTCACCCGAAACCCGATCCCCGAAACCCGATACCCGTCTTCTCTCACGCCGCCATCTTGAAGCGTGCCCCGTCGGCGGAAGTCACGATGAGTCCACCTCCATCCACGCCGAACTGCACGGTGATGGCCTCGCTGGAATCGCCCACCAGAATGCCGCGGCGGCCCTGCATGATGTACTGCACCCCGGCGCCCGCCGCGCTGGTGGGCACGGAGAAGTCGATGAAGCTCATGCGGCGCTCGCGAGCGGTGGAGCCCTGCGTCTGCGTGAAGTTGCTGAACGCGTTCTGCCCGGGGAGCTTGCGCATGACCTGGAAGAACCCGCCGCTGCTGGCCGCCGCGTCGGTGGCATCCCACGAGACGGACACGGCCCCGCTGGATTCGAGCGTCACCTGAATGTTGTTGGGCTGGCCCGGCGCCTTGGCGGGCATCGGCTGCGCCGGCTCGGGAATCTGCGCGCTCGCGTAGATCGCGCCGGGGTTGGGCTGCACGGCGGCGAAGCCCTTGATGATGCGGACAAGGTCGGACGCCATGTCGCGGGCGCGGTTGGCCGCGTTGTTCAGTTGCGTGGTCGAGGCCTTGGCGGCTTCTTTCGCGTTGGTGTTCGCCGTCAGTGCGTCGCGAGCCGCCTTTGTGACCAGATTGAATGCCGCGATCTGGCTGCTTTGCAAACCAAGAGTGGTCGGAGCCACCCCCCAAGTCACGAGATGCGATTCGCAGAACGCGATAAGGTCAACGGTTTTGTCAGGAAGAACGCTACTCATGATCGAAACTCCTCAGTACCGGAGCGACGATGGAGAAGCCAGGGATGAGGGACGTGCTAGTACATGTTGCGGGGAACATCCCCGCGCGTCCGCCATCCGATGCCTCGCCATGCGTGCGCCGGTTGAGATGAGCATCGGGGGTTCTGGGACGGGGAATGAGGACAGTCGGGGAAAAAACAAAGAATTTAAACACCGAGTGCACGGAGAGCCACGGAGGGGTCATTGGATGTGGTTCGATGCCCTTCCCAACCTCTTGCAAACGTGGTAGTCTGCGCAAATGGCCAAGAGCGCACGCGTCACACTCACGAAGACAGAGGCGGCATCCGCCTGCGGACAGCGGTTGGTCCAGAAAATACTGGCAATGAGCAGCGATGGCGCACTTTCGCTCGCGAAGGTAATGGCGATCTGCGCGGTCTGGGTTTCGAACAGACTGAAATAGCCATCGGATGCGGTGAAGACGGCCATGATGTGAACGGAAGGAGTCTAGAAAGTCGCATACGCGTACGCAAACGCTCCAAACCCTCGCCCGTTCACTCCAAACGTGTCCGCACAAACCATTTTCCGGTTCGCCAAAATCATTCCCGCTGGCCGGGAGCAGCATTCGGGTTCGGGAAAATCGTTTTTCCGGACCCGTCCGGAGCGCACCCGTCCGGTCCCGAAGCGCACGGCCGGGCTTCCGGAGCAAACCGGTCGGGAAAAACTCCGCCCCGGCCCGCGGTCGCCGCGCATGGGTCCGGATAAATCATGGATGGGTGGGACGGATGGGTGGCTGCGGCCTCGGCCAGTTCGAGCGCTTGGCGGACGTTCCATATACTCTCATCATGCGTGACACCATCGAACTGTTCGGTCTTTCGCCCAACTGCTGGAAGCGTCAGTTGACTAGGATTCGTCTCGTGGAACTCTGCATCGCGGGCGCGTGGGCCGTCGCCGCCGCGTATTTGCTCGTCGGTTCTACGCCCTGGAGCATCTTCGGTCTTGGTGCAGCGCCGTCGGCGTTGCTTCTTTTCGTGCCGTTTCTCGTGATTGTCCCCGTCGGAGCGGTTTGGCGTTCCGCCGCCAAGCGTGCATGGAACAGACGCGCGCTCGCTGCTGAGTATCTTCTCTGTCCGGAATGCGGCTACGACATGCACGGCCACAAGAACGCCCAAGACACCGTTGCTCGGTCGAGCATGAAGTGTCCGGAGTGCGCAGCCGCGGTGGACGCAAATCGAACTCGCCGTATGTGGCGCGAGCTGCTCGGTAAGAAGTAGCAAACGGACGATGGGATGGTTTTCAGCCCGCTAGGCAGCAAGGCAAATCGAACTCGTCCCCGTGGTGTTCGCGCCCCGACAACCTCCGCATTGATGTTCTTCTCCGCGTCCTTCGTGCCGCCTTCGTGATCTTCGCGGCCGGTTTTCGTCCCGCTCGCTGACGCTCGGGGCTCGCTGGTTCCCTCGCTTGCGCGTCGGGCTCGGCAGTTGCCTTCACATCCGACATCGCACATCGCACATCCCACATCGCACATCTACTCACGCCGGTCGTGTCGCTTCACATCGCTCGCCAGCCCGACCATCTCCATCGCCCGGATCGTCAGGTACGTCACATCAAACTCGTACCACTTGTGGCCGTGCGCGGCGGAGCGTTGGTCGCCGTGGTGATTGTTGTGCCAGCCCTCGCCGTTGGAGATCAGCGCGACGAACCAGTTGTTGCGGCTGTTCTCGCCGGTGGAGAAACTCTGGTAGCCCCAGAGGTGGCTCAGCGAGTTCACGCTCCAGGTGATGTGCCAGACGAGGACGGTGCGGACGAAGACGCCCCAGAGCACGAAGCTGGCGGCGAACTGCAAGGCCTTCGCCCATGTGGGTTCGAGTAAGTATCCGATTCCTACTCCCGCAGCGGCGAAGGCCGCCGTAGAAAGCAGGTAGACCCAGAACCACCGCAGCCGCTTTTCCAGATTCAGATAGAACCGCTGCGAGACCAGATCGCGCGAGTACTTGTGCAAGAGGTCCGCGGTGTCCGAGTCGCGGTTCTCGATCACCAGCCAGCCGACGTGGCCCCAGAGGAACGTCACTAAGGGGCTGTGCGGGTCCGGCTCCTCATCGGCGTGCTGGTGGTGCTTGCGATGGATCCCCACCCACCGCGCCGGGCCTTCCTGCAAACAGCACACGCCCAGAATCGCCACCGTCTTCTCCACCCACCTCGGACAGGTGAAGGAGCGATGCGTGAGCAAACGATGGAACCCGAGATTCACGCCGAGGGTGCCGAAGACATACAGCCCCGCGAAGCAGACGGCCAGCCCCGTCCACGAAAAGAACCACGGCAGCACCGCCAGCAGCGCGACCAGATGCACGATGACGATGCTGATCGCGTACGTCCAGCGGATGCGGACCCCCCCGCCGGAGGCGCTGGCCACGGCTTTGGGCAACTCCAGCTTTGCAGTATGAGCGGGGGGAGTGGGGGGAGAGGGGGTGGGGGTGGGGGGGCGCACCGTGGGATTCACTTCCACAAAAGGTGGTGCTGGAGAAGGTGAAGTCAGCGTCGATGTGTGAGAGGAGTGGAGTTGAACGGGAAGTCCTTTGGGAATGGGGGCATCTGTGTCTTTGGCTCGGTCCTAATCCTGCTCCTAATCGTAATCCTAATCTTCCGGACAGGACGATTAGGAGCAGGATTAGGATTATGATTAGGACAAAAGGAACGGGGCTCTCTATGGCCGCGCCACGCCCTCCGGTGCCTGTGCGAACTGGCTCGCCTTGTCCCCCGGGAACTGCTTGATCCCCGTCTGGTTTGGCTTCTTTCCCTTGCCGCGCAGGTCCGTCGGAGTCTTCTCGGGGATGACAAACTCCTCCGGGTTCAGCGTTGCGCAGTGCTTCATCTCCGCGTCCGCCGCGGCCAGCATGGTGTCGTCGGCGTGCTCCAGCAGGTTGCGGAAGTATTCCTTGATCTCGACCTCCGCCAGATCAAAGAAGTGCAGCGCGGCCAGCTTGTCGCGCTGGAACTCCACATCCGCCGCGCCGTTGCCGGCGTGGCGACGCAGGTCGCTGTCCAGCTTGCTCAGCGTGCAGGCCCAGGCGTGCAGCAGGATGGCTGAGTTGCCCAGCCGCGCCTGCACGGCCTGCCGCTCCAGCATCGCCACGTCGTACTTCTTGCTCATGGTCTTGAAGAGATACGTGTGCTCGCGCGTCAGACGGCCGAGCCGCTCGCCAAGGTTGGCAAGCTCGGGATGAATCCCATGCAGCACCGGCATCGGACGCCGGATGCCGAAGAAGACTTCCAGCCCCAGCGGGATCGCCCGCTTGATGATCTCCGGGCGCAGCGAGTTCCTGATCGCCTTGCCTAGATATGCACCGATCCCCTCGTCCTTGTCCTTGAGCAGCGCGTTCCTGATCCCGAGCATCATCTCAGCGAGCTGCTTGCCGCCATATCCGAAGATGAACGACCACATCAGATCATTCGACCCCTCGACGATGAGGTTGATGCGAGAGTCGCGGAAGACCCGCTCGACCTCGTTCTCGGTCATGTAGCTCTCGCCGCCCATGATCTGCATGCCATCGTTGACGACGCGCCAGCCGTACTCGGAGCAGAACGTTTTGCAGACGGCCGTCTCCACCATGATGTCCTCATCCTTGCGGTCGAGCATTCCGGTGGTCATGTAGAGGACGGCGTCGATCGCGTAGTCGTACGCCGCCATGCGGGCGATGCGCTGCCGCACGAGTTCCTTGTCCGCGAGCGGCTTGCCGAACTGGTACCGCGTCATGCCCCACTTGGTCGCCTGATCGCGCACCTTGCGGGCACCGCCGAGCATGCCCGCGCTGAGCGTGCATCGCCCATAGTTCAGGCACGAGAGCGCCATCTGCAGGCCGCGGCCTTCCTTGCCGAGCAGGTTGCTCTTGTGTACGCGCACGCCGTGGAACTTGATGCGTGCCTGCCAAGTGCCGCGAATGCCGCACTTGCTCCGGTTCTTCTGGAAGATCTCCACGCCCTCCAGCCACGGGTGCAGCACGATCGCGCTGATCTTGCCCTTGCCGTCGGCGGTCTTCTCGCGGCACATCACGGTGAACAATCCGGAGATCGCCCCGGAGGTTGCCCACTTCTTCTCGCCGTAGACGATGTAGTAATCACCATCCCGCTCGAAGTACGTCTCCTGCCCGCCCGCGTCGCAGCCGACGTTGGGCTCGCTCAGGCAGAACGCGCTCAGCCAGTCCTTCGCCAATCGCGGCAGCCATTCCTTCTTCTGCGCATCGCTCCCGAAGAGCATCACGGCCTTGCACCCGATCGACTGATGCGCGCTGACCAGCACGGCCGTCGAGCCGCAACTGAACCCGATGCGCTCCAGCACTCTGTTGTACGACGTGATCCCCATCCCCTGCCCGCCGAACTCCTTGGGGATCGTCATCCCCAGCACGCCCAGCGAGAAGAGCTTGTCGATCACCCAGCGCGGGATCTCCTGATCCTGGTCGATCGCGATCGCCGGGTGCTCGCTCTTGAGATAGTCATCCAGCCGCGCCAGCAACTGATCGCACTCCGCCTGCTCGCGGGTGTCCTGCTGCGGATATGGGAAGTAGAACTCCTCCTTCAGGTTGCCCCAGAAGATGTTCTTGACGGGCCCCATCTTGGTCGGCTCCGCGCCGAGCCATTCCTCCGCCTCCTCCAGGAGCTTGCGGTCGTCGTCCTTGATGCCCTTGAGATTCTTCAGATCGGACATGTGTGTGTTACTCGAAGTCGGAGGGGAGTAGAAAATACGCGCACCAATCAACCGGCTCGACGCTGGCTGGCACCGTTCTCAAAGGAAAGACTCATGATCCAGGTGGAATCGAGGATATCGAAGCCGCCCTTGTCGTCGGCGACAAATACTTTCGTGGTTGTGCCCGGGGGCATCCACGCATCATCGGCGGTACGAACCAGGAACGACTTCCCGGTCTTGTACACGATTGTAAATGCCCGGAACGGATTCGCTCGAAGCACGCTGCGCATCTCTTCAGAGGTCATGGCTTTGCTTCCTCCTTCACTATTAGTTCCGAGGGTGGTTCGATCGAAACGACCAGCGTCGTATTGATCGCGCACCACACACCGTTTTCGTCAGATACCGTCACCGATCGAAGACTCTTTTCATTCGTCCAGACGAAGTCACGGTGCTTGATCGTGAACGTGCGACCGTCAATGAGCCGGATGACGAACGGCTCAAACGGCTCGGCCTTGCAGAATCGCCGCACGTCTTCGGAGGTCATTTCTTCCCCTTCTCAAAGAACGCCTGAATCGCCGCTCGTCCCGCCGGCGCGGCCCGCAGCCGCACCAGTTCTCGCCGCTCCATATCCAGCGCGGCCTGCCAACCGTGCTCAATCCCCGCACGAACTTCATCCATCACCGCCCGCGCCGGTTCTCCCGCAAGTCCTTCATCCCCCACCTTCGCCAGCCCCGCGAGCACATTCGCTTTGATCCCCGGCCGCCCGATCCACTTCGACGGCGCACCATCGCGGCGCGGAATGCCGCCCGCGCCACTCTGTCCCATCTTGCTTGTGTGTTCCATCACCCACTGCTTCGCGGTCGTCAGCAACTCCGATGCACTCGGCGCTACGCGATCGAACATCCCCGCGCTCACCGCTTCCTCATACATCATCGGCTTGCCCGTCGCGGTGCGCCGGATCGCCTCAGCCGCGTCGATGCGTGCGGGCAACAAGTTTGTTCCGCCCCATCCCGGGCAGATCGACAGCCCCGCCTCGGGCAGTCCCACCGGATACGGCTTCCCGCTCGCGTTCGGCGCGCCGATCAGTCCGTCGCAGTGCATCGCCAGTTCCAATCCGCCGCCGAGCGCCGCCCCGCCGATCGCCGCGGCCGTCGGACACGGCAGCTCGCAGATCATCCCGAACACTCGCTGTCCATACGCCAGATACGCATCCAGCTTCCGGTCTCCATCCTTATCCTCGGGGTTGAACTGAATGGTCTTCAGGTCCGCCCCGGCGATGAACACGCGGCTGGAGGCCGACGCCAGCACGAACCCGTTCATCAACTTCGGCAGCGATTTCAACGCTTGCTCGATCCGCCGGATCAACCCCTCATCCAGCACCACCATCGGCGAACCCGGCTGCTCCAATGTCAACGTCACCACCCCCGCAAACGGGCCGGCCTCATCAATCGTCACGGAGAGTGGGGGAGAAGTGGTGGTATCGGTACACATGCCGACGACATCGTATCAAACCCCACGATCCCCGAACACCCGGAGCAACCGTTTTCGGGCTTTCCGTGGGCCACGCCCCGCGCCGCACGCTGGCAATGCTTCTCCGCCCGATTTCCTCCACCCGCACACACGCGCCCACATTCCGATACCATCCCGCCCGCGCCGCACCCGGCGACGCCCGCCGCACGCTCGCGGCCCGCGATTTCGTTCTCTTCCTCTTATAAGGACCAACCCCATGGCCACCACCCCCCCCTCCCGCAGCGGCGGACAACGCCCCAACCTCTCCAGCCCCAGCGGCCAGAAGCGGCGCTCGCCGACCACCATCGGCCACACCGGCAGCCGCGTCGATCCCTCGCACACCGCCGAGCAGGCCCGCGAAGCCCGCGAGAAAAAGGCCGCCAAGCAGCCCAAGACGGCCGCGCTCGTCGCCCCCACCAAACCCTCCGGCCGCAATCCCAATCTCACCGCGAAGAAGAAGCACAAGAAGAAAAAGTGACGCGCTGCCGCGCCTCTCCGGCCCATTCCTCGCCCCGCCCGCGTCTCCTCCCAGTTCTAACTCCCCGCTTCCCTCCGTGCTCCCTCCGTGGTCCCCGTGGTCTGCGTGTTTCATTCTTCTCTTCGCCAAGACATTGAAACACGGAGGCCACGGTGTACACGGAGCAAGCCATGGAGAGAGCGGGGACTGGATGCGGAGAAGCGAAGATGGGGTAACTCCGGTCGGCGGCGCTCGTCAGACCCCGGACGATGCGATGCAACAATCCGGAGTGGTCGCATCACCGGCTGTTCGGATCATCCGACCGGCTACTTTCGCCGCATAAACGCCCGTCCGGGCCCCGTCAACGCCCGGCTGCGCGGCATCGCCGGGCGGTCTTTGAGCATCGCCGGACGTTTTTCTGACAATTTTGGTCCTCCGATTCATGCGGCACGGGCAACGCGACGATTCCCATTCTCATGGGCAGCAACATTCCAAAGACGATTCCGGGGTTTCTCGACTGGGCGGGCGTACACGCGGAGCGCTGGCAGCAGCACGCCAGCGCGGTGGGCATCAGCAACGCGCAGGCCGCCGAGTTTCGCGGCATGACGGAGCGGGTCGTCGAGGCGCAGCGGCTGGCGGCCATTGCGCGGCAGGCCGCGCTCACTGCGACGCAGGAACTGCACCTCGCGCTCGGTGAGGCCCGCGACTTCGGTGGCGTGCTGGTGCGGGTGGTGAAGAGCCACGCCGAGATCACCAACAATCTTGAGGTGTACGCACTCGGCGGCGTCAGCCCCGCCGATCAGCAGGGCACGGTCGCCGCGCCGACCGCCCCCACGTCCTTCGACAAACAGCTCAACTCCGACGGCTCCCTCACGATCACATGGAAAGCCACGCAGCCCGAGGGCGTGACCGATGTGCAGTATCAGATCCACCGCCGCTTTCCCACGGACGCGCAGCGCGGCGCGCCGTTTATCCTCATCAGCACCGCGGGAAGCAACAAGACCTTCACCGATCGAACCATTCCCGCAGGCACGCCCAGCGTTGAGTACATGCTCCTCCCTACACGCGGCGATGTCGCTGGGCCGCCCAGCAACGCCTTCACCGTGCAGTTCGGATCACAGGCCGCCGCGAGAACGCTGGCGATGAAGATGGCGGCGTGAGGACAGTCGGGTTTCGGCTGAAGGCAGGCAAACGCCCGGTTCTTGCATCCACCCGATCCCCGAACCCCGACCCATCACCGCGCGCAACCCCACGTCCGCTGGACCGGAGCTCCCGCTTTTCCTCTATACTGCCCGCTTCCCCAGGAGCCCCCGCATGGCCGACCTTTCTGTCACCGTTGATGGCCTGAAACTTCCCAACCCCTTCGTGATCGGCTCCGGCCCGCCGGGGACCAACGCCAACGTGATCGGCAAGGCGTTTGATGAGGGGTGGGGAGCGGTGATCGCCAAGACCATCTCGCTGGATGCGAGCAAGGTGGTGAACGTCGCCCCGCGCTACGCGCGGATGCGCGTGGGCACAAAGCCCAACGAGACCATCGTCGGCTGGCAGAACATCGAGCTGATCTCCGACCGGCCCTTTGATGTCTGGATCGACGAGTTCAAGCGCGTGAAGGACAAGTATCCCACCGGCGTGCTGATCGCGTCCATCATGGAGGAGTACCGGAAGGATGCGTGGGTCGAGATCGTCGAGCGATGCCAGGACGCGGGCGTGGATGCCTTCGAGCTGAACTTCTCCTGCCCGCACGGCTTGCCCGAACGCAAGATGGGCGCGGCGATGGGGCAGGACTGCGACATTCTCGGCGAGGTCTGCTCGTGGGTGAACGCCGTGGCGAAGATCCCGGTGTGGGCGAAGATGACGCCCAACATCACGCACATCGAGGACCCGGCGCGGGCCGCGCTCAAGAGTGGGGGGGGCGGCTGCGAGGGAATTGCGGCGATCAACACGATCCTCTGCGTCATGGGCGTGGACCTGAAAACCCTGCGGCCGGAGCCGACGGTGGAGGGATACTCAACGCCCGGCGGCTACTCGTGCAAGGCGGTGCGGCCGGTCGCGCTGCGGATGGTGATGGAGTGCGCGCGGATGATGCGCCGCGAGTTCCCCAAAGCGTCGCTTTCGGGCATCGGCGGCATCGAGACGGGCGAGGACGCGGCCCAGTTCATTCTGCTGGGCGCATCAACGGTGCAGGTCTGCACCGGCGTGATGATCCACGGCTACGAGATGGTCAAACCGATGTGCGAGCAGCTCTCGGCGTTCATGGACAAGCATGGTTTCACCAGCATCGAACAGTTCCGCGGCCACTCGCTGCAATACTTCACCACCCACGCCGACCTGGTGCATCGCCAGAAGGAAGCCAAGGCCCACGAACGCGACGCGGCCAAGGGGCGCGTGACCAAGGACACCCAGTGGACGGGCGATCAGTTCGTGGAGCAGTCCAAGAAACTGGTGTCCAACGATTGATCGCGTCTGGCAAGCGATCCCTCTTTCTCACTTTCTCCTCTTCGCCCGTTGGCAATCTCCCTCCTCCGTGCCTTTCTCCGTGGTCACCGTGGTCACCGTGATCACCGTGGTCTCCGTGTTTCATTCTGGTCTCTCATAAGACATTGAAACACGGAGAACACGGAGCACACGGAGGGCGCACGGAGAAAGACGGCGAACTTGGTGTGAAGAGTGGAATCTGAACCTGACATGAGCGAGCGCGGATGGACAGCTGGCGACGCTGCGACCGCAACTGGCTCAGGCCGCGCCGGGTTTGATCTGGCCGACCACGCTCGGGCGATCCTCAATGATCTGGTTGGCGACCTCTCGACGATGGACGTCGATCTCGCGCGGGAAATCGAAGGCGATGCGCACACGATCACCCTTGATGGACGCGATGCGGACGATGCCGATGGGTTTCGAGGGGTCGCCGATGACGACTTCTTCCCCTTCCCGACGTGTGATCACAAGCATTCGGACCTCCAGTCCCTTCTTTCCCGCCGCGTCTGTCCTGCGGCGGACCTCACCAGCCGTGAAGCATATCAAACCTGTCGGTTCCGCAAAGAGGAAAGTGGCGGTTGTGGGAAGATTGTGGGAAAGGGGACTGGGGGAGGGGGGGAGAAAGGCAGGGGACGATTAGGATTTGGAATAGGAGTAGGAAGAGGACAGGAAAAGGTCCTGAAGACTCAACTTCCGGTCCTACTCATACTCCTCTTCCTACTCCAAATCCTCCCCTGCCTTTCCCGGCCCCCCGTTCATTCCACGGCCTCTATCCCCCGTACTTCGGGGATATGCGCCTTCAGATTCCGCTCGATCCCCGTTTGCAGGGTGACGGAAGCGGATGGGCAGCCCACGCAGGCCCCGTGCATGCGGATTTGCACGATGTTTTCAGGGGTCAGCCCGACAAACTCGATGTCGCCGCCGTCGGCCTGCACGGCGGGTCGGATCAGGGCGATGACCTTGCTGATTTTGTCCTGCAAGGTGCCGGAAACGCCACCACCCACCGGCGGAGTGGGGGAGGAAGGGGCAGGGGTGAGGGGGGTGGGGGGGTGGAGTCGGGTCAAGCGGGATTCCGATGAGGGAAGAATGGACATTGTAGAACGATTCAGGCGGTTGGGAAGATGGAGCGGCGGACTCCCTAAAGTGCTGGCAATGAAGATGCCCATTTTTCGTGTGCTCGGGTCGGTCGCGGTGTTGGTCGGTGCGGCGGCGGTGCTGCCGCTCGGCTGTTCGGACAACCCGAAAGGAGTAACCGGCGAGCCGACGGTGGATGCCCGCAACAAGGATTTGCAGGCGAACCAGCGGATCGTCGCGATGGAGACGTTGTGGGCGGAGGCGGCCAAGGACCCGGCGATGCTGGCCTCGGCACGAGAGGGAAGCAAGGACACACTTTGGAAGGGGAGTGCGCCGCAGTTGCTCCGGCAGCGTGCGCTCGCGCTGTTGCTCACGGACAGCACGCCGGAGGGATTGGCGGACACCCGCAAGTTCATGCGGCTGCGGCTGCCGACCGAGGGGCAATGGTCGGTGGTGGTGGATTTCTGCAAGGCGATGCAGGCGCGGGCGGCGGATGTCGCGTGGCAGGATCAGACGGCCTCGCTGGTGCGCTCGTATGCACGCAAGGTGCCGGTGCCGCCGGATGAGGATCGCCCTGAGCGCGATGCGCTGCTCGCGCTACACCCGGGGAAGGACCTGACGGCAATCGTGTTCGATGTGTTCGTGCGGCCCAGCGAGAACGGTGCGCCGAAGATTCCCGATGACTCGGCGGAGAAGTCGCGGCAGGCGGCGTGGGACTTGCTGGGACGGATTGATCCGGACGGATCAAAGCGAACCGTGCTGGCATCCGGCGAGGCGTCGAGCGATCCGGCGATCAAAGAGATCAACAGGTGCGCTCGCGATCTGGGCGTGGTGCCGATCACCGGATCGGAACTCGCGTGGCTGCATGGGATCGCGGATGAGAAGGACAAACGCAACGCGGCGTGGTGGAGCGCGGCGATGCAGAGCGTGGGAACGCTGCGGGCGGATCAGAAGATACGTTTGCAACTGCGGCACATCGAGCCGATTCGCTGGGCGGCGACCAACCACAGCGAGTGGCTCTCCGCGTCGCGCGAGCAACTGCTTGCGGAACTGAACACGCGGCTCGCCGGGCGTCGCATCTGGCTGAAGACCGAGGGGCTGGGCGCGATGGAGGAGAAGAGCAAGGAAACACCCAAGGACTGGGAGCCCAAGTTCGCGTGGGGCGATCTGCTCGCGGTGTTGGTCATCGACGAGGCGATCCGCCGACCGAGCGCGATCGCGGAGCTGTTCAGGCAGGCGGCGATGGATCAGGCGGACACGACGACCGAGTACGGCGGCGTGCTGTGGGCCGCGGAGCAGGGGGGCGTGGAGACGGAGAAGGGCGGCAAGTTCGCGGTGCGCGGGTATCAGCCGCGGACGACGGAGCGGAAAGATGATCGCACGTTCATGGCCCCCGAAGAGATGTTCACGGACTCGGGCCGCTCGCTCGGGCACTACCACTTCCATGTGCAGACGCCCAACAATCGTGACTACGCGGGGCCGGGGCGCGGCGATCTGGAATACGCGGCGAACCACGGGCGGAACTGTGTCGTTTTGACAAGCGTGCGTGAGGGCGCGATGGATGCCGATTACTACGTGCGCGGCGGGATCGTGGTTGATCTTGGTGAGATCGTGGTCGGGAAGTAACGCAAATGACGGATGGGAAAAGCCCGGTTCGGAGAACCGGGCCACCCCCCAGACCGGGGAAGGGAATCGGGCGTGTTGCAACTCTGGGTGATCGCGCTGCTGGCGACGGTCTACATGCACGATCAGATCGTTGAGGGCGTGCATCGGCACGCGCCCGCCGAGCCGCTGGAGTGGTGGAGGGTGATAGTTGCGCTCACGCCGTTCCTGGCGATCGCGGGAATGGTGCAGCTGGTCTGCTGGGCGAGCGGGAAGGAGATCGACCGGCGCGGATCGCTGCGCGCGATTCGCACCGCGGATCGGATGCTGGTCGCCTCGCGGCTCACGGTCGTGGTGACGCATGTACTCAATGTGTTTGTGCTGGGCTGGGTCGGGCAGGTGCGGGCGGTTGTTGGCGACACCATCATGGTGGACGAACTGCTGGCGGTTTCGCCCGCGCTGTTGACGTTCATCGCAGGGTGGTGGTCGTATCACCCGATCGAGCAGCGGATACGCCGGGCGTCGCTGATCCGAGTGCTCGAAGAGGGACAGCCGGCGTATCCGGAGCAATCACGGTGGCAGTTTGTCTGGTCGAACACCCGGCACCAAATGTTGTTCGTGCTGGTGCCAGTTGGGCTGATGGGGTGCTGGTCGGAATCAACAACGCGGGTGCTGGCGTGGATGATGCGGCAGCAGTATTCGGGCGGAATCGTCGGCCGGATGGGGCGCTGGTTCGCGCACGATTCGGCGGCGGAAGTCGCGCGGTTTGCCATTCAACTCGTAGGGATCGCGACGGTGTTTCTCTTCGCGCCGGCACTGATGCGATTGGTATGGGACGCGGTGCCGCTTGGGCCGGGGCCGCTGCGGGATCGGCTCATGCGGATCTGCGATCGCGCGGGCGTGCGGGTGCGCGAGCTGCTGGTCTGGCGAACGTACGGAACAATGGTCAACGGTGCGGCGATGGGCCTGGTTGCTCCGCTCCGTTACATCCTGCTCACCGATGCGCTGCTTGACCATCTTCCGGGCCGACAGGTGGAGAGCGTGATGGCGCACGAGGTGGGGCACGCCAAGCACAACCACATTCCGTGGCTGGTGCTGGGGCTGATGGGGATGATGGGATTGATTGGCGTGGGGATAGCGATCGGATTGGCCGCAGTCGGCGTTGCTGCGGGACTTTTGTGGCATGGGAAACCGTCGGTGCTGACCACCGGATTTGACTTCGCACAGATCGGGGCGATGCCGATCGTGCTGATACTGGGGTTTGCGGGTTTCGGTTGGATCAGCCGCAGGTTTGAGTGGCAGGCGGATGCGTTCGCGGCCAAGGAACTGAGTCGGGATGAGCCCGACAGCAAGGCCGTCACGCAAGAAGCGGTGGATGCGATGTGCGGTGCGCTCGGCGCGGTCTCGAATCTCAGCCATGCCGATCCACGCAAGTGGAGTTTTCGGCACGGCTCAATCGACACGCGGCAGCAGCGTTTGCTCGCCCTGGTCGGTGTGCCGCTGGATCGGCTGCCGATTGATCGGCTGGTGCGATGGATCAAGGGCGGAATTATGGTGGGCATCACCATGCTTGTGCTAGCGATCGCCGCGCCGGCGCTGCTGGGAGCGTTGGGGGGGCTGGGAGAAATGATGGGTCGCCCGACACCGATGACGGAACTGGAGCGATATCGCATGAAGTTCGAGCGATCGACGCTGGAGGATGCGCCGTGAAGTTCGTGAAGATGCACGGCTGCGGGAACGACTACGTGTATCTGGACGGATACACGGAGCCGAGCGTTGCGCGGCGTATCGACGAACCGGGATGGGGCGAGCTTGTTCGCCGCATGAGCGATCGGCACAAGGGGATCGGCTCGGATGGGGTGATCGTGGTCTGCCAGCCGAGCGAAACAGCTCGCCACGCGTGGGCGCACGCGCGGATGCGAATGTTCAACTCCGACGGGTCCGAATCCGAGATGTGCGGGAATGGTGTGCGATGCGTCGCCAAGTTCGGGCACGATCGGCTCGGCGTGCGGGCGAACCCGATGCTGGTGGAGACCGGGCGCGGCGTGCTGAGCATCGCGTATGAGATAGCGGGCGGCCGGGTGCGGTCGGCGACGGTGGATATGGGTGAGCCGATTCTGGATGCGGCGCGAGTCCCTGTGGACGCGAAGCAGATTGCGCCGGGGAGCAACAGCGGGTTCGCTTTGCGCGGGTTCGACGCCGCGAAAGACTGGATGTTTGTTTCCATGGGCAATCCTCACGCCGTGACGTGGGAACTCGGGGATGGCCAGCGCCGGGCCGACTCTGGCGAGCGATTGGCGGCACAGTTCGGGCCGCGAATCGAGATGCACGCGGCGTTTCCGAATCGCACAAACATGCACATCGTGCGCAACTCTGATCGCTCACACGCCGAGGTGTTCACCTGGGAACGCGGAGCGGGCGTGACGCAGGCGTGCGGCACCGGCGTGTGCGCTTCCGTGGTTGCAGGCGTGCTTAACAGGCGGCTTGACCGCGATGTGGTTGTTCGCGTGCTCGGCGGTGAACTTCGGATTCGCTGGGATGAGCAGTCGAATCATGTGTTCATGTCCGGACCAGCGGAGGATATCTGTGAGGGTGTGTGGCTCGGAGACGCGGCCGCCAAGCCGCGGATCGAACTGGGCATTCAACCATCGCTTGCAACTCGCAGATTGGTTCTGCGTCCATTCCATATGAATGATGCCGCGGACATGGCGCGGCTCGGTGACGATCGGCGGGTCTCCGGCATGACACTGACACTGCCGCATCCGTACACGATCGGCGACGCCGAGGGGTGGATCGCAAAGCACGCGGGCATGTGGCACGCGGATACGAACGTGGTGTTTGCAATCTGCGAGCGAACCGAGCTCGGAGCCGATCAACTCGTCGGCGCGATCGGGCTAAGCATCGAGCGACCCCACCGACGCGCGGAGCTTGGATACTGGATCGGCGTGGAGCATTGGGGCAAGGGATACGCGACTGAAGCGTCGCGAGCGCTTGTTGAGTTTGGATTCGCGTCGCTGGGCTTGGACCGTATTCACGCCTGCCATTTCGGGACCAACCCCGCGTCCGGGCGGGTGCTGCTCAATGCGGGACTTGGCTACGAAGGGACGGCCGCGAAGCACTTGATCAAGTGGGGCGAGCCGCTGGATCAGGTGCGATATGGTCTTAACCGCCACGACTGGGGAGCGGCAAAGCCGAAGGAGACATGAGCGATGTCGCTGACACAAGCAGAGCAGCGAGTCTGCGCGGCGATCCAGCGGCGATCATCGGCACTGCTGGATGATCTGCGGCTGCATGTCGGGTTGCCAACGGGTGGAAGAAATCTGCGAGCGCTCGATGAATCGCGTGAGCGACTGACGAGTCGCGCGGCGGCACTTGGTGCAGGTGTTGAGCTGATTCCGGGCGTTGAGCGGCCGACATGGCTGTATGGAGAGACCCCTGGGCTGTCGCCGCTTCCGATGGTGGTTTGTCGGAGGAATGACGTTTCGGCGGGTGAGCAAGAGCTGCTCGTTGCCGGACATTTTGATACCGTTCACGACCCTGATGGTTCGTTTCGCATCCTCACGATTGCAGCCGACGGCAAGACAGCCACTGGGCCTGGCTGTGTGGACATGAAGGGTGGACTCGTGATTGCGATGGCGGCGTTGGAAATGCTGGAAGAATCGGGCGAACGCATCAACTGGACATTGATGCTCAACAGCGATGAAGAGACCGGCAGCTATCACAGCGCACCGGCGATTCAGGCCGAGGCCGCGCGGGTCGCAGCCCTTGGTGGCTTGGGTATCGCGCTCGAGCCAGCGACTTCGGATGGGGGTCTCGTCATCGAGCGAGCGGGGAGCGGTCAGTTCAGGGTTGAGGTGCGCGGCAAAGCGGCGCATGTTGGTCGCGACTTCGCATCTGGGGTCTCGGCAGTCAACGAACTCGCCCGCGCGATACTGGACCTCCACGCGCTGAACGACTCCGCGACCGGATTGATCGTGAACATCGGCCCGCTCCAAGGTGGTTCGGCAACCAATGTCGTGCCCGATCTCGCGCGATGCTGGGGGAATGTTCGATTTCCAGCGACGCTCGGGACCGACGCGGTTGCCGCGGGGCCGAAGCGTGTTGAGCGCACGGAATCCGCCGGAGTGACGGTGAAAGTCGAGATGAACATCGGCCGCCCCGCCAAGCCGCTCACTCCCGAGGTTCAACAGTTCGCCGATCTCGTACGTTCTGCCGCCACCGACCTCGGCCAAACCCTTCCCTTCTCGAAAACCGCCGGTGTCTGCGACGGCAATCTCATGCAGGCCGCAGGGCTGCCGACGCTGGACACTCTGGGCGTCCGCGGCGGCGGTCTGCACACGCCGCAGGAGTGGATTGAGCTTTCCAGTCTGGTCCAGCGATGCCAGTTGCTTGCTCTGACCATGATGCGGGCAAGCCAGCCGCTCGGTTGAGAGTCGAAAAGTCGCGTTCTCGGCTCTCGGTTGGTATACGCATTCGGTCGATAGACCATGCGCCCTCTATAGTTGTTTGGTGTTCTCGGACCCGCACGAATCAGGACCACTCCATGTCCACCATGACCGCTGCACAACAACATCCTGCCGCCCCCGGCGCGGCCGCGCACACCGTTGCTTCTGAGCTGCACTCCAGCCCCGCGATCAACGCGGCCATAGAGCAGATCGTGCGAGAGGTGCAGGCCAAGTCCGCGATGCTCACGGACATCCGCCCGGCGAACGCAGAGCTCAAGGAGTCGTACGACTCGTACATGAAGCGTGCCGCGGACACCCGAGGGCGTGCGTTGCTGTATCCGTATCTCACTTCCGGCCTCGGTAATGGCGCGCTCGTTGAGTTGATGGATGGCTCCGTCAAGTGGGACATGATCAACGGCATCGGTGTGTACTTCTTCGGCCACTCCGATGCGGACCAGATTCGCACAGCGGTGAAGGCCTCCCTCAACGACACGCTCCAGCACGGCAATCTGCAATCCGGCTGGGAGCCCTACGAGTTCGCGGAAACACTGCTGAAACTCGCCGCGCGATCCAGCCGGCTCAAGCATTGCTACTCGTCTACCTCCGGGTGCATGGCGAACGAGAACGCGATCAAGGTCTGCTATCAGAAGCACGCGCCGGCCAGCCGCGTGATCGCGTTCAAGGACTGTTTCATGGGGCGCAGCGTCACCATGAGCCAGATCGGCGACGCCGCGGCCAATCGCGTCGGCATTCCGCTCTCCACGCAGGTGGACTACATGCCCTTCTTCGACGATGCCGCGGCCAAGCGGATGTCGGCGGGCGACCAGTCGGGCGCGACGCGATACATCGACATGTGCGTCTCACATCTGCGTCAGTATGTCGAGCGATATCCCAAGCAGCACGCCTGCTTCATCTTCGAGCTCGTGCAGGGCGAAGGCGGCTTCAACACCGCGCCGCGCGAGTTCTTCACCGAGCTGTTCAAGGTTTGCCGCGACGCCAAGATCGCGATCTGGGATGACGAGATTCAGACGTTCGGGCGCACCACCAGCATGTTCGCCTACGAGCAGCTCAATCTCGGCGAGTTCGTGGATGTCTTCTGCGTCGGCAAGATGACGCAGGTTTGCGCCACGCTCTTCACCGAGGAATACAACCCCGGCCCCGGCCTGCTCAGTGGCACGTTCACAAGTTCAACCGTTGCGTTTCGCCAGGGCACGCGTGTATTGGAGCGGCTGGACTCGGGAAACAACTACGGGCTGCAGGGCGCGTTCGCACGGCATCACGCCGCGTTCAGCAAGGGCATCCGCGATATCGCGGCTCGCCATCCTGACTGGTTCCCTGCGGGCAAGGACTTCGCGGACATCGTCGGCGGCAACGGCGGCATGATGAAGTTCACGCCGTTTGCCGGCAAGAAGGAGAAGATCGTCAAGGCCTGCAAGCACTTCTTCGATGCGGGCGTCGTCGTGTTCTACTGCGGCCACGGGCCGTACCACATCCGGATGCTCCCGCCGCTGGGCGTGTTCAATGAGCAGGACTGGCCGCGGGTGATGAAGTGCATCGAGCAGGGTTTGGCCGCGTGTGCGGCGGAGGGCTAATCATGGCAAAGCAGCGTCGATCAACTCGGGCCAAGTCGGCAGCAACTCTGGCGAAAGCCGATCGTCGATGGCGATCAGCGCGCACGTTCACAGTCGTGGTGGAACGCGACGAGGAGGGATTTCTTGTCGCTTCGATTCCTTCGCTTCCGGGTTGTCACACGCAGGCCCGCTCGTACGCGGAACTGGACGCCAATATACGGGAAGCGATCGAACTGTACTTGGAGGTGTTCCCGGAGCGTGCCCCCGAATCCGGCGGTTCGGAGTTTGTCGGAGTTCAGAGAGTGGTGATGTAACGCATGGCGAAGCTCCCAAGAGTTCCGGGCGCGGCAGCGCTTCGGGCACTGAAGCTACTGGGTTTCCGCTTGATTCGCGTGAAAGGGAGCCATCACCTGCTCTCGCACTCCGATGGGCGAGTGATCGTTCTTCCTGTTCACGCGGGTAGAGTTGTCGGCCCGGGCCTGTTGAACAACATCCTGAAAGAGTCGGGAGTTTCGGTGGAGGAGTTCCGCGATGCCCTCTGATCATGCAGGAGATGCCCGATGTTCCTGATGCGCCGAGCCAAGATCGAAGACGTCTCCACGCTGCTCAAACTGGCGAAGATGGTGCACTTCATCAATCTGCCCGCCGACCGCGACATCATCGCGGACAAGGCGATGTGGAGCGAGGAGTGCTTTCGCAAGGCGGCTTCGGCTCTGGGTACCCCGGTTCTCCGAACCGGGTCTTTCATGCCCGGTTCGGAGAACCGGGGTACCCAGAATCGCGGCGCTGGTCCGATCTACGCGGGCGAATCTTCCGGCCTCGGCGCGGCGGTCGCGCGTTCCGATCTCTTCATGTTCGCGCTCGAAGACTCGGAATCCGGCGGAGTTCTCGGCACAAGTCAGATCATCTCCCACATGGGCGGCCCGGGGCGGCCGAACGTCTCGCTGCGACTTACGAAAAAGGAGATGTTCTCACAGACGCTGCAATCGGGCGCGAGCCATGTGGTCGCCAAGCTGCATCTGGATGAGAGTGGGCCGACGGAGATCGGCGGGCTGATCCTGCAGCCCTCGTACCGGGGTCACAAGGCCAAACTCGGTCGGTTCCTCTCGCTCGTTCGCTTTCACTTCATCGGCTTGCACCGCGCTTTCTTTGCTGAGCGCGTGATTGCGGAACTGATGGGACCGATCACGCCCGACGGACGCAACACGCTCTGGGAGTATCTCGGCCGACGCTTCATCAATCTCACGTACGCCGAGGCGGATGCTTTCTGCCAGTTCAGCAAGGAGTTCATCACCGCACTCTTCCCGCACGAGGAGATCTACCTCACGCTGCTCTCGCCCGAGGCCCGCAGTGTGATCGCCACCGTCGGCCCAGAGACGCTGCCAGCCCGCAGGATGCTTGAGAAACTGGGCTTTGCGTACAAAGACCTCATCGACTGCTTCGACGGCGGCCCGACGCTGGAAGCTCTGACCGCGGACATCTCGCTGGTGTGCGATACGCGCCGGCTCTCGGTCGGCGCGGTGTGCGCCGCGCCGGATGCGAAGCAGACCGCGATCGTGAGTGTGCTTGACGCGGATGGCGAGTTCCGCGCCGTGCAGACACAGTGCGTGCTTGATGGCGCGTCTGTACGGCTCACCCAGGAATCCATCGACGCCTTGCGCGTGCATCCCGGCGGCGCGATCAAGGTTGGAGTGACCCCGCTGGAGGAATCTCCGTCCAAATCCGGGCACGCCGAGCATTCTGCCAAGACCAACGGCTCGCACGCCGTACCCTCAGCGCCGACTTCTTCAGTTCCGTCCCAGACACCCGCCCCGCGCGGAGGATGATCCCTTGTCGCTCTCTTCTCTCTCGCTCAAGCACCCTTCCCTCCGCCATCCCGCAAGCGATCTGATCGGAGCGGAATGGGTTCCGCTCAATCAGATTTCCACGCAGCACATCGCTTCGCACAACCCGGCGCGCCCGGAGCAGCAGATCTGGTCCGGGCACGCGCGGGTTGAGCATGTGGATGCCGCCGTCGCCGCGGCCCGCAGGGCCTTTCCCGGCTGGGCCGCGTGGGGGCGCGACAACCGCTTCCGCGTGCTGAAGCGGTTCGCCGAACTCTGCAAGCAGCGTGCAGCAGCGATGGCCGATCTCATCTGTGACGAAACCGGCAAGGTGATGTGGGAGGCCAAGGGCGAGGCCGCGGCTCTGGCGAGCAAGGTGGACATTACGCTCGATGCCTCGCCCATCGGCGGTCTGCATCGCGTGCAGGGGTTTGAGTTTGAGATGGGGCCGCAAAAGTACGGGCGGGCGTGGTTCAAGCCGCACGGCGTGATGGCGGTGCTCGGGCCGTTCAACTTCCCGGCCCACCTGCCCAACGGCCACATCATTCCCGCGCTCGCGATGGGGAACACCATCGTGTTCAAGCCGAGCGACAAGACGCCGGGTGTCGGGCAGATGCTGATCGAGTTGTTGCAGGAAGCGCTGCTCTTGGAGGGTGCGCCGCACAAGGGCGCGGGGGTCATCAATCTGGTGCAGGGCGGGGCGGAATCCGCCGCGAAGCTGTCCGCGCACGCGGACATCGACGGCGTGCTCTTCACCGGCTCTTGGCCAGTGGGCCGCAAGATCATGCAGCAGAACCTCGACCACCCTGGCCGCATTCTCGCGCTGGAAATGGGCGGCAACAACGCCGCCGTCGTCATGCACGACGCCAATCTGCGGCAGGCCGCCATCGAGATCGTGCGCTGTGCGTTCAACACCACCGGGCAGCGCTGCACCTGCACACGCCGCGCGATCATCCATGTGAATGTCGCCGACAAGCTCATCCCGCTCATCGTCAAGCTGGCGCAGAATCTGGTGACGGATGCGCCGCGCACGGTGCGTCCCGGCGGCGTCTTCACCGGCCCGATCATTAGCGAGCAGGCACGCGACGCAGTGCTCGCCGCGCAGAAGAACTGGACCAGGAAGAACAGTGGTGGGGAGACGCTGCTCGCCGCCGAGCCGATCATCAAGCCCGACAAGGGCTTCTACATCTCGCCCGGCATTGTCAAGGTCGAGAAGTTTGTCGGCCATGAGAACAAAGATGCCGGAGCAGGTGGGGGGGGGGGGGGCGCGGACACCGAGGTCTTCGGCCCGCTGCTCCGCGTCAGCATCGCGCGAGACTACGACGACGCCATCACGCAGGCCAACGCCACGCGCTACGGCCTGGCCGCGAGCATCTTCACCGGCGACCAGCAGGCCGCCGAGCGATTCCTGTTTGAGTGCCGGGCCGGATGCGTGAATGTGAACACGGGAACCGCCGGAGCCAGCAGCAAGCTCCCGTTCGGCGGGCTTGGGCTGTCGGGCAACCATCGCCCGGCGGGAGCATTCTCGCTGGACTACTGCGCGTATCCCGTCGCCGGGATGCTCGAACGCGGCGCGGCGGCCCAACTCGCCGACGGAATGAAGTGGGAGGATCGGTGGCTCTAATCAGCCCCGCTTCCTTTGATCCTAATTCTAATCCTAATCGTCTTTTCCATGAGCTATGCGGAAGAAAAGGCAATTAGGACTACGATTCCTGCGTGCGTTGCCGGTGCGACGTTGCCCCTGCGAAGACCTGTATCGCCGAGCGCCGCTCGGGTCGATGGAAATGCTCCCTGCCGGACGGGAAAACTCTCTGACCACGCGAGCAAAGCTCCGCAGGTCATCGCCAATGCTCCCCAAACGACAAACTGGGGAGCATTTGAGGTCACGAATGCTCTCCAAGTCATCGCAAATGCTCCCCAAACGACGAACTGGTGAGCATTTGAGGTCACCAATGCTCTCCAGGTCGTCGCGAATGTTCCAAATGCGACGACCTGAGGAGCATTCGGCATCGCAAATGCTCCCCAGACGACGAACTGGAGAGCATTCGACATCGCAAATGCTCCGCCCTTTGCGAAAAAA
>JAYVRG010000046.1:0-27667 GCA_043776515.1 Phycisphaerales bacterium
TGACCAGCTTCCATTGCGCATCAGTCAGATCGGTTGGATAGGAACTCCGTTCCATCCCCTATTCTTCGGCTGTATCGACCCTTCTCACACACCCTCTGAGTGACGGAGTGGGGGCCGCGGACTTTCAATCGGAAGCCGAACGTGTGCGCGGGCGTTTCCTGCGGTAGCAAAGTTGCTTGCCGGATTGAGGTGCATAAAGACCACCACGATCCGAAGGCAGGCCGCCCGAGGGAGCACGAGAATCGTCTCCTGCCCGCACGTATCCTATTATTCCCCATGACTATTGACGCCATTCGTGAGATGATGCATCAAGAGCCCTTCGAGCCGTTCCGAATCTGCCTGAGCAACGGCGCGTCCTATCGCGTCACCAATCCGGAGATGGTGGCGATCTTGAAATCCAAGCTGTTCGTCGCGCTTCCAGAGTCTGAGAAGTGGACGTTCATCTCGTACCTGCACATCGCCGCGCTGGAAACACTCAACGGACATGCGCGAGCAACTCGCAAGCGTCGGCCACGCGCCTAGCCCACCGAGCACGCGACGATATGGAAGTTCAAGTCCGGATTCGGCCTGGGTGATGGCTCCGACAACTGTGTCATTCCCAGTCGCCTTGCAGCACGGCGAAGTTCTCCGTCAAATCAGATACACTTTGTGAATGCTCGACGCTCCGGGACAACTCAATAGCCAACAACAGGCGGCGGTAACGCACGAGGGCGGGCCGCTGATGGTGCTTGCCGGGCCGGGGACGGGGAAGACGCGGGTCATCACGCACCGCATCGCGCACCTGATGCAGGAACGCGCCGTCGATCCGGAGCGGATCGTCGCGGTGACGTACACGACCAAGGCGGCGCAGCAGTTGCGTGATCGACTGCGCGAGCTGGTCGGGGCGCGGGCGGATGGGGTCCACGCGCACACGTTCCACGGGCTTGGGTACCGGATCGTGCGACGGTTCGCGGATGAGATCGATGTCTCGCTGGCGGGGTTCGGCGACGCGGGGCGCGGCATCATCGACTCGGCGCAGCAGCGCAAGGCGCTGCGCGACATCGTGGTGGAGAAGGGGCTGTTCACGCACGCGCGGGCGATGGGGCTGGACGCGGTGGTGACGAAGCTGATCGCGATGCAGAGCACGCTGACGGATTCGGCGATCTCGGCGGAAGAGGCCGGTGCGTTCGTGGTGCGGGCGGAAGTGGCGATTGCCGATGGGAAGAATGTCGCGGGCGCGACGCTGGATGAGCAAGCGATCGTTGCGGAACGGGCGCGGGTGCAGGAACTGAAGGAAGCGGCGATTGTGCTGCGGGCGTTTGAGAAGGTCTGCCGGGAACGCGGCTGGCTGGGGTTTGGCGATCTGATCACGCTGCCGATTCGCATCTTGCGGAAGGGGAAGCACGCCGCGGCGATCCTGCGCGATGAGTGGCGGCACATGGTGGTGGACGAGTTTCAGGATGTGAACACGGCGCAGATCGAGTTGCTGAAGGCGCTCATGCCCCCGAAGCCCGAGGGATCAAGCGGGAGCGGGCCGGACCTCTGCGTGGTGGGCGATGATGACCAGTCGATCTACGCGTTTCGCGGCGCGGATGATCTGGCATTCCAGCGGTTCGCGCGGCTGTGGCCGGAGGCGACGACGATCGAACTGACCAAGAACTATCGGAGCACGCCGCCGATCGTGGCGGTGACCAACGCGACCATCGCGCGGGCGGCGCAGCGATTCGCGCCCGGTAAAATCATCGAAGCGGCTGGGGAGCAGAAGACCGCGCCGGGGCCAGTGGAGTGTGTGCATCTGGAAGATGATGCGCAGGCGGGCGAGGTGATTGCGGCCGCGATTCTCGCGGATCGCAGCGCACGACCGGAGAGTGATCGCTCGTGGAAGCGATACGCGGTGGTGGCCAAGACGCATCTGGACGCGGAGCGGGTGCGAGCCGCGCTGGAGATCGAGGGGATGCCCACGCTGGTGGCCCGCGAGGGAACGCCGCTGGAAGATGAGGGCGTGCAGGATGTGCTGGCGTGGGTGGAGCTGCTGGCAGAGCCGCACAGCGCGCACGCGGCGATGCGGCTCATGCGCCGGCCGCCGCACTCGATGGAGGTGGCGCAGGTGTTGCGGCTGCTTGCGCGATATCGGGTCGCGCTCTCGAAGTATCAGAGTGGCGACGCGGGCGCGCCGGACCCCGGCGGCGTGGCGGACTGGCTGGAGCGGAACTTCGGTGATGATGCGAGCGTGGCGCGGTTCATCGCGGCGCACGCGACACTGCGCAACGACGCGGCGACGCAGCCCGCGTGCGTGCTGGTGGAGCGGATCATCGCCCACGAGGACGCGGCCCACGCGGACCTGCTCTCGGGGCGCGATCGGGCGGCGCGGGTGGTGAATCTTGTCGCGATGGTGAAGTTCGCGCGGGAGCGGCAGGCGCGGCTGGAGCCGCCCGGAGATGTGCGGGCGTTCTGGTCGTACTGGCAGGACTTGTCCGACGATGACAGGAAGCTGAAAGACTCAACGGGTGAGGAACGCATCGACGGGATGCGCCCGGATGAGGAGAACGATGGGGTGAACGCGGTTCGGATCGTGACAGCGCACGCCTCGAAGGGTTTGGAGTTTGAGGTGGTGTTTGTGCCGCGGATTTCGCCGCAGCATGGGTATGGCTCCGTGAAGGAGCGCGAAGCCCCCGAGTTTCCGGCGGGGTTGATCCACGCCGAAGATACTCGATCGGGGAAAGAGAAGCTGCGCGCGGAGGCGCGCCGGTTGTTCTACGTCGCGTGTACACGCGCCGAGAAGCGGCTCGTGCTGTTCGCCAAGAAAGCCAAGGGCGTGAGCAAATCGGAGCACTACTTCCAGCAGATCACCATGAATGATGCGCTCAAGAAGAGCGTGGTGGTGCGCGAGGGCGCGGACCTCCTGCGCGAGGCGGCGCGGATCGGCACACGCCGGGTGAGCGGGTGGGCGGGCGATCTGGGAGCGAGCGTGGTGGGGGGGACTGGGCCGGGGTACAAAACGATCGAGCAGCGGCGCGAGGCGTTCGAGGATGCGCGCCGGGAGGTGCGGCGCGAGGCGGCGGGCGCGCTGGACGCGGTCTCGGATGGCAAGGGTCTGAGCGAAGATGGGCAGCGGGCGATCAAGGCGCTGACGGAATCTGGGGAGAAGATGGCCGCGCTGGCGGAGGCGGAGCGGATCAATGCCGTGCCGGCATGGGCGCGAGGGAGTGCGGCAGGCACTGTCGCGGAGCGGGTGCTGAAGCGCGCCGAGAGCGGCGAGAAAGAAGCCGACGGCCCGGCGTGGCCGGGGTTGAACGCGCCGATTATGCTGAGCTATACGGCGGTGGATCAGTATCTGCGCTGCCCGCGCTGTTTTTATCTGCGGCATGTGCTGCATCTCAAGCCGCTGCCCGGCGCGGCCCAGATCGTGGGCATCGCGGTGCATGAGGCGATGGAAAAGTTCTACAAGCAGTGGTGTGAAGCGGACATCGGCGAGGGTGCGAAGCCGACGCGGGCGCGGCTGATCGAGCTGGGGCGGCAGGCGTTTGCGAGAAACTGGCCGCGGCAGACGGAGGTGGATCGCAAGCAGCTCGATCAGGTCGTTTCGCAGCTCGGTGTGGCGTTTGACCGGCTCGTAAGCACGCAAGGCGAGGATGCGCAGGTGCTGGAACTGGAGCAGTGGATCGAGTTCCCGTATGGCAAGCACACGTTCGGCGCGAAGGTGGACCGCATCGAGCAGTACACGCGCGCGGATGGATCGAGCGGGTTCCGAATCGTGGACTACAAGACTGGCAAGCCCAGCAAGCCGATGCGGGTGCCGGAAGAAGACGACTTGCAGCTCGGTGTGTATGTGCTCGCGCTCGCGCACCAGTTCAAGCTCGGTGATCCGATCGAGCAGCCGATCGCGGGCGAGGCGCAGTATTGGTTGCTCGCCACCGGCGAGCGCGGCACGCTGGACTTTGCGGTGATGGACCTCGCGGGGGTGCGCGCGGAGATTGATTCGGTGATCGACGGGATGATGCAGGGCAAGTGGGGAAAGGGGAAGAGGTGCAAGGGGGAGTGTGACCTGCTCGGATCGGATGTGACGGTCGCGGACGCGGGAGAGCCGGTGGTGGAAGATGAGCGCGAGCATGACGATGAGGAGGGGACGCGCGGGGAAGAAGCGAGTGTTGGATGATTCGTGGCACGTGAACCCGTGGCACATCGCAACGTTCGGGGTGCGGTCCGGTATAGGAGATTGCTGGGTGTAACTCCCGAGTATCCGGTTCGGGGTGAATCGGCACGGATGGCATACGGTCAGGGTGTGATGCGTCCATTGATGGGCATTTCGGTGTGTTTCGTGGCCGCGGCGTGTGGCGCGGCGATCGGTGCGCCACCGCCGGAGGAGCGGGTGGTTCCGGCTGTGCCGCCCGCCGCGCCGGCTGCGCCGCGGTCGCTGTGGTGCGAGAACGTGGTGGAGATGCAGACGGCGCGGCGCAGCGGCGTGACAAGCATCTGGCTGAGCAACGGTGTGCGCGTGCATCACCTGCGGATCGGCACGCGCCCCGGGCAGGTGGTGGCGACGATCGCGCTCTCGGGCGGAAAACTGCTGGAAGATGCCGGCTCGCGCGGCATGACCGAGATCACTGCGAGCGTGCTGAGTGATTGGGAGACGGTGGCACCGAACGCGACTGTCGCGGCGCGGCTCACTCGGCAGGATGTTTCAATCAAGGCGACGGCATGGATGGACGCGCTGACGCTCCAGATATCCGGCTCTGCGGCGGACACGGGCGCTGCGATATCCATCGCGCGGGAGTTGCTCGTTGGTCCGACGGTGGCGCGAGAGAGTGTGGACGCCGCGCGACAAGAGTTGGTGCGCGGGCTGCGGATGAGCGGAGTGGATGCCCGGACGGTGATATCGCGGGAAACGGATCGTGCGCTCGATGGCGGAGCGGACGCGAGGATGTTCCCTGTGCAGGAACGCGACCTCGGGGCGATCAGCGCCGAGCGTGTGAACGAGTGGGTGCGGCAACAGGCGAGGGAAAACGGTTCTGCGATCGAGGTGGCGATCGTCGGCGATCTCGCGCTGGCGGATGCGCTGGCAATGGTGGATGCGACGCTGGGGACATTGCCTAGGCGTGAGCGTGTGTCGCCGCGGACGAACACCGCGCGGCGCGTGCTCGTCGGCGGGGCGCCAGCGGCGGTACAGAAGGACATCGTGGGCATCACACCAGTCGGCACGGGGCGTGTGATGGTGGTGCGCGGGTGCTTCGGGCCGGAGATGGGTGAACTTGCCGAGCAGCGTGCGCTGCGGGCGCTGGTACGGATCACGACGGCGCGGATCAAAGTGCGGCTGGCGGAGCCGCAGTTCGGGATGGGTGCGAGTGCCGTTGACATTTCCAGCGCGTTGACGCCGACCCCGATGGTTGGTCTTGGCACGGTGCTGGTGATGGCGACGGTGGACGCGAGCAAGGGCGCGGCGGTCGGCGCGGCAATCGACGCGGAGCTTGCCGCGCTGGCCGCGGTCCCGCCGACGTTGGATGAACTTCTCCCGGTCGCCGACGAACTGGGCAAGCAAGTGACTCAGCTTGAGGAAAAACCAGTGTATTGGTCGGGAGTGCTCGCGCGTTGCAACTCACAGGGAATCGAGCCGGACGAGATCGCCTCCGGCGCGGCGTACTACAAAGTGCTCACACCGGAAAAAGTTTCCGAGGTGTTCAGAAAGTTCTGGCGCGATGAGCGGCGGATTGCGATCACGGTGCGCGGGCCGGAGCGGGTTGGAGCACAGGAAAAGAAGTAGCGAAAACTTCTGCGATCTAGTTCCAGCAGTCGTGTATCCACGGGATTCGCTCGAAGCATCGCTCATCCCGGGCGTGTGTGGGCGGATCACTCTTTGATCGGAGCGACCTCAACGCCTTTGAGTTCGGCGAGCCGCCGCGCCACGCGATCAACGATGTTCTTCGCCACGCCTGCGTTCTCCATCGCGCCCATCGTGCAGGAGAGCGTGATCGAGCGCGGGTCCTTGCCCTCGGTCTCGACCCGCGCGTTCAGCACCCCGGTGACACCGGAGACATGCTTGAGTTCGTAGCGGTGTTGCGTGCCGTCGGGCGCGGCGGAGGAGCGGACCACGACGGCCTCGGCCTTGGCGACGCCGGTCTCAACGGCGGCGTCGATGTCGTCCCAGTCTGCCTGAATAGTGACGGCAGCCGGGCCGCGCCGGTCGCGGGTGCTGCTGGTGGCGCTCGTGGAGCATCCAGATAATATCATCCCCAGAAAAAGGGATACAGCCACAGAAATAGCCGTACTTTTACAGAACAAATTTGCGGTTGGGGCAACGGCGGTGGGGGTGTGCCGCGTACTATTCATGGGAGTAAGTTGGCTCATTCGGTTGGTTCCAGGGCGGTTGATGTATTTGTTGAAGTAGGGTCTGGGGAGCCGGTCGGTATCGGGTGTCCGGTGCCGCGGCGAGGAGCGCGATCGGGTGGAGTTCACGATCAAAGTACCGCAGGGCCCCGAGCGTGTGACCATGCTCGGGCTGGGTGACCGCAACCTCAAGATCATACGAGAGGCGCTCGGGGTGTCCGTGCTGGCCCGAGAGGGTACGGTGCATGTGACCGGCGAGCGCGAAAGCGTGGCAGCGGCACGCGGAGTTTTGGAGCGGCTGTCGGGGGCGGCCGAGCGATCCGAGACACTCTCGCGCCAGCAGGTGATCGACCTGATCGGGCAGGCGGTGGCCGGGTCATCGCAACCCCGGTATGGGCGGGATTCGGATGAGGAAACGGTGCCCGCGGGTCCGCCGTGGGAGGACCATCTGGATGTGTACGTCGGGGCGCGCCGGGTGCAGGCGAAGACAGCGAACCAGCAGTTGTATATTGATGCGATCCGCGACCATGATCTGGTTTTCGGGATTGGGCCGGCGGGAACGGGGAAGACGTATCTGGCGGTGGCGGCGGCGGTCCACATGCTCAAGCACCAGCGGACGCAGAAGGTGATTCTGTGCCGCCCGGCGGTGGAGGCGGGAGAGCGGCTGGGGTTTCTGCCGGGAGATTTGCAGCAGAAGGTGAACCCGTATCTGCGCCCGCTGCTGGATGCGCTGCACGACATGATGGACTTCGCGACCGTGAAGCGATTCATGCTGAGTGATGTGATGGAAGTGATTCCGCTGGCGTACATGCGCGGGCGGACGCTGAACAACTCGGTGATCATTCTGGATGAGGCGCAGAACACCACCCGCGGCCAGATGCAGATGTTCCTGACCCGCATGGGGCATGGATCGAAGATGATCGTGACGGGGGATGTGACGCAGATAGACTTGCCGGAACCGGCGGAGAGCGGACTCGTGGACGCGGCCCGGCGGCTGCGCCGGATTCGCGGCATCTCGTTTGTGACGCTGGACAAGAGCGACATCGTGCGGCACCGGCTGGTGCAGCGGATCGTGGAGGCGTACGGGGATCGTGGGCATCCGGGGCCGACGCTGGACGCGGGTGATCCGGTGGATGGTGTGGGGGAGTTGGGGATTTCCGGTCATGCGGCCCACTCGCCGGAACGAGGGGATATTCAGCCGTAGCGGTTGGGCCGATGCTCATGTGCGGGCAAAGGCCAGTGAGAACAGGAGCGATTCTGCGGCGGTGTGCGGTCGGTTGATCACGATGGCCAGAGAACTATCCAAGCCCAGCATTCGCGCCCGCACGGAGGATCTCCGGCGCGAGATTGAGCAGTCCAGCGGCGGGGGTGCCGGGTGGCGGCTGCCGCTGCGATCGGGAAACTTTGTCTGGGCGGTGGTGATCTGGGCGACGTTTGTGGTGCTGGTGGGGACGACGGCGACCTGGTCGCGGCAGCAGCCGCGCGTGGGCGTCGGGCGGGTGATGATGCAGACGCGGACGGCGGTGGAGAAGTTCTCGTTCGCCGATGAGGCGGCCAAACGCCAGGCGGAGACCATGGCGCGGGCGAAGGCGCCGCGCGTGTATGTCAGCGTGCAGGGGCTGCTGGGGGACATCGGAACAAGTCTGGAATCGCTGCCGCTGATCTCGCGAGAGGCGGGGAGCGCGGAGCAACTGGAGCCGGGGCTGCGCCAGCAGTTCGGGCTGACGGATGCCGCGCTGAATGCGCTCCGTGATGAGATCGGGGAATCAGAAATCAGCGGCGAGTGGCAGGATCGGGTCAGCGCGCTGGTGCGCGAGCTTTCGCTGCACCCGCTGCTGGATGCGAAGGCGGCGCAGCTGGAGTCGCAGTCGCTGAACAAGGAAATGGAGCTGCGCCGCGAGGACGGCGCGGCGACAATTGTTCCATCATCGAGTACGATCAACATCGAAAGCCCCGAAGTCGGGGCGCGGCTGCGCGACATGGCCAAGAGCGCGGGGTTCCAAGGCGTGCTGCTGGATGTGGTGGTGACGCGGCTCACTCTGCCCTCGATCAAGCCGACGTTTGTATTCGACCCGGCGGCGACAGCTGGCTCGCAGGATGCCGCTGCGGCGACGGTGATCGCGCCGCCGGTGACGTATCCCGAAGGCGAGGTCGTGTATCGGCGCGGCGATGTGCTGTCGGCGGAGCAACTGGAAGCGACGCGCCAGGCGATCGCGGCCGAACAGCGCAAGCAATCGTTCGGCGCGATGGTCGGTTCACGGGCGGCGGTGATGGGAATGATCGCGGCGATTGCGGCGGCGATGCTGGGATATGCGGTGCTGTTTGTGCCTCGGATTCGGCGGAACCCGTGGCGGATGGGGGCGATCGCAGCGCTGCTGGGGCTGCTTGCGATCGGCGCGATCGTGGCGAGTTCGCTGTATCCGGGGCTGGTGGCGATCACGGCGACGGGGCCGACGGTGTTCTGCGCTGTGGCGCTGTGCATCGCGTACAGCCAGCGGATCGCGCTGGCGTTCGGCGCGCTGCACGGGCTGCTTGTGTGTGCCGCAATGGACCTGCCGATTGGGCACTTCGCGGTGCTGGTGGCGGGCGTGGGCGCGGCGGTCTGGCAACTTAAGGAAATCCGGGATCGGGACACGCTGATCCGCACGGGCGTGGTGGTGGGGATCGCCTTGGCGGCGGCGACGATGCTGGTGAACTTGGTGCAACTCCCCGCGACCGCACCCGCGATTCAGCAGGCGGTGAAGGATGCGATGTTCGCTGGCAGCGCGGGCTTGGGCGTGGCGATGCTGATGCTCTTCGTGCTGCCGACGATGGAGAAGAGCTTCTCGATCACCACTGGCCTGACGCTCATCGAGCTGCGCGATCCGAAACATCCGCTGCTCCGGCAGCTCCAGCAACGTGCGCCAGGCACGTACAACCACTCCCTCACGCTCGGCGCGCTCGGCGAAGCAGCGGCGGACGCGATCGGGGCGGACGGATTGCTGACATACGTCGGCGCGCTGTACCACGACATCGGGAAGATGAACAAGCCCGACTATTTCGTGGAGAATCAGCAGCCGGGCTTCAATCGGCACGACAAGCTCTCACCGGCGATGTCGCTACTGATCATCGTCGGGCATGTGAAGGATGGGTTGGAACTGGCCCGCGAGTTCAATCTGCCGCGCTCGCTCTGGCACTTCATCGAGAGCCACCACGGCACGACGCTGGTGGAGTATTTCTTCCACCGCGCCAAGCGCCGCGCGGAGACGCTCTGGAAAGCCGGCGGTGAGATCAGTGGCGAAGAGGACGATGGCCCGACGGAGATGGAGTATCGGTATCCGGGGCCGCGCCCCAGGACGAAGGAAGCGGCGATCGTGATGATCTGCGACGCCGTGGAGAGCGCGGCCCGCGCCATGGCGGATCCGACGCCCAGCCGCATCGACACGCTGGTGCGTGCGATCGCGACCAAACGATTGATGGATGGCCAGTTCGACGAGTGCGACCTGACGCTGCGGGATCTGAACAAGATCGTCGAGGCGGTCAGCCGCACGCTGGCGAGTATTTATCATGGCCGGATTGCGTATCCCGGCGATGAGCCGCGCGTGTCAGGGGTGAAGACGGTGGTGCCGGTGGCGGGGACGATCGGGGATCGGAATGGGAACGGGAGCAGTGTTTCGACGGAGACGAAGCCGCGGGAGACGGTAAGGACGTGAGGGATAGGACGCGGGAAGTGTCCGAGGCTTTGCAAACCTATGATTGTGGATATGACTCCGAGTGCAGAGGACATCCAGCGGGTGACGCAGAGCATTGTGCGGGAGTTTCGTCCGAGCAAGGTGGTGCTGTTTGGATCACGCGCGTATGGCATGGCGCGTGCGGACTCGGATGTGGACCTGCTCGTGGTGCTTCCGTTTGATGGTTCTCCCATCGCGATGATGTCGGAGATGCTGGCGCATGCGTATGGCGCGATGTCGCGCCCGTTCGCTGTGGAAGTGCATCCTCGCCGCCCGCTTCAGATTGGGTGCGATCCGGACCCGGTCATGCGTGAGGCGCTTGAAAAAGGCATTGTGCTGTACGAGGCCGCGGCATGAACGCGAGCGTACCGGGGTGGCTGGTGAAGGCCGAAGCGGATAGGCGCAGTGCGCATTTGGAAGGAGAGGCGGCACCCGTCTGGACGCGGTGGGGTATCATGCGCAATAATTCAGAGGCAAGTTAGTAAAGGAGTGAGATGGCGATACCGTCTGTGCAGGACACTCACTTTAGAGTCTCCCACGACGAGCTTACGCAAGTCAGTCGAGTGGTCGATTCCGAACGGATCTGCCCGGCGTGTTCTGGTTATCCGTCACGATCGCCCGTGAGTTGGTATCCGGGGCCAAGCCCGAAGGCCGTGATGAACAGCGCATCGACGATCAGTGCTATCTCAGCTGGTGTCGCGTTTGAGACCGTCCAGCAGGATTGATCGTTCTGCTTTCGTCCTCCGGGTAATACGCGGGCGCTGAGTTGAAGATGTCCTTTGGCGATGAGCAGCGCGGCGATGTCAACCTCTCGCTTGCACAGGTTGATCTGATCGCCGCTGATCTGGATGAGAACGCTCCGGTCCGAGTTCAAGCCGTTGAAATTTACCCAACTCGAATCATCGCCTGATTGACCGTTTGCCTCAACCAGTGCGGTGATGGCGTCCGTCGCTGTGGGATATTCGGGGCTCGGGAATCGAACCTTTCCGAGCACTCGCGGTCGTTTGGTGAACCAGTCGCGGATTCCCATATCGGGCGTTGCTCCTCCGGGTTAGGCGCGAGGCCGCCGCTTGCGAGCGCCTCGCGCGTGCCCGTTGAGTGTTTCCAGCGCGGCGATATGCAGGTACGAGATAAACGTCCACTTCTCCGACTCGGGGAGCGCAACGAACAGCTTCGATTTCAAGATCGCCACCATCTCCGGATTCGTGACGCGATAGGACGCGCCGTTGCTCAGGCAGATCCGGAACGGCTCGAAAGGCTCTTGATGCAGCATCTCGCGTATGGCGTCAATGGTCATGCGGAATAATAGGATGCGTGCGGGGAGGAGGCGATTCTCATACTGCCTCGGGCGGGCCTGCCTTCGGGTAATAGTGGTCTTTCAGCACCTCAATCCAGTCCTGCAACCCAGCGACCGCGATGAAACGCCTGCGCACGGTTTCGGCATCCGGGTGATGGGCCGCGAAGCGAATCCCGAACTTACGCATGGTCTTGCCGGCGCGGTCCTCGCCGTTGATGCTGACGCTGAGCAGGAAGTGCTCTTCCAGCACGGCGCGCTGCTCGGCGATGGTGGGGGGCGCTGGTGGGCGGCCGGCCATCATCTCGCGGGCCTGGCGGAAGATCCACGGGTTGCCGATGCAGCCGCGGGCGACGGCGACGGCGGCGACGCCGGTGTACGCGATCATGCGGAAGATGTCGTTCACTTCCCAGATGTCGCCGGAGCCGAGGATGAGTTTGTCGGGCCGAGGGCGCACGATGTCGCGGAGCAGGTCCCAGCGGCTGGGTCCGACGTATTTCTGCTGCACGGTGCGAGCGTGGATGGTGGCCCAGCCGTAGCCGAGATCGAACGCGCCATCCAGGATGCGCTCCAGGTTGCGGGCCATGGCGGGCGTGTCATCAAACGAGCGCCGGAGTTTGACTGTGCAGGGGATGTGCGCGGGCACCGCCTCGCGCACAGCTTTGAGGATTTCCAGCGCGCCCTGCGGCTCCGCGAGCCAGTGCCCGCCACGGGCCTTGGACTTGATCTTCTTGACGGGGCAGGCGAGGTTGATGTCGATGGTCTCGAAGGAGAGGTCGGGTATCGGGTATCGGGTATCGGGTTTCGGATCCGATGCTGATGTGCCTTTGCTCTGCCGAGACCCGAGACCCGAAACCCGAAACCCGACTACCTCATTGATTTCATCGATCAAGGTCTCGCACGTTTCATCGCCGAGGCCCTCGGTCGGATCGTGGCCGCCGCTGGATGCTGATCGCGCGGGCGCGGCCATGAGATCCGCGAGTTGCTCGCGGGTCAGGTCTTTGTAGGCCAGAGCGCGATAGTACTTGTCGCCGGCGCGCCCCTGCTCGGCGGCCTTCAACGCAGCGGCGGCCATTTCCTGCGGGTCGCTGCCCATGATCTGGCAGGCGAGGGGGTGGTCTTCCGGGCCGCCGGGGATGTTCTCGTGGAGTTCGCCGAGGTCGGCTTTGAGGAAGCCGCGCCCGCCGCCGAGGAGGGTGCGATCCAGCAGGGCTTCGGTGACGCAGAACGGGCAGCCGTGGCGGCGGGCGATGAGGCGCATGGCGGCGTCGGAATACCCGGCCAGCCCGGCCTGAAAGAATGGGGCATCAAATCCGGGGACAAGGGCGCGGAGGGCGGGGTGAACTCCGGAGAGGCCGATGGCGCGGGCGACGGCCGCGGGGTCGATATGCTCTGCTCCCGGCGCGATGGCCGGGGCGGGGGGTGTGGCGTTGTTGTTACACTCGACAGACATGCAGCGGATGATAGGTTGACGCACAACCACATCCGCCTCACCAGCCGCATTGGAGCACTCACCTTGTCAGCTACTTTTTCACCTTGTCGCCTTGTCGCCATGCCCCGTTTCGCCGTCGTCGCGTGCGCCGCGAGCGTGCTGATGCTCGCCGGCTGCGCCTCCAAGCAAGACCCTGCGCTGGCCGGGCCGGAATATCCGGAGGCCAAGACGCAGTCACGCACCTTGGACATCCAGGTGGTGCGGACGCAGACGCTGATCCAGCTCACCAACACCACCGCCCGTGCGTATGGCAAGAGCCGGCTCTGGCTGAATCGCTGGTATAGCGTGGAGATTCCGCAGTTCGCCGTCGGGCAGACCATCGAGCTGCGCCAGGATGCGTTCCGGGATCAGTACGGCGAGGCGTTCCGCGGCGGCGGCTTCTTCGCCACCCGCAAGCCGCAGAAGATCAATCTGGTGCAGCTTGAGACCGAGGATGGGATGGTGGGGTTGGTGGCGGTGGGCAAGGAAGATTGAGCGGCCGCCACATAGCACAGAGCACATGGCCACATGGCACATGAGTCCCTGCTCGAATGTGCGATGTGGCCATGTGCGATGTGCTATGTCGATTCGTGGATGCGGTATTTCGGAGTTTCGTCGATGGCCAACATTATCGTCTTCGGCCCTCATCCCGACGATCAGGAGATCGGCATGGGGGGCACGATCGCGCGGCTGGCGGAGCAGGGGCACGGGGTGCTGATCGCGGATGTGACGGATGGGAGTCCGACGCCGCGCGGGGATCGGGTGTCGCGCTTGAAGGAGGCCGCGAGTGCGCTGGAGGCGCTCCAGCCGGGCGAGGGAAGGCCGCGGATCAAGCGGGTTTTGCTGGATTTGCCGAATCGCACCGTAGAGCACACCATTGCCACGCGGCACCTGTTTGCGGGCGCGATCCGGGCGCACCAGGCGCAGATCGTGTTCACGCCGTGGCCGGAGGATGCGCACCCGGACCATCGGGCCGTGACGCGGAGCGTGGAGGATGCTCGGTTTGATGCGAAGCTGACCAAGGTGCAGATGCCCACGCCGCCGGGTTGCGCGAGCATCGGGGCGCCGATCTATCCCAAGTGGCTCTTCTACTACCACGTCTCGCACCTGCGGGCGACGATTTCGCCGAGCTTCGTGCTGGACATCACGGGGCAGGAACAAAAGAAGCTCGCGGCGATCCGGGCGTATAAGTCGCAGTTCGGGCCGTGGGATGATTTGGCGGGGGGGCCGGGGCCAGCGGAGACGGAGTTCTCGCATGGTGATCCGAAAACGCAGGAGAGCCGCCGCGGAGCGGCGGGCCACCCAGGGCGGCTGGTCACGCCGGACCTTCCCGAGCGGCTGCTGGCATACGCGGCATACATGGGCTCGCTGATCGGGACGGCGTATGGGGAGCCGTTCATCACCAAGGAGCCGATCGGGTTGGGGTCGCTGAGAGATTTGGCGCTGTGAATGACAAGCACGCAGAGGTTCACGGAGGATTCGCGGGGGTTCGCGGAGGGGGAAATGGGAAGAGCATGCCCGATTTGATTCCGATGCGGCTCGATCTGGTTCACTCTCCTTCGCATTTTCTCTGCGCACCCCCGCGAAACCCCCGCGCAGCTCTGCGTGCGCCTTGGCCCCGCAACCCGTGGCGATAGCATTCGGTCCCCGTGACCCCCACCGCCGAACTCATCCTGCCCGAGATTGCCGAACTGGTCCGCGATGGCGCGTACAGCGAGCTGCGCAACGCGCTGCACGGCATTCCACCGGCGGATGTGGCGGACATCATCGTCTCGCTGCAGCCGGACCATCGCGCGGTCTGCTTTCGGTTCCTGCCGCGGGATGACGCGGGCGAGGTGTTCGCGTATCTCTCGATGGAGATGCAGGAGGAACTCGTCCACACACTCGGCGACGCGGCCTTGCGCGTGATCGAGGGCATGGACCCGGACGACCGGGTGCGTCTGCTGGACGAGCTGCCCACCGCCGTCGCGCAGCGATTGATTGCCTCGCTGACTCCGGAGGACCGCAAGACCACGCAGGCGATTCTCGGATATCCGCCCAAGAGCGTCGGGCGATTGATGAACCCGGACTACATCGGGCTGCGCCCGGAGTGGTCCGTGGCCCAGTCGCTCGAGCACATCCGCAAGGTCGGGCGCGACGCGGAGACGATCAACGTCGTGTACGTGGTTGACAACAGCGGGGTGCTGGTGGACGACCTCCGGCTCCGACAGATTCTGCTCGCCGATCCGACGCAGATGGTCGAGTCGCTGATGAACAGGAACTATGTCGCGCTCAAGGCCGACCAGCCGCAGGGGGACGCGGTGCGGCTGATGAGCCGCTACGACCGCGTGGTGCTGCCGGTGGTGGACTCGCGCGGCGTGCTGCTGGGCATTGTCACGGCGGACGATGTGGCGGATGTGGCCGAGGAAGAGGCCACCGAGGCGATGCAGAAGATGGGCGGCATGGAGGCGCTCGACGAGCCATACGCGAGCATCTCCATGTGGCGGCTGCTCAAGAAGCGCGGCGGATGGCTGGCGGCACTCTTCCTGGGCGAGCTCCTCACCGCCAGCGTGATGCAGTACTACAACAAGGAGATCGAGAAGGCCGCGGTGGTCGCGCTCTTCCTGCCGCTGATCATCTCGTCGGGGGGCAACTCCGGCTCGCAGGCCTCCACGCTCATCATCCGGGCCATGGCCCTGGGGGAGATCACGCTCAAGCAGTGGTTCTGGGTGCTGCGCCGGGAACTGACGTGCGGGCTGATCCTGGGCGTCTTCCTGGGGTTCATCGGCCTGGTGCGGATCCACGTGTGGCAGTGGATCGGCTTTTACAACTACGACTCCAACAAGGACCACGTGAAGGATGGCGAGACGGTCTACGAGTTCTTCGGGCTCTACCACAAGATCGGGCTGACGGTGGGGATCGCGCTGGTGGGCGTGGTGCTGTGGGGAACCATCTGCGGCGCGATGTTGCCGTTTATCTTGCGCCGGCTGAAGCTCGACCCGGCGACCATCTCCGCGCCGCTGGTGGCAACGCTGGTGGACGTGACGGGGCTGATTATTTATTTCGTGACCGCGCTGCTGATCCTCAAGGGCACGCTGCTCTAAGTTGAGGTGGGTGCGTCCACGAGCGCACGAGATGCCCGATAACTCGTCGCGACGCGGCTCAAGTCAGCACCGCCCGCACAGCGTGCGTGCGCGGTCCGGGCGCGCCATGTGTGGTCCATCCCCCCATGATCCGGCGGTACCCGCTCATGCGGGGCGGTGTTTCACACGATAACTCGCTCGACTGATCGCACCGGGCAGTGCCGAAGACACCATGCACAGATCCGCAACAACTCACACTTCGGCTGCGCGCTTTCAGTGGCGAAACCTGCTCAAGCCGCTCGCGCTCACGCTGCTCGGGCTGACGCTCACGGCGTTCATTACGATCTGGGTCTCCGATGGCGCGGTGGACTCGGATCGGGCGCACTTCCGCGCGCTTGCCGGGCGGCTGGAGTCGGAGATCGCTCGGCGCATCAATTTGTATCGCTACGGCCTGCGCGGCACCCGCAGCGTGTACGCGGGGAGCGTGTCCGTGGAGCGCGGCGAGTTCCGATCGGTGATCGGCTCGCGCAACCTAGCGGAGGAGTTTCCGGGTGCGCTGGGCATCGGGTACATCCAGCGCGTGCCGCGGGCGAGCGTGGACGCGTTTCTCACGCGGACCCGACTGGACGAAGCCCCCGACTTTGAGGTGCGCACGGCGGGCACCCGCGACGCGCTCTATGTGATTGAGTTTCTGGAACCGCGGGCACCCAATCGCCAGGCGATCGGGTTCGACATCGCGCAGGAAGCCAACCGGCGCGAGGCGGCGGAGCGCGCGATGGAAACCGGGCAGATGGCGATCTCGCGGCGCATCAATCTAACGCAGGCGAGTTCGAGCGGACCCGGCTTTCTCTGCCTGCTCCCGGTGTATCGCAGCGGCGACGCACCCACGACACGCGAGCAGCGCGTGCGCTCGTTGCAGGGGTGGGTGTTCATGCCGCTGGTCGCCAGTGCGATGTTCAGCGGATCCAGCGAGATCACCGAGCGCGAGCTGGACTTCGAGCTCTTCGAGGGATCGCCCGCGCGCGAGAGCATGATATATGACTCGGACAACGATCCCATCGGCGACGGCTTTGTCGGGCGGGAGCATCGATCCATCATTCCGATCAGCATCGGGGGAACCGACTGGACGCTGGCGATGACGACCACGCCCAGCTTCCAAGCCACCTCGCGCGCCATGGTCTTGATCGTGGCCATCTCCGGTGGACTGCTCTGGATATTGCTGGGTGTCATGCTGTTCTTGCATACGGAATCGGCTTGCCGGTCGCTCGCGGTGGCGGAAGCGATGGTGGCGGAGCGTACATGTGAGCTGCGCGCCAGCGAGGAGCGATTCGCTCTAGCCGCGGCGGGCTCAACGGCGGGAATCTGGGATCTGAACATCGCCAGCCGAGAGATGCATGTGTCCGAGCGATGGGAGCAGATGCTTGGCTACGGTCGCGGCGAGGTTTCCGGCGATCTGGACTCCGTCATGGGGCTGCTGCATCCGGACGACAAGCCCAGAGTGCTGGGCGCGATGGCGGCGCATCTGGAAGATCGCGTGCCATATAGCGAGGAGTTTCGCATCCGCACCAAGTCCGGCGCGTACATCTGGGTGCAGGGAAGCGGTCAGGCGGTCTGGGACGAATCCGGCAAGGCGGTGCGCATGGCAGGATCGACGGCCGACATTCAGGCCCGCAAGAGCGCGGAGGAATCACAGGCCACGCTCATGTCGCTGCAGAAGGCGATCCTAGACCATGCCGGGTACTCGATCATCACCACCACATCCCAGGGTGTGATCACAGGTTTCAACCCGGCCGCGGAGCGCATGCTCGGATATCTGAGCGAGGAAATGGTCGGGAAGCGCACGCCAGCGGTTATACACGACGCGGACGAGGTGGTCGTGCGCGCCCGAGAGTTTGCCGCCCAGCTTGGTGTCCAGGTGCCCGTGGGGTTCGATGTGTTCGTGGCCAAGTCCAAGCAGAATCTTCCCAACGAGCACGAGTGGACGTATATCCGCAAGGGCGGTGCGCGGGTGCCGGTGCTGCTCTCGGTCACGGCGCTTCGCAACCCGAATGGCGACATCACGGGCTATCTGGGCATGGCGGTGGACATCAGCGATCGCAAGCGCGCCGAGCAGGAGCTCGAGCGCGCCGCGTTGCAGGACAAGCTCACCGGGCTTCCCAATCGTGTGCTCATCACCGATCGGATCGACGTAGCCATTGCGCGATCGCGGCGCACCGGCGAGGCGCGGTACGCCGCGCTCTTCCTGGACTTTGACAGGTTCAAGGTCGTCAACGACACGCTCGGCCATGAGGCGGGCGACCGGCTGCTGCTGAGCATCGCGGATCGGCTGCGCGGGGCGCTGCGGGTGACCGACTCCGTGGGCAAGATGCATTCCACAAGCGGCACGGCTGCGCGACTGGGAGGCGACGAGTTCGTAGTGCTTCTAGACGATCTGGCAAGCCCGCAAGACGCCGAAGAGGTCGCTGCGCGGCTCGTGCAGATACTCGCCGAGCCGCACGACATCGGCGGGCAGCAGGTGGTGAGCACCGCGAGCATCGGCGTTGTCCGCGGCGACTTGCGCTACGACTGCGCGGGCGAGGTGCTGGGCGACGCGGACACCGCGATGTACGAGGCCAAGGCGACGGGCAAGGGTCGCTATGTGATCTTCGACGAGGACATGCGCGGGCGCGTGCAGCGCCGCGCCGAGCTGGAACGCGCCGTGCGTCTGGCCGCGGATCGGGACGAGTTCACGCTGCACTACCAACCCGTCATCACGCTCGCAACAGGTCGGATGGATGGTGTCGAAGCGTTGCTGCGTTGGAACCATCCCGAGCTTGGGTTGGTCTCGCCGGATGAGTTCATCCTGATCGCCGAGGAAACCGGGGCAATCGCCGGCATCACCGATTGGGTGGTGCGGAGTGCGTGCGCGCAAATCGTGCGCTGGCGCTCGGAGATGGGCAGCGAGCTGACGCCGCAGGTGTCGGTGAACATCTCTGGTTTCCAACTCTCCACGCCCGGCCTGGCGGAACATCTGGCGAAGATCACGGCGGGATACGGCCTAAGCCCGGAGATGATCGGGTTGGAAATCACGGAGTCGGCGATCATGCGCGATCGCAAGGCGGCGGTGGCCGCGCTGACGAAGCTGAAGGCGGCGGGCTTCCGAATGACGCTCGACGACTTCGGCGCGGGGAGTTCGTCGCTCTCAACGCTCCACGAGTTTCCGCTGGATGTCGTCAAACTTGATCGCACGATGATCGCGGGCATGTCGCTTGGTCGCCAGCACGCCGCGCTGCTGCAGGCCGTCATCTCGCTGGCTGACAATCTGCATCTGAAAGTCGTCGCGGAAGGCGTCGAGACCGCCGACCAGCTCGCCACGCTGGAGGCGCTGGACTGCCGCTTCGCCCAGGGCCGCCTGTTCGGCCCGCCGGTGCCGGCGTTTGAGATCATGGGAACGCTGCTGAGCCATCGACGTGCGGCGTGAGCCGCCGCGCGCGTGCCAGAATGGCTGGGTGGCACTGGCGGCTCGTCCGCCAGTGGTGCGCGGGGGGCTCTGTACGGCGTCGTGCCGAATGCGCCGGGCGGCCGAACACGCGGCACCGGCCGCTCACGCGGCTCGGCTCTGAGGCGGAGTTCAGCAGCCCGCGAACCACGCACTTAGGAAGTCGAAGATGTCCTGGGCCGAGAAGCCGCCGATGTGGTTGAAGTCGGCACGGGGATCCAGGGCGAACCAAGCGTTGAGGAAATCGAAGATGTCCTGCGGCTCCAGAACGCCGTTGTGGTTGAAATCGGCGGTGCAGGGCGGCGCGGCGCAGGGGCCGTATTGCGCGATGCCATAGGCCGCCTCGCCGCCGGCGATCTGGAAGTTCCCGCCCACATACAATCGGTTCCCCGAAACGTGCAGCCCGAAGATGCTGGGGAAGTTCCCCGTCAGCGGCACGGAGACGCCGCCATCCACGGTTGTCCAGACGTTGTTCTCCAGCCGGTAGATGTAGTGTTGCTGCGCATCTGCGGTCCACCCCGCGTACAGCTTGATTCCCGAGCCGTCGTTGAACGCGGCGAGGCAGGTGGTGCGCCCGCCGAGATTCTGGCCCACGGCACGCCACACGATTCCGTCGAAGGCCGCAACGCTGGTGGGTTGCCCGCCCACGCGCATGTCGTACCCGCCCGCGTACAGCTTCGCGCCGGTGCCGTCGTTGTAGACGTGCAGCACGGAGACATCCGAGATGCTCCCACCCGCGGCCAGCGCGCCGGGGCGCTGCCACACGGAACCGCTCCAGCGCGCCACCAACGCGGCCGCCACGCCGTTGACACTGGCGAATCGCCCGCCAATGTACAGCTGTCCGTTGTAGACCGTGCTGGCGAAGGCCACGGGTGAGAAGGGGCCACCAACACCGGTGTCACTCGGACCCGCGAAGTTGTTCCAGCCCTCGCCGTCGAAGTACGCGAGCCCGTACGCGGTGGCCGCGCCGATGCCGGCAAAGCCGCCGCCCGCGACGAGCCGATGCACGCCGGGTTGCTGCTCCCAATCCAGCAGTGTCCACACGCTTCTGCCGGTGGCGGGCTGGAAGCCGGTGGCGAGCGAGGACCACGCCGACCCATTCCACGCCGCCAGCGCGGTGGTGTCGGCGACCGCCCCCCCTCCCCCCGTGCCGGTGTTGATGACGTTGGCAAACGAGCCGCCCAGCACCAGCCGCGGCGTGCCGCCGATGGTGAAGGTCGCCAGCGCGGCCCCGAAGCCGTTGGTGTTCCCCAGGTTCACGCCCCCGCCGAGGGCACCCCACCTGTTGGTCGCCGGATCAAAGGAAGCGACGACATTCGTGCTCAACGTCCCGGCCCCGCTAAACGCGCCGGAGACATAGAGCTTGGACTGGAAGTCCGCCATCGGCCCGACGTACGCGCTGAATGGGTCCACGATCCCCGTTCCCCCCGGACCCCCGGGCTGGAAGCCGGTGGTACATGCTTGGCCAAGTGCCAGCGCGGGCAAGGACTGCATCACGGCGACAGCGATGAGGCGGTGCGTTCTGGTGCGAAGGCAGGGTTTTGTCATGGGATCGGCTCCGAGTGCCAGCGCGGCACGCCCGCGCCGCGGGTGTGTGTGGTCCGGCTCAGAGAGTCTAATCCATCTTCCCGCTGGCACAAGGATTTTTTCGGGGCGTGCGGGTGTTCCGGGGATCGGGAGCATGATGTGTGGCGGCTGGAATCCGGTGTTCACGCCGCCGCCGGTTGCGCCGTCGCCGCGTTCGCCCCGCTGAGTGTCATCGACCCTTGCCGCTTCTTGCGCGGGGCCATGTCCGCGCCCTCCACCTCGGTCAGCTCGCTGGAAGCGAACGCCTCGCCGAAACGGAACAAGCGGAAGGAGTTGCCGATCACCAGCACATCGCCGAAGACGTGGTACAGGGCCGCGCCGATGAGGCCCAGCGAGCCGGTGGCCGCGAGGATCAGCCCGACCACCGCGACCAGGATCGCTACCGCGATGTTCTGCGCGATGATCGTTCGTGTCCGCCGCGAGAGCTCGATGAGGAAGGGGATGCGAGAGAGATCGTCGTTCATCAGCGCGACGCCCGCGGAGTTGGCCGCGATGTCGCTGCCGCCCAAGCCCATCGCCACGCCGATGTCGCTGGCCGCGAGCGAGGGACCGTCGTTGATGCCGTCGCCAACCATCATCACGCGCCGGCCCTCGCCGGTGAGCTGCACGATCTGCTCGTGCTTCTCCTCCGGGTGGCACTCGGCCTCGATGTGGTCCACGCCGACCTGCCGCCCGACCCGCTCGGCCACGCTCAAGCGATCGCCGGTCAGAATGTCGATCCGACGCACGCCCAGTTCGCGCAAGCGGCTGATGACCGCCTTGGAGTTGGACCGCGTGCGATCCTCCAGCGCGACCACGCCGAGATAGCGGCCATCGCGGACGACATGCACGCCCGACATGCCCTCGATGCGGGCCGTGGTGGCATCCAGCTGCGCCGCCAAGTGCGGGAACACCTCGCCGAGCCAGCTGGCGCGTCCGACGCAGACCTCGCCCATGCTGGTGCGGGCCTTGATGCCGCGCCCGTGCATTTCTTCGTATTCCTTGGAGCCATCCGGCTCGATGCGGGCCTGCTTGGCGGTGGCGAGGATGGAGCGTGCGAGCGGGTGGTTGGAGTGCTGCTCGCCGTTAGCCGCGGCCATGAGCAACTCGGCTCCTTCAACGCCATCGGCGGGCACCAGCCGGGAGACGGCGAAGCGACCCGTGGTGATCGTTCCGGTCTTGTCCATCACGACCGTGTCAACAACCGCCGCCTCTTCGAGGTAGTTCACCTTCTTGATGAGGATGCCCAGGCGAGCCGCGGCGGCGAAGGCCGCGACGATCGCCAGTGGGCTAGCCAGCAAGAGCGCCGAGGGGCAGGCGACGACCAATGTAGTAATCGCACGCTCGATGGCCGTGTTGCCCGCCAGATCGCGGTTCATAAACCAGACGATGAACGCCACGCTCAGTGTGACGGGGACGAAGAAGCGGGCGACTTGCTCGACCATGAGCTGGCGCGGCGTGCGGCTGCTCTCCGCCTCGCGGATGAGCTGCGTGACCTTGCCGATGGTTGTGTCCGTGCCGACCTGCGTGGCGCGGATATCGATGAGCGCGGAAAGATTCGTCGTGCCGGCGTACACGATCTCGCCCGGCTGCACCTCGTGCGGAATCGCTTCGCCCGTCAGCGCGGCCTGATCCAAGGCGGATCGACCCGTGACCACCACGCCGTCCACCGGCAGATTCTCGCCAGCGCGAACGCGGACGACATCACCGACGACGACGCTCGCAAGCGAGACTTCGGCTTCCGAACCGTTCCGCACCACGCGGGCGACATCCGGTGTGCGGGCAACCAGGTCCTCGATCGCCCGCTGCGCGCCCCAAGCCCGCTGGCGCACGAACTGATCGGCGACCAGCAGGATGAAGGCCAGGAACCCGGCCGTGGTAAAGCTGCCGATGGCGAGCGAGCCGAGAATGGCGATGGCGCAGAGCGTCGAGGTGCTCGCGGTGCCGCGCCAGAGCTCTTTGCCCGAGGCGACGAAGAGCGGGAAGCCGAGCAGGATCGCGCCGATGATGGCCGGAATGTCCGCGACGGTCTCAGGAACCATCCCGTCCGGGAGCACGTACTTGGCGATCACCGTCGCCAGCAGCAGCAGCCCGCCGATTAGATAGAGCAGCATGTACCGCTCGAGCTTCACGTTGTGGTGGGCGCAGCACTGCATGCCCTCCTCGTGAACGTGATCGGCAGCGTGGGAGTGGTCGTGCTTCGAATCGGTCGTCGCGCTCGCCATGAATGGCTCCGAAAGGCGCTGGTGCCGGAGAGATGCGGCCCATGCGAATGACTACAAGAGAACTGCGTGAACGCCCGAACCCGCGTTCGGACCCATAAGGGCCAGATGGTAGCGTCCGCTCCGGATCGTCCCCCCACCAGGCGGGAGAACCCCGCTTCCGGTGGCAGGACGTTGAATGCAACAGTCTCTTACGCCCACGAGTTTGGCCGGGTTCGGCCATCTCGCGTGCCAATTTATCCCGCCAGCCCCTGTTCCCGTCCATATTCAGATGATGCCGCGTCCGCCCCGGAGTGCAGCCCACAGGGGAACTCCACCCAAACCGTGGTTCCCTGCCCCCAGACGCTGGTGATCCCGACCCGCCCGCCCAGCGCCTTCGCGGCGTGTTTCACGATCGCCAGCCCAAGCCCGGTTCCCCGTTTCCATCCTGTTGATCCTGATCCCCCGCTCCCGGTGCCTGTTCGGGCCGCGTCCACCTGGTAGTACCGCTCAAAGACCCGCTCCTGCTGGGCAAGCGGGATGCCCACTCCTTTATCTTTCACGTCAAAGCGAACCACGCCGTTCAGGAAGGGTGTTCCCGGTTCCGCCACGCGCCCGGGCGCGGTCTCTTCCTCGATCACCTGCCCGACAATGCGGATGGTCGTCCCTTCGTGTGCGAACTTGGTGGCGTTCTCGACAAGGTTGCGAAGGATGAGGATCAGGAGTTTGCGGTCGGTGCGCAGGGCTCGCATCTCGTCGTCGAACTCGAAGGAGACTGTCAGCCCGCGCTCGGTGCAAGCCATGTCACTCAGGGCGCGCAGGATGCGCTCGATCTCGGTGAGGGAAACCGGCTCGATCTTCAGCGGCACATCCGGAGATTCCAGCCGCGAGAGGTCAAGCAGATCGCGGAGCATCTCCTCCAGCCGCTCGGCGTGCGAGATAATCATGGTGCGAAGCCGCGCCGACATGACGGGATCATCCGCCGCCGTTTCCAGTGTTTCCGCCGCCGATCGAATCGCGGCCACCGGGGTGCGCAACTCGTGCGAGGCGTTGGCCACGAAATCAGTTTTCACCTGCACGGCCTGATCCAGTTCAGTGACATCGCGCAGGGTAAGCACCGCGCCGAACACGCCCGCACCCCACGCCGCGGGTACCGGCGAAGCCGACACCTGAAACGCGCGTGTTCCCAGCGGCGTGACGACCCGCACGCGACCGCGAAGAGTCTGCCCAGACTTCGCCGCGGCGTGCATGCGGAGGATTTCTTCGCTGGTGAACAGCTCGTGGATCGGGCGGCCCAGCACGCCAGTACGCCCCGTGATGCGGGTAATGCGGTTGTCCAGAATCGCCTCGGCGGAGCGGCTGCACAGCAGCACACAGTCTTTGTCGTCGGTAGCGAGTAGCGGCTCGTCCAGTGCATCGATGAGCGCTTCCAGGTTGCGGGTCTTCTTCGCGGTTTCCTTGGACTGCACCCGCGTGTGCTCGCGCAGCTCCGCCAAGGCGATCGCCAGCGGGCGGAGGTCCTCGGGCATCCGATCCGGATCGCTCGCGGCGCGTTCCTGTGAGAACTCGATGCGTGCGGGAAACTCAGTCGCGATGGTCCGCGCGGCGTCTTGACGCAGCAGTTCAACCGCCCGGACTCGCCGAGAACGGGCCGCGAACACCAGCCACATTCCCAGCACAATGGCAGCCAAGACAATCTGCACCGCGATCATCGGACCAGTGCCGGAGAGGATGCACACGACCGCGGTTGCGCCGACGATCAGAACGGGCGTAAGCAGGTCCCACGCCATCGGTCCCGGTTGCGGTCGCGCCGGAATGGGGTCCATGCTGCGGCTCCGGTGTTGCGCCCGAACAGAACCACCCGACCCCTTTGCCTACTCAAACATCCATCAATCCACGCCCGCCGCGTCCACATCCGCATCCACGGCGATTCCTTCGGCTGCCTCATCAAAGAGGTAGCCGACACCTCGAATGGTACGGATCTTCGCCCCGCACATCTTGAGCTTCTTGCGGATCGCGGCAACATGCACGTCGATGGTGCGGGTGGTGACGAGCACATCCGGGCCCATCGCCGTGTACATCAGGTCCGCGCGGCTGAGCACCTTGCCGCGTCCCCGCATCAACGCGACGATGATGCGGAACTCCGTCAGCGTGAGCTTGATGGGATCGCCCTTGGCGAAGACCTCGTGCGTGGAAAGGTCGGCTTTCACGCCGCCAAGTTCAACGGTGTCCAGTGTGCCCGGCTCGGTGGTCCGTCCGCGCCGGAAGATGGTTTCCACACGGGCCATCAGCACCTTCATCGAGAAGGGCTTGGTCACATAGTCATCCGCCCCGATCTGCAAGCCCGCTACCTCATCCGCTTCCTCAGCTTTGGCGGTCAGCATGAGGATGGGAGTCTGAGCAGTTTTGGGGTTTGTACGGAGTTGGCGTGCAATTTGCAGCCCGTTGAGCTGTGGGAGCATGATGTCGAGAATGGCCAGATCGGGAAGGGTTTCCAGAATCCGGCGAAGACCCGAGTTGCCATCGCGGCAGACGTCGGTCTCATAACCCTCACGCCGCAGGTTGTAGGCCAGCAGCTCGGCCAGATCGGCTTCATCTTCGACAACGACAATGTGCTTGGTGGTGGTCATCTTGTTTACTGACAATGACTTACGTGCGATTTGAGGTGCAAGAATACGGCGGGTTTGCTGGTCGAAAGGGGCATAGTGCGGGGTGGGTCGGACCCTGAAGGAGGCCGCACGGGGCGCAAATACGTGACGGGAGTATTTTCACCAGCCCAGGGGGTGGGGAAGGGAAGATTGTGTGAATATCCCGCGAATCTTGTCGGGTGGGGGGGTGGCGAGCCGAAAAAACTGCAAGTGAGTTTGCGTTTGCTAAGTCCTCTGGGTAGTATCCGCACCTCACCGGGCGCCCCGAGACGGTCGCTCGATTCGATCCCCGGCGGAGACCGGGAACCCGATTTGGTATTCTGGGTCGCTTGATCCGAGAGTATCCGGGGAGAAAGTAGAAGGTGCTTCGCGGGAAGTTGTTGGCTAAAAGTGAGCGTGTGCTCACCAACTTGCCGAGAAGCGTGTTCGGGATTGCGTTGTTCGCGGGCGAATGGTTCGTCCGGTGAGTCGGGCAGCGGGTTCCGATCGGTTCGTATCACGTAGGAGCGCCTGGGAGACACGCGTTCCTTTGAAACCAGTTCACTCGAGTTCTTGCAAGAAAAGAAAAAGGAGTCTCAGAATGAGTCATTTCAAGGGTCTCGTGCTTGTTGCCGGAGCGGCGCTGAGCGTCACCGGTACCGCTGCCTTCGCGCAGTCCAACGATGAGGTCAAGGCGACTGTCGCCCAGATGCTCAACGACGCGGAGACGCGTTCGTCTCTTCTCGCTGGCGGCGACGCTGGCCACGACGGTCGATTCTTCATCGCGGGCGACGGCTTCCGCTTGAACATCGGCGGTCTGCTCCAGTTCCGCTACGACCTGAACTTCCGTGACAAGAACCAGGTCTTGAGCACATCGCCCAAGAGCGACGACTTCACGCACGGGTTCCAGACCCGGCGCACGAAGATCGACTTCAACGGCGAGCTGAACAAGGACTGGTTCTTCCGCGTTCGCCTGACGAACGATTCCAGCGACGGCCTCGCGTACGACTATGCGTACGCCGGCTACAAGTTTGCCAATGGCTGGAAGGCCACCTGGGGCCAGTTCAAGCTCCCCCTCCTCCGGGAAGAGCTCGTCTCCGACTCCAAGCAGCTCGCCGCCGAGCGCTCCCTCGTGAACGGTCTGTTCACCCAGGGATACAGCCAGGGCTTCGAGATGGCCTATGAGGCCGAGACTTGGCGCGGCTTCTTCGCGTTCTCTGACGGTCTGAACAGCGCAAACACCGACTTCAACACTCGCCAGAACATCAATCCGGGTGGCACTGTCTCCCTCGCCGTCTCCGGCCAAGCCGAGTATGCCTTCACCGGTCGCGTTGAGTTCATGCTCAGCGGCAACTGGAAGCAGTTCGAGGACTTCACCTCGGCCAAGGGTTCGGACTTCGGCTTCATGCTCGGCGCCGCCGCCCACTACCAGCAGTCTGACAACACCGGCATCAGTTCCGATACCGACCTGCAGACCTTCCGTTACACCATCGACGCCTCGCTCGAAGGTGACAGCTGGAACATGTATGCCGCGTTCATCGGCGACCACTCCAAGGCACGCAAGGCCGGCGCTTCTAGCCCGGATTATGATGACTTCGGCGTCGTCGTTCAGGCTGGCTGGCGCTTCGCTGAGAACACCGAAGTGTTCGCTCGCTACGAAGGGCTCTTCCTTGACAAGGACCTCGTCGGCTCCGGCAAGAAGAACTTCAACTTCATTACCGCCGGTCTGAACCAGTACTACGCCGGACACGCCGCCAAGGCGACGCTCGACGCCGTCTGGTCCATCAACAACACCTCCACCCTTTCTTCGGCTGCTGGCGGCGCTCTGCCCAACACGGGCGTCGGCCTCCTGGGCCAGAACAAGAGCGGCGAGGTCGTCGTCCGTCTGCAGTTCCAGGTCATGTTCTAAATCGACCTGAACTCGAATCTACAAGTCACTACAAGCGGGCGGCTCTCAC
>JAYVRG010000047.1:0-7441 GCA_043776515.1 Phycisphaerales bacterium
GCCCGCCGCTCCGCGGCGGTTCTGCCGAACTCATGATCGGAAGGAGCATCGGTGCTGTCTGAAGTCTCACCGGAACCGCCGCGGAGCGGCGGGCCACCCAGAGAGCCACCCAGAGAGCCACTCAGCAGATACCGGTTCATCATCACCATGCGGCTCACCCAGAGGGTGATGATCTCGCGGGCGGTGGAGAGGACGGAGGTGGGGTTGAACCCCCCCGCCAGCAGGCCCGCCGTCTCCGGCGACTGGTCGGGATCGGGCCAGCCCATGGTGGAGAGGGGCCAGAGGGCGCTGGAGAACCAGGTGTCGAGGACGTCGGGATCGCGGGTGTAGCCAAACTCCGGTCGTTCAATCTCTGCGATCAACGCGAAATCCTGATCGTCTTTGAAACAGACATGTGTAAACGTCTCGTCGCGGCTGATCGCTACACGATCCTTGAACTTCCAGAGTCGCTCTTTGAGATCGTCAGGAGCTTCTTGGCGAGAACTCCACACCGGAATCCGATGCCCCCACCAGAGTTGGCGGGAGATGCACCAGTCGCGGATGGTGTGGGGGTCGAGCCACTGCTCGTAGGTCCTGGCGTAGCGGGCGGGGTAGAAGCGCATGGAGCCGTCGCCGGTTCCGGGCTCGGCTCTCCCCGGATTGTGGGACGGCTGCGCAGTGCTTGCGGAGTTCAACGGCGCATAACCGGTCGCGGGAGGAGCGCCCGCGTTCGCGGGAGGAGCGCCCGCGTTCGCGTGAGGAGCGCCCGCGTTCGCGTGAGGAGCGCCGGCGTTCGTCGGAGCAGCGCCGGCGGACGCGGAAGGAGCGCCGGCGTTCGTGGGAGGAGCGCCGGCGGACGCGGGAGGAGCGCCCGCGACCGTCGGCGCAGCGCCGAGGGACGTGGGCGGAGCGTGTGCGGTCGTCATTGCGGCGGGCATGGAGGTGTGCCGCGCAGTTTCTGCGTTGCCGGAAGTTCTCTGTTCGGGAACAAGGGCTCGATTCGCGGCTCCGGATAACCGATCATCCGTGACGCGGACATACCACTGATCGCTCAGATACGGCTCGATCACCGCCTTGCTGCGATCCGAGAACTTCACGCTGTGGCGATAGGGGCGCGGCTTCTCCAGCAACCCGCGGGCCTCGAACTCGCGGATGACCAGGGTGCGGGCATCCTCGCGCGACTTGTGCAGGAAGACATGCGCGCCCACAATCTCCTTCGCGTTCGACCAGCCGTGCTTGTCGCTGATGGTCGCGTCGGGGGCGAAGATGTTCACCATCGGAAGCGGGGGGGTGTGGCGGAGGGCGAGCTCGTAGTCGTTCTGATCGTGCGCGGGCGTGACCTTCAGGAAGCCGGTGGCGTACTGCGCCTTGGGGTCGCTCTTGGCCGCGTCCTGATCCGCCCATTGCGCGGCGGGGAGGACGACGTAATCATCTTCCACGATCGGGATGATGCGGCCGACGAGGGGCAACTCGACGAAGAGGCCGCGCAGGGCCTTGGCGCGGTGGTCCTTCGGGCTCACGGCGACGGCGGTGTCGCCGAGGTAGGTCTCGGGGCGCGTGGTGGCGACGGTGATCCACGCGGGCTGTTCGCCGGGGTGTTGATCCGCGCCGGGGTAGCCGCGCAGGGCGAGTTCGTTCCAGGTGACGGGTTGTTGGTTCTGGGTGGTTTGCCGCTCCGCGGCGGCTCTTGCTTGGACATCGGTGGTCGAGGCAGGACCGCCGCGGAGCGGCGGGCCACCCAGATGCACCAGCGGATAGCGGAGGTAATAGAAGGACGAATCAACTTCCTCCTCGTAACACTCATCATCCGCGACGGCGGTCTGCAACACCGGGTCCCAGTTGACCAGCCGCTTGCCGCGGTAGATCAGCCCATCCTTGAAGAGCCGGAAGAACGCCTCGCGGACGGCGCGGGCGCAGATGTCGTCCATGGTGAACCGCTGCCGCGAGAAGTCGCAGGAGCAGCCCATATGCTTGAGCTGGCCGGTGATGCGCTGCTCGTACTCATCCTTCCAGGTCTGCACCTGCTCGATGAACTGCTCGCGGGTAAAATCCTTGCGGCTCTTGCCCTGCTCCTTCTTCAGGCGGCGCTCGACGACGGCCTGCGTGGCGATCCCCGCGTGGTCGGTGCCGACGATCCAGAGCGTCTCGAAGCCCATCATGCGGTGGGCGCGGGTGAGCACATCCTGCAAGGTGTTGTTGAGGGCATGGCCGAGGTGCAGCGCGCCGGTCACGTTCGGCGGCGGGATGAGAATACAGAACGGCTGCTTGCCGCCGGGGTTCGCCGCGCTCCGCACCCGCGCCGGGTCGGCGCGGAACGCGCCGGAGGCGTTCCACTTGGCGATGATGCGCGGCTCGACGACGGCGGGCTGATACGCCTTAGAAGGTTGGTCGGGTGCGGGCGCGGGGGTGGGGGTGGGGGTGGATGGGGAAGGTGAAGGAGGGGGGGTCATGGGCGGGGAGTGTAGGGAAACTCTGTGCGTGGCACGGGTGTTCCAGCCCGTGTTTCGGGCGCTTCGCCCGAAGCGGGTGATGGGTGTGGTGCAATAGGTGCGGAAGACTCAAGGCATTCAGGCCGCGGCGGCCTGAATCCGCCGCGGAGCGGCGGACCACCCGGGAACATGGGCTGGAAAGCCCATGCCACGGTAGCCGATCGCCGATATGCTCCGCACCATGGCATCCGATCCCAACGAATCACCGATCTTGTACGCCGCCGATCCGAACCGTCGCGGGCTGCTGGTGGTCGTCGGCCTGCTGATTGTGGTGCTCGTCGTCGGCGGGGCGATCGTGGCGAAGTCGTTCATGACCATTCCGATTCCTCGCAAGGTGGATGGTGCGGGGACGGCTCAACGCGACGGGGCGGCGGCGATTGAGGCGGGGCTGGGCGCGGCGGCGACGTATCAGCGCGAAGGGAAGTACCTCGAGGCGGCGGCGATTCTCCTGAAACTCTCGGAGCAAAGCCCGGCGGATCAGGCGGTGCGGATCGCGTACGCGCAGGCGCTGCTGGGGCAGAAGAACTACGCGGAGGCGTACCAGCAATACGAGGCGGCGATCAAGCTCTCTGAGGGCGTGGGCAAACCGATTCGCATGCCAGGCGACAATGATCCCAGCGCGGTGGAGCCGGTGGGCACGAAGCGGAATCCGATTCTCGCCAACCTGCACTTCGAGACGGGCACATCGGCGAACATGTCGGGCCAGAACGATCGCGCGGAGGAGCACTACTGGATGGCTCAGGTGCTGGACGCCGCGGAGCCGCGATATCCGCTGTTCCTGGGCATGATGCAGATCAAGAAGGGCGATGACGACGCGGCGGCGGCCTCGCTGCTGCGTGCCGTGAAGATCAGCCCGGAACTCGCGGAGGGATGGGGGACGCTGGCGGAACTGGAACTGAAGAAGAACCAGAACACGCTGGCGGCGCAGCACATCGAGAAGGCGCGGGCGCTCCAGCCGGATTTGTCGCGGTGGCGCATCGTGCATGCTCGCGTGCTGAATCGCCAAGGGGATGCGGAGCAAGCGGCGGCGATCCTGCAGGCGTTGCCGCAATCGGATCGGTCGGATCGAGGCGTGCTCGCTCTGCAAGCGGAGTCGTACGGGCTGCTGAAGAAGCCCATGCTGGCGGCCCAGATGTATGAGCAGGCGGGCAATCTGGTGCCGTCGGACTCGGAGATCGCATACGCCGCGGCCCAGTGGTTCGATCGCGCGGGGGAGAAGGCCAAGGCGATGCAATACGCGCAGAAAGCGAAGATGCTGGGGCAGGATGGGGCGAAGGAACTGCTGGAAGCGATTGAGAAGAAGTAGACGGCGTGCTCAGACCATGTTGCGTCCGCCATCGAAGCGGACGATCTCGCCGGTGATGTAGGTCGCGTCCAGCGCGAGCCACCGGACGACCTCGGCGCACTCCTCGGGGGTGCCCGCGCGACCAAGCGGCACCTTCTTGAGATATTGCTGCTGCATGGCCGCGTCGGATTCGTGGCCCTGCTCGGGCCATGCCGCGACGCCGGGGGCGACACCGTTCACACGCACGCGCGGGGCGAGCTCGCGAGCGAGCGTGCGGACCATCTCCGCGAGCGCGGCCTTGGACATGGCGTACGCGGAGAACCCCTGCGAGCGGGGAAGGCCGTGCTCGCCCATCGCGTGGATGTCGCACATGGCGACCATGGAGCCGCCGCCGCGCATGTCTGATGCGGAGAGCAGCGGGCCGAGATGTTTGGAGAGCAGCAGTGGGGCGAGGGCGTTGACGCGATACGCGGCGAGCGCGGCATCGGCTGTAAGCGAAGCGAGCGGGGTTTGCTCGTAGCTTGAAGCGTTGTGGATCAGGACATCAAGGCGCGTGAGCGAGCGGGCGAGATCAAGGCCGAAGGCATCGACGGCCACAGGGTCATTCAGATCAACCTGCAACGCGCGGCACTCCTCGCGCGATCCGCCCAGCGCGACGGCTTCCGCGATGGTGGCTTGCGCTTCCGCCGCGCTGCCGCGATAGGTGATGATGACATCGCACCCAGCACGCACCAGCGCGAGCGCGGAAGCGCGGCCGACACGCTTGGCCGCGCCGGTGACGAGGGCGAGTGGTCTGCCCCTGCTGTGCTTCGCGGCACTCATCCGTGCGGCCCCTCTCCGTGCGGGTCGCGGCCATTCTCGCCATCCACATCGTGCGGCCCGATGTCGCCGGGATCAATATCCACCGTGTCGTCGCGTGCTCCCGCGGCGTCGGGGTCGATGCGTTTGCCCGCTTCGACCCACGCGCTCTTGCCCTGCCGCGTCTTGCGCCGCTTGGCCTCGGTGGCTTTGATGACCTGTCGCCTGTGGCGGTCGAGAATCACCAGAACGATGCCGATCACGAGCATGACACCGAGGATCAAGCCCCCTGTCCAGACGGCCCAGTGCTTCACCGCCTGCTTCTGCTCGGGCGAGTAGTGCTTGGTGGGTTCCTGGGCGAGGGTGAAAAAGACGGCGGGCATGGGCGACATGATACAACGCCGGGGCGTTGCGCCGATGTGGATTCTGGACCGCCAGCGGGCATCCCGCTTTGTTTGTGCGGGCGATCGCCTATCCTCATGATTCCTCTGGAGTTTCCCATGCACTTTGACGCTCACCAACCCATTATCGCCGACCTTGAGGCGCGGATTTTGACGATCCGCGACTCGCTTTAACTACGAGCAGAAGCGGAAGGACATCGCCTCGCTCGAAGCCCGCATGGAACTCGCCGACTTCTGGAACAACCAGAAGCAGGCCCAGAAGATCGTCGGTGATCTCAAGTCTCTCAAGGCCCAGATTGATCCCTTGAAGGGTGTCGTCGCGGACTTTGAGGATGCCAAGCTCGCCTACGAGATGGCGAAGGAGACCGGCGACAAGGAGTTACTTGCAGAGGCCGACGCCCAGCTCTTCTCCATCCACGGCAAGCATGATCGGGCTGAAGAGATTCCCGGCCGCATGGACAAGATCGAACTGCAGTCGCTGCTCTCCGGCAAGCACGACCACCGCAACTGCTTCCTCACGATCCAGGCGGGCGCGGGCGGCAAGGAGGCCAATGACTGGGCCGACATGCTCCTTCGCATGTACATCTTCTACTGCGAGAAGGCCGGCTTCGCGATGGAGGAAGTCGCCAAGACCTATGGCACCGAGGTCGGCGTGGATCAGGTGACGCTGCACATCAAGGGGCCGTTCGCGTTCGGCTATCTCAACTGCGAGCGCGGCACGCACCGGCTGGCCCGCGTCAGCCCCTTCAACGCCGAGGGCAAGCGGCAAACGTCCTTCGCCACCGTCGATGCGATTCCCGAGTTCGAGGAAGTCGCGCTCGAGATTCCCGAGAAGGACCTGGAAGTCACGCCCTTCGTCCGCGCCTCCGGCCCCGGCGGGCAGAACGTGAACAAGGTCGCCTCCGCGATCCGCATCGTCCACAAACCCACCGGCATCATGGTGGTCGCCAGCACGTATCGCGATCAGCCGCAGAACAAGAAGCAGGCGATGCAGGTTCTCATGGCCAAGCTCGAACTGATCGAGGAGGAGCGGAAGGAGAAGGAACTCAGCGCGGCCACCGGCGGAGCCGTCGAGCGCGGCTGGGGCACGCAGATCCGCTCCTACGTCTTCTACGACAACCGCGTGAAGGACCACCGCACCGGCCACGAGTCCACCGACTACGAACGCGTCCTCCGCGGCGATGTCCAGCCGTTCGTGGATGCGGAGTTGCAGCGGAGACGCAAGGAAAAGACCGAGGCGAACTCGGTGTCGAAGGGATAAGCGAACTCCAGCAGGGGCCGAGCCAGTTCCCTAAGATCACGCATGGTTCGCATCACCACCGCCACGCCCGAGCCCGGCTACGTTCTGTTGCTTTCATTCACCGACGGCACGAGCGGCCGCGTACACCTTGCTCACCTCGTCGGTCGCGGCGTCTTTGCCGCATGGAACGATGTCCGCCTCTTTGAGCAGGTGCGTGTTGATCCGATGACCCGGACCGTCTGCTGGCCTGGCAACATCGATCTTGATCCGGATGTGTTGCACGCCGCTGCTCATGGCAAGTCGCTGCCGGGGACCAGTATTGCCGCGTAAGACGAGTGGCACGGTTCACTGAAGACCATGCCACCCGCCGCAACGACCATCAGCCCGCTCAGCATGAACGAGTAGATGGGAACAAAGATCCGACCCACACGGCGAGTCAGCCGTTTTCGCCGAAGAATCGCCGAGTTGTCGGGAGGAAGGAGCATCTGCGCGTCGGTCCACCATATGTACATGGTCACGGATGCGAGCACGCCCAGAATGCCGAAGGAGGGCACGGACACGATCCAGTTGCTCCGCTTCGCCCATTCCAGTTCCAGCCAATCGAAGATCATCCATGCCACAGCCATCGCCAGCGTGCCGGCCATGAGTCCGGTCTTCAATGCCTTGGAGATGCGGGGGCGATCGGGCACGCCATGAGAATAGGAGTGACGCCGGAGACCGCCGGATGAACGATGATGCGGGTGTTTTCGGACGCTCCGCCGGGCCGAACGGCCGCCGGGAAGCTCTTCCTTGTCGCGAAGGAATCGTTTCGGAGCGCGAAGGAACTCCTTCGAAGCGCGAAGAAACCCTTTCGTAGCGCGATGGAATCGTTTCTAAGCGCGAAAGAACTCTTTCTGAGCGCGAAAGAACTCTTCCGTGTCGCTCAGGAATCAGTTCTTAGCGGCAAGAAACCCTTTCGGAGCGCGAGGAACTCAGTTCCAAGCGGCACGAAATCGTTTCCCGCAAGCGTTCTCCGGAACCATCGCGGCCAATCCACGTCCGAACCCGCGGTTATCGCGCGGTTTCGGCCTCGAATGGCCTTTCCAGATCGAAGTCAGAATGGAGCGTGCGCGAGGCCGCGATTCGTTCGGACTTCTTTCGTGCGGCCTCACCACTACAACGCCAGTTTCTACCCGATGCTCTCAGGAAAGAATCACCGCTGAGACGCTGAGATCGCAGAGAAGACTGGGCAGATGAACACACATGCCGA
>JAYVRG010000048.1:0-27494 GCA_043776515.1 Phycisphaerales bacterium
GGCTTACGCCGCTCGGCTCTGACTATGCGGCGTTCGCGGCTTCCACGTTCGACACGATCGTGAACACCGTGTCCAGCCGCGCGATCTCGAAGATCGAGCGAACCTTGTCCTGCAGGGCGCACAGCACCAGTTTGGTGTTGTTCTTGCGGGCCACCTGCATGGCTTCGACAAGCGTCGCCACGCCGGACGAATCCATGTACGGCACGCCCGCCAGGTCGATCACCAGCCGCCCGGGCTTGGACGTCTGCGCCTTGCGCAATTCCATGCGCAGCGTCGGCGAACCGGACAAATCCACATCACCGGAGGGGCGCACGAACACGCTGCTGCCGATGGTTTCCGACCGAATCATCAGCGGCTCAGCGCCACTTCTACTTCGCAGGTCAGCCACGACACGCCTCCGATCCGCCGCCCGGTCGATCCGAGCAGCCACAACCGCCACCACCAACACGCACCTTCGGAGCATCCGTGCCCGAGGCCACTCGCTTCTTCACCATCGTCAGCCGCATACCACGGCTCGGACGCTTCTCGTACACCGCCTGATCCATCACGGTCTGGATGATGTGAACACCAAGACCGCCGGGCCTTATTTCGTCCAGATCGCGGCTCCGGATTTGTGCCGGGTCCACTTGCTGGGCTTCGTCCTCGATGACAATCTTGATCGCATCCGGGCGTTCGTCACCCGTTCCACCGCTGGGCGCGGGAGTTCCGCCCGCCCATGCGCCACCTTCTGCCCAGATACTCAGCCAGATCGGCTTATCGGGCTGCTTTTGGTAGCCGTGGCGGATGACATTGCAGAGCGCCTCATCCACTGCGAGGGAAATCTGGCCGCCGACTTCTTCCGGAAATCCAAATCGCTTGGCCACTGCGCCGACGAGTTCGCGCACGCCGCTGAGAAAGAGCGGGTTGCTGCGTAGCTCGATCCGCAGTTGTGGCTGCGGCTGGGTGATCGGCAATGGACTTGCGGCGACGGTCATATTCGCCCTCCACGGTCTACGTTCTTTGTCGGCATTCCTGGCTGCTCACTGTACCACTTGGACCAGCGTCCGGCCGACTCGCGGCGGTCGTCGGGGCTGGCGGAGTGGTCATATCCAAGAGTCTGGCCGGTCAGTTTTTCTAAGGTCCGAATCGCCATGAATCGTTCGGCGGGGTCGTCGCTTTCGAGTTCGCCGATGAGGCCCGGGATGGCGGATTTGTCTCCCAGCTCACCCGCCTGGCGGATGGCCCGCAAACGCGCGGCGGGGCTGGACTCGTCGAAACCGACAGCGGAATCCGGATTCGAGCAGCCGCTCACGAGCAGACACGACAACGCCCCCGCAACCGGGATCACTCGCAGCCGTGCCGCCCACATCGGAGACGCCATGAGCAATGATACGACCGCTCGCCGATCTGCGGCGTACCCTCGTCCCTTCCCCCATCCGTGACACGGGCAAACGGCCCGTGTGTCAGTTCTGAAGCGCGGCGTATCACCGTGCTTCTCGCCCATTCCGTTGTCAGCGTTTCGCGTTTCACCCATGACGACCACTCCCTCCAAGACCACCAATACGCCCGCCCTGATTGATAAGTCCGCGCTGCCGCACAACGAGGTGGTGATCATTCTGGACTTCGGGAGCCAGACAGCGCAGCTCATCGCGCGCCGGGTGCGCGAGGCGGGCGCGTTCTCGCTGCTGGTGGCACCGACGATATCGGCGACGCAGATTCGTGCGCTCGCGCCCAAGGGAATCATTCTGTCGGGCGGACCATCGAGTGTGTATGAAGATGGCGCGCCGACGTGCGATCCGGAACTGTTCAAGCTGGGCATCCCGGTTCTGGGCATCTGCTACGGCATGCAACTCGCCTGCCACATGATGGGCTTCACCGTTGACAAGGGAGAGAGCCGCGAGTTCGGGCGCGCGGGGCTGCACATCGTGGATCGCAAGGACTTGTTCGGCGCGATTCCGGAAAAGACGGCGGTGTGGATGAGCCACGGGGATCAGGTCCGGGGTGGCCCGCCGCTCCGCGGCGGTGCTTTGGCTGGCACAACAAGCCGAGACACGCCGCGCATCGAGGTGCTCGCGTCTACTGATACATGCCCGCTCGCGGCGTGCCGCGTGGTGGACCCGATGCCGGGTGGATTGAAGTTCTACGGCGTGCAGTTCCATCCGGAAGTGACGCACACGCCGCACGGCGTGGATATTTTGCGGAACTTTTTGTACGAGGTCTGCAAGTGCTCCGGCTCGTGGCGGATGGCGGATTTTCTGGAGACGGAAATCAAGCGCGTCCGCGCGATGGTCGGCTCGGCGGGGATCATCTGCGGGCTTTCCGGCGGCGTGGATTCGTCGGTCTGTGCCGCGCTGCTGCACAAGGCGGTGGGCGACCAGCTCCAGTGCGTGTTCATTGATACCGGCCTGCTACGGAAGAACGAGCGCGAGCTGGTGGAGACGACGTTCCGCGATCACTTCCACATCAAGCTCCGCGTGATCGACGCGAGCGAGCAGTTTCTCGCGGACCTTATAGGTGTGACGGACCCGCAGGAAAAGCGGAAGCGGATCGGCGCGCGGTTCATCCGCGTGTTCGAGGATGCGCAGAAGGAAATGGGCCTCCACGGGCACAACTTCCTGGCGCAGGGAACGCTGTATCCGGATGTGATCGAGTCCGGGCAATCGCTGGCGGGGACGAGCGCGAGCATCAAGCTGCACCACAATGTGGGCGGGTTGCCCGATGATCTGAAGTTCGATCTCGTCGAGCCGCTGCGCGATCTGTTCAAGGATGAGGTGCGCAAACTCGGCGAGGTGCTGGGCCTGCCGGACCAGATCATCTGGCGGCACCCGTTCCCAGGCCCGGGGCTTGCGGTGCGGATCATCGGCGACATCACGCCAGCGAAGCTGGACCTGCTGCGCGATGCGGACGAGATTCTGCTGGAGGAGATCGTGGCCGCGAATCTATACCGAAGCACCAGCCAGGTGTTCGCGGTGCTGCTGCCGGTGAAGAGCGTGGGCGTGATGGGCGACGGGCGGACGTATGAGAGCACGATCGCCGTCCGCGCGGTGGAGACGCAGGACTTCATGAGCGCGGACTGGGCGAGAATCCCGTTCAGCGTGCTGGCGACGATTTCCAGCCGCATCATCAATGAGGTGCGGGGGGTGAACCGGGTGGTATATGACATCTCGTCGAAGCCGCCAGCGACGATCGAGTGGGAGTGAGCTCGCGTTTTCACGACGTTTTGCACAATTCTATGTGGCAAAGCCGTACACTTTGTGCGATAATTGCATTATGGCAGAGAAACACACCATCCCGGTTTCGGACGAGCGGTATGCCAAACTTCAGCGTGAAGCGGCGGCTATGGGCATGAGCATCGAGACATATGTAGAGTTCCGCGAGAACTCGCGTGATCGTCGGCTGGACCCGCAGTTCCAGAGCGCGGCCAAATACCTGTTCCGAAAGTTCCCTGAGACTCTTCGCAAACTCGCGCAATGAGCACGCCGTACAAAATCGGGCAACCGAGATTCCTCTCCGAAGATGAGGTTGTCACGCTGCATCGCGCGACGATCGACGGCTTCGGGGGAACGCCGGGGCTGCTCGATGCCGGAAAACTGTCGTCGGCGCTCGCGCAGCCGCGACAGGGATTCGGTCGTGACTATGTGCATTCGTTTCCGTTTGAGATGGCGGCCGCGTACGCGTTCCATCTGGCCATGAACCATGCTTTCGCAGACGGCAACAAGCCCATCGCATTTTCAGCAATGGCGGCGTTTCTTTTTCTCAACGGATGAGAGTTGGACCTTCCGGGCGAGGAAGGCGCGATGATCATTTTGGAGTTGATCGAACAGCATCGCGACAAGGCCTGGCTCACCGAGATCATCGAGAGCAAGGCGAAACCTCGCCCTTCATGGGAACTGCGGGACTTTTTTCGCGAAGTCAAGTTCGAGCATCTGGACAGTTTTCTTCGTGCCTATGACGCCTCGAACACCGAGGAGCGGATCGCGACCCTGAGCGAAGCGGCGGAAAAGTTTCCGATGCTGGACCCACTCCTACACGAGGTTGCCGTCAGCGTCGAGAAGAAAGATGCGGAGGCGACCAACGAGTGGTTCGGAAGAGCCTCTCTTATCTTTGCGTTGTATCGCATAGCCGAGGACATGGGCTATGAGTGGTGACCCCTTGTTTGCCAGCGTGGACAGGCGATGCGAATCGCTCGAACTCGCGTGTTCGGAGATTCTGATTGAGCAAGGATTGGCGACCTCGACGAGCAACTCTTCAGCTTCGCTTGATCCGGGTGCGGCGGCTGGTGCGCTATCGCAGCATCCCATTACTCAAACGATCGCCTTCGCCGTGACATGCTTGTGAACGCGACGGGAACGACCATCGCGGCCGCGCCTGGGGTTGGAGTCTGAAGTTGAAGTTGAAGCGAAAACTCACCGAAGGAACTGTTAGCGTTGCCGCCACTCCCAATGACCATCGCGGAGATTGAATATGAGCCGGGCGGTAGAACTCCCGACAGCGAGGAGGGGGCAACAGTCAGATTGAGCGGACCTCCACTGGTGGAGTGGAACGCGAACGTGGACTGAAAATCCGTGAGGCCCCGTGTCGTGAGCATGAAGGGAGTGGATTGGTCCACGTCGAAGTCTACTTGCAAACCCGACCTGCCGCCTCCACCCGCACTCGGCGGCAAGACATGGCCAGCCCCCACCCAATATCCCGTCGCTGAAATCCCGGCCGCCGTCAGCGTTGAGGTTTGTTGCCCTGTGCCACGACCGAAGCCCGCCGATACAGAAAGTGTTCTGTCGAACAAAAGGAAGTCGGGTGCAAAGGCTGATTGAGAAACGTTCGCGCCACCGATTTCGTTTGCGTTTGCCGAGATGAATCTTGATTGCGATTGGTACGTGATTCCAGCGTGTGCCGCGTGTGCCGCGAATGCCACGAAGGCCAAGGTCCAGAATGGGAAACCGGGTGCGTGAGAGCGAAGCATGCGTGTGCCTCCAATCTCTCTCGCCGATCCCAAGGAAAAGGTGAGTTCGTAGGGTACTTGTTCTTTGCCGGGAATACAAGGGAAAACGGAAATATGGCTCGCGACGGGCGGGGCGTGGCTTTTGAGAGCGTGGTAGCATTCCCCTAAACGGGGTAAGAAATGCATCAGACGAAGACCGAGGGCTTACGCCCCTCGGCTCTGATTTTGGGGGGCTATACTGGGGCACCTGCTGAGTTCGGCGGCGGGTTGCCGGGGTTCGTGAAGGTTCACGGGCGAGGCATTTTTCTGGTTTCACGCGGCGTTTGTATGCCGCGGGGCCAATCACATTGAAGCGCCCATTTGGGTACGACGGCGGTCACGGTTGGCTGACAAAGCCATGCTCCGTTGCCCGCTCCGAATCGTCCTCTGCCGGTGTCGCTGTACGGAAAGGTCTTGGTGCCCAGATGACAACTCCCGGAACCCCTCCCGCCGGCAACTCGCTCGTTCACGACCTCGTTGAGGCGGGCATTCACTTTGGACAGCGGTCCGCCGCGTGGAACCCGGCGATGCAGCCGTATATTTACGGCAAGCGCAACGGCATCCACATTATTGATATCAAGGAGACCGTGAAGGGTCTTCTGCTGGCCAAGAAGTTCATCGCCAAGACGGTGGCGGACGGCAAGGATGTTTGCTTTGTCGGCACCAAGCGTCAGGCCCGCGCCGTGATCGAGCAGCGCGTCGGCGATGTGAAGATGCACTGGGTGACGGAGCGCTGGCTGGGCGGCACACTGACGAACTTCCGCACGATTCGCTCGCGGCTGAAGCGGCTCGAGGAGCTCGAGGCGATCGCCAAGAGCGAGAACTTCGCGAGCTACTCCAAGAAGATGGAGAGCCAGCTCAAGCGCGAGCGCGACAAGATCTTCAAGAACCTCTCGGGCATTCGCGCGATGGACAAGCTTCCGGGCGCGCTGATCGTGGTGGATGTGAGCAAGGAGATCAACGCTCTGCGCGAGGCCCGCAAGCTCGGCATTCCGACGATCTGCCTGATCGACACCGACGGCAATCCGGAACTCGCGGACATCGCGATCCCGGGCAACGACGACTCGATGCGCTCGATCGACGTGATCATCCGCGAGCTCTGCCTGGCCGTGAACGAGGGACGCTCGGTCCGCAATCTGGCGAAGGAACAGCAGCAGCAGTCGCAGAGCGCGCCGTCGGATGGCAACCGCGCCGCTGGCCCTGGGGAAGGGCGCGGCGGGGATGATCGTTCCCGTCGCTCGACCCGCGTCAAGTACCGCGCCGATGACGCGGTCGGAACCCCGGAAGTCGAGACGCGCGGGGCGGCGGAAGCGGTTCCTGTCAAGCAGGGATGAAAAAAGAAGGCATTGGGCACTAGGCATCGGGCACTAGTGCTCAACCGGGAATATGGATCACCCATCTCCCGGCGTGCTGCTGATTGCCCGCGAGAGTTCGACCTGTTTCTTACCAGTGCCTAGTGCCAAGTGCCTAGTGCCTGTCTCCAGAGGAGACCTACCGTGGCTGAGATTTCCGCTACCGATGTGATGAAGCTTCGCAACCAGACCGGCCTTTCGATGATGGAGTGCAAGCGCGCTATGGTCGAGGTCGGTGGTGACTTGCAGAAGGCGGAGGACCTGCTCCGCAAGACCATGAAGGGGAAGATGGACACGAAGACGGACCGGGCCGCGGGCGAGGGCCGCGTGGCGGTCGCGATGTCGCCCAATGGCGACGCGGCGTCGATCGTTGAGGTGCGCGCCGAGACGGACTTCACGGCCAAGAACGAGAAGTTCATCGCGACGGTGGATCGCGTGGCGCATGTCGCGCTGGTGGCGCATCCGGGCGAGGTGGCTGTCACTCCCGACATGACGCGGCTGATCGATGAGCTGCGGATCTCGACGGGCGAGAATGTTTCCTACGCGCGGGGCCACAAGGTTTCGGGCGCCCAGGGGAAGACGGCGTTCGGCTCGTATGTTCATCACGATGGCAAGACGGGCGTGCTGCTGGTGGCCGAAGGCGATGTGAACGATCACACGCTCAAGCAGGTGTGCATGCACATCGTGGCGGCGGTGCCCACGCCCAAGGGCGTGACGGCGCAGGATGTTCCGGCGGACATCGTTGAGCGCGAGCGGAACTTCCGCGTCGAGCAGGCGATGGAGTCCGGGAAGCCCAAAGAGATCGCCGAGAAGATGGTCGAGGGCGGTATGCGAAAGTTCTACGAGGAGGTCGCGCTGATCGAGCAGCCCTTCGTGATCGACCCGACCAAGAAGGTCAAGGACGTGATCGGGCCGAAGGCGAGCATCATCGCGTTCTACCGGTATCGAGTGGGCGAGAAGGCCTGAGTGTGCGTGGCACGGGCTTTCCAGCCCGTGATCTTCTGACCTGAATCATGAAGGGGCTGCCAAATGGCGGCCCCTTTTTCATTGGAGTGTTTGCTCATATTCACGGGATTCGCTCACCCCCCCATCAACATCGCTGATCCGAGGCGTGTGTTCGATGAGCCGCCGCGAAGCGGCGACAGCGATGTTGCGGAGCAGCCGCGCGCGGTGGTCGGGCTTCCCGGTGTGCTCGGGAGCGGGGACGCGGATGTGGAGTTCGCGGGGGCCATTCTCCCGGTTCGCGGGCATTTCAAGGAGCCCCCAGCCGGGAGGGACTTCGCGGGTGCGGATGACCCCGGCGGGCGCGGCGATGTACAGCCAATCCGCGAGCCGGTAGTGAGCCATGGTCCAGAACTTGCGCTCGCCGTACATGCGGTCGTCGATGCGACGCAGGTCATTCAGCACGCCGCGATAGGAGCCCACGCGGCTGCGAGCGCAGTCCCACTCTTCGAGTTCGGCGAACAGCCGCGAGCCGGAGCGACGGAGGTGGGGCTCACAGACCTTGACGATCTGCTCTTCGAGGACAGAGCGGACGCGGTTCAGGCGGTGGCGCTCGGCGAGCAGGTCGTCCGCATCGCGGCTGTCGGTGAGGAAATCAGAGCGGGCCTGTTTGCACTCGATGATGACGGTGCGGGGGAGGGGGCCACGGGGGAGTTGTAAGGAGGGCATTGGGCCGCGGCTGGCCAACTGGCATTGCTCAGCGGCGCGCGACTTATGTTTAGGGAGCGGGTCCAGATAGCCGGCGACATCAACGCGGTGGCGGGCAATGGGGCAGCGAACCTCGCTGGCGGCAGCGACGCACCCTGCTCTGAGAAGAGCTGCGATTGACTCGCGTTTAAGGGTGCGGTGTGCCTGGGTTTCCATGCGTGGGGGCAGTGTTTGAGAACCATGCAGCGTACTCGCCCGGAGCGGGTACACAGATCAAAGGGTTGTCAGGGAAATCGTGGAGAACGGGGTATATTGCACCTAGTCTTGGCGGACTGCCACCCTTTGTTGCGTTTGGATGTCAGGGATTCACGAATGTCAGCATACTCGGGCGGGCGCATGGCAGGCAAGACACAAGCGAACGGAACTCCAGCGAAGAAACCGCCGCCGAAAGGGGAAGCGGTGCCGACGTCGTTCGGGCCGGTGCGGATCCTGGTTGCGGATGATGAGCACCTGGTGGCGACGGGGCTGGCCAACAGCGCGGCGGACCTTGGGCACAAGATCGTGGGGATCGCGGCCGATGGGGAGATCGCGGTGCGGATCGCGCGGGAACAGAAGCCCGACCTCGCGCTGCTGGACATCCGGATGCCCAAGCTGAGCGGGATCGACGCGGCGATGCTGATGTTCAGCGAGCTGCGGATTCCCTCGATCATCATCTCGGCGTATTCGGATGATGAGAACGTCAAGAAGATTCACAGCCACGGCGAGGCGGCGGGGGTGTTTGGGTATCTGCTCAAGCCGGTGAGCCGCGAGCAGCTCGCGGTGACGATCGGGATTGCGATCCAGCGGGCGACGGTGAACGGGCTGCTGCTGGGGCGGGTGTCGCAGCTTGAGACGAACCTGCACCAGCGGCGCACGGTCGAGCAGGCGAAGTGGATTCTGGTGGAGAAGAAGAAAGTCAGCGAGCCGCAGGCGCACGAGATGCTGCAGAAGCTGGCCCGGGATCGGCGGAAGCCGCTGGTGGAGATCGCGCAGGTGGTGGTGGAGACGGGGGAGTTGCCTTCGTGAGATCAGAGCCGAGCGGCGTAAGCCGCCGGTGGGTGTGGGAACTTCAACGCGGAAAACAAAAGAGCCGGCGGCGTGTGCCGCTCGGCTTTGATTGCGGCCTGGGCTCAGCACCGGCGGCCTGCGCTGCTCGGCTCTGATGGGGGCTATTTGGTCACTTCGCCGTCGATGACGCCGAGTTGCCACATGAAGAAGATGCGGGAGTCGGCGGTGTCGCGGAGGCGGAGGTTCAGCGGCTTGCCCTGACCGTGGCCGGCTTCTCGATCGACCCAGAGCAGGACGGGCTTGGTGGTTGGGTCGCTGGCGGTGGCGGCCTGCATGGCGGCGGCCATTTTGCGGGCGTGCAGGGCGTGGACGCGGGTGTCGTTCTCGCCGGCGGTGAAGAGGATGGCGGGATACTTGGTGCCTTGCTTGATGTTCTGGTAGGGCGAGTACTTCTCGAGCCAGGCGAAGTCGGCGTCCTTCTCCGCGCTGCCATATTCGCCGACCCAGTAACGGGCCATGAGGAAGTTCTGGTAGCGGAGCATGTCCAGCAGCGGGACCTGGCAGACTACGGCGGCGAAGAGGTCGGGGCGCTGGGTCATCATCGCCCCCATCAGCAGGCCGCCGTTGGAGCCGCCGATGCAGCCGAGCTTCTTGGGGCTGGTGTAGTTGTTGGAGACGAGCCACTCGCCCGCGGCGATCATGTCGTCGAAGCAGTTCTGCTTTTTCCCGTGCATGGCACCCTCGTGCCATTGCTTGCCGTATTCGCCGCCGCCGCGGAGGTTGGCGAGGGCGTAGACGCCGCCGAGGTCGTACCACTGGAACATGGTTGCGCTGAAGCCCGGAGTCATGGAGATGTCGAAGCCGCCGTAGCCGTTGAGGATGGTGGGGTTGGTGCCGTCGAGCTTGAGCCCCTTCTTGTGAACGATGAACATGCTGACGGGGGTGCCGTCTTTGCTGGAGTAGGTGACTTGTTTCACCTCGACAGAGGTCGGATCAACCGGCACGGCGGGCTTTTCCCAGACCACGGGCTCGGCATCGGGCGTGGCAAGGTCCACCTTGAACACAGTCGCGGGATAGTTGAATGAGGAGAAGGAGAGATACGCCTCGGTGCGATCGTCCTCGGTGCTCAGCCCGGCGGTGCCGATGCCGGGGAGTTTCAGTTCGCCCTTGGGCTTGCCGTCCATGTCGAAGAGTTTGATTTTGGTGCAGGCCTTTTCCTCGTAGGTGCAGCAGATGGTGTCCTTGGCGAGGCCGAAAGATTTGAGCACGGCGTCCTTGCTCTCGGGTACGAGCACCTTCCACGCGGACTCTTCGGGGTGGTTGAGATTCACGGCCACGAGTCGCAGATTGGGCGCGGCGTAGTCGGTGAGCATGTAGTAGGTATCGCCCTGAATCTCGCCGCTGAACTTGTTGATCGCGCCGACCTTGATCTCGCGCCGGGCGTCGTTCACGGGCTTGGTCTTGTCCGCCGCGTGCAGGTCAATGGCCCAGGTGTCAACGGATGCGCCGCCCGTCCAATACGACAGGACCATCCAGCGGCCGTCCTTGCTGAAAGTCGCGCCCGGCCCCCAGGTGGTGGCGAGTTCCTTGTTCTCTTCGGGCGTGTATTGCCTGAACAGCAGACGATCGCCCTTGGGGTTGCGCCCCATGGTGTGCATCTTGATGTGCGCGGAGTAGGGGTTCTTGACATCGGCGAGCTTCTCGTAGAAGAAGCCGCTGTTGTCGGCGAACCACTCGCCGACGGCGGCCTTGCCCTCGATCTGGTCGGCGAGCCACTGGCCGGTGGCGGTCTCGATGATGTACACCGTCGTGTTCTCATCGCCGGAGCGATACAGCCCGACGGCGAGATACTTGCCATCCTGCGAGGGGACCATGCCGCCCAGGGCGGTCAGCCCCGTGTAGTCCACCTGCGTGAGATCCAGCAGCACGCGCGGCGTGCCGGTTGCGCCCTCACGCACGAAAATCCGGGGCTGGTTCTCCTTGCCCTCGCGCTTGGTGTAGAAGTAGTAGTTCCCACGCATGGTGGGGGCGGAGACGCTGCCGATCTCCATGAGCGGGCGGAGTTTTTCCTCGAGCCGCTTGCGCCCGGGGAGGGCATCCAGCACGGCGCGGGTGTAGTCGTTCTGCTTGTCGGTCCACGCGGAGACTTCGGGCGTGACCTTGCCCATGTTCTTCTCGTCGGAGTTGTCCCCTTCGAGCCAGCGGTAGTTGTCAACGAGAGTCTTGCCGTGGACCTTGTCCTCGACGGGTTTCTTGTCGGTGCTGGGAACCGTTGGCGGGGCGGCCAATGCCATCGAACTCACAAACGCCACTCCCACCCCCACCGCCGCCACGATCATGTTCAGACGCTTCATGCCGATGCTCCGAGTCCCCGCGCCCACCGACTTCCCGGATGGTATCAGCCCGAACGAGGATGGGTGGCACGCGGCGCGCCTCGGGTGGCACGCGGCGCGACCGGGTGGCACTGGCGGCTTGCCCGCCAGTGCTGCGCGATGGGCGTACACGGACTCGCCAAAGGCATATTCACCGCTGAGATCGCAGAGTTCGCAGAGGGAATCGAAGATTTCAACACGGAGACCACGGGGCACACGGAGGGGATCACGGAGAAAGGCGGGGGAGATTCGGATTTGGATTTGGAGTAGGAAGAGGACAGGAAGGGAACTCTGCTCCGATCCAAATCCTCTTCCTACTCCAAATCCTAATCGTCTTTGTTTCTGCTTTTCCCTCCCCGTCTTTCTCCGTGTACACCGTGGTCTCCGTGTTTCATCTTTCTTCCGTACACTCAGGCCATGCGGCCGCACCCGAGGATCAGGAAGTCGGTGAAATGGGGCGGGGCGGTGGTGTCGGTGCTGTTGGTGGTGGTGTGGATCGGCAGCATTTGGTGGTCGGTTCGCTGGTGGCGGAGTTCGGGAGAGTTCGTCAGCATCGGAGGAGGTTCGTTCATGGTGGGTGAGGCGATTTTCGGAATTCCCGCCGCCGAGACTGGCATCCATCTGGATAAGTGCTCGACAGTATCCGTCTTCAGTCAGTTCGCCAGATATCAGTACGCTTCTGGTTGGCACGCGATCCTGCCGCTCTGGAGTCTCGCGGGCGTGGCTGCATGTGTGACATCGCTCGCGTGGAGATTGGATGTCCTCGCCCGTCGCCGATTGCGTGAAGGCGAGTGCCCGAAGTGCTCCTACTCCCGCACCGGCCTCGCGCCGGATGCCGTCTGTCCGGAGTGCGGCACGGCGGCAACGACCTCTTGACCCTTCCCGATCTTCGCGCCCCCTTCGTCCCCTTCGCGGTGAATGTTCGACTCCGCGCAACGAAAAGCAATCACCGCGAAGTGAGCGAAGCCCAGCGCGAAGGGCTCGAAGCGAGAGATGGAGTTTCGCACGGAGTGCGCGCGATGGTTGCCAGGGGCTTGATCGCTCGACCGGAGGGAGAGCGATCAAGCCCCTGGAAAGCGGCCCAGCCCCCCGGTCTTTTGTTTTCTTCCTCGCCGGGCAGGGCCAGCGCCGCGCCTCGTACGCCCTATCGGGCGGGGAATGCAACCTTGCTCTCCAGGGGCTTGCTCGCAGATGCTCGCCGCGCCCCTGGCAACCATCGTGCGCCCGAAGCGGGCGAAGAAAAGGACCAGACCATCGCTCGCCCCGAGTGCGGTGGGCGGAAAATGGCATTGTGGTGCTGAGAACACGCGATAACCGCGGGTTCGGACGTGGATTGGCCGCGATGGTTCCGGAGAACGCTTGCGGGAAACGATTTCGTGCCGCTTAGAACTGAGTTCCTCGCGCTCCGAAAGGGTTTCTAAGCGCTCGGAATTGATTCTTGAGCGACAAGGAAGAGTTCTTTCGCGCTCAGAAGCGATTCCTTCGCGCTTAGAAAGGGTTTCTTCGCGCTACGGAAGAGTTCCTTCGCGCTACGAAAGAGTTCCTTCGCGCTCCGAAACGATTCCTTTGCGACAAGGAAGAGCTTCCCGGCGGCCGTTCGGCCCGGCGGAACGTCCGAAAACGCTGGCCCAGCGGGTCGCGTGGATCGGCCCGGGATGGTCGCGTGGATCGGCCGGAGATGGTCGCGTGGATCAGAGATTTCCGCGCTTCTCCTGCTCCAGCTCCAACGCCTCGAACAGCGCCTTGAAGTTCCCCTTGCCGAAGGCCTGCGAGCCGCGGCGGCAGATGATCTCAAAGAAGAGCGTCGGGCGGTCTTGCAGCGGCTTGGTGAAGAGCTGCAGGAGGTAGCCCTCCTCATCCGCGTCCACGAGGATGCCCAGCTCGCGGACCTTCTGGTGGTCTTCCTTCACCGACTTGCCCGCCGCCGCCAGCAGCGGCTCGACGCGCTTCCAGACCTGCTCGTAGTAGGTGTCCGGGATCGAGAGGAAGTCCACGCCGCGGCCGCGGAGCGCGGCGATCGAGGCCAGCTCATCATCGGTGCGGAGCGCGAGGTGCTGCACGCCGGGCGTGTTGTTGTGCCAGTCGAGATACTCCTGCACCTGGCTCTTTTTCTTGCCGGGCGCGGGTTCGTTGATGGGCATCTTGATGAGGCCCTGGCCGCTGGCCATCACCTTGGACATCAGCGCGGAGTAGTCGGTGGCGATGTCCTTGTCGTCGAAGGACATGAACATCTTGAAGCCCAGCACATCCTCGTAGAACTTCACCCAGTGGTTCATCTTCCCCATCTCGACATTGCCGACGAGGTGGTCGGTGTACTTCAGCCCCGCAGGGTTCTTGGCGTTGTAGTCGTTCAGGTTCTTGAAGAGCTTGGTCTGCTGGAAGCCGGGCATGAAGGCGCCCGCGCCGGTGCCGTGGGCCTGCTTGATCGTCGGCAGCGCGTACGTGCTGCCGTTCGTCGGACGCTGCACGAACGAGTGGATCACCTCGCCATAGGTCTTGATCGCGGCGGTGATGACCGTGCCGTGCTCATCGGTGTGCTCGATCGGGTCCTGCGCTGACGTGCCCCCGTTCTTGATCGCCTGCGCCCACGCGGCCTTGGCATCATGCACCGTGAACGCCACATCCTTTACGCCGTCTCCGTAGAGCGCGACATGCCGCGAGGCCGGATGCTCCTTCGTCAGCCCGCTCGTGAGCACGAAGCGGATGTTCCCCTGCGTGAGGTAATAGTGAGCCGCATCGCGCGAGCCGGTGGTCTGATCGCTCACCTGCTCGCAGGTGAACCCGAAGCAGTGGCAATAGAAATACGCCGCCTGCTTGGCGTTGCCGCAGTAGAAGCGGACGTGATCGACATCGATGAGCGTGAGCGGGTCGGTGATGGAGGACGCGATCGGGGAGGGATGGGGGGGGGAGGTGATGGTGGCCATGGGGGTGTGGAGCTCCGGGGAGAGGTTGAGGGGCAATTCTAGAAGGGGAGGAGGAGGGGAGAGGGGATGGCACGCAGGGGTACGCGGAGGTTGCGCGGGGGTTCGCGGAGGGGAAAAGGGGGGATGAAGGAAGGAGAAACCGAGCCGCGTGCGATCATTGATCCCCCCTCCCCCGCCTTACCTCTGCGAACCTCTGCGAAACCCCCGCGCACCTCCGCGTGCATTCCCCCTCATGTCCTCCCATTCCCTCCCTAGCCAAACCCCAACCCGGCCCCTACACTGGCCCCTTCTCCGCCACCCCAAATCTGCCGGGCCACGCAAAGCCCAGCCGATGCGAGGATTGCGTCAAGTCTTCGGTTCTTCTTCCCACTGCCTACTCACCACTCCCGACTCCCTCCCCCTCAGGACCTCCCCATTGATCGTGGACCTGCACCAGCGGCCGAAGATCGGCCCCTACATCCTCACCCGTGACCTCGGCCCCACCGTCGCGTTCGGCGGTCCGTCCACCTCGCGCCACAACCATGCCGCCACGGCTCCGGCGTTCGTCCGCCATCAGACCCCCTCGGCGCGGCCGCAGCCGGACCGGTTCCTGGCGCTCCACGAATCCAACCAGACCAGCCACATCGCATACCGATTCCCGCCCTCCGCCGGCAAGGCCGAAGAGCAGCGGCTGATCGCGGCGGTGGAGTCCGCATCGCTGATCGACCACTCGCACGCCCTGCGCATCCAGCAGTTCACGTTCGACATCACCGGGCAGGCGTGGATCGTCACACCCTTCGCCGGTGATGCCGACGGCTTGCGGACGCTGACGCGGCACCTGCGCCAGAAGGGTGGCCAGTGCCGCCCCGATGAGGCCGAACGGGCGGTGCAGCAGCTTCTGAGCGTGCTGGTTGTGGCTCACGGTGGGGGTGTGCTTCAGCCGCCCACCCCCACCCCTTCCCCCATTGATTCCGAGACGACGTCTCCGGCGCGGGCCGTGCCCTGCCACGGGCCGATCACGATGGATGAGATTCTTGTGGACCGCCGCGGATCGCTGCTGATTGAGTTGTACGGACTGGCCCGGGCGATCGAACAGCCGGGACGGCCGTCGCTGGAGTCGCTGCGGGATGAGATTCGCTCGATCGTTGAGATCGGGTATCAGCTCATCACCGGCCTGCGGGCCGAGGAACCGCTGATTCCGGCTGGGCGGCTGGTCCGCAAGTTAGATGTTCGCTGGGACCGCTGGCTGGATCGCGGGCTGGACCCGTCGGCGGGGTTTGACTCGGCGGAGGCCGCGCTGGCGGCGTTGCCGTCGGTGGTTTCGAGTGCGGCAAGCCCGATGACCACACGCGGGTTTGTGTCGAGGTTCGGTTCGGCGCCACGGGCCTGAACAGAGGCCCGGGCGCAAGCCCGGGCGGTTTGACAAGTGTTTCGCGAAGGTGCCCGGGCTTGCGCCCGGGCCTCTGTTTGCCTGGGCCACGCTACTATTCGTTCTCGCACTCAGGACACGCCGATGAACGACTGGATGGATGCCGAAGGCCACATCGAACGCGCCCACCAGTTCTTTGAGAACGGTCGGTGGGCGGATGCTGAGTCTGCGCTCCGAGAGGCGCTGGCGATCAATCCCGATCGAGCCGAATGGCACTTCAATCTTGGGCTGACACTGGAGGCGGCGGGCAAGTACGAGGACGCGGCCAACGCGCTGGTCGCGGCGCACCAGTTGCAAGATGATGATGCGCAGGTGCTGATCCTGATCGGCGTGAATCTGCTGCGTGCGGGCAAGCCGCGCGAGGCGATTGGGCATTTAGAAAATGCCGAGAAGCTCGATGCGCACAACGTCGCGTCGTTCGTGAATCGCGTGGATGCCTATCAGCGGCTGAGCGATCACGAGCAGGCCGAGGTCATGTTCTACATGGCCCAGCAGTGCGACCCGAAGAATCCGGATGCCTACGTGTTTCTCGCGGACTCGCTGCTGGCCCGCAACCTGCACGACAAGGCGGTGTGGTGTTTGCGCGAGGCGGCCAATCTGGACTCGAACCTGCCGGGGATTCACGCGCGGCTGGCAGAGGCGTATGCGGCGACGGGGCGTCTGGAGCGGGCGCGGCAGTTGTTTCTCCGCGAACTGCGGAACGATCCGGGCGACATCGCGACGCTACTGGATTTGGGCTGTTTGCTCGTGACGATGAATCGCTTTCCCGAGGCGAGCGAGAAGTTCCGGCGGGTGCTGGAACAGGAAACGGATCATCCTGAGGCGCACTACTACATCGCGGACCTTGCGGAGCGACAGGGGCAGCACGCCGCCGCGCTGGAGCAGTTCGGCGTGGTGCTGCGGCTGGACCCGCAGTTCGCGCCGGCGCGACGGCGCTCTGCATCGCTGCTTCTGCTCCGCGGACGCACCGGTGATGAGGATGCGGCGCGGGAACTGCTCCGGCAAGAACTCGAAGATTTCAACCAGTTCACGGATCGCTATCCGAAGGACGACATGGCCGAACTCGGCCGCACGCTGCTGCACGCGGGGCTGCTGCAGGAAGCGCGGCGTGTGCTGCACATTCTCGCGGGAGCCAGACCGACCGATCCAACTTCGCTGCACCTGTACAGCGTCGCGTTGTACGAACTCGGGGAGCGCGAACAGGGCATTGATATCTGCCGCAAGGTGCTGAAACTCGATCCGAAGTTTGTGCCCGCGATGCACAACGTGGCGGTGGCGTGCGTGTATAACAAGCAGTGGTCCAAGGCGCGGTACTGGGTGCATCAGGCGTTGCTCGTCGATCCCGATGACTCGGCGCTTCGCCACCTGCGGCTGAAGCTCCGGCTGCACACACTGGCGGAGGGCGCGGCGTGGCTGTGTACGCCGATTCGGTGGGCGATGAAGCCGCGCCGGCGTTCCCTCAAGCCGCTGTAGCACGAGCAAGACCGCAAGAGCGCCCTCCCCGTGCTGACCAGCGTCACTAACTCCAACCGCCGCGTTCGGACTTCCACGCTCGCGGCGATCGCGTTCTTCGCGGTTACGCTGTTCATCTCCACGTTCTTCGTCGGCGACATTGGCGTGTACAACGACGACCACTTTTGCAACCAGCGCGATCCGGTGACGCACGAGGCGCACGACTTCATCATGAATCGGCCGTGGCACCTGTGGCGGCCGCTGACGCGGGTGGTGCTGATTCCGCTGGTGACGGCGCTCTGGCCGTGGCCGTGGGCGTTGCACGCGATCAGCGCGATGTTGCATGGGGTGGTGGTGTGGCTGTTGTACGCGCTGCTGCGGCGGTTAGGGATTCGAGCGACGCTCGCCGCGCCGGTTGCACTGGCGTTCATGCTCTATCCCGTGCATTTCGAGACGGTGCTGTGGATCGACATCATCTGCACGCTGATGTCGGTCGTGCTGGTGCTGGGAATATGGAACACGTATCTTTGGTGGATCGCGGCGAGCCATGAGCTACCGGGCAACCTGCGGTTTGCGATCCTTGTTGGGCTTGGCATCGCGGCCTGGTGCGCGGCGGCGATGAACGAGCAGCCGCCCGGGGCGCTGGGCGCATTGCCGCTGGCTGTGCTTGTTTCGGGGCTTGCCGTAGCACCGACGCTGCGTGGGCGGCTGTCGCGCTCGGCGATGCCGATTGCGGCGGTGGGGATCGGGCTGCTCATCTATTTGCAGGGCTATTTCAAGCACACGGGCAGGGCGTCGCAGGCGGATGTCGAAACCGCCGTCGTCGAATCTCTGCCGCAGAATCTGGCTGATCTGGCGTCGAAGATTCCGCGTGAGTTGTACTTGAAGAACGTGGCGATGGGCGCGCTCACGCAGGGATCGGGGGTGGTTGCGGCGCATCCGTTTCGGGCGGCGCTGCTGTTTGGGCTGCTCGGGTTCTGCGTGTTCCAATGGATGACGAGGCGTCCGCGCAGCCGGGCTACGGATGCCGCGTCGCCGCCGCTGTTCGCGCTGCTCTGGTTGATCCCGCTCGGACTCGCGTGGTTTGTAGCGTCGTGGCTCCCAGTTGCGGCGGCACATTCCACGACCTCGCCGCGGCTGCACTACGTTCCCTCGATGGGGCTGGCGCTCATCGCGGCGGCCGCACTTTCAATGGGCGCGATCGGGCTGGGGCGTGCTGGCGCGGGCATTCGGGCGATGGTCGCGTTGCTGTGCCGCTGCGTGCTGTTCGCAGCCACCACCGCCGCGCTTCTGATGTGGATCGGTATCCAGATCAACTACCAGCGCCGGTTCGAGGCCGACCAGCAGGAGATTGAGCCACTGGCGCGGCTGCTGGGTCCGACGGTGCCCGCGGGCACGTTCTTCATCCCCGTGCGTGTCCGCAGCGCGGTTTCCAAGACCAGCAGTCCGCGCTACGACACGTACTTCGCGCACTGCTGGACGTGGGAGTTCGCCGCTGGGTGGAATCTGCAATATGCCCTGCGCCGCAACGATGTGTACACCGTGGTGTCCTATCCGGGCGTCGGCCCAGATGGCCTGTTCATGGATGATGTGGACCCGATTGGTTCGGTGATGATGAGGGTTCACCCCGCGCATCCGGTTCCGGCCGATCTCAGAGGGATTCTGCCGCGGATCGTGGGGTTGCGGACGTTTCGGCGCGTCGCGCTGGATCGCTGCGTGTTCTTTGATATCCCACGCCTGGGCGAAACAGAGATCTACACGAAAATCCGCGTGTATCCAACGGACTCTAACCCGATCACGATCGACTCGCGCCCGCTCATTGGCACGGCCGCTGTCGCAGCCCTTCCCGAGAAAATCTTGGAGCTGCGGCCCATGTCATCCGAGCGCCGCGAAGCAGAACTCTCCAAGATCAATCGCGGCAAACCGCCGATCAGCGGTAGTTCCCCGGGTGCATCATCCGCTCCACCCCCTCGATGAGCGTGTGCAGGATGAGCATGTGGATCTCCTGAATCCGATCGGATTCCTCTCCGGGTGTGATCCACTCAAAGTCGCACGATCCCGCGAGTTTTCCGCCGCCTTTGCCCAGCAGCGCGACGGTGCGGCATCCCGCGTCTCGCCCGGCCTTCACGGCCCTCGCGATGTTCTCGCTGTTGCCGCTGGTGCTCAGGAGGATCAGCACATCGCTGCGCCGGCCGTGGGCTTCGATCCAGCGCGAGAACACATTCTCGAATCCATAGTCGTTGGCGACACAGGTGATGTGGCCAGCGTCGGTACACGCGAGCGCGGGGAGCGCGGGGCGCTCCTTGCGGAATCGGCCGGTGAGTTCCTCGGCGAAGTGCATGGCGTCAGCGCTCGAACCGCCGTTGCCGCAGATCAGGGCCTTGCCGCCGGACTCGAAGCACTCGACGAGCGTCTCGGCGACGATGCCGATGCGTTCCACCGCGGCGCGATCGCCCGCGAAGGCCGCGAGTGCTGTGCGTGCCCCGTTGATCGCGTCCATTACCCAGTCGTCGCCGCGTGTGCTCATGGCCGAATGTTACCAGCAATCCCGCCACAACTCATGGCTGCAAGAAACTCATGTGCAGTTCCGAGTGCCGCAGGTGGAAGGTGCTCCACTCCTGCACCGACATTTTGCCGAAGATCGGGTGCGCCGACTTGGGCTCGTTTCCCGGTTTGGCGATCCGAACGATCTGTGCCCGAAGGTCTTTCAGCCCGTGCTCAAAGCCCAGCCGATCATCCCACAACGCCGCCTCGGCGTCGGAACTGAGGTTCACCCCGGGCCGCAATGGCCCGCTCAACACCCGCTTCTTGGCAAACGGCCCCACCAGCCGCAACCAGAGCGGCGCGGCCCCTTTCAGGGCATCCATGCCTTCAATCGACCCACGCATAGAAACGGCCAGGTGCCCGAAGATCGGGCCGGGTTTCCTGTTCCCGAGTTGCCGCAAAGTTCCGTTCATGTGTGCATGCTCAACCCGATCCAGGTCTTTGGCGAAGTCCGAGAGCGACGAATAGACCACCAAGCGGCGGCGTGCCGTCTTGACGTTCACACGCTCGCTTGTCACCAACCCATTCGTGCTGCTCACCATCGACATGTCGTTTCCTCCACACCCACTGATACCGCCCATGCGAACCCGGGGTTCGCAGCTCCGACCCATTCGGTGCAATCCTGCGAGGCGATGCCCGGCACGCCCCAGTCACCCCTGAGAGTGCCGCACGGTGAACAAGCATACGGCAGGCACGCACAACTTCCCCACCGCGCTCGCGTATCCTTCTGCGTACATCAGGAGTTCGACGAATGCCCTTTTACACGAAACTTGGCCTGCTTCCCCGCAAGCGGCATGTGCAGTTCCGCCGCCCGGACGGCTGCCTGTATTCCGAGGAACTCTTCGGCACCGAGGGGTTCACCGGCCCGACCTCCACGATGTACCACATCCACCCGCCGACGCAGGTGTACGGGTGGAAGCCGGAGTACTCGACCAAAGTTGAGTACGTCGAGCGCGACATCATGCGGATGCGGCACCTCAAGTCCGCGCCGATGAAGCCGCACGGCGACTTTGTGACGGGGCGCGTCGTGCTCTTCGGAAACGCCGACGTGGAGATGGCCGTCATCAACCCCGCCGAGCAGATGGGGTATCACTTCAAGAACGGGCAGGGGGACGAGTGCCTCTTCATCCACTTCGGCTCGGGTGTCTGCCACACCATGCTCGGCTCGCTGAAGTTCGGGCCGCGGGATTATCTCGTGATCCCGAAGGGCGTGATCTATAAAATGATCTGGGACAAGCGTGAGAACGGCGCCGATGGCAAGCCGATCGACAACGGCCCGCCGATCGCCGACTATCCCTTCGGCAAAGTCCTCCTCATCGAGACCTGCAACGGCTCGCACATCGGGCCGCCGCCGCGGTATGTGTCCAAGCAGACGAGCCAGTACCTTGAGCACTCGCCATACTGCGAGCGCGACCTGAAGATTCCCGAGCTGCCGATGACGTGGGATGAGAAGGGGGATCACGAGGTTCGCATCAAGGCCCGCGATCAGGTCCACTCGTACACATACCACTACAACCCGCTGGATGTCGTCGGCTGGGACGGGTGCTACTACCCGTTCGTCTTCAACGTGGCCGACTTCTCCCCGATCACCGGCATGTTGCACATGCCGCCGCCGATCCATCAGACCTTTGAGGCGCACAACTTCGTGATCTGCTCCTTCTGCCCCCGCATGTTGGACTACCACCCGCAGGCGATCAAGGTGCCGTACAACCACTCGAACCTCGATAGCGACGAAGTGCTGTACTACGTTGAGGGGAACTTCGGCTCGCGGAAGGGGATCGAGGTCGGCTCGCTCACGCTGCACCCGCAGGGCATCCCGCACGGCCCGCACCCGGGCACGGTCGAGGCCTCGCTCACCGCCACGCACACCAGCGAACTCGCGGTGATGTGCGACACGTTCCGGCCGCTCTTCCCGACCAAGGCCGCGCTGGAGATGGACGATGCGAAGTATCCGGCGAGCTGGCAGGGCGAACACTTTCCCGGGCTATCCAGTGGCAAGTTGCACTTGAACGGTCCGCCCACCAGTGAGCCGGGGCGTATCGCCCCGTTTCCCAACCGCGTCGAAGTCTTTGAGCACAAGAGCATCGCTAACGTCTGGGCACCCTGATTCGCAAGCCGGGCATGAAACTCGCGGGAACGAAATCCCAACTCTCCTGAATCCCCGCAACCAGGAGACGCTCCAATGTCAGATTTTCCCGCCATGCCGGCCAGCTTTGCGACGCAGCTGCCGCCCCCGATTCCCGCGTGGCCCGGGGTATCCGCACACCCCGGCAACCTCACCGCAGGCCCCCTCACTCCATACAAACCCGAATCATTCTCCACCCTCTACCTCTGGTGGGCAATCATCGCCGGGCTGCACCTGCTGCTGCTCGTGCTCTCACTGATTCTCTGGCCACTGCACTTTATCGCGCTGCCGGTTTTCGTTGCATCGGTCGTGTTTGAGGTGCTGATCCTGTACAAGGCGTGGAACCAGATTCAGGATGGAGCGCAGCGAACGACACCCGGACGGGCGATTGGCTTCGGATTCATCCCGTTCTTCAACTTCTACTGGTGGTTCACGGAGTATCAGGGGCTGGCGGAAGATGCCAACTCGTTTACGCGCAAGTACGGCCTGAATGCACCGCTGGTGTCCGTGCCGCTGGCCGCGACGATTTGCATCCTCTCCATCTGCAAGTGGCTGCTCTGCTGGCTGCCGGTGCTGAACTCGCTTCTGGCTATCTCGGAGATAGTGCTTCTGGTGTTCTTCCTGCACCAAGTGAAACTCGCGTCGATGGCCATCGCCCAGGCGAAGATCACGGCCGCGGCACAGGCGGGAACGCTTCCGGGGATGGTGGGGAGCTCGGCACGCGGATAAACTCGGGGCCATGCACATTCTCGGCATCCACCACGTCGCCATTATCTGCTCGAACTATCCGGAGTCGCGCCGCTTTTATGCGGAGGTGCTCGGCTTCCCGGTCATCCGCGAGACCTTCCGCGAGGATCGTAATTCGTGGAAGTGCGACCTTGGGCTCGCGGATGGCACGCAGATCGAACTCTTCTCGTTTCCCGAACCGCCGGTTCGTCCTTCGTACCCGGAGGCCCGCGGCCTGCGCCATCTTGCACTCGCGGTCGTTCACCTGGAATCCGAAGTCCGCCGGCTGACGGCCGAGGGCATCAACATCGAACCGATCCGCACGGATGAGCTGACGGGTAAGCAGTACACGTTCTTTGCCGATCCGGATGGGCTGCCGATCGAGTTGTACGAGAGGTAAGTCAGAAGGAACTCGGAGGGATCGGAGACAGTAGAGGTCAGCAGAGTTGACAAGACCCAGAAACAGGATCGAGATCAACCCTCAATCTCTGCTGCTCTTTGCTCACTCTGCTTTCTCCGAGTTCCTTCTTCCTGATTTGGTGCAATCGCTCACGCCATCTTCGCCCGCAGCATCGCCACCGCCTCCGGCATCGCCAGCACATCCGCCGACACCTTCGCGCTGCGCCTTGCCAGTTCGATATCCAGCGACCCATCGAGTTCATTCAGCAGCCGCTTGGTCGCCGCCAGCGCCTTTGGCCCGCCCGCGCTGAGCCGTTCCGCCAGCGACTGCACCGCCGCGTCCAGCCCATCGTGCGAATCCACGCACTCTGTGACAAGCCCCGCCGCGTGCGCCTCGCGTCCGGACATCAGCCCGCCGCGGAGGAGCATCGCGCGTGCCCGCCCCGCTCCGATCTTTCGCACCAGCCACGGCGCGACGACGGCCGGGCAGACGCCCAGATCAACCTCGGGAAAGCCCATCTTGCTGTCGGCGTGCGTGATCGCGAAATCACAGACAGTGGTCAGACCACAGCCGCCTCCGATGGCCGCGCCGTTCACGGCGGCGATGGTCACGGCGTTCAGTGAACGAAGTTTCACGGTTGCCTCGGCGAGCGAGGTGAGCAGCTGGGTGGCCCGGTTCTCCGAACCGGGCCCATGTCCGGCCTCACCCAGCACCTGCTTCAGGTCCATTCCAGCGCAAAACGACTTCCCCGCCCCGGTCATCACCACAACCCGAGGCCCGCTGGTTCCTTCGCCCAGGTCTTTCAACTCGTCCAGCCGCGCGTGCAGCGCAGCGAGCAAATCCACCGAGAGCGCGTTTCGCTGCTCCGGCCGATTCAGCGTCAGCGTTGCGATCGCTCCCTGCACATGTAGTTCAACCAGATTCGCCATGCCCACATCCTTCCCGCTCTCGATGCCTTGATGCGTTCCCGCTCGATGTCTTCTTCTCTCTCAACTCTTCCACATCACCGCCAATCGTTCCCGCTCTTCGTCGGACCCCACAAGTGCCAGCGACGCATCCAGCCCGCGCCCGGCATCGCCGCCGAACGACCCATCAATCTCACCCATCCACTTCTTGGTCTCGGCCATGCCCCAGCGCGGCTTAGCCGCAAGCTGCTCCGCGATCGCCATCGCGCGGTCTCGCACCTTCCCCGCATCCTCAATGCACTCGTGCGCGAGGCCCATGCGGAACGCATCCCACCCGCTCACAAGCCCGGAATCCAGCATCCGCTCGCGGGTTTTGCCATCGCCGACGCTCTGTCGCAGGAACGGTGCGCTCACAGCGGGCGAGATACCCAGCCGCACCACCGGATACCCGATCTTCGCCTCGTGGTGCGTCACCACCACATCCGCACCGCCCAGCAGCGCACAGCCGCCCGCGATCGCCGCCCCGTGCGCGGCCAGCACCACCGGCACCTCGCACCGCCGCAGCACCTTGATCGCGCCGGACAAACCCGTGAGCAGCCGATCCAGCACATCCGAGTTCTCGCGGCAGAGCGTCAGATCGAAGCCGGCGCAGAACGCCGCGCCGTTGCCTTCCAGCACGATTGCTCCAACGCTTGAATCCGCAGCCAGTTCTCGCACCCCCGACACAATCCCCGCGATCATCTCCGGCGTCAGCGCGTTCTTCTTCTCCGGACGATCAAGCGTGATCCGCCCGACCATACCGCCGGTGCATTCCTTCTTCGAGACTTGAATCATGCGGCACCTCCCGTGCTCGCACGGGCGCGGCCGACGATCTCTCGCGCGTACTCCGCGGCGGTGTTCAGCTTTTCAAGATTCACGCCCGTCTTAAACCCCGCAGCGTGAACAGTTCGCACGAGCGTTTCTGTCGAGATGTTTCCTGGTGCCCGCTTTCCGGGCGTCGAGGCGTACGGACAACCGCCGAGGCCGGCGACGGAACCGTCGAACGATCGAACACCAAGATCGAGCGCGGCCTTCACGCACTCAGCCGCGTGACCAAAGGTGTCATGCAGGTGCAGCGTCAAGCGATCCTGCCTCGACCAGCCGAACCCCATGACGCCGAACACCGCCTTCAGCATCTCACGCACCGTTTCAGGAGTGCCCGCTCCGATGGTGTCCCCCAAGTCGATCTCATCGACGCCCAACTCCAAGAGCCGCCTCGCGACATCGGCGACCGCTTTCGGCGCGATCGGTCCCTCAAACGGGCACGCTATGACGCACGAGATGTATCCGCGCACCAGCAGTTTGGACCCACCACCTCCGAATGTGCGAGCCATATCGACGATCGTTTCAAAACGCTCCAGCGACTCCGCGATCGTCGCGTTGATGTTTTTTTTCGCGAAGGATTCGGAGGCAGCGGTGAACACGGCCACTTTGTCGAGCAGGTACGGGAACCGCGCCACTTCTTCCGCGGCGAACATTCCTTTTTCGTTCGGAACCAGCGCCGAGAACATTCCGTGGTCCTTCGCCGTGTTGAACGCGCGGAGCCCCTCGAAGACCTCCGCCGCATCCCCGAGCTGCGGCACCCACTTCGGACTCACGAAGCTCGTCACCTCCACCTCATCCACGCCCGCCTGGCAGCACAACTCCACCAGCCGGACCTTCTCCGCCGTGGGGATCACGCCCGGCTCGTTCTGCAAGCCGTCGCGGGGGCCGACCTCGGTGATGCGAACGTGTTCGGCCATGACGGCATGGTATCGACAACCCAGGCCCGGGCGCGAGCCCGGGCATTGGGCACCTTTGTGCCTGGCGCGAATCCGCACGGGCTTGCGCCCGGGCCTCTGTTCCTATGATCGTTTGTGCGTCACCCCTCATCCCACATCTTCGACTTCACCCCCGACACCCTCCGATGCTGGGCCACCACCCGCGGCCTGCCGCCCTTCCGCGCGGCCCAGATTCTCGAGTGGGTCTATCAGAAGGGCATCGCCGATCCGGCGATGATGTCGAATCTCTCCAAGCGTGATCGCGAGCTGCTCGCGGACCCATCCGACGGCATCACCTTTCTCTCCGGCGAGACGATCTCGCATCAGAAGGCGAGCGATGGGACGCAGAAGCTGCTGGTGCAGTGGGAGGAGTATGGGGATCGGGGTTCGGGTGAGAGCCAAGGCGCGGAATCACTGTCTTCACCCGATACCCGAAACCCGAAACCCGAGACCCGCCTCTCGCTCCTCGTCTCCGACTCCACCCGCCAAACCGAGTGTGTCATGATTCCTGCCGGGGGCACCGGTGGAACATCTGCATCGCGCGATGACGCCGACGACGACAACGATCGCTCCGATGCAAACCCCATTCCCACCCGCGAGCGTCGCACCGCCTGCATCTCTTCGCAGGTCGGCTGCCCCGTGGGTTGCAAGTTCTGCGCCTCGGGCATCGGCGGTCTGGACGGCAACCTCTCCGCCGGCCGCATCGTCGAGCAAGTCTGGCGGCTCCGCTCCGTGCTTCCTCCTCTGGGTGGCCCGCCGCTCCGCGGCGTTTCCTCGAATCTCTCTTCGCCCTGTGCAACTGATGGTGAGCCAATGCCGGAACCGCCGCGGAGCGGCGGGCCACCCGTGCTTGCCCGCATCTCCAACGTCGTCTTCATGGGCATGGGCGAGCCGCTCTCGAACTTCTCCGCCGTCACGCACGCGATTCGCACGCTCAACGCGCCGTGGGGGATGAACATCGGGGCCCGCCGCATCACCCTCTCCACCGTCGGCCTGCCCAAAGCGATCGAGCGGCTCGCGGAGGAGTTCGACATCCCCGTCACGCTCGCGCTCTCGCTGCACGCACCCAACGACGACATCCGCCGCCAGCTCATCCCATGGGCGGAGTACACCACCATCCCCGAGCTGCTCGCCGCGTGCCAGAAGTGGTTTGCCAAGACCGGCCGCGAGATCACGCTGGAGTACATCCTGCTCGGCGGCGTGAACGACCAGCCCGCGCACGCGCGGCAACTCGCCGAGGTTGCGCGATCCCTCCGCGCCAATGTCAATCTCATCCGCTACAACGAGGTGAAGGGCATGCCCTTTGTGCGTCCCGACGATGGCGATGTGCTCGCGTTCCAGAACGTGCTGCGCGACAAAGGCGTGAACACCCACATCCGCGCCAGCCGCGGCCGCGACATCGCGGCGGCGTGCGGGCAGCTCAGGCATGAGGGGAAGAAGGAGTCGGCAGTGGTGAGTGGGCAGTAGAACAGACAATCGGATCTGTCATAGCAGGGCAGAGAGCCGACCCGGAGCGGTTGGAACATCGGCCTGCCGTGAATGTCACTTTGCCGAGACAGGCATGAGTTTACAAACTGGGCGCGAACGCGACGATCGCATCGGCACAATCCGCGCGCCCCGCACAGTGTGACGGCCCGCGCCGCACCCCGCGTGCGCTTCTCGGACCACGCGTTGGAAGTTTCGTGCCGTGAGACACGCCGCGCGGCACCAAAAAAAGGATTTCTCTGATGCCAAAAATGTCCCAAGGCATCAGAGAAATGTGTTTTGGCATGACAAAACCTTCGCGCGGCATGACAAAAAGGATTTCTCTCATGCCGAAAATGCCGCGCGGCA
>JAYVRG010000049.1:0-27480 GCA_043776515.1 Phycisphaerales bacterium
AGCGACTTCCTTCACCATCTGCGCACCCATGTTCTCGTAGGGATCGGGAAGCTCGACTTCCTTGGCGACGGTGACGCCGTCCTTGGTGACGGTCGGCGAGCCGAATGACTTCTCCAGGACGACCACGCGCCCCGAAGGCCCGAGCGTCACCTTGACGGCCCGTGCGAGTTTCTGAATGCCCCGGAGAATCCTCTCGCGGGCGTCGGTGTCAAATGCAATCTGCTTGGCGGCCATGGTTCTTCCTTTGAGAGGCACTAGGCACTGGGCACTAGGCACTGGTGAGCGATGTTCGGGCGAGGACTTGTTCGTTTGGCGACACTAGTGCCCGATGCCTAGTGCCCAATGCCTGATCTCTATCCGATCTTGATCCACGCCACAAGCGCGGCATCAAGGATGTACACGTGCTTCCCGTCCGTAAGCTTCACCAGATGGTCCGGCTCATCGGGCAGCAGCAGCGCGCTTGTCACGATGCACTTCTCCGCATGCTGCATGTAGACAACGGCGTCACGTTTGCCGTTGAGTTCGCGTAGGGCTTGGCGGAGTTCGTTGGTAGTCATGGGAAGATGGGATCGAGGGAGCGTGGGATCAAGGGATCAAGAGTTGAAGGAGCGGCTTGATCCCACGATCCCACCTCCCTTGATCCCTCTTTCTTAGTCAATGATCGCGAGCACTTCTTCCTCGGACATGATGAGCAGTTTGTCGTCGTTCAGCTTCACCTCGCTGCCGGCGTACGAGGAGAAGATCACGCGATCGCCCTTCTTCACCGTCAACGGGATCAGCTTGCCCGTGTCGGTGTTGATGTTGCCGGTGCCGACGGCCTCGACCACGCCCGTCTTCGGAGTGTCCTTCGCCTTCTCGGGCAGAATGATGCCGGCCGCGGTGCGGTCCATGGCATCATCGCGCCGGACGATGATCTTGTCGTGCAGGGGACGAATCTTCATTTCGGACATCGTGGACGAGGACTTGGCCATGGCGAAACTCCTGGAAAGTGGTCGATGTTTGAGTGGTCAGAAACAAAGAGGTCTTGTGCGTTCCATACGACCTCCGCGAAAATAGTCAGTTGGTAAAAGGCGACCGAGGCGGTTGAGGGCGAGTGTGTGAATGTGATCCCGGCCAGCGCCCCGCATAAAAGCGTTCCATGCACCGCTGCAGAACACGGAGCATCATCTCCATATCCGCCGAGCGCCGATCAACAACCGCGAACGCATCGAAACGAAGGGCCGCGCACATCTCCCGGTGCATGTCGCGCGACGTCCGCGGCGAGCGAACCACCACAACCGGCGGCGGCGACGCCAGCCGATTCAGTAAATCCAGAATACGACACCCCGCCTCATCCGACGGCGACCCGTAATCCAACGGCAGCCCCAGATCGACCACCGCCACATGCACCGGCGTTGACCGAATCACCCGCTCCGCGTCCCGCGCCGTCCGCGCCTTGAGCGAAGTCACGCCCATCGGCTCCAGCAACTCCGCCATCCGATCCGCCCAGGAGTCCGGCCGCCACCCGCCCCAGGAAAGCAGAAGGTTCAGCCGCGCCCCGTCCGAAGGCACCCCGATCCGAAACTCACCCGGATTCCCTGCTCCCCTCGACCCCGTACAACCCCCGGCATCGGAGTGATCTCCGACATGCGGCGAGAGCGCGGGATGGGTAGGGCCAAATGGCATCGTGGTTGGAAAGAAGGCAAGTTGTGTGCCGAACCACACCTCACTTCGGACACCAGAAATCACCCCGAACCGCCCCATTCCAGCATGGTGGCGATCATTCCAATGTCAGCCCTTCCCAAGCGACAACCCACTTCGTGCCAATGTGGCAGATGCCCTCAATCGCGGGATGAGCGAGTCTAGTGGGGGGGCGAGCGAATCCTGCGGATACCCAGCAATCTTTAGGCCTACTCGACCTCAGCACAGCCGAATACCCAATCTAAAACCAATCAAATAGCCGAAATCGCACTTATTCACCGCACAATCTGCGTCAATAGCTCACCCCGCGGCGAATCCGCCCTATATTCACCGCACATACTGCGGTGAATCATGCCCTACATCCACAAACTCCCCAACTGGCCCAATCTCCACTGGCAAAGCGACCGCTTGGCGCACGCGCTCGGCGAAGTGCGCCACAAACAGGGTCGCCTGCTCGGCCGCATGGATGCGATTGGTTTTGACCTGCGCACCGAGGCATCGCTCAATGTCCTCACCAGCGATGTGGTCAAGTCATCCGCCATCGAAGGCGAAACACTCAGCGCGGCGGATGTCCGTTCATCCATCGCCCGCCGTCTCGGCCTCGATGCCGCTGGTATTCGTCCAGCCAGCCGCGAGATTGAAGGTGTAGTTGAGATGATGCTCGACGCAACGCAGCACTACCAGCAGCCGCTCACGCGCGAGCGACTCTTCGGCTGGCACACCGCGCTCTTCCCGACGGGTTGGAGCGGCGTCCGAAGCATCACCGTCGGCGGATGGCGCAGGCCCGAAGCCGGGCCGATGCAGGTCGTCTCCGGCCCGATGGGCCGCGAGCGTGTGCATTTCCGAGCGCCGGACGCGATTCGCTTGGATGCCGAAATGGATGCGTTCCTGCGATGGTTCAACACCAGCGGCGCAGTGGATCCAGTTCTGCACGCGGGCATCGCACACCTCTGGTTTGTTACCATCCACCCCTTTGAGGATGGCAACGGACGCATCGCCCGCGCCATCGCCGACATGGCCCTTGCCCGCGCCGATGCAACGCGTGACCGCTTCTACAGCATGTCCACCCGTATCGAGCGCGAGCGGAAGGACTACTACCTGCAACTCGAATCCGCGCAGCGCGGCGGGCTTGATGTCACCGACTGGCTCGCATGGTTTCTCGGCTGTCTCGGGCGCGCCATCGACGGCGCGGATGAGCAGCTCGGCGCGGTTCTCTACAAGGCACGCCTGTGGCGGCACATCAACCGCGCCGCAGTCAACGATCGTCAGCGCACGGTCATCAACCGAATGCTCGACGGTTTCGAGGGCCACCTGAACACCTCGAAATACGCCGAACTCGCCAAGTGCTCCACAGATACCGCCCTGCGCGACATCAAGGAACTGCTGGAGCGCGACATCGTCGTGCAGAACGCAAGCGGCGGGCGGAGTACGAGCTATAGATTGCCGGACGCGGCCACGCTCTGGCCGCCATGAATCACTGAAAACACGGGTGTGAACTCACGCTATGTGTTGTCGCCATCATCTTCGGTGATCTCAGAGAGCGGACTATCAGGCAGCAGCGATTGGGATTCCTCGGCGGACAAGCCGTCAACATCTCGCAGTTTGCGACGAATCGTGCGGGACTTGCCCGTGGCACGCTCAACGCTGGACTTGGCCTCGTCCAGCTTCTTGTCAACCTTCTCGAGCATCTCGCCGAACTTGTTGAACTCGGTCTTGACGGCGCCGAGCACCTGTTCCACCTGACTCGTACGTTTCTGGATTGCGAGTGTGCGGAACCCCATCTGAAGACTGTTCAGAATTGCGGCAAGTGTTGTCGGACCGGTGACGGTAACGCGATGGTCGCGCTGGAGAACTTCCATGAGGCCGCGCCGACGAAGCACCTCGGCGAATAGACTTTCGGTCGGAAGGAACAGAATCGCGAAGCCCGTAGTTCTTGGAGGATTGAGGTACTTTGAAGAGATGTCCGCAGCACACTTGAGCACTGCGGTTTCCAACTCCGCCTCAGAAGTCGCGACGCCACTCGCATCTCCTGCTTCGCTCGCGATTGAGAGTCTGCGGAACGCCTCGATCGGGAACTTCGAGTCGATCGGAAGCCAGCAGACATCGTCTTCCTGTCCACGACCGGGCATCCGAACCGCGAACTCAACGACCTCTCGTGATTCTTCGGAAGGCCGAAAGTTGGTGCAGTACTGATCCGGCGCGAGCATCTGCTCTAGCAGCGCGGCAAGCTGCCATTCGCCCCAGGTTCCGCGGTTCTTGACATTCGACATCAGGCGCGTCAGGTCGGTCACGTTTGTTCCAAGGGATTGCATCTCGCCAAGGCCGCGCTGCACCTGCTCCAGCCGTTCGGAGACCTGCTTGAAGGACTCTCCAAGCCGCCGATCGAGCGTGCCCTGCAGCTTCTCATCGACTGTCGCCCGCATCAGTTCGAGCTTCTGAGAGTTATCGTTTTGCAGACTCGACAGCCGGCTCTCGACGGATTCGCGTAAGTTCTTGGCCGCAACCTCGTGCTGCTGGGAGAGATTGCCCAGTTGCGTCGAGAATGCTTTCAGGTTCTCGCCGGAATGATCTGCGGAGTCCTTCAGCTTTTGCTCAACCTGCTTGGAGAGCGCGATGAAGCTCTGTGTGGAGGCGGCTCCGAACGCAGCGAGTTGATCGCGCAAATCGGCTTTGAGAGCAACCGAGTTTTCGGTCTGCGTCTTGGAAAGAGAATCCACTCGGGTAGAAAAATCATTGAGTCTTCGCGAGAGCTCCTCGGTCAGCTTGCCGAAGTTCTCGCCCGCCGAAGTGCTCATGCGAGTTGTGGAATCGGATAGGCCCAGCCGAAGGCGTTCCGCGTCCTGTTTCGTGTTGTCCGTGAGCAGATCAAGCTGCTTTGCAAATGCGTCAAGACGGTTGCCCTGCGCTTCGCCGAGGGCGGAAAGCGTGCGTGTGACCGTAGTGTTCAAGTCGGTGAGCGTCCGACGCACTTCGTCACGGAGATCGGCCGCGCCACGGGACGATGCGGAGCGGGATTGCTCCGCTTCCTCGCGCAGGGTGCGCTCAAGCCGCTCATTGAGACTCTCAAGCGATTGCAGGCGGGCATCAAGCGCGTCGATTCTTCTGGTTGATCGAGACTTGACAAGAAGCATGCCCAGAAGCAGAAGACAGAGCAGGCCTATCACGAGGATTACGACCAGAATAATGTCGGGCATGAACACTTGTAGGCAGTGCTTGTTCGTCGGGTAGTGCATGTCGAGAATTCACATGCACCACCCGGAATCGACCTTGTCCTAGAACTGGTTGCCGTCGAACGCGTGACGCCGCCGCACTCGATGCTACATTCAATATCATGGAGTCGTCTTGGGCCTGTCTTCGGGCGCGGCGGGCAGTGGCTTGGACGGAACCACTTGCTCCCGCATGGCCATCAAATCCTTCTTCGCCTCCGCGAACGCCTCGGCATTTGTCTTGTCGATCGCATCGGGTGCGAGCCGCTCAATGAGCGCGAGGCGGGCCTCGATGAGTGGTAGGTCATCGCGAGTGAGGTTCTTCGGGTCGGCGAAGCCGTCCTGGTTGAGGTCTTCGATCAGGTCCTTGCGGGCATCGGCGGCGAGATCTGGGTCGTTGATGGCGTGCATCCAGAGTTCGTCGGCGAGGTCGTCCATGCCGACGGCAGAGAGCGCGAGGCGGGCGAGGGGGAGGCGGAGCGTGGGGTCGTTCAGGTCGAGGTCTTCGGCGGTGTCGGCCGCCCTGGAAGCGGCTGCGATCGTGGTACGCGGGGCCGCGCGGCGCGAGGTGGTGCGAGCATCCGGCGGCACGCTCAACATCGTGCGCTCGATGCCGGCTTCGATGCGATTGAGTTTCTGTGAGTGGTTGGGGCGCGTGTGCGCGATGAAGGTGTCGGGCGCGGGCGCGACGGGCTGCACACGCGGGGACTGCATGTGATAGAGAAGCGCGCCGGAGATGCCGCAGGCGATGAGTGCGAGGATGATGGTGCGGAGCACGGCGGGGGGCATGGTGGGTTCTCCGTGTACGTGCCACGGGTTCGCGTGCCACTGGTCTTCGTGCCACGGGTTCGCCGCGCTTCGCGGCAACCCGCGCTGGATGTCGCTGGTTGTCATGCGCTCCCTTCGCGCACCACGGGTTGCCCGCTCAGAGCAGCGAGCGAACCCGTGGCACGTCCTGTTCAGAACAAATACGTTTGCGAGCCACGGGCCTATTCGTATGCTACATCAAGCTGGATCGGATCGGGGTGAGTTCTGGATGAGATTGGGTTGGCTTGGGGTGGCCGCAGAAAGTGTGCGTGCGGGGTGGGGGGAATGGGCGCGGGCGCATTCGGACTTGCAGTCCGGTAAGATCGGGCGCGCGTGGGAAAAGAACTTCGGGCGAAGCGCCCGAAACATGGGCTAGTAAGCCCATGGCACGGAATCAAGGCACATGGGCGGGACGCCCATGCCACGGAGTTACTTGCGATCCGGATGCAGAAACAGATAGTCGCGCACACCCTCGGTGTACCCAGCGACGGGTGTCGGCGCGGTCTGGTCTTCGTCGAAGGCGTGGGGTTTGTAGCCGAGGTCGGTGAGTTCTTTGACAACGTCGTGAACGGTCATGCCGAGGCATTCGGGGCGGCCGGGTTGGAGTTCGGTGTAGATCGGGGGCTTGAAGCGTGCGACGGTGGCGCGGCCGCCGCGGAAGACGAGGCCTTCGGCACCTTCAACATCAATCTTGATGAAGTCGAGGGCGGTGAGGTTTTCGCGCGCGGCGACGGCGTCCAGGGTGTCGGTGGGGATGGTGATGCGGGCGACATCGGGCGCGGTAGAGGTGCCGAAGTGCGCGGCGCTCTCTTCGGTGCCGAGGTGCGCCGAGCCGGGAAGGATGCGGCGCGACGGTTTGACGGGAAGGAAGAGGTCGGCGGTGCCGGCGCGATCCGAGAGCGCGAGCTTGAAGATGCGAACGTTTGTGTACGGACGCATGATGGTCTGGAGGAGTGTGTAGTTGTATTCGAGCGGCTCAAAGCACCAGACTTTGCAGGAGCGATCGTGCAGCGCGGCGAAGTTCTTGGCGAACTTGCCGTGATTCGCGCCGATGTCGAGGATGGTTCCGGCGCGGGGGATGTACGGAGTGAGTGCGCGAACGACCGGACCGAAACGGTTGCGGAACTTGGCTTGGTAGAAATGGTCCAGCCGCGCGATGGACTGGGAGAGGGAGCGGAGGTTGAGGGATGATGCGGGGAGGATTTTGGGCATGGGGGTTTCCGCGAAGGGAGAGTGTAGTGGGGAGCGGATTTGTTCGGCGATTTGTCGGGCAGGTGGTGGCGTGGCGTGTACGTGTAACCGGGGCTCGCGCCGCCGGTCTAGCGACGAGCGTCCGCTCCGCGGGCTGGGAAATGCGTTGAGGGTGATCGTGCGGGCCTATCGCGCAGCGCTGGCGGACGAGCCGCCAGCGCGACCCGGGGAGTGAAGGTGTGGTGCGCATGCTGGCAACAGCACGGGTTACCTGCGCAAAGCAGCGAACGAACCTGTGGCACGCAAGCTCGATTCTGGCACTCGTCACGAGCCGCGGTTTTTGAGCGCGTTGATTTTCAGAATATCACCGTCGATCCGAGCCGCGCCTTCGATGATCGATGTGAACACCAGCAGTTGATCATTCTGCCGCACTTCCACGACATACGTGCGGCGATCAATCCAAGACGACCATCGAATGGGTTTGGTGGTGTCGATCATCGCCAGCAACGCGGCGTTCGCACCCAACTGTCGAAGCATCTTCCCATCAAATGTCAGAGTTGTGTTCGCAACCTGATACGCGGTGGCGCGAAATCGCACGATGCCCTGATCGATTCCGGGTGGATACGCGAAGGTTTCAAGATGCTGCTCGGGCAAGAGCTACCCCTTCTTCGCCATCATCTTCTCATACATCTCGTCGTCGATGCCGAGATACTCGCGCATGTGCTGGTCGTAGACCTCTTCATCCTGCTCGCGTGAGAGGTCCAGGCGGAGTTCGTTGATGACCTTGGTGCCTTGGGCGATCCAGGTGTCGAAGGTTTCCTTGGTGATGTTCTGCTGGATCCACTCGCCGACCGCACCACGGAAGGGTGGGCGGGCGAGTTTGGTGCCGGGGCGGCCGGTGCGCTGGCAGACGAACGCGCCTTCGGGGATCGGGCCTTCGTACTTCTTGGCCTTGCCGCCCGAGAGCAGATCAACATCGCCGCCAATGGCGCCGGGTTTCTTTCCGGCAACTTCGGGCACATCTTTGCCCATCGACTTGAGCAGCTCGCCCATCGCATTGCGGGGCATGAGGTCGCCGCGTTCGGCGGCGATGGTGAAGCCGCGCGTCGCCAGCTGCGCCGCCATGTCGGAGTTCCCGAGTTTCTGGTATGCCTCGGCCGCGAGCTGGAAGGCCTTGCTCATCTGGGGGGCGAGTTCGGTGCAGCGGACGAACGAGGTGGCGGCCTCTTCGGTGCGCCCGGCCTCCATCAGAGCTTTGGCCAGCGAGAAATGGGCCATCTCGTTGTCGGGATCGGCCTGAGCCATGTTGGCGAACTGGGAGATGCGGCGTTCGAGGTCACTCATGGACAAGGGTATGTGGGCACGGCATCCCGGAGCCGGCGCGCGGGCCCCGCATTTTCCTCGAATCTACGCCTTGGAAGGGCGATTGGCGCGACGCATCAAGCCGAACCAGAGTGCGAGCGCCAGAAGAACGCACCCGATCTCGGCGAGTGCGACCCACAACGCTGCTACAGCATTCAGCCGGATCCAGGCGTCGATGATCAGCGTCAAAGCTACCACGGCAAGGAGCATCCACTGAACTTTGGCGGGGCATCGCACCTGTGGCCAACGCCAGTTCATGTACGCTCGTATCGCCAGATAGGCACCAACGGTGGCGACGAACGCTACAGGTTCCCAGCTGCGAAACCCCCACCACAGCCACGCGACGAGTATGACCGCTCCCCATGTTCCGAGAGCGTGAACGACAAGCGGCTTGAGGGGTCGAACATCCATCGCTGAAGCATAGGGTGGATGGAAAGTACATGCCAATACAGGCACCGTCCCTTCGGATACGCTCCTCTGTGTCTATGTCGCTCTCGATCTCGCTCGCCGGAATCCCCCTCCGCAATCCAGTTTTGCTGGCGGCTGGAACCTGCGGCACACTCGACGAGTACGCGGGCGTCATCGACCTCTCCCGCATTGGCGGGCTGATCACCAAGTCCATCACCCGCCAGCCGCGCGATGGCAATCAGACGTGGCGGATCATCGAGACGCGCCATGGCGGGATGATGAACGCGATCGGGTTGGCGAATCCGGGGATTGATGGATTTGAGGAGCACTATCTGCCGCGTGCGGCGGGGATGCCGTGCGTGGTCATCGCGTCGGTCGCGGGGTATTCGGTGGAGGACTATGTCGCGGTGGCGGCGGCGTTTGATGAGTGGGGGCGAGTACATGAGCAAGGAAATGCCGTGCCACCGATTGTCGCCGCTTTGGGCGACTATCGGTGCGAGCGTGCAAATGCGCCCGGCACCGATAGCTCGCAAAGCCGAGCAATCGGTGGCACGTCACCAACTCCATCGCTCGACGCGATCGAGCTCAATGTGTCTTGTCCGAACGTGAAGCAAGGGTGTGACTTCGGGTCTTCGCCGGTGGCGATCAAGGAAGTGGTTGCGGAAGTCCGGAAGGTGGTGACTCGCGCGAAGCTGATCGTGAAACTGTCGCCGTGGCCGATGGGCCTCTGCGAGATCGCCCGCGCCGCCATCGACGCCGGCGCCGATGCCCTCACCATCTCCAACACCATGCCCGCGATGGCCATCGACGTCCACTCGCGCCGGCCGCGCCTGGCGAACATCACCGGTGGCCTCTCCGGCCCCGCCATCCACCCCGTCGTCGTCAAGCTCATCCACGAGATCTATCGCAACGTCGCCAGGCCCGCGAACATCCCCATCATCGGCGCCGGCGGCGTGCTGCGCTGGGAGGACGCCGCCGAGTTCATCCTCGCCGGCGCGACGGCCATCCAGATGGGCACCGCCCTCTTCGTGGATCCCCGCTCGCCGCTGAGTGTCGCCAAAGGGCTTGAAACATGGGTCCGCAAGCAGGGGTGCTCGTCGATCTCGGAACTGGTTGGGGCGTTGAGCGTGGAGTAGGGGGCGGACATTCGGGCACTCTGGGGCGGGCGCAGCGGGGCGCGGATGGGCCAGGGCTTCGAGTTTGGCAGGGGATTCAAGCGGGGATCAGGTTGTTCTGGATCCGGCACGGACATGGGCAACGATCGTCAGCACCAGAAGCACCATGGCGGTCATCATCATGCCGAATCCGAGGAACCCCGAGCAGGCAGCAACGAGAATCGCGCCGATGGCTTTGCCGAACGCGTCCGGAGAGACGGCGAAGACGCGCGGCGCGATGTCGCCGGTCGCCTGAATGTGATACTCACCGGCAGATGGCGCATCGAAGCGAAACACAGATCGACGCTCTGTGCGACCCGAGGTGTACGTCGTCCCGTCTGCGGGAGAGACGTCGATGGTGGCGCCGTCGCGTTGCGTAACCTGAACCGTGATGCCGCCGGGGAGCGCGGGAGTGGAGGAATGGCTTCGATTGCCGATCGTGCCGGATGTTTCGTCCCAGATGATAAAATGCCCCGCCTTTTCAGCGCGGAAGTCGATCCCGCCGGGCACGTCGAACTTCGTGGCGTCACTGAACTTACTGAGGGTGAGGACTACGGTCGTGATGAGGATGCCCGGCCCGAGGGCCACGCCGACGATGAACAGCAAGGCGACGAGAGCGTATCGGCGGCCGAGGCGCGGACGATGCGGGGTGGAGTCGGGCATGGGCTAGGAGTCGATCCCGGCGGGCAGGGATTCCTCGCGCATCACGCCGAGGGCCTTTCGGAGTGCGCCGCTGGGAAGAGATGGATCGGGGGAGAGTTCGTCGCCGTGCATGAGTGCGATTGCGGGTTTGGGCTTGGGGGTCCGCTTGACGGGCGGCCGAATTCCCTCGCTGGCGCGCACGGTGCTGTCGGGCATCGCCGCGGCGTGGAACGCGCGATCGGTGTGGACCACCTGATCGATGGCGGATTCTTCGCGGGCGTCCGCGTCGTGCGCGGCCTGCACCGCACTCGCGGCGATGTCGCCCTTCTCGGAGACCTGATCAATCTTGACGGTGACGCGCTTGGAGACGCCGCGTTCCTGCATGGTGACGCCGTAGAGGCGATCCGCGCTGGCCATCGTCCGCTTGCGGTGGGTGATGACGATGAAGTGCGAGTGGTCGAGGAACTTGTGGATGGCGTGGCAGAAGCGTTCGACGTTCGCCTCATCCAGCGCGGCATCCACTTCGTCCAGGATGCAGAAGCAGCTCGGCTTGCTCTTGAAGATCGAGAGCAGGAGCGCGATTGCGGTCATGGTCTTCTCGCCGCCGGAGAGCTGGTTGATGGAGCGCGGCTCCTTGCCCGGCGGCTTGGCGATGACTTCAACGCCGGATTCCAGCCAGTCGATCTCGTCGGTCTGGATTTTCTCACCATTGGGGCCTTCCTTGACGAGGCCCATGAGCCGGACCTCGGCCTTGCCGCCGCCGAAGAGCAGGCGGAACATGCCATCGGGCGCGCTGAAGCGCTGCTGGATAAGCTCGAAGGTCTCCTTGAAGCGTTGCTGGCTGGCGATGTTCAGCTTTCCGATAAGCTCGATGAGCTGGAGGCGGGCGGCGTCGATGTCGGCGACCTGCTTGATGAGGTCCTCGTTGCGGGCGGTGAGGAGGTTTTCCTCCTCGATGGCGTCGAGGTTGACGTTGCCGAGTTCGCGGATGGCCTTCTTGAGCTCGTCGATGCGCGGCGTGGCGATGGCATGGTCGACGCGGACGAGCGTGCCAAGCTCGGTGTCGTCGAGCACGGCGCGGTAGTCAGCGTGCTCGCGCGGCAAATCCATGCCCAGTTCCTGCTGGGAGCGGTCCTCAAGGTTCTCGCGCTTGACCTCGATCTCGCGGCGGGCGACTTCCAGTGAGTGCCAGTCGCGCTCGATGTGCGTGGCCTGCACGCGGGCGATGTTGACCCGCTCGCCCAGATCAGTCGCGGCGTTGATCGCGGCGGCGAGTTCTTCACCAATGAGGGTCGCGTCTTCCTGCGCGGCCGCGGCCTCGGCGATGGCATTCTGGATGGTGGTCTGGGCCTCGGCGAGCACGCGCTGGTGCTGCGCGAGAGCATCGCGGCGATGCTGGACCTGCCCGTGCAGGTGGCGGCGGCGGCGCTCGGCCTCATCGGAAGCGGAGTCCTGGCGCTGCTTCTCGCGGCGGGCAGATGTCAACTGCTCGCTGGCGCGCCCCGCGTGGACCTTTGCGCTGGTGAGCTTCTCGGTCGCGGCGTCCGCGTCGCGGGTGGCCTGCTCGATCCTGGCATCCAGCGCGGTAGCGTGTTCCATCTGCTCGTCGTACAGGCGGCGAAGCTTGTCGGCGCGCTCGCCGGTGGACTGCTGCTCTTGCTCCACGCTGGCGCAGCGATCCGAGAGTGATTGCACCTCGTGGGCGAGGTTGGTTTGCTCGCGCTGCAAACGCGAGATGTCGGAGGCGAGACGCTCGATCTGCGACTCCGCGCCAACCAGTTCGCGGCTCTGCGTGGCGACTTGCTTGCGGAGATCGCCCTCGCGCTGCGAGAGCTCGGCGGCCTGGGCATCCGCGCTGGCGAGCGCGATGCGGTCGGCATCAAGTGTGACGCGGACGGTTTCCAGTTCGGCCTGCAGTGCTGACAGTTCGCTGGCTCGCTGCAACACGCCGCCGGACTCCGCCCCGGTCGGGCCCGCAAGCACGCGCCCATCGGCCTCCATCACGCGCCCGTCGGGCATGACCAAGCGGGCATTCTGGCCCGCGAGCGGACCCGCGCTGAGCAGGATCGCGGCATCCAGATCGCGCACCAGCAGCGTGCGGTCAAGGAGACGATCCAGCAGCGCGGCGACGTGCGCGGGGCGATCTACGCCGGGCCTAGGCGCAACCATGTCGCGGACGCGTGAGACCGCGCCCATCAGCCCGCCGACGGTGCCGGTGGATTGGTCGCCCTGGGTGACCCGTCGCTCCGCGGCGGCTTCTGACTCGTCATCAATCTGCCCCAGCGGATCAGTCGGCATGAACGCCACGCGCCCGGGAAGCGCTGCGAGTTCATCGACGCCCGGGACATCCAGCATGGTGCCCACGACCAGCGCCTGCAGCGACGGGCCGAGCGCGGCCTCGACCACGGCGGCGTGCTCGCGGGAGACGTGCAGGAAGTCCGAGAGCACGCCGCGCACGGCGGTGAAGGACCTGCCCTCATGCTTCTGGCGGAGCACGTAGCGGACCGAATCACCCAGCCCCGCGCCCTTGTCCTGCATCTCCTGCAGCGTGGCGCGGCGGGAGTCGATGCGGACGAAGGTCTGCTGGGTTTCGGCGACCTGCCGCGTCAGCCCCTGGCGATCCTCGCCGAGTTTGCTCAGGGCATCCTGCGCGGCGGCGAGGTCGCTCTCGGCGGTGGCGAGCTTGCTGGTCGTGGCTTCGAGCGTCTGCTCGGCGATGGCGTTGCGCTCGGCGAGGGTTTCCTGCTCGGTCTTGTTGCTGGCGGCCTTGGTGGCCAGCGCGGTCATCTGCTCGCGCATGGCGGCGGCGCGGCGGCGGTCGCTCTCGATGGCGGCCAGCAGGCCGGCGCGTTCGCGGTCGATGCTCTGGGCCTGTGAGCGTTTCTGGGATTGCTCGCAGCGCAGGTCGCTGACGTGCTGCTGGGAGTGGCCGCGTTGCTGGGCGAGCGTGCCCAGCTCGTGCTCGGCGCGGGTGAGTTCCTCCGCCAGCGCGGCGATGACGCTCGCCTGTTCGTTCAGGGCGGTGAGAATCTCGCTGATCCACGCATCCACGGAGTCGAGCTGCTTGGCGTCTTCGGCGACCTGCTTCTGGGATTCCTCGATGGCGCGGCGGGTCATCTCCTGACGCTGCTTGCCGGACTGCTCGTCGTGGCGCGAGGATTGCAGGCGGCTCTCGGCCCGGCGCTGCGCGGATTGCAGCTCGCCGCGGCGCAGCTCGTGCTCCTGCTTGTTGGCCTCGAGCGCGGCGAGGACTTCCACCGCGCCCTTGCGCTTGATGTCCAGTTCGGTGAGCTGATGCGTGAGCCCGCTCAATCGCTGGATGAGGTCGTCGTACTGATCCAGCACCACCACGGCGCGGAGGGCCTGGTATTCGGAGTCCAGCGTCTTGAAGGTCCGGGCCTTGGCGGCCTGGCTCTTGACGATCTTGAGCCGCCGCTCGGTCTGCGCGAGCTGCTCGCGGGTGAGCGTGAGGTTGGCCTGGGTGCGCTCCAGCTTGCGCTCCGCCTCGACGCGCCGGGCCTTGTACTTGGCGACTCCGGCCGCCTCCTCGAAGATCGTCCGGCGTTCCTGCGGCGAGGCCAGCAGCATGGCATCGACCTTGCCCTGCTCGATGATCGAGTACGCATCGGCGCCGATGCCGGTATCCAGGAACAGATCGACGATGTCCTTCAACCTGCATCGCTTGGAGTTGATGAGATACTGCGACGTCCCGTCGCGGAACAAACGCCGCTCGACCTCGACGGTGTCGGCGTCAATGGGCAGCGCGCGGTTGATCGCGCTGCGCTGGATGACGATCTCGGTGTCGGGGGGGAGAGCGGTGAGTGGGGAGTCGGCAGTGGGGAGCAGGGCTGAGGAATCGGCGGCCAGGGGCGCGTCGATGGTCGCTGTGGCCGCGAGCGCATCGGACTCAACAGCGGCTTGGGCCACCACCAGCGTCGATGCGCCCGCGCCGTGGCTGGAGATGTTGGACAGTGCGCCGTAGCGGTGCGCTCCGACGATCACGGGGTTGTCAAACGTCAGCGTGACGCTCGCCATCCCCAGCGGCTTGCGCCCGCCGGAGCCGGCGAAGATGACGTCGGTCATCTCCTTGCCGCGCAGCGACTTGCTGGAGCGCTCGCCGAGCACCCACTTGATGGCGTCCACCACGTTGGACTTGCCGCACCCGTTGGGGCCGACGATGCCGGTGATGGGATCGTCGAAGCGGAACTCGGTCCGGTCGGCGAATGACTTGAAGCCGCTCAGTGTAAGTTTGGCCAGACGCATACCGGGAGCAACCTCCATGTCGCCCATACTGCAAGATGCTCCAGACTCCCCGGAGCTGTGTGGAGCAGGGTACACGAAAAGGGATCCGAATGCCAGAAGAAGGAGGGGAAAGGGAGAAGGGGAGACCAGCTGACAAGGGGACACTGTGATGGGGGTGCGGGCCGGGCCGGGTGGGCGGAAGGTCATGGCGCGCGGGCTGTTGAAGTCCCAACGCGTTCTGGAGTTGCCCGGCGGAGCACTGAACGTGTGACACTGCGGCCTTCAGGTCGGGTACGGAACTCTCAAGATGCGGCGTTGCGGGCTCAAGGTCGGGTACCGCGGGCTCAAGGTCGGGTACTGCGGTCTGAAGGTCGGGTACTGCGGGCTCAAGGTCGGGTACTGCGGGCTTAAGGTCGGGTACTGCGGGCTCAAGGTCGGGTACTGCGGGCTCAAGGTCGGGTATTGCGGGCTCAAGGTCGGGTACTGCGGTCTGCAAGGCGCGGGTTATCGTGCGCAAACCGCCTGACAAACGGCGAATTGCAGCCCAAACAGGGCAAGCAACGGTTATTTGGCCGTTGCCGCCTTCTTCTTCAGCGGCACCACCTTGTTCTTCAGCGTGCCATCGCCACTGGGCGTGACGGTCGGGTCCGCCGAGGGGAGCGGCTGCGGCTTGGTCGGCTGGAACACCGCGTCCGCCTGCTTCAAGGCGTCCTGCTCGGTCTCCGGGCGATCCGCCAGGGCCGTGACCTGCGCGGCCTCGTAGATCTCGGCGCGGAGGCGGTCTTCCTCGGTGGCAAAGGTCGCGTTCACGGCGGCCACGCTGCCGCGATCCTCCGCCCGGGCCAGCGCGTACACCACGCCGACCACCTGCGAGTAGCTCATCGCCAGCCCCGGCTTGGGGTCCTCCGGCGTGGGCTTGTGGGCCAGAAACTCGATGAAGTTGGCCAAGTCTTCGGGTGGCTTGAACTGCGTGGCCTGATTGCTGCGCGGGTCGCGGTACAGCACCCGGATGTCGTCGGTCGGGCTTTGCGCCGTCATCATAAAGCGGTCGTCCCAGCAGGAGACCAGCATGGGCTTCTGGATGCGGATGCCCCGATAGTCGTTGGCCCGCGCCGAGGGAGTCCAGTGCGGGTCCACGCCGCCAAAGAGCACGATCCGCGGATCGCCCTGCTGGGTGATATAGATGAGCGGGTCGGTGGAGGGAACCAGATCAAGCGTGAACTTGGGACGCCCACCAGTTCCCCCGTCGCCAATCGGGATGCTCAGGATCAAGGCATCGCTCCGCTTCCGCAGGGCTTCGTAGGCCGCGATGCGAATCTCCAGATTCGGATCGCTCACGATGTCTTTCAGGGCCAGATTGACCGAAGCGTTGCCGGGCAGATCGCCCAGCAGCCGGATCGCATCCACCCGCACCGAGGGCAGCCCCTTGCGGGCCAGCTCGATCAGCGGCCCGGCCGAACGATTGTCGCCCAGCCGCGCCCCGGTGCGCAGCGCGGCCAGCCGGGGGGCCAGCTCCGGATAGTCGTACAGCCCTTGCACGAACGGAATCGAGCTTTTGCCCATCGCCTGCAGGCACCAGCTCAGATCATCCGCCAGCGCGGGCACGCTTTTGAGGGACTCGGTGTACTGCCGTGAGAACTCCTCGGGCGCGGCCGAATCCACCCGCATGTGCCGCACCAGTTGCAGGAACTCATCCCCGTGCTCTCTATAGGTGTACGGAACCCGCAGCGCGACGGACTGGTAGCCCGCCGTGCCCGCGCCGTTGCCGCGCCCACGGGCGATCGCGCCGTCGTCGCCGGAGGAGCGCGGGAAGCGGCTGTTGATGGCCTGCACGATGGAGCGAGCCCGGGCGAAGGAGTCGTTGTCCAGAACCATCTCGATTTGCAGCGGATCGGTGACCTTGCCGCCCGCGAGAATCCGCCCGGTGGTGCGGGTGACCTGCAACTCGCCGGAGGCGTTCAGCGATGAACTGGAGAATGGATTGATGAAGATCGGCCCGCTGGCCTGCCCGATGCGCCGCGTCTTGATCGCGCCGAAAACCGCCGCGGGACCGATCCGCAGGTCGGTGGTCCAGAGCTGCCCACCTTCGAGGGATGTCACGCTGGAGCCGGGAAGCGTGCGAACGAAGACATCATACGGAGAACCCTCCGGAGAGCCGGGCGCGACGCGGGCCTCAACGATGACAACGGCGACGTTCTTGGAGCGGATGAACTCCGAGGGAGTCATGAACTCAAACCCGGGAATGTTGGCACTCACCGCGCCGCGGCCGATGCCGTTGCGGGCCGCCTCGCGCTCCATGGTGGCCTGTACCGTCTGGTCCAGGTTGTCCGCACCCCCGGTGCCGTTCAAGCCGACCACGATGCCCAGCCCGGAGACCAGTGTCGCGTCGATGCCGCGAAAGCTGGCCTCGGCGCCGATGGTGCCGCGCAGCGGCTGCGGCACATCGCGCACGACCGACGGCGGCGGATCGACGCGCTTGGCTTCTTTGACAGGCCCGCCGCAGCCCGAGAGCGCAAGCGCCGCGATTGGCAGCAGAAGGGACAGAGCATCACAGGACCAAGCGGTCGGGCGGCCAGCAGTCATGAGCGATCTCCAGCGTCGGACGCGAGCGGCCAAGGTGTCAGCCCCAACCGGCCCATGCGTCTGCGACGTGCCCGCGTGGTGGCGAGCGGCGTGTGTTGCAACTTGGTCCGCACGCGGGGTGCGGGGAGTTGCAGGGAGAGGATACGGGAGGGGAGGCAGTGGGCAATGGGGAGTGGGGCCGCGAGTTGGGTGAGAAGCTGGGAGGGCTGGAAAACAGTGTGGAATGATGTGGAGGCGAGTGGGACGTGAAGAAATGGATGTCGGTGATTGTCGGATGATTGGGCGATCGGCCAAGCACAATGGGTGGTGGTGCGGGATTGGTTGGGGCACAAAAAAGCACCAAATGTCGGCACGCGACAGGGCTGGGGATAACTTTTTCTTGACAATTCAAGTCCTTATTTGCCAAGGGGTTGCGCCGAAGTGACAGGAAGTTGACAATTGCTCCACAGTATTTTGGGGTTGGCGGGCTTGCAGACACGATCTGTAGTGGTAGACTCCCCATCCCACGGCTCGTGGGGAGCCGGTCTGGCAAGGAGTGCCAGATGTGTACCGCACGCTACTTTTTCGTCTTCCGTCGGGTGTACGCCAGCCAGGTTTGCTGATCGTATGAGCCGAAATGTTTGGGCTACGGTTGGATGTGAATCCAATCCTGCCAAGGGTGTGTCATGCCTGTTCTGTGTGATTCGCAAATTCGAGAGTTGATCCCCATCGAGCCGTTCGCGGAGGCGAACAAGCGCCCGGGGAAGATCTCCTACGGGGTGTCCAGCTACGGCTACGACATCCGCGTGGGGAGCAAGTTCAAGATTTTTACGCCCACGCCGCGCACGGGGCAGATCACCGTGGTTGATCCGAAGCAATTCAGCCCGGACCTGTTTGTGGAAGTGGACTGTGCCGGGTTCGGCACGCCGGAGAACGGCGGCGATCATGTGATCATCCCGCCCAACTCCTTCGCGCTGTGCGAGACGGTGGAGTGGATCGAGATTCCCCGCGATGTGCTGGTGATCTGCGTGGGCAAGAGCACGTACGCACGCTGCGGCCTGATTGTGAATGTGACCCCGCTGGAGCCGGAGTGGAGAGGCAAGATCACGCTGGAGATCAGCAACACGACGCCGCTGCCGGCGAAGGTGTATGCGAATGAGGGAATCGCGCAGCTGGTGTTCTTGAAGGCGGATCGGGTGTGTGCGGTGAGTTATGCGGATAAGGCGGGGAAGTATCAGGATCAGGTGGGGTTGACGTTGCCGAAGGTTGATTGAGCAGCATCTGGCGGGAGGCGTGTTGTAAATGTCGCAGCATCACATGAATAAGCAGCGGCCGTCACTCGACGAACTTACTGACCGAGGATTGGTCTCAGAAGACAGTGCCGATCGCGCAAGTGTGCCCGCGCCGCTTCCGACAATGCCGTCCGATTCTGAGGGGTGGAAGTCGGTCGCTTCGGGCCTGAAATCTGAGAACTCGCAACTTGTGTCACAAAACTTCCATTTGCATCAGGAGGTTGACAACCTTCGGAATCAAATGGACACGCTTTCCGCTCTTGTTCGGGAAGGGCGCAAAGCCAATCAGGAGAGAAGCAAATCATCTCAGAATGCACGCCAGATAGAAGACAAGCCGGAGTCAATCAGCAAAGCAGCGAAAGCAGTCGTGGATGGGCTGCATCGGATCAAGACACTGGGCGGCCCTCTGGCTACCGAGCGCATCGCCAGACTCGATGGGGCATTGGCTTTTTTTCTAACAGACCTTCTTCTAGGACACGAAGAACGGCTCGCAGAAGCGATTGATGACGTCCACGCGGAGACGGCGGTCATTCTAGACCAAGCCATAGCAAACGTTCCTCGCCCTCCGTTTCCCGCTGAAGGTGGTCCGATCAAGTTCTGAAATCTCGAATTGAATGGCTAGTTTCAATCATGAAGATCAATCGAAAGTTCACAATCGCAGGTCAGGACCCCTTCTCCTCCGTCAAGTGGGTGAAGCGGTCCAGCAAGATCGCCAATCCCGATGGCTCGGTGGTCTTCCAGATGGATGATGCCGAGGTGCCGGAGACGTGGTCGCAGCTGGCGACCGACATCATGGTCTCGAAGTATTTCCGCAAGGCGGGGATTCCGCAGCAGGATTCCCTCGCTGGCGCGTCGGGCTCGTCCAAGACGGGGCCGGAGAAGTCCGCCAAGCAGGTGATCCACCGCCTCGCCGGCTGCTGGAAGTTCTGGGGCGAGAAGCACAACTACTTCGATACGCCCAATGACGCGAAAGCGTTTTACGATGAACTCGTCCACATGCTGGTGCATCAGATGGCCGCGCCGAACTCCCCGCAGTGGTTCAACACTGGGCTGAACTTCGCGTACGGCATCACCGGCCCGGCGCAGGGGCACTTCGTGCCCGATCCGTACAGCGGCAAGGTGGACCTGGCGAAGGATGCGTACACGCACCCGCAGCCGCACGCCTGCTTCATCCAGAGCGTGGGCGATGATCTGGTCGGGGATGGCGGGATCATGGACCTTTGGGTCCGTGAGGCGCGGCTGTTCAAGTACGGCTCCGGCACCGGCACAAACTTCTCGCACCTGCGGGCTGAGGGGGAAAAGCTCTCCGGCGGCGGCAAGAGCAGCGGGCTGATGTCGTGGCTGAAGATCGGCGACCGCGCCGCCAGCGCGATCAAGAGCGGCGGGACCACCCGCCGCGCCGCGAAGATGGTCTGCCTGGACATGGACCACCCGGACATCGGGGAGTTTGTGAACTGGAAGGTCCGCGAGGAGATCAAGGTTCAGGCGATGGTGGAGGGGCTGAAGGTCATCGCCAACAAGAAGGCCGGCGCGGCCGACAAGATGACCATCGGCGAGACCGCCGCCAAGCTCGGGCTGAAGCTCGACTATGACTTCAACGGCGAGGCGTATCTCACTGTCAGCGGCCAGAACTCCAACAACTCGATCCGCATTCCCGATGAGTTCTTCGATGTGCTGGATGCGGATGGCGAGTGGACGACGCGGTACCGGACAACGGGCGATGTTGCCAAGGTGTACAAGGCGAGGCAACTCTGGGACCAGATCGGCTACGCCGCGTGGCGCTGCGCCGATCCGGGTGTGCAGTTTGATACAACAATCAATGCGTGGCACACCTGCCCGAGCGCCGGTCGCATCAACGCAAGTAATCCGTGTTCGGAGTACCTTTTTGTCGATAACACGGCGTGCAACCTCGCCTCGCTGAATGTCCTGAAGTTTTACGACTCAACGGCCCGCAGCTTCGATGTGGATGGGTACGAGCACGGCATCGACCTGTGGACGATCGTGCTCGAGGTCAGCGTGCTGATGGCGAGCTATCCATCTAGCGAGGTCGCGCGGCTGAGCTACAAGTATCGCACACTCGGGCTGGGCTACGCGAATCTGGGCGCGATGCTGATGCAGGCGGGCATCGCCTACGACAGCGAAGAGGCCCGCGCGGTCTGCTCGACGCTGACGGCGATCCTCACCGGGCGCTCGTACCGGCAGTCGGCGCTCATGGCGGCCCAGCTCGGCGCGTTCGAGGGATACCAGCCCGACAAGGAGAACATGCTCCGCGTGATCCGCAACCACCGGCTGGCGGCCCACGGCGTCTCACGCGATCCGGGCAACTACGAGAACATGCGGATCGCGCCGGTGCCGATCAACCACGAGATCATCAACGCCAATCGCGTCGCGATCGCCAACGCGGACGATCTGCTGGACCACGCCGTACGCGCGTGGGATGAGGCGCTCGCGGCGGGCGAGAAGTACGGATATCGCAACGCACAGACCACGGTGATCGCGCCCACCGGCACGATCGGTCTGCTGATGGACTGCGACACCACCGGCATCGAGCCGGACTTCGCGCTGGTGAAGTTCAAGAAGCTCGCCGGCGGCGGATACTTCAAGATCGCCAACGCGAGCGTGGAGCCCGCGCTGGAAGCGATGGGATATTCCGCGCCGGAGCGCAAGGGCATTCTGACGTATCTGCTCGGCACGCTGAATGTGGATGTGCCGATGGGCATGGGTACCCCGGCTCTCCGAGCCGGGTCCGGATCCGATACTTCCGGCTCCGAGAGCCGGACCACCCAAGCACCCGGTTCGGAGAACCGGGGTACCCAATACACGTTCAAGGACTGGCTGCTGTTCAAGGGCCTGACCGAGGCGGATGTCGCGAAGATCAACGCCGCGCTGCCGGGCGTGTTCGAGGTCTCATTCGCGTTCAACGTCTGGTCCCTCGGCGATGAGGCGATGACGCGGCTGGGCTTTGATCCCGAGGCCGTGAAGCAGGACGTCAAGTTCAACCTGCTCCGCGAGTTGGGGCTGAGCAAGCAACAGGTCGATGCGCTCAATGAGATCATCTGCGGCCGCCAGACCGTTGAGGGCGCGCCGGGGCTCAAGAGCGAGCACCTCAGCGTCTTCGACTGTGCCAACAAGTGCGGCAAGCACGGGCAGCGGTTCATCGCGGCCCAGGGGCACATCCGCATGATGGGCGCGGCCCAGCCGTTCATCTCCGGCGCGATCAGCAAGACCATCAACCTCCCCAACGATGCCAGCGAGCAGGACATCAAGGACTGCTACCGCATGTCGTGGGAGCTTGGACTGAAGGCCAACGCGCTGTATCGCGACGGTTGCAAGCTGAGCCAGCCGCTGAACTCGACGGGCGACGATTCCTCCGAGAAGGAAGTTGAAGCAAAAAAAGAGCCGATGGTCGAGATGAAGCCCATCCCTCAGATGGCCAGTGCGCTGCCTGTGGCGAAGATGCCTGCATCGTCGTCGGTGGTTGAGACGGTGCCGGTCGCGATCGCTGTCCTGCTTCCTGCGGCACCTGCCGTCACCGAAATCCGCGTCGTCGAGCGGCCGATGCGCCGCCGCCTCGCGGACACCCGCGCCAGCATCACCCACAAGTTCAACATCGGCGGCCACGAGGGCTATCTCACCGTCGGGTTGTACGAGGACGGAATGCCCGGCGAGCTGTTCATCACGATGGCGAAGGAAGGGTCCACCATCGGCGGACTCATGGATTCCCTCGGCACGGCGGTGAGTGTCGCGCTGCAGTACGGCGTGCCGATCGAGTCGCTGGTGAACAAGTTCACGCACCAGCGGTTTGAGCCCGCGGGCATGACGTCCAACCGGGACATTCCCTTCGCCAAGTCGCTGGTGGACTACATCTTCCGCTGGATGGGCATGGAGTTCATCCCCGGCTACCGCGAGGCGAACGCGCCCAAGCGGAACAGCCAAGCTACAACCGATTCGGGATATGGCGGCGGATCCGCCGATGATCAGTTGGATGAGTTGCTTGGCGACAACTACGACGTGGACCGCCTCCCGGGGCGCGGCCGAGCCAGGACCGGCTCGGGTGCGCTGGGTGAGGATGAAGATGGCGGCACCACAGTGCGCAAAACCGTGGGGATCGGGGGAATCGGGGGAATCACAGGTCCGGAGGACCGTGCATCGTGGAACACAGCAGGAAGCGTACGAAACGTCGGAGCGAATCAGCAGCAGCCCGACCGGGCGAGCAAGTCGGGGCAGCCGGATGGCGCCCTCGAAAGCCCAAGTGCCAGCGCGCACCCAAGCGGCCGGGCGCCGGAGCCGGCGATGGCCCCGCGCGATGGGGGCGCGACCTCGAAGGCCGTCGCGGGGACGGGCGGCGGAGCACAGGTGAGCGTCGCGCGTTGCAGCGCGGCGAGCGCGAGCGTCTCCGCCCTCTCCATGGCGATGCGAAACAATCAGGAAGATGCGCCCGCGTGTGATGCGTGCGGCTCGATCACGATGCGCAGCGGCACCTGCTACAAGTGCATGAACTGCGGAGCCAGCATGGGATGTTCGTGAGTTGCCCGAGGGTGGCCCGCCGCTCCGCGGCGGTCTTCGCTCAATGGCCGTTGTCAGAAGTCAGTCGTCGGTCCCGCCAACGCGGGAGAGTGAATCAGCGTGTGTTGTGAGTGATGGAAGTGTGATTCAGGATAGTTGACCCGCGGTCCGTAGGGGCCGGCGGTTCGGGAGCGCGGAGGAAGGAACCGCCGCCCCGGATAGGGATGAAGGAACATCCCCCGCCGGATGGCTTGCAGAGATGAATATCGGCGATGATCGCCACGGAGAAGTCTTTACCAAGCCGCCGATCCCCGGCCCCTTCGACCGCGGGCCAAGAAGAAAGGCACTGGGCATCAGGCACGAGGCACTGGTGTCGGAAGTGCGACGAGCTGGACAACCCTGCCTCCCTCCCTTCGCCCCCGAGCGCACTTCCCATGGTGCTCGGGGGCATTTTCTTGGGGAAGGGACTGAGGGACTGAGGGATCAAGGACCAAGGCAATGCATCACGCTCGCGCGGCGATAAAGACGTTGAACGCCTCTTCGAGTTCGGTGGGGTCTTCGATGGGGCGGGTGTAGAGGTTGCCTTCAGGGTCGGTCGCGCCAGCGGTGCGGGGGTAGACGGCGGTGGTGGTAAAGCCCGCTTCGAGCATGGCGTCGCGGAGTTCGGGGATGGTCCAGAGGCGCCAGTCGTAGACAAAGGCGTCGAGGAAGACCTGGTGGGAAGTCCGTCGCGGCCCAGAGCGGCCGCGACCCGGCACGGAGTGCCGGGCCACCCGCACATCAAAGTGCATGGCGTTCACCACGCGGGCGGTGAGGGGGTCGGCGGTGCGCTGTTCCCAGGAGTAGAGGACGCGGTCCTTTGCCGCGGGATGGGCGCGCGGCGGAGAGATGGTCTGATCCAGCAGGCCGGTCTGGTACGAGTCCGCGCCGCCGTAGAGATCGCAGATGAGAACGCCTGTGCGCTTCGCGAGCCGGGAGCGGGCGTGCTTGAAGTAGGCGACAAGATCGCGGCGGGTGTGCAGCTCGCAGATAGAAAAGTTCAGGACGGCGATCAGGTCGGCGGGGTCGTTGACCTTGCGTACGTCGGCGCGGATGAGTTTGATGCGTGGGTGATTGGCGGAGAGTTGCTTGGCGCGGGCGAGCGTCGGCGCGTCGATGTCGGCGGCGACGGCGGAGAAGTTCGGGGAGAGATCACACCAGGCGCGGCTGAGGGCGGCGGTGCCGCAAAAGTCTTCGGCGAGCGTGAGGGGTTTGGCTCGCTTGGAGCGAGAGGAACCCGGCTCGGAGAACCGGGGTACCCAGGAGTGGATGGCGCGGAGGAGCTTGGCGTCGCGCGGCGGGTTTTGGGCGCAGAGTTCGTAGAGGGAGTGGATGTCCCAAGGGAAGGGGGAGGGAAGTGGAGTGGGTTTGGGCATTGTGATAAGAGTGGCGTGGCTGTCCTGCTTCGCCGATGAGGAGGGTGCCGCACCACGGGCGGACAAGCCGCCCGTGCCACCCTATTTCGGACATGGGCAGGAAAGCCCCTGCCACTTAGGCCATGCGGACCCATTTGATGAGGGTCTTGAGGTTGGGAGGTTTGCCGTACATGAGGATGCCGATGCGAAAGATTTTGGCGGTGGCCCAGCACATGAAGATCATCGAGAGGAAGCCGACGCCCATGGTTGCGGGGATCTGCCACGCGGGAATCGGCTCGCTGCCGGCGATGCGGATGACCATGACGAAGGGGCTGATGGGCGGGACGAAGCTGACGATCTGCGCGAACAGGCCGTTGGGGTTGCGCCCGATGGGCATCCAGAGCATCATCGGGATGATCATCACGATCATGATGGGCTGCATGAGGGCCTGGGCCTCGCGCATGTCGTTCACCGCGCTGCCCACGGCGGCCATCATGCTGGCCATGAGGAAGAAGGCGATGACGAAGTAGATCGCGGCATAGACGAGCGTGATCGGATCGATGAGGTGGCCCATCGAGAACGCGATGAGAGCGCCGACGCCCGTGGTGGCGTACAGCCCAAGCAGCAGCGAGGCAACGGCCATCTGGCCGATGATCTTGCCGACCATGAGCTGCATGGGTGAGATCGCGCTGAGGAGCACCTCCATCACGCGGCTGGATTTTTCCTCCACGGTGGACAGCAGCAACCCTTGGCCGCCGACGATGACGGAGATCCACAGGAGGATGAGGAACGCGAACGGAACCATCGTGGCGGCGAAGCCGATGTCGTTGCGTTCGCCGTCGCGGGTGACGACCTTGGTATCGGTAATGGGGTTCGCGGTGAGCGAGCGAATCAGGGCCGGATCAAACTTGGCTTCTTTCAGCCGGGCATCGACGATTGCCGCGTCCACCTGATCGCTGATGTCTCCGGTGACCTCGACATCGAGTTTGGGAGCGGTGTAAATCTGGTAGTGGTCGAACGCGGCGGCGGCGGGGGCGCGAACGGCGGTTTCGGGAATGACAATCAGCGCGACGCGCTGCGTGGCGTTGGCCTTCTCGTTGTCGCGCACGTTGGCGGTGAGCAGGGGCTTCTTGGCCTCTTCCTGATCGGTGGTGGCGGGGAGAATCTCGACGGAGAGGGTGGGCGCGCCGGCTTCCATCGCCGCGCCGGCGATGGCCTTGGTGCGGTTGTCGATGGGGATGCTGAGCCCCTTGGATTGCAGCTTCTCCTGCGCTTTATCGAGCTTCTTGGCGCGGCGCGACTTGAATGCGTCGGCATCCAGCGAGACTTTCAGCGCGTCGGCGACGAGGCCGGACTTGTCGATGACGGCGATCGTGCCCGTGGTCTTGGGCGCGGCGGAGTTCATCAGCAGCGGCATGAGCGTGATCGCAAAGGCCATGATGACCGGCGGGAGCAGGATGCCCAACAGGAAGCCCTTGGTGAGCACGGTGGCGAGGAACTCGCGCCAGGCGACGAGGAAAGTCTTATACATGGGCGGCCTCCTGCGTGAGGGTGGTGCGGAGGTCTTCGCGGGAGAGGGTGTCGTCGTTGGAGGCATCGACGAGGTCGATGAAGACGTCTTCGAGGTTCACGCGTTTGAGCTCGATGCGGCGGAGGGGGATGAGTGCGGCGATCTCGGCCATGATGCGCGAGGGGGGCACGCCCCCCTCGACGGCGACCGAGAGACCATCGCGATCCGGCTCGACACGGGCGACGCCGGGGAGAGAGCGGATGATGGATTCGGGGGAATCCGGGGCACGGCTCTGGAGAGCCGTGCCACCAACATCACTCAGCGGCTCGACGATAATGGTCTTCGGATCAAACCGATTGCGGATCCCCGCAAGCGTGTCATCCAGCACCTTGACGCCGCGGTGGATCATGAAGACGCGGTCGCAGAGTTGCTCGGCTTCGTACATGGCGTGGGTGGAGAAGATGATGGTGCGGCCCCCCCCTCCCAAGCCGGTGTGCTGCTCGTGAATAAGGTCGCGCATCAGGCGGCGATTGACGGGGTCCAGGCCGCTGAAGACCTCGTCGAGGATGAGCAGGTCGGGCTCGTGGATGACAGCGGAGATGAACTGGACCTTCTGCTGCATGCCCTTGGAGAGCTCTTCGCACTTTTTCTTGGCGACATCGCCGAGGCCGACCTTGTCGAGCCAGTCAAGGGCTTTCTGCTTGGCCGCGCCGGAATCGACGCCCTTGAGCTTGGCCATGTAGGTGAGGAAGGGGAGGACGCGCATCTTGCGGTACAGGCCGCGTTCCTCGGGGAGATAGCCGATGCGGTCCTTGGACTCGATGGCGGAGGATTTGCCAAGGACGCTGAGTTCACCGGAATCCGGGAAGAGGATCGACATGATCATCCGGATGGTGGTGGTCTTGCCGGCGCCGTTGGGGCCGATGAAGCCGCAGAGGGAGCCGGTGGGGACGACCAGATCGAGGTTGGAAACCGCGAGCTTGGGGCCGAAGGTTTTGGTGAGGCCGCGGATGGAGATGGCGTGGGGGGGGGATGTGTGGGGGGGCATGTGGGGCTGAGTGTACGCCCAAAGGCGCTCACCGCAGAGACGCGGAGGCGCAGAGAAAGGCGGGGACAAGGTGACAAAGCGACAAAGAAAAGCGGCCCCGGAAGTAGACCCGGGGCCGCCGAAAGGAGGAACGATGTCTTTGCCGTCCACTGGGAACTGTGGACTGTGCCGTTACGCCGCGATCTTCATCCCCCCCGCTGGCGAAGAACTGGACGAGGCGATGAACAGCCCGCCACCGCCTGAGCCGACGCCCAGCGTGACGCTGAACAACTCGCTCATCGGCCCGATGAGCGCGCCGCGCCGGGGCGTGATGATGTACTGAATGTTCGTCGAGCCCGCGACCAGCGAGTTGTCGGTGAAGTTGGAGACGCCGCGCGCGCCGGCGCGGGAGGGCTCGGCCGTGCCGACCTGCGAGAAGGTTGTTTCGCTGTTGATCTTGCGGGCGATGACGTAGATCACACCCGCTGTCGAGGCGT
>JAYVRG010000050.1:0-130477 GCA_043776515.1 Phycisphaerales bacterium
TCGTGCTCGCGCTGATTCCGCCTGTGTACCACACCCATTCACATAGCGCAAGTCGCATCCTGTTCGGGTACGATCGTTGCTGACGGCTGAAGAGTTACCTTGAACACAAACCCGCGCGGCATCGCCGCCATCGCCTCGTCGATGCGCTTCGCGATCGTGGCTTGAATCTCCGCCAGCCGTTCCGCCCGTTCGCGTGTCATCTCTTTCCTCGTCTGCCCGCACGAGAAGCACAAGAACAGGCACATTGCCACCACACCCACCGCAATCAACACCATCCGCATAAAGACTTCCTCTCAATAAGCATCTCTACCCATCTAACTCTACGACCCACCCCAACGCCTCCGTTTCCCTCGTCCGCTCTCAAATCTGAAATTTGAAATTTCCCCTCCACTTCCCACTCCCTGCTACTTCCTCCGCCGCGCCCCCCTCTCCCCTTCCCCTCTCAAATTTCAAATTTGAAATTTCCCCCGCCTTCCCCTCCCCACTCCCTCGTCCTCCCGATTTGGTACCATGCTCCCCACCACCCGGAGCCCCCTCATGAACAAACTCCTCACCGAGTTCATCGGCACCTTCTTCCTCGTCCTCACCATCGCCCTCGCCAGCACCTTCACCAGCCCCATCACCCCCATCATCATCGGCTGCGGGCTCATGGTCATGGTCTACATGGGCGGCCCCATCTCCGGCGCTCACTACAACCCCGCCGTCACCCTCGCCGTCTTCATGCGCGGCAAGATCAAGCTCGAACAGGCCATCCCCTATGTCGTCGTCCAACTCCTCGGCGCGTTCTGCGGCGCGGCCATCGCCTACCACCTTTCCGCCACCCACGATCCCGCCGGCACAACCGTCGGCCACCTCCTCATCGTCGCCCCCGCGCCCGCGTACACCATCATGCAGGCCCTCGGCGCGGAGATCCTCTGGACCTTCGCCCTCGCGCTCGTCGTTCTCAACGTCGCCACCGTCAAGCAGACCGCGGGCAACTCCTACTACGGCGTCGCCATCGGCATGACCGTCGCCGCGGGCGCGGCCTGCGCCGGCAACATCTCCGGCGGCGCGTTCAACCCCGCCGTCGGCGTCGGCTCGCTCCTGGTCGCCGCCACCAAGGGCGCAAGCATCGCACACGCCTGGCTCTACATCGTCGGCCCCTGCGCCGGCGCGGCCATCGCCGCCCTCGTCTTCAAGATCCAACACGGCACCAGCGCCGACTAAGCACAGCCCTCCAAAAATAAAACAGGCCCGCACGCGAATGCGGGCCTGTCACATAGGAGGTGGCTCGGGTCAAGCACGCGGCGAGGGCAGACGCCGCAGCGATTCGTGTGACCCGGGTCGGTGATCCTCATTGCAACCTCTGTGCCAGCGAAACCCACGGCGATTCGGCCAATAGATGCCGCATGGCGGGCCAGAACGGGCCGCGGGCGCGCTGGGTGGGCCGCGCGGGGTGGCCCGCACGCGGCATGAGTTTGCGGTACGCTCGGCCGGCATGGCACTCGGACTCAACTCGCAACAGACCAAATCACTCCTGGCCGCGTGGCTTGGGTGGGCGTTTGATGGACTGGATGGGTTCCTGTATGTGATGGTCGGCTTTCCGTTCGTGACCCAGCTCGTGGCACAGGAGCATGGGATCACCACGGCCGCGATCACTGGAAGTGTCGATCTGACCAACGAGGTGACGCGCAAGGCGACGCTGATTCAGGCATTCTTCCTCGTCGGGTGGGCAGTTGGTGGCGCGGTGTTCGGGCGGATCGGCGATCGGCTGGGGCGTTCGCGCACGCTGACACTCACGGTACTGACATATGCACTGTTCACCGGGCTTTCGTTCTTTGCGCAAACGTGGTGGCATCTGCTGATCTTCCGGTTCGTGGCCGCGCTGGGGATCGGCGGTGAGTGGGCGGCGGGGAGCGCGCTGGTGAGCGAGACGGTGCCCAAGCACTGCCGCGCGTGGGCGAGCGCGCTGCTGCAATCGGGGTACATGGTCGGGTGCATCTCGGCCGCGCTGGCGGCCAGCTGGCTGTCGGGGTTCGAGCCCAAGTGGGTGTTTCTGATCGGCGTGATACCGGCGTTCGCGACGGTGTGGATCCGCAGCGCGGTGCCCGAGCCGGAGCAGTGGCGCGAGCAGGCGAGGAAGTCCGAGAAACCGCCGCCGATCTCGTCGCTCTTCTCGCGCGAGCATCTCTCAACGACGATCCTGACGACGCTGCTGACGGGGATCGCGCTGACCACGGTATGGGCGTTCTGGTTCTTCCTGCCCAAGGCGATCCAGACAATGCCGGAGGTGAAGGGCTGGACGCGCCAGGAAGTGGCCGCGCTGGTGAGCCATGTGACGATCGCGTCGCTGCTGGTGAACATCGCGGGAAACTTCTTCGCGACGTACCTGGCGAAGTTCACGTCGTACCGGTTCGCGTTCACGTTCCTGTTTGCCACCGGGCTGGCGTGCTTCATGTTCGGTTTCGCGCGCCCGCTGACGATGGCGACGGTGTATGTGGTGCCGTGCGTGACATCGTTCTTCATCCTCGGCGTGTTCGGGCTGTTTCCGCTGTACGTGCCGACGCTGTTTCCGACGCTGATCCGGACGCTGGGCGCGGGCGTGACGTACAACGTCGGACGACTCTTCAGCGCGGCGGGCACTTTCGCGGCGGGATGGCTGACGATCAACGCGCACGGGCCGGAGGGCGCGCTGTGGTGGGTGTCGCTGCTGTATGTGCCGGGGCTGATCGTGACGATGCTCGCGCCGCGGCCGCGGTATCTGGAGTGAGCGGGGAAGTAGTGCGGGGAGGGGACGTCCTGTTGGGGGAAGCGGGGTGAGAAAGGCATTCGGGCCGCGGCGTCCCGAACACGGCTCGGAGAGCCGTGCCACCCAGGCACATGGGCGGGACGCCCATGCCACGGAATCAGTGGGACTTGGGCTGGGGGAAGTTGTAGTCGGTGAGGTTGGGGAGGACGTAGATGTAGACGAAGGTGGGCATGCCACCGGTCGCGGCGTCACCCTGCTTGGGGGCGCAGACGATGTAGCGGCGCTTCTCGGGGATGAAGACGCTGGTGCGGGCTCCGGGGGCGGTGTCCACCTGGTGTTCGACGCGCCAGCCGACCTGCGGAGCGAACGCCTCGATCTGGGCCACCTTGGCCTTGAGTTCGGTCTGCTCGCGCAGGAGCTTGGCTTTTTCTGCCTCCGCCACGTTGCCCTCCAGCAAGGTCTTGATCAGGGCGAGGCGCACGGTTTCGGTGGCGGTGTTGGCAGGAATGACGGGCTTGTCCCAGAGCATGGAGATCTGGCCGCCGGGCTGGCCGCAACTGACGTAGACGCGCCGGCCCATGGGGTCCCACCAGCAGTCTGCGGCATCGGCGCCGATGTCCAAGCGGTTGATCTCGGTGCCGTCATTCGAGTTCAGGATGAGAAGCTTGGTTGGGTTGCGACAGGCGACAAAGAGGCGGGCGTTCTGGTCGTCCAGAGCCATCGGCGCGGGCATGGTGGCGTCTTTGAGATCCCAAGTGGTGGTAGTCTTGAACTCGGCGCGATCGACGACGAGGATCTGGTTTTTGCTGGCGATGCTGACGAAGATGCGCGAGGAGCCGGGGTCGATGACGATGCCCTTGGTGGGGCCGGGGAGCTCGAGGGACTTCTCGCACTTGGTGCCATCGGCGGGGTTGATCCAACTGAGGAACTTGCCGTGGCCGAAATAGGCCTTTTTGGACTTGGGGTCATAGCGAATCTGATCGGCCTCGCCGGGGAACTGGATGGACTTCTCGAGAGTAAGCGTGCCGGCGGGGGTGGGCTTGCCGGCGGCATCGGTGCCGGCGGGATTGATGGTGAAGATTTTGACGGAGCCGTCGCCGCCGGTGAGCATGAGTTTGCGGAGGTCGGGAACAATGGCGATGCCGGAGGGCTCGTTGAGATCGCGGAGGACCTGGATGCGGGTCATGCCGGAGGGATCCAGGACGATGAGGACGCCGCTGCGCGGGGCGGCGAAGTACATGCACTGGGTGGTGGGGTCATAGGCGATCGCGCCCATGCGGCCTTCGGGGACGCCGGTGGTGTCGGTCGGATCGTTCAGCACGCTGCGCTGGATCATGGGCAGCGCATCCTTGAACATGGAATACGGCTGCGCGAGCGCGGCGGAGCCAGCGGCGAGGCCGACGGTGAGGGCGAGGAAGAGGGAGCAGCGGCGGAGAGAGGTCGTGAGCATGGGAAATCCTAGCGGGAGGGGGGCGCGGAGGTTGTACGGGCGAGGAGTTGGGAGCGTTCGATTGGGTCGAAGTGTGTGGAAGTTAGGCGATAGGCACTCTGCACGAGCGGGATTGAGTGTGAGCGTACGGGCACCTGACATCGCGGTGGGTGTCGGCTTGAGAATCCGCGATCATGGGAGTGTGACACCGCACAAGGAAGGAAGACATCCGGGCCGCGGCGGCCCGGACCACCCACGCGGAGCGTGGGGGTACCCAATCAGGCGGCCATTTGCCGCATGACGCGCAGGAGTTCGAGGAGGTGGGCGTGCGGGGCATCATCCAAGCCGAGGAGGTGGCCGACGGATTCGGGGGTTTCTTTGGCGGGGGTGAGGGTGCAACTGATCATGCGCTGGCCGTTGGCGGCGTTGATGTAGGCGATGACTTCGCCGCTCTGGCCGGGCTCGACCTCGATCTGCTGGCCGGAGATTTCCAGGTGCTCGGTGCCGCCGCGGCTCTCGGCGCGGGCGACGCGCTGCATCTGCTCATCCATCATCTCGACGAGCTGGCCCTGCACGGCGTCGGAGATTTCGTCGGTGTCGCCGATGGAATCGCCAACATCGGCGAAGACGCCGACCATGTCCTGATAGGACTGGCCGGTGGAACGGACGACGCTCTCCAGATCGGTGGGCAGCACCTCGAAGAGGCGCTGCGCGATGGAGGACATGGGGGCGCGGGTGGTGGGCTGGCTGTTCTTCTCGTTGAGCTGCACCGCGCCGACGTAAAAGGCGATGCGGTGGAGGAGGACCGCGGGATCGACGCTCTTGCCGACCTGCGGGGCGGTGTGGTGGGAGCAGATGGGGCGGGCGAGGATGGCGGGGAGCTTCCAGCGCGTGACGAGCGCGGTGACGACATCGGCGTGGGTGAACTCCAGCTGGGCGTATTCGGCGAGGTGGAGTTTGTGGGGGTTGCGGTTGTGGGCGTGCAGGGTTTCGTACTGCTCGCCGAGGAGGCGGGCCATGATGGGCTGGCCGCAGTCGAGCATGAGGCCGACGATGAAGGCCTCGGGCGCGAGGTGCGGACAGATGGCCTTGGCCATGGCGGAGGCGAGGGAGGCGCGGTAGACGGACTCGCCCCAGACCTTGCGGCCCATGGTGCGTGCGCCCGCGCTGGCGGCGGAGCGGCTGAGAAAGAAACCGAGGGAGACGGCCTTGGTTTTTTCGATGCCGAGAATGACGAGGGCGCGTTCGAGTCGGGTGACTGGCTGGCGCTGCGCGTAGAAGGCGGAGTTGGCGAGCCGCAGGATGCGCGCGGTAATGGCGGCGTCGAGCCGGATGGCTTCCAGATAGTCCTTGATCTGGGCGTCGGGATGCTGGGCGAGTTCGAGCAGACGCTGCGCGATCTTGGGTTGAGACTCCACGCCGACGCGATCCAGCTGCCGATTGAGGCGCGCGTACAGCGACTCAAGCTCATTGGGGGGCAGATCTTTGCGAAGCGTCGGCACTCGGAGAATCCTCGACAACGCGGGCCGCGGAAACGGCCTGCACTTCATGGTGGCCCAAGCGGCGGCGCACCGTGTGCGCCGAAACAGGGGGGTTGCTGGAACTAAGATCGACCCGAGCGCGGGGCGGGTTCATGTTGGGTTCGGGGAATCCACGGCGGGACGGGTGAACACCGAGGAGGGAGAGTCCGAGAACTGGGCAGCTGCAAGATCGATCAGCACGCAGAGGTACGCCGAGGTCGCGCAGGGGATCGCGGAGAAGAAGTCGTGGATTACGGCGTCAGCACTCCGCTCTTTCTGCGAAGCTGCGAGTACTGGTTTACAGGACTTTGCGTGTGCGCTGGTCCTAGAACCGGATGGCATGTGAGGGCGGGCAATCAGGGTTGCAGGCGGGTGCAGGACCACGGGGAGGATGCGAGATAGGTGGCCGGAGCGGCGGCGGGTTCGGGGCGAAGCGTGCGGGTCCACGCGGCGCGATCGTGGAGGCGGCCCGCGCCAGCGCACCAGAACTCGATGCGCTCGGCGTGCAGGCGGAAGCCGCCCCAGTGCGGCGGGCGCGGGATGTTCACGACGGCATCGCGCGCCGGTGGATGTGCAGGGTCGATGCCGAAGCGGCGCAGAGTGGCATCCAGTTTGGCTTCGAGCGCGGCGCGGGTGGCGATGGGCTGGGATTGATCGCTGGACCAGGCACCAATGCGACTGAGCCACGGGCGCGAGGCGAAGTAGGCGTCGCTCTCGGCGGCGGGGCTGCGGACGACGGGGCCTTCGATGCGAACCTGGCGATCCTGATGATCCCAGTGAAACACGGCCGAGGCGCGATGGGTGGCGAGGAGTTCGCGGCCCTTGCGGCCGTGTTCATTGGTATAGAAAACAATGTGGCCGGAGTCCAGGTCCATGCCCTTGCAGAGGACGATGCGTGCGCTGGGGCGGCCGGAGGGATCGACGGTGGCGAGCGTCAGGGCGTTGGGGTTGGGCTGATTCTTGAGCTGTTGCGCGGCGGTGAACCAAAGGTGGAAGAGGGGGAAGGGATCGGCGGGGAGAGGGTTGGGGAGGAGTTCGCCCTCGGAGGGAGGGTGGGTGGATTGGTTGGATTGGTCGGCGGGGCCGAGGTTGGAGAGATGGTCGGGCATGTTGAGGGAAGAGTATCGGGTGGGAAGAAGGCATCGAGGCATTGAGGCACAAGGCATCAAGGCGGGGGAAGGGCACTGTGGGCTGTCGGTCGTGTGGGAATCCGTATCCAATGACTGCACGCTTGATGTCGATTGGGGCAGAAAGGGGCGAGAACGGGGGTGAAGGAGGGGTAGCATCGGCGCATGGCAGAAGGAACGGAGTTCATACAGGAAGCAAAGCCGCAACGCGACCGTGGGGGGAAGCGGGAGCGGGTGGTGTTGCCGCTGGATAAGTTGTTTGACAAGCCGCCGCCACATGCGCCGCTGGCGGAGATGTCGCTGCTGGGGGCGATGATTCTTGAGCCGTCGGTGATCCATGATGTGATCTCGATCTTGAAGGATTCGCGGGCGTTTTATTTGGAGGCGCACGCGGCGATTTACGCCGCGCTGGTGAAGACGTATGACCAGAAGCAGGCCGGAAATCTGGTGCTACTGGCGGAGTCGCTGGCGGACACGGAACAACTGAAGGATGTCGGGGGCGTCAAGTATTTGGAGAAGCTGGCGGCGGAGACGCCGGGGCCGGCGACGGCGGTGCATTTCGCCAAGATGGTGGCGGACAAGTATCGGCTGCGGAAGCTGATCGCGGCGGGCGGGCAGATCGTGTACGACGCGTATCACGCGGGAGACATGGGGCCGGATGGGTCGCGGGAGATCATCGACGCGGCGGAGGCGCTGGTGTTCGAGATCGCGCAGGCGGAGGAGACATCCGATGCGCAGTCGCTGGCGCATCTGGTGGAGCAGGAGTATCAGCGGCTGCTGGCGCTGCAGGGGAAGGGGTTCAGCGGAATCCCCACGCACTTCAAGGATCTGGATGAGATCACGACCGGGATACAGCCGGGGGACATGATTATTCTGGCGGCAAGACCATCGATGGGCAAAACCGCTATGGCGCTGAACCTGGCGGAGCAGGTGGCGATGGGCGGGACGCCGTGGAGCTCGCAGCGGACGGCGCCGATGCCGGTGGCGTTTTTCTCATTGGAAATGTCCAAGAGCGCGATCGCGCAACGCATGTTGAGCGCGCGATCGGGGTTCAGTTCGCACGACATGCGCTCGGGGAAGCTGCGCGATGTGGACTATGACCGGCTGGGGGAGGCGATGTATGAGCTGCACGAGGCGCCGGTGTTTATCGATGACACGCCGGGGCTGACGGTGCTGGGGCTGCGCACGCGGGCGCGCCGGCTGGTGTCGCAGCATGGGATCAAGTGCATCTTCATCGACTACTTGCAGCTGATGACCGCGCCGGGATCGGCGAAGGAATCGCGGCAGGTGGAGGTGGCGGCTATCTCACGCGGGGTGAAGGGGCTGGCGCGGGAGTTGAATGTGCCGGTAATCTGTTTGAGTCAGTTGAATCGCGGGGCGGAGAATCGCGGGGATAATCGGCCGCGGATGAGTGATCTGCGCGAGTCGGGGTCGATCGAGCAGGACGCGGACGTGGTGGCGCTGTTGCACCGCGAGGCGTACTACCACGTCGGCGATCAGCAATGGCTACAAGAGAACGAGAGCAAGGTGAACGAGGCGGAGCTGATTATTGCGAAGCAGCGCAACGGGCCGACGGACTCGATCAGACTAACGTGGGACGCGAGCACGACACGGTTCAAGGACTACGGGAACTTTTCGGGCGGCACGGGGCTGTCGGGCGGATATTCGGCGCCGGGGCCGGCGCGGCGAGGTGGCGGTGGAGGTGGCGGTGGTGCGAGTACCGGAGCAGCCGCGCCGCAAGATCCGTTCTCAACGACCGTCCCTGTTGTGCCGTTCTCGCCGGGGAAGAAGACGGGGCCGATTGAGAATCATCGGGATGGTGGCGGGCCGGATAAGGATGATGATGGGGCGGATGTGGGGCTGCCGGAATGAGACCCGTTGGGTGCGGGCTGGCATTCGTGCCACGGGTTCGCCGCCGCTTTGGGCGGCAACCCGTGCGATGTTCGTTGGGCATCGTGCGCTCCCTTCGCGCATCACGGGTTGCCCGCTCAGGGCAGCGGGCGAACCCGTGGCACGGGCGTGCTCCGTGGAATGGACATAGAATCTGATGAGGTGTCAGATGTGCCTGCACGTTTCGATCCAACTCCCAGCCGACCTTGAGGAACACATTCGGCGCGAGGTTGTCGATCTGGACAGCGTTGCGAGAAAGGAATGACTGCCGCCGCGTCGCACGCCCTGCATGATCGCTGGAACTCACTCTGCGAACGGGTGGGGGTGTTCAAGTCGGCGCACGAGAGCGATGTGGCGTTTGAGATGCTCTGGACGCTGTACGGAAATCCACCCAGGAAGTATCACACTCTGGAGCACATCGGGCAGGTGCTGGGGGCGTTTGACTCGGCGCGGATGCTGGCGGATGAGAAGGATGTGGTGGAGTTTGCGATCTGGCTGCACGACTGCGTGTACTTCGCGGAGCGGCCCGACAACGAGGAACGCTCGGCGGACGCGGCGGGGATGATCGCGGGGCTGCTGGGCTGCGGGGCGGAGTTTCTGGCACTGGTGCGCCCGTGCATCATGGCGACGCGGCACTCGAGCGTGCCGGAGAAGGGGGACGCCGCGCTGGTGGCGGACCTGGACCTGACGATTCTGGGGAGCCCGCGCGAGGAGTACGACCGGTACGCCGCGGCGATCCGCGCGGAGTTCGCGTTCGCACCGGATGAGCAGTATGTGCCGGGGCGGATCGCGTTTTTGCAGCGGATGGTGGATAAGGAAAGGATTTTCCACACGCCGCATTTCTTTGCGCGGATGGAGCGGGGGGCGCGGGGGAATCTTTATCGGGAGATGGATGGGCTGGAGAAGATTGCGAAGGGGTAAAAGGGCTGTCCGCAGAAAAGAATGATTCACTCAGATCGCTCGGCTACGGCTTCCGCTTTTTTGTGTCTTTCTCTTCTGGTACGGCGGACTTGGATGCCCATTCGGATTCAGCGACTGGGATACGTTCCATTTTCCAGATATCCTGGGTCGGGTTCCCCCATGCCGCGGTGTCCAGTTCTTCCTGCTGCGGGATTGTCAGGGAATCACGCAGCGTCTTTGCCAGCGATGTCGTCGTCTTCGATCCTTTCTGCTGACGGCGTGCCTGTTCGGATTGCTGCGCCGGTGCTTGGTCTTCCCGCATGGCGGCTGAATCGCGTTCGCGAAGCTCGGCGAGAGCCATCGCAAAGACGGCGTCATCAGCATCGACGACCAGTTCCTCGAAACGGCTTTTCTGATCCGGGGTAAGCGAAGGACACTGCATGATCTGCTTGATGCGAGGGTCGTTCGATGGGCGTGAGAAGACGCCGTTGAGTTCCATGCAAATGCGCTGCCGAAGGAATGCCCGCTGGCCCTCTTCCGAGAGAAGCCGCTGGATGACACCCGCGGTCTTGACGTTCAATCTGAGAATCTGCGCGGTTCCGAGTTCGGGGTGCGTCCATAATGTCGTGTCGTACTCGCCGGTCGGCTCGGCCTCGGCGTTCAGTTTGGCAAGCACCTCCATCCGCCGAATGAGCAAGGGATCGAGTTCAAGGTCGTAGCGGGACAACGCCTCCTCGATTGCTGCACTATCGGCGGGGCAGAGTTTGAGTACCCGAACAATCAGACGCGGATTGAGGCCGAGACCGAACGAACTGCCGTACGGGTCAACAAGCAGGCGACGCCGCCATCGCTCGAAGCCCGGCCAACTCGTTTCACGTTGAGGTTTCTCCAGAACCGCCATGAGATCCGAGAGTGCTTCGCGCTCAATGCCCGCGATGACTTTATTGGTCGCCAGGGCTGCCCTTTGATAGTCGGCCATGTAGGTCTTGTACTTCTCGGCGAACGCCTCACCACCCTCGTATGCGCCTTGCTGAATAGTTTCAGTCTGCTCGGTGAACTTTCGGACGAGATTTGATTGCTCACGGCGTGCCCGCGCACACGCCGCCTTCATCAGCGATTCCGCGGCCTGCTTCTGGGCGTCGGAGAGTTTGGCGAGCTTGTCCAGCTCGGCAAGGTCTTGGGCGCAGAAGAGCGCGTGGCCGATCACGGTGTATTCGGCGAGCGGTTGCTGAGCGGTGGCCCGAACCGGCTGGGACGCGATGATCGCGACACATAGGACGAAAAGCAGTATTCGCGGGCATAAGAATCGCATTGGCATCTCCCGGCATTGCCCCGCCCCGAGGCATGTTGTCGGCGATGGTGGTACCGGTGGGGGCGTGCAGGGTTGAGGGTTTGTAAAGCGTTGTGGAGACACTGGAAGGCATGGTGGCGCGGGTACAAGCAAAGGCATCAGGGCCGCGGCGGCCCGGACATGGGCTGGTAAGCCCATGCCACTTTTGGCTCGATCAATCGGGCACAATCGGCTTGTCTAGCAGCATGAGGTCTTCCATGCCGGGGAGCGGCTTGGGCTCGCTGAGGGCGAGAGCGGTGGCCATGACTCCGTGGAGTTCGATGTTGTCGATGATGGAACCTGGTCCGACTCCAATGAGTTCCGAGCCGGGGCCGGTGGCGGTGACTTCGACGTAGTCAGCGGTGTGGTTGGGGCTGATGAAGGCGACGCCGAAGCGGTTGGCGAGGATTGCGCCCAGGACGCTGGTCCACTTGTTGGTCTCGATGAAGGGCATGACGCGGTGGTCTTGCATGGTTTCTTCGAGGAGCAACTGGTCGCCGGGGGTCAGCTCGTGGCCGGTGGCTTCCAGCACGGCGGGAACCATCTTGGCGACGCGGTCTTTCGCGGGTTTGATGTCGGCGATCTGGGCGGCGATCCAGTCGAAGGACTTTTTCGCGCCTGCTAGGTTTGCGAAGCCGGTGTTTCCATCCGCGCCATACAGCGTCAGGCCGGGGTTGGCGTTGGCGTGGTCGGTGGTGATGATAAGGAGCGTGTCGTCGCGGCCCTTCATCCACTCCAGCACGGCGGCGATGGCTTGGTCAAACTCGACCTGCTCGCGGACGAGCGAGCCGGCATCGTTGTTGTGCGCGGCGTGATCCACGCGGCCGCCCTCGATCTGCAGGACGAAGCCATTTGGGCTTTTTTCCAAGCGGGCGAGCGCGACGCTAGACATCTCGACCAGTCCCGGACGGGTGGCGTCGCGATCGAGCACGTACGGGACGTGGCCGGAGGCGAACAGCCCCACGAGGCGGCCGTCGGGTTTGGCGGCGCGGAGTTCGGTTGCGTTGTTCACGAACTGCACATCGGGGTGTTTGCTGGTTTCGGATTTGGGCAGGTATGTGCGGCCGCCGCCGAGGGCGACGTCGATGCCGCGCTCTAAGAGTTGCGAGCCGATCATGCCCTCGTAATCGCGGCGCGGCGAGTTGGCGTAGAAACTGGCGGGCGTGGCGTGGGTGATGCGGGCGGTGGTGACGACGCTGGTGGCCTTGCCGGATTGCCTGGCGTGGATGAGGATCGGCATGAGTTGGCGGCCGTCGGGCATGACGTTGATGCAGCCGTTGTTGATGTGGACGCCGCTGCCCCAGGCGGAGCCGCCTGCGGCGGAATCGGTGACGAGGGAATCCAGCGCGTGCGTGCGCATGGTGGCGCGGCGGACACCCTCGCGCCCCCAGAGCGACATCCACGCGCTCCCGCCGGACCAGTTGGCCCACGCGGGGCCGGAGCCGGTGTGGCGGATCATCATGTCCGCGAGCGTGAGGGTGCCGGTGGACATGCCGTCGGCGACCATGAAGATGACGTTTCTCGCGCGCGAGGATCGCGGAGAAGTGGCGGGCGGCGCGGGAGGTTGGGCGGCGAGTAGAGCGCGGGCCGGGAGCATGACACCGGCGGCGAGGCCGATGGCCGCGCCGGCGCGGAGGAGGTCGCGGCGGCCCAGCACGGGGAAGCGGTGGTCGGGGTGGTGGTCGAGACGGTCTTGGTCGGAAGACATGCCGGATCATTCGCAGCGCGGCACGAGGGCGCGGCAGGGTTTGCGCGATCTTGGCTCAAATTGCGTTCATGGACGTGCGTAGAGACACCCCACCGCAGTATTTGTTGCGTGCGATCGGATAGACCATGATTGACATCGCGTGCGTATCCACGGGATTCGCTCGCCCCCCCACCAGCATCGCTCATCCCGGGCGTGCTCAGTTGGACTTGCCCACACCGACCTGTTCGCGGATCGCCGCGAGTTCCGCGGCGGTATGCACGGGCTTGCCAGCGAAGAGTTTCTCGAGTTTGGCCATGAGTTCCTTCTCCTTGCCGGGGAGATAGCCGTTTTCGATGTCGGCGATGTTGCCTTCCTGATCGATGATGACGACGCACGGGATCGAGTTGGTGGTGACAAACGCCTCCGCGGCCTTGCCGGCGACATCATTGAACTGACGGATGGTGATGTCGCGGCGGGCGAGGAAGGGCTTGACCTTGCGCTCGTCGCCGGCGTGTTCACGGTTCATGCCGATGAGGACAAAGGGCTTGTCGGCGTACTTCTGCTGGATCATCTGCATGGAGGGGAGCGAGGCGCAGCAGGGGCCGCACCAGGTGGCCCAGAAGTCCAGCACCACAACCTTGCCCTTCATACCGGGAATATCCACGGTTTGCGGCGGGAGGTCTTTTCCGGCCTCGTCCTTGCCACCGAAGTCCAAGCCAACCAGCGCCGGCGCGGGCTTGCCGATCATGGCGATCTGGTCTTTCACGCCGGGGTGGATGACGAAGATGAACTTGTCCACCTTGCGATCCTCAGGGCCGGGCTTGAAGACGAAGGTTTCGGGTGCGATCTTGGGGTTCAGCTCGCGCTTGTAGGTGGTGGTGGTGCCGACGGCGAGGTATCGGGCGGCCTTCTTGGGCACGGCCAGCCCCTCGCTGTCTTCGGCGGCGATGCGGTCGGCCATGTCCTGATACATCGCAGTCATGTTCTGACGAGTGACGTGGATCAGATGGTCTTCATCGGAATAGAAGCGATCAAACTCGTAAGGGTTGCTTCCGGGCTGACGATCATCGGTCGCAAAGCCGTGGACCCAGATGCCGGCCTGGCCGCCCTCGTCGCCGTTGCGGAGACGCTCGACGGAGCTGATGCCGCGAAGGGTTTGCTCGAGCGACATGCCGGGGCGCAGGATGGGCTCGCCGGGGATGCTGCGAATCTGGCCGCTGGAGAGTTGTTCGAGGGTGTCGCGGAGCAGCCACAACTCGGGCATGGGCTGCTGCACGTATTGCTTGAGCCACTTGCTGTAGACGATCAGGGTCTGGCCATCGGCGTAGGCCTTGACATCTTTGTTCTCGATGAAGAGCTTGTTGGGTTTTTCCACGGCGTAGGTGGTGGTGAAGTCCTGCTTGATGGGCTGCTGGCTCTCTACCTCGTGCTGCCAAGTTGAAACGCTCTCGCCCTTCAAGCTCTTGAGCGCCTTGACGATCTCGAGTTCCTTTTCGAGAATCCAGCGGGCCTCGGTCCAGATTTCAACCTTGCGCTCGGGGGCATCCATGTTGGGCCGGTCGGAGAGCTTCTTCTCCGAGCCGGGCGGGTTCAGCGCGGGCTTCTCGGCGGTGGGTTCGGGCTTGGATGGGGCGGGCACGGGGGGGGTTGCTTTGGGTGCTGGCGTCGAGGGCTGCGCCAGCACAGGCGCGGCCGCGATGGCGAGACCGGTGGCGGCGAGCAGCGCGAGCAGAGCGGCGGGGCGCGGGGAGGAAGAACGGTTCATGCCGGACCTTTCAAGAAACCAGCTTCGACAACAGCAAACTCACGAGAACAGCCAAATGACGTGGGCAGCCCAGGGCAACGATGGCCGCGTCGATAAGAGTGTACGGGAGCCGGAACGCCGGGTTCACGCAGCGGCGAGGCGAACGGGGACAATGCGCCGTCCGTGCCGCCCGTGGCAAAGGCGAAGCGGGGCAAACGCGGAAATATCCCCATCGCGGACGCGACCGGGCTGGTTATTGGTTGCCGAGAGTCGAACCGGGACTAGCCGATCCCATACAACCTGATACAGTCCACAGCTGCCGCGCATGGATGCACCCGCCACACCATCTTCGTCCACACCCACCCCCCCACCACCCACACCGGGTCGCGGGGGCGTAGGAGCGACGAGTGCGGGCGCGGCCCGACTTCCGGAGGTCGATGCGCAGTTGTATCTGCACCCGCAGACACTGGCGCGGCTGGGGACGCTGGAACTGCGGGCGAAGATGATCGTCGAGGGCGTGATGACGGGGGCGCACCGCTCTCCCTATCACGGCTTCTCCGTCGAGTTCGCGCAGCACCGGCCGTATGTGGCGGGCGATGACATTCGGCACCTGGACTGGAAGGTGTACGGGCGTTCCGACAAGCTGCACCTGAAGCAGTACCAGCAGGAGACGAATCTCGACCTGGTGGTGTTGGTGGATTGCTCGGGGAGCATGAACTACGGCTCGCGGTCGTTTGAGTCCGCCAGTGGCATGGGGCGGACCGTCTCGCCGGATGGGCGGAACTACTGGAGCAAGTACGATCACGCGACGGCGATCGGGGCCGCGCTCGCGTATATGTCCCTGCACCAGGGGGACCGGGTCGGGCTGACGGTGTTCGCCGATGAGGTGAAGCACATGCTCAAGCGGACCAGCGCGATGAGCAGTTGGCGGCAGATTGTCGGCGCGCTGGCGGGGCAACCTGTGGACAAGCCAACGAACATGGCGCGGGTGATCGATCAGGTGCTGGGCAAACTCAACAACCGCTGCCTGATCGCGCTGGTGAGCGACCTGTTCATTGATCCGGAGGACTACCGGACGGCGCTGGCTCGCATCCGGCACAAGCGGCACGACCTGATCGTCTTCCAGATCGTGGACAACCGCGAGAAGGAACTGGACATGAAGGATGTCGCGCCCTTCGAGGGGCTGGAAGGCGAGCCGAAGATTCGCGTGGACCCGCGGGCGATCCGCGAGGCGTACAAGGAAGTCTTCGCGGAGCATCTGGCGAAGATCGAGCAGATCACGCGGTCGTTCAACTTTGATTATCAACTGGTGACGACGCACGACTGGCTGGGGCCGCCGATGGCGGCGTTTTTGGCGAAACGGAACTCGCAGATTAAGAGGAGTAAGTTCGGGTGAAGAAGGGATCAAGGCATCAAGGGATCAAGGGATCAAGGGAACGGCGCGGCGATGTCGCGGCTGCCGGCCTCGATCCCTTGATCCCATTTCCCTCGATCACTTCGGAGGATCGCCAATGACCTTCCTCCACCCCGCTCTCCTCGCCGCCGGGCTCGCGTGCATCGCGATTCCGATCATTATCCATCTACTGATGCACCGCAGGCGCAAGCCCGTCATGTGGGGGGCGATGCGGTTTCTGCTGGAGGCGTACAAGCGGCAGCGCCGGCGGATCATGCTGGAGAAGTGGCTGCTGCTGGCGTGCCGCGTGTTGTTGATTGCGCTGGTGGCGCTGGCGATCGGGCGGCCGCTGCTGGGGCGGCTGGCGCCGGGGAAGCCGGGGAAAACGATCTACATATTGATTGACAACTCGCTGACTTCGGGCGTGCGTGATGGGTCGGGGGCGACGGCGCTCGCGCGTCACAAGCAAGCGGCGAAGCAGGTGCTCAAGTCGCTCCGGTCGCTCGCGGCGTCGGGGTCGGAGGCGGATCGCGTGGGGCTGATCTCGCTCGGCGGGCCGGCGGAGGGGCTGGTTGTGCCCGCGTCCGCGAATCTCGGGTCGGTGGAGACATTGATCGACGCGGTGGAAGCGACGGACTCGAAGGCGGATTTCCCGGGCGCGCTCACGCTGCTCTCGGGCTCGCTCTCGCCGGTGGAGGGATCGGGGCTGGCCGCGCCGCGCCCGGATCGCTCGTTTGTGGTGCTGCTCTCGGACTATCTGGATGGCTCGCTTGATCTGGCGGCGACTTCCACGGATGCCTCGCAATCACTCGGCGGCGTGAAACTTCCCGATGGTGTGCGGCTGATCTCCTCGACGCCGAGCACCGAAGCCGCTTCCAATATCTCTATCACCGCGCTGGAGCCGCTGCGCTCCGTGCTGGTGGACGCGGCCAAGGGCGCAGGGGCCACCGGGAACGCGGACCTTTCCGAACTGGTGCGCATCATGCTGCGGCGATCTGGCGATACCTCGCAGCCCGCGATCACCACTGTTCGAGCACGCATCGCGCCGATCGGCGAGGGCGAGGACGCCGCGCCGCGGGCGGAGAATCCGAGTGAGCGAGCGGTGGTGCGCTGGACGGCGGGGCAGGACACGGCCGTCGCCGTGGTGCCGGTGCGGGCGGATCGGAAGGCGACCGGAAAGTCGGGGGCATCTGGGACATCGGGGGGGTCCGCCGCGGCGGTGATTGTGGCGAGTATTGATGATGATGCGCTTCCCGCGGACAACCGCTGGCGACGACCTGTGGAACTGCGCGATGCGCTGCGCGTGGGCGTGATCGCACCGGTGCGCTTCGGCAAGCCGGAGCGGATCGATAAACTCGATCCCGGTGCGTGGGCGCGGCTGGCGCTCGCGCCAGCGGGTGAGAACTCTGGCGTGGATGTGATCGACATCGAGCCAGCATCACTGGACGCGGCGCGGCTGGCCGCGCTGGACGCGGTGGTGCTGCCTCGGCCCGACTTGGTTCCGGAGCAGACGTGGGCGCGGCTGAAGCTGTTCATTGATTCGGGCGGGCTTGTAATCGTCACGCCGCCGCCGGGCGTCACCGTTCACCTGTGGGGCGACGCGATGAGCAAGTCGCTCGGGCTGGACTGGACGGTGGCCCGGGAATCGCAGGATGCCAGCGGCAAGAAACTGCGCCGGGGCACGCCGCCATCGACGACACCGAACACCGAAGCGCCGTCGTCGCTGCTGAATCTGGTCGAGGGAGAGCTGGACGATCTGCTCTCGCCGATCACGGTGCTGCGAACGCTGCCGATGTCGAGCGCGCCGGATTCCGGCGAGGCGTTGTTGCGGCTGGATGACAACTCCGTGCTGATGTGGGCGGGCACGCCGGGCGCTGCCGATTCCAAGCCCTCCGCTGCTTCCAACAAATCCGATATCCGACATCCCACATCCGACATCTCCCAAGGTCGTGGGCTGCTGATCTATCTCGCGGTCGCGCTGGATCTGGAATGGTCCGACCTGCCCGCGAAGCCGCTGATGGTGCCGCTGGTGCAGGAAGTTTTGCGCCAGGGAATCGGCAAGGCGCGCGGGAACTGGACGACGATCGCGGGCTCGCGCCCGGCGGTGCCGACGCGCACGGCGGAGCTCCAGGAACTCGCGGACCCAGCTCGCGCCGGAAACGATCGCCCCAGCGGCGGGCGGATTCGCGTTGATATCTCCGGCCCGAATGCACTCGCGGAGCCGGTGCGACGCGCCGGGTTGTGGCGCGCCGTGGATGAGCGCGGCGCGAGCCGCGGCGTGATCGCGGCGAACCCTGATCCGCGTGCGGGGCGCGCACAGACGCAGACGAAGGACGCGGTGTCGGCCGCGCTGAACAAGATCGCACCGGGACACAACGAGGGCACGCCGGGCGCGGGAGCAGGCACACCGGACGCGATCGCGTGGCTCCCACCAGATCATGCGATCCCCGGCGGCGCGGCCGTCGCGAGCATCAACGACACGATGGCGACGGTCTTCGGTCGCGCGGACTCCGGATCGCCGATTTCGTGGCCGCTGCTGATCGCCGCGCTGCTGCTGGCGCTCACTGAGATCGTGCTAGCCCGTCGCGCCAGCCACGCGGATGTCGCGGCCGTCGCGCCCGCTGGCTCCATCTCGCTCGTGCCAAGCAAGGAGGCCGCGTGAACGGGCTTCTTGACAGATTGATCGGCTCGCCGTCGCTGCGGCTCGGGCAGCCGGGCGTGGAGTTCGGCTTTGCGCTGAGCGTGCCGCCGTGGGCGTGGGCACTCATCGCGCTGGGGGCCGCGCTCTGCGGGGTGTACGCGTATCGAAGACAAGAAGGTTCGTTCGCTGCACGCTTCGCGCTGGGCGCTAGCCGCACGCTGCTGCTGATTCTGCTGGCGGTGCTGCTCGCCGGGCCGCGGCTCATCAAGCCGAACGAGACGGAAGAGAAGGACTGGGTGCTGGTGCTCGCGGATCGCTCCGGCTCGATGGCGATCGCCGATGCACCGCACGGCGCGGGACAGCCGCGCAAGACCCGCGAGGAGCAACTGCGCGAGGCGCTGCACGCCGCGGAGCCGACGTTCCGCTCGCTTGCGGCCGAGCGGGTGGTCGTCTGGCTGGGCTTTGATTCGGCCTGCTACGACCTGCCGCTGAAGCCCGGCGCGGCGGAGCCGGACCTGACGGACCCGATCGGGCATCGCACCGACTTGAACAAAGCACTCGAACAAGCCCTGCGCCGCGGGGCCGCGCGCCCGATCTCCGGCATCGTGCTGCTGACCGACGGGCGCACCAGCGGGCCGAGCGATGAGCCCTCGCGCGCGCTTCTGCGCCGGCTGGAATCCGAGAAAATCCCGATCATCACCGTGCCGCTGGGCTCGCTGGTGGGCGTGGCGGATCTCGCGGTGCGCCGGGCCGCGGGGCCGCGCTATGCGTTCGTGAAAGATTCCGTGCCGGTGGATGTCGAGTTGCAGCGCACCGGCCCGGTGCCGACAGCGAGCGAGCCATCACTGGTGGAACTGATCGACTCCGCGACCGGCACCGTGCTGGACTCGCGGACGATCACATGGGATGCGCCCTCCGGCCGCGACACCTCCAAGCCCGAGGGCGACCCGGTTGAGCAGATGCAGCGGGTGACGCTGACAACGCAGCCGAGCTCATCCGGCACCACCAAGTGGACGGTGCGCATTCGTCCCGGCGCGTCCTCCACAACTCCCGGCGACATGGTTGAGGAGAACAACACCGCCGACCTCACGATCGACCTCGTTGATCGTCCGCTCCGCGTCGCGTACTTCGACGGCTACCCGCGCTGGGAGTATCGCTATCTCAAGAACCTGCTGGTGCGTGAGCAATCCATCTCCGCGGCGGTCATGCTGCTGGCCTCCGGCAAGCGGTACATCCAGGAGGGCACCGTCATCCTCGATGCCCTGCCGCACACCGCCGAGGAGTGGAACAAGTTTGATGTGGTCATCCTCGGCGACCTCTGGCCGGGCGTGTTCACGCTGGAGCAACTCACGCAGCTCAAGGAAAGGGTTGCCGTCGGTGGCGCGGGCCTGATCTGGATCGGCGGCGAGGGCGCGACCCCGGCCGCGTGGCGGACGACGCCGATGAACGAGCTGCTTCCGTTTGTGATCTCCGAATCCGCCGCGACCGCGAACCCGTCCGGGCTGGATTCCTTCGACGGCCCGGTGGTGCTCTCCCCCACTCCCGCGGCCGAACGCCTGGGCATCCTGCGGCTGGCTGAATCGCAATCCAACAACACCTGGTTCCCTCCCGCACTATCCGACCCCGGAACTGGGTGGTCACAACTCTACTGGGTGCAGCGGATCGAGCCAGCCATTCTGAAGCCAACTGCGGAAATCCTGGCAATTGCATCGCCTGTTCAGGGGAGTGGCGTGGACGCTCTCGGGGCGCGGCCTGCGCTGCTCACCATGCGGTATGGGGCGGGGCGCATCATCTATGTGGCGACCGATGAGATCTGGCGCTGGCGGTATGGGCGGGGCGAGCTGTTCCCGGAGCGGTTCTGGATTCAGCTCGTGCGGCTGCTGGGGCGCGAGTCGGTGGCCCGATCCGGGCGGCCCGCGATCCTGGAAGCCACGCCGGATCGGGCAGTGGTGGATCAGCCGGTGCGGATTCAGATCACGCTGCTGGATCAGTCATTGGCTGATACGGCTCTGACCTCGCTTCGGGTGAAGGTGAAGCGTGAGGGGGCGGTGGAACTGAAGCCCGCGGCCACAACGGCACCGGCGAGCGAACCCGTGGAACTCACTTTGACGCCGGAAAACGTGGATTCCGGGGGGATTGGGACGCGAAAGCCGGGGGCGCGGGTGTTCGCGACGACGTGGATACCGACCGAATCCGGGCGGTATCGGGCGACCACGGATGATCCGACGCTGATCTCGGCGGGCGGCGCGGCGGAGGACCTGACGGCGCGGATTGATGTGTGGCAGCCGGATGATGAGATGCGCCGGCCGCAGACGGATCACCCGCTTTTGGCGAAACTCGCGGAATCCAGCGGCGGGCGGGTGTTGGAACCGGACAGACTGGCGGAACTGCCACGACTGCTGCCGAATCGCAAGCTGAAACTGGCGGGAGAGCCCGAGGTACACACGCTGTGGGATACGCCGCTGGCGCTGCTGCTGGCGGTGCTGCTGCTGACGTGTGAGTGGGTGGGGCGGCGGCTGCTGCGGATGGCGTGAAAGTGGCATGGGCTTACTAGCCCATGTCGCGGGCGCGGCGGCCGCGATCGGGGTGAAAGTCGGTAGTCTGGGGTAATCTGCTTCGGGCGAAGCGCCCGAACATGGGGCTGGTAAGCCCATGCCACGAAAACACATGGGCCGGTAAGCCCATGCCACGAGTATTCTGGACGATACTGTGGAGAGGCCGCCCCGGGCGTCCATCTTGGTACGTACAACCGTGCAGTGCTGAACCCGGGAACGCCGCGTGACCAATCCGACTGAACCAACCCCGTCCACCGCCGCACCGTCCGCCACTGCCCCACTGCCGGTGGGCGGGCATGGACATAGCGATGCGCCGGCTGTTCATGCGGACATGGATGCCTCGGCGGGGCGGATCGCGGAGTGGCTGCGGCTGATCCGGAAGACGGCGCGGTCGCTGCTGGTGGCGCAGCGGACGGGGTGGATCATCGCGGGGGCGATCGTGGCGGTGATTGTCGGCGGGTTCGCGGATTACTTCCTGCGGGCTCCGATGCAGTTGCGCCTGCTCGGACTATTAGGGGCGAGTGGCGTGCTGGGGTGGTGCGTGGTGAAGCTGCTGCTCCCGGCGATGCGGTTCAAGCCGTCGCTGACGGAGATCGCGCTGCGCGTGGAGCGCAGCGGTGTGGCTGGGGAGAAAGGCGTGCGCGGGTTGCTGGCGTCGGCTTTAGAACTCGGGCGGGCGCACGACTCGCCGCGGACACACGCGCTGGCAGTGCCGGTGGTGGCGGAGGCGGCGGACAAGCTGACGAAGATCAAGGCACGCCAAGTGTTCTCGGCGCGCCCGACGATGCGGGCGGTGGGCGCGGGCGTGGCGGCCTTTCTACTGCTGTTCGGATTGACGGTGACTTGGCCGCAGCACTCGAGAATCGGGCTGGCGCGGATGCTGCTGCCGTGGAGCAGCGCGCAGTGGCCCAAGCACACCCAGATCGCGGACGCGACGAATGTGGGGCACCACCCGATCGGGGCCGCGCTGGAGTTTCGGGCGGCGCTCGTGAAGTCGGATCGGGACGCAGAGAAGACCAACATCGCGGCGCACTACCGCGTGATCACGGGCGGGAGCGCGGGGCCGACGCGGAAGGCGCTGCTGAGCGCACAACCGCGCTCGGTCGGAGTGTTGGGGGCGGATGGAGCGACCATCAACGGGACGCTATTTGAGCGGCTGATCGAGCCGACGGGATTGACCGCCGGCAACGCGGCGACGCGCACCGAAGTCGCGGCCGCGAAGATGGAACTGGAATACTGGTACACATCCGACGATGATGAGACCACGCCGAAGCGGATTCTGCTGATTGATCCGCCCGCGGTGCTGCGTGCCAGCGCGAGCATCTCGCTGCCGGAATACGCCGCGGCGATGCTGGGGGCGGCGAGCAGTGGCGGGACGCAGAAGATTGATCTGGGGCCGGGGACGGATGACCGGGCCGCGCCCGCGCCGATTCTGGCGGGCTCGAAGGTGAGCATCACGCTGGAGTTCAACAAGCCGCTGACGCTGCCCGCGACGATGGACCCACAATCGCCGGAGGCGTCGCGGTGGATTCAGTCCACGCTGGGGCCGGAGGCGATGCTGCTGTTCACGAAACCGGCGACGGGGCCAGCGCCGGATGCGAAGATGAGCGGCGAGGGGCGAACGTGGACGCTCTCGTGGCAGCACTGGGAATCGATGCGGCTGATTGTGAAGCCGACGGATGAGTATCAGATCACGGCCGCGGAAGACGCGGCGTATCGGTTCGATGCGCTCAAGGATAATCCGCCGACATGCTCGGTGGTGACGCCAGCGGAGGATAAGTCCGTGCTGCCGACGGCGATTGTGGAGATCACCGGCGAGGCGCGGGACGATGTCGCGCTGGAGTGGGTCGCGCTGGAGCGGCAACTGGCGCGGAAGACGGCGGGTTCCGAGGCGGGAACGCCGGAGGGCGCGGCGGAGCGGGTGGAGTTTGCGCGGGCACGCGCGGCGGAGCAGCCGTTGGAAACGGGCGCGGATGGAGCGACAACACCAGCCGCACAGGGCGTGGCAGTGAGCGTGAAGCGGCTGGTCTCGGCGCACGCGCTGGACCTCTCGACGATTCCGGAACTCAAAGCGGGCGACGAACTCTGGATCACCGCGCTGGCGACGGACGCGTTCAACCTGGAAGGCCAGCGGCACGAGCCGGTGCGCTCGACGGTGCGGAAGCTGCGGATCTTGTCGCGCGATCAACTGGTGGAGCAGATCTGGAACGAGCTCTCGACGATGCGCCGGACGGCGATCAAGGTGGATCAGGACCAGCAGGATGTGGCGAAGGTGTTGCCGCCGCCGGGGCCGATGGGCGAGGAACTCTCGGCCCGTGCCGAGCGGGCACAGGCGGGACTGACGGAGCGATTGTCGCGCCAGAACCAGCAGATCGCGCGGTTGCAACAGCGCGTGAAAGAGAACGGACTGACGGATCAGAACGTGCAGGATGTGCTGAAGCAGGCGAGCGAATCGCTGACGCAAGCGGGTCAGCACTCGACATCCGCCTCGCAGAACCTGGGCGACGCGGCCAAGCAGCAGTCGCAGGAGGGCGCGAAGGAGCAGGCGGGCGAGCCGCAACTGGAGAAGGCGAAGGACGAGCAGAAGCAGGTGCGTGATGAACTGGCGCGGCTGATCGACATGCTGGATCAGGGCGAGGACTCATTCGCCAGCAAACGCTCGCTGGAACGGCTGTTGGAGCAGCAGCAGCAACTCCGCGAGCGCACCGGGAACGCGGGGCGCGAGACGGCGGGCAAGAGCGGCGAGCAGCTCACGCCCGAGCAGCAGCAGGAGCTGGACAAGATCGCGCAGGAGCAGAAGGCGCTGGCGGACCAGCTCCGCGACCAGGTGCGCAAGATGCAGGAGCGCGAGAGCAAGGTGCGGGAGAAGGACGCCGCGGCGGCCGAGGCGATGGCGCAGGCGTCGGCCCAATCCAACCGCGACCAGACACCCGAACGCATGGAGGAGGCGGGCAAACAGGCGAAGAAGAACCAGACCTCCAGCGCGCAGCAGCAGCAATCCGAGGCGATCGCGTCCATGCAGCAGATGTTGCAGAAGATGGAGCAGGCGCAGAAGAACAAAGATGAGGTGCTCAAGCGTGCGCTCGCGTCGCTGATTGATTCCATCAAGGGGCTGGTCAAGGTGCAGGAGATCAGCGTGGATGCGCTGCAGAAGGCGACGCCCAAGGGCGCACCCGAGATCGCCACACTGGAGCGCCCGATGGTGCTGCACCACCAGAACACGCTCGGGGTGCTGGAGCAGGCGACGACTTCCGGAGCGCGGGAGATCGCGCCGGTGGCGGACAAGATCGAACTGGCGGCGCAGGAGATGGCGCAAACGATCCCGGACCTGCGCGAGGCACGGCCCGACCCTGCACTCGGCCATGAGAACGCCGCGCTGGAAGCACTGAATGCGGCGCTCGCACTGGCGGAGAAACTGAACAATCAGGCGCAGGAGAAGGCAAGCGCTCAAAGACGGGCGGAGCTTCGGACCAAGTACGAGGAAGCTCTCAAGACCCAGATCCAGATTCGCGACTCGGCGCAGGGCTTGGTGGGCGCGGAGGACAACCGGCGCACCCGGGCCACCGCGCGCGGGCTGGGCGAGGAGCAGAACACACTGAAGAATGTCGTGGACGCGATCCGCGATGAGACGCAAGATTTGCAGAACGTCAAGACGTTTCTGTACGCGCACGGACGCATCGACGAGCTGATGCACGCGGCGGGCGAGTCACTGGTGGGCGGCACGGCGAGCGCGAGGGTGGTGCGGAATCAGACGGCCGCGGCCCGGGTGCTCAAGTCGCTCGCGGATGCGCTGGATGATCGCAAGCCGCCGGATGACCCATTCCGCAAACAGGAAGGTGGCGGCGGCGGACAGGGTGGTGGCGGAGAGCCGCCTGCCGTACCGCCCGCGGCGGAGATCGTGCTGTTGCGGCTGATGCAGATCGAGGCGCTGGACCTGGCGCGGGCCGCGGCGGACGCGAACAAGCCGGACGCGGAAGCGGGCGCGGAGGGCGCGAAACTGCAGCGCGAGATCGCCACGCAGGGCATGGAACTGCTCAAGAAGATTGAGGAAAAGACCAACCCTCGGACGCCTGGCGTGAAAGCGTCGCCGAAGAAAAAAGATGCGAAGCCGGATGAGCCGGCGGGGAAGGGTGAGAAGCCGGAGAAGCCCGAGGGGGAAGGGAAGCCGCAATGAATATGCAACAGATTGCATTCTTCGCTGGAGTGGTCGCGGCATCGGCCGCGCTTGCTCAACAGCCGGAGGCGAAGCCCGCTGAGAAACCGGCGGAGAAGCCAGCGGCTGCGCCGAAGCCCGCGCCGCCACCGGCGCAGCCGTCACTTGATGATCTGCTGGGCATCAAGCCCAAGCCGGGCGACAAACCAGCAGCGACGATCACACCCACCAAGCCCGAAGATTCATCCAGCACTCCCGACGGCGCGCCGGATCAATCGCGCGCCGATCTGGATCGCCTGCTCTCGGCGCAGGAAATCGGCGATGCCTTCAAGCAGGCGATCGCGCTGATGGGCGATGCCTCCAAGCGGATGAACGAGCACGCGGACAATGGTTTGGGAACGCAGCGCGTGCAGGAGGATGTCGTCAAGCGGCTGGATCAACTGCTCGCGAGTTTGGACAAACAGAAACAGCAGGGCGGTGATCCCAAGCCCGGGCCGAAGAATCAGGACTCGCAGCAGGAGCCGGGACCGTCCAAGCCCAAGCCCGGGCAGGGCCAAGGGCAACCCAAACCGCAGCCGGGCGGGGATGGGATGCAGCAACACGAGGGGCCGACGTTGCAGGAGGGGACGCTGAAGCCGGAACTGGAATCCGCACGCGCGGCGTGGGGCTCGTTGCCCGCACGCATCCGCGCCATGCTGATGCAGGGAACCGAAGATCGCTTCAGCTCTCGCTACAAAGCGTTGACGCAGGAGTATTACAAGCGGCTCGCGGAGGAGAACAGCAAGTGAGCATGCACGAAGATCAAACGCCTGATATTGATATTCGTGCCACGGGTTCTCATGCCACGGGTTCGCCGCCGCTTTGGGCGGCAACCCGTGACAAGACCGATGGAGTCATTGGATATCGTGCGCTCACTTCGCGCAGCACGGGTTGCCCGCTCAAAGCAGCGGGCGAACCCGTGGCACGGGCGGCAACCCGTGCGGGGAACGATGGGGTCAAAGGTCGTCGTGCAGTCGCCGCGCGGAGCACGGGTTGCCCGGCGAAGCGCCGGGCGAACCCGTGGCACGGTCGAATCGTTGGCACGATTGCGATCTTGCTTGCCACGGTGGCTCACGCGCAGTTGCTGGACCCGACGGTGAAGCCGGAAGTCTCAACACTGCCGCCACTCGAATTGCCCAAGCCCGACGAGAAACCCGCGGCGACGAAACCCACTGCTCCGGGCGCGGCCGATCCGGTGCGCTCCGCGCAGAACAACGCCGCTGCCAACGAGATCACGCCGGAACTCGACGAGATTGTTTCCAATGGGCTTAAGTATCTCGTCTCGGATCAAGGGCCGGACGGCTCCTTCGGCCAGGGGCGCTACGGCAAGAACATCGCCGTGACCGCGCTCGCCTGCATTGCGCTGATGGCCGACGGAAACACGCCGGGGCGCGGGCGCTACGGCAAGAACGTGCAGAAGGGTTTGGAGTTCGTGCTGGCGTCATCGACGGAGACCGGCCTGCTCGCGGCGGATTCCACCAACGGCCCAATGTACGGGCACGGGTTCGCCGCGCTTTTTCTGGGCGAGGTGTACGGCATGACCAAGGGCGGCGGAGAGACGCCGCAATCCGCGAAGGTCCATGAGGCGCTCATCAAGGCGTGTACGTTGATCCAGCGCTCGCAGAACTCCGAGGGCGGCTGGCGCTACAACCCGGTGCCGTACGACGCGGACATCTCGGTGACCATCTGCCAGATCATGGCGCTGCGCTCGGCCCGCAACGCGGGGATCGAGGTGCCCAAGGAGACGATCGACAAGGCGATCGAGTACGTCAAGCAGTGCCAGAACTCCGATGGGGGATTCCGGTATCAGGCGTCGGCGGGCGTGTCGGCGTGGCCGCGCAGCGCGGCGGGCGTGGCGGCCCTCTACTACGCGGGCATCTATAAGGACGACGCGATTGACCGGGGTGTGAAGTATGTCAACGAGAGCGCGTTCCCGGGCAAGAATCAGGGCAACACCAGCGCGCATTATTTTTACGGCCAGTATTACTCGGTGCAGACGATGTATCTCGCGGGCGGCGAGCCGTGGGCCAAGTGGTGGCCCGCGGTGCGCTCGGAACTGAAGAACAAGCAGCAGCCCGACGGCTCATGGGCGGACCCATCGGTGGGTCCGGCGTATGGCACGGCGATGGCGCTGATCGTTTTGCAAATGCCCAAGCGATTCTTGCCGATTTTCCAGAAGTGATGGTTGCTCTTTGAGTGCGTTTTTTAGGATACTGAACACACAATGCGAACATCTGTCGCGGCATCAACACTTCTGCTCGCACTCTGCGCCGGTTCTTCCAGCGCGTTGGTGTTATCGCCAGCTGGCGGGCCAGCCGCGCCGCGCTTGACGCTGCTGATGCGGGCCAAGCCGCCGGAGCCGATCACGCTGCTCTCCATCAACGCGACGGACGCGAAGGGGCCGGGAACAATCGTGTATCTGGACGCGGCGGGAGCTCAGCAAACACTCGCGCTCTCGGGGATCGTCGCGCTCGCGCCCGGTTCGTGGGTGCCCACGCCGGAAACCACCGCGCCGACGAGCGAAGACATGGACACCTCCGATCTGCCGGTGCATCGGCTGGACCTGACCGATGGGGAGCGATTCGTCGGCGAGCTGGCCTTCGCGCCCGCCAGCGGCACGCCCGCCGGGGCCAACAAATACTCGGACGATGCGGTGTTTCTGCGCCACGACAAACTCGGCCTGCTGGCGTTTCCGCTGGATCGCGTCTTGAAATACTGGAGCAACGCGCGCCGGGTCGTTGCGCCGGGGGCTCGCGCACTCTCTACAACGAACGACACGCTGCTGCTGGCGAATGCGGAGCGGCTGGAGGGACTGGTCACGCGGCTCGCGCCGACGGTGGTGATCGAGATCGCGCAGCCGGGCGGCAAGCCCGGCGCGCCCAACCCGAAGGCGGACTCGAAGGCCGATACGAAGGGCGGTTCGGCGACGGCGAGTGCGAGAACGCCCGCGACGGAGATCGAGGCGGGGAATATCGCGCTGGTGAATCTCGTAAACCCGGCCGCGCCGCTGCGGACGCTGCGGATTGATCTGGCCGACGGCACCGTGCTGGCGGCCGATGCGCTGGCGGGAGATGCGCAGTCGGGAAAACTGACCTTCAAGGCGATCGCGGCGGGCTCGCGCGGGATGCTGGTGGACCTGGCGCAGCTCGCTGGCGTGGTGCCGGACCCATCGCGCATCACCGCGCTGGCGTCGCTGCCGATCGCAAGCCAGAAACCAGCGGAGGGGCGAATCGGAGCGTCGCCAGCGCAGGTATTGGCGGACGCGGGCGCGCCGCTGGCAGCGGCGGACATCCTGCTGCCCGGACCGATGTCGGTGACATGGGCGATTCCCGCAGGCATCTCGTCGGTGATCGGCTATGCGCAGATGGATGATCGCTCGTTTGCGTGGGGCGATTGCACGGTGGTGGTGAGTGTTGTGCCTGCAACGACGGGCACGAGCGGGGGGGCGGAGCGCGAACTGGCACGCGGACGACTGAACGCGATGTCGCCGTCGCTGACGATCTCCGCCGAACTCGGCGCGATCAAGCCGGGAGACACGCTGAGAGTCCGCACGGAATCCGGTGAACGCGGGCCGATCCAGGATCGCGTGGTGCTGCGCCGGGTCCTGCTGCTGAGCGGGGCCACGACGAACTGAGCAACCATCAGAGCCGAGCGGCATCGTGCCACGGGTTCGTCCGCCGCGGCGGACAACCCGTGCTAGAACGTGTGAGCACAAGGGTCTGTCACGCGTCTTTCGGGTCTTCATGGGTTGCCGCGAAGCGCGGCGAACCCGTGGCACGCCGCCCCTCGTGGGTGGATGGGCTACCGCACCTTGACGAGCGCGAGCGCTGCCACCACCAGAATCGCGGTGATGATCCAGAACCGCGCGACCACCGTTTGCTCCGTCCAGCCGACAATGTGGAAGTGGTGGTGGATGGGCGCGACCTTGAAGAGCCGCTGACCGGTGCCGGTCTTTCTCCGGGTGTACTTGAAGTATCCGACCTGCAGCACCACGCTGGAAATCTCTAGGATGAACACGCCGCTCATCAGCAGCAGGAGCAGTTCCTGGCGAATCACAACGGCGAGGTAGCCGAGCAGGCCGCCCAGCGCGAGCGAACCCGTGTCGCCCATGAAGACCTGCGCGGGCGAGCAGTTCCACCACAGAAAGCCCAGACAGGCCCCGGCGACGGCCGCGGCGAGAATGCACAGCTCATCCGCGTATGCGATATACGGCATGCGAAGATACTGCGCCATGGTGTCCGCGCCGGCGATCGCCACCAGCACCAGCATCCCGAGCGAGACGATCGTCGTCGTGCCCGCCGCGAGGCCGTCCATGCCGTCGGTGATGTTCACGGCGTTGGACATGCCCGCGACCATCAGCATCGCGATGACAACGAAGAGCATCCGCGGCAGATACACCAGCGAATCGTTGATCGCCCAGCCACCCTGCTCGGTGCGCACCCAGGTCGCTTGAAACGGAACACTCACAACGTGCTGCAGCGCGCGATCCACCCCGGGCGTTTCGCCCTTCACATACAGGAACCAGCCGACCATCAACCCCAGGCCGAGCTGGAAGATCAGTTTTTCCCAGCCGTACAGCCCCTGTCGCGAGCCGCCGGGGCGCGACGCGGCGGTGAGTTTCAGCCAGTCATCAATCGACCCGAGCGCGGCGAGCCAGACCAGCACCACCAAGCCCATGATGACGTAAAACTCGCGGATGTCCGCGAGCAGCGCGGTGGATCCGAAGATCGCGGCGCAGATCAGCAGGCCGCCCATCGTCGGCACGTTCGCCTTGCTCTTGGCCGCGTCCTGGAGCAGCGCGGTATCGGCAAGGCCCGCGTCGCCGATCTTCTTGCGGCGCAGCCAGCGGATCACCGGCTTACCCGCGAGCAGGACAACGAAGAACGCCAGCGCGGCTGCGGCCAGGGCGCGGAACGAGAGCTGGTCCAGGATGCGGAACATCCACCAGACGCGATGGTCCTGCAGCCACGCACGAAAATGATCAATCAGAACGTAGAGCATCGCACGCGGCCGTTATGCGGCCTGACTCTCCCCGCTTGCCCCGGCGCGCCCCACGCCGAGCAGTTCCGAAATCTGTGTGGTCTTCACTTCCACGCCGACCATCCCCACACCCGTGGTCGGCTGCTCGGCTCTGGCACCATGTTTGCGGAGCGCGGCCACGACAAGTTCCAGCTTCACGCGGCGCGAGCCCTTCACCAGCGCGATGTCGCCCGGGCGCAGCATCGCGGCGATGTTCGCGGCGTGGTCGCCATCGGCGCTCTCGAACCAGCGGACGCGCGAGCCATCCCAGCCGCGCTCGTGCAGGGCTTTCTCTGCTTCTCGCATTCCTGCGCCGACCAGAACGGCCATGTCGATGCGAACATCATCGCCGCCCTCAGCGACGGCATCGGCAACGGCGCGGTGTCCGGCGGGCGCGCTGCTGCCCATTTCCAGCATCTCGCCGAGCACGACCACCGTGCGTCCGCCCGAGGCGATACCCGCTTTCTTGAGCGAGCAGAGCGTGCGGATGCCCGCGATCATTGAGTCGGGATTCGCGTTGTACGCATCGTTCAGGATGGTGATAGCGCTCGCACCATCGCCGATGCGATCGACGCTCAGCCGCATGTCCGCGCCGCCTGCGGTGAGCAGGGCATCGGTCGCCTTCTGATCGTCCACGCCCAACCGGCGCGCCACGGCGAGCGCGGCGATTGCGTTGAGCGCGTTGTGCTCTCCCACCAGCGGCATCTTGTACTTCTGGCGGGCGTTCACGGCGAAGCTCAGCCAGGCGCGCCCGTCTTGGATCTCGTGCTTCGCATCCGTCAGCCGCAGCGTCGCGTCCTGCTTGCGCCCGAATGTCACGAGGTTCTTCGCACACTTGAGGTGCTCGGTGAGTTCCGGCGCATCCGCCGTCGCGATCGCCCACCCGGCGGGCTTGAGATACTTGAGAATCACGGCCTCTTCCGCCGCCACGCCCGCGAGATCGCCGAAGCCCTCGAGATGCTCGCGCCCGATGGATGTAATCACCGCGATGTCCGGGCGAACGACCTCGGCGAGAATCTTGATCTCGCCCGGGTGATTCGTGCCGACCTCACAGATGAGGTATTGGTCGTTTTCCTTGGCCGCGAGGATGGTCAGCGGCACGCCGACGGCATTATTGAAACTCTTCTGGCTCGCCGTGCCGCGCATGGTTTTGCCGAGCAGGTGATCGACGAGCCGCGTGGTGGTGGTCTTGCCGTTGGAGCCGCAGATGGCGATCACCTTGGTGCGTTTGAGGGATTCCCGGTACGCGGCGGCGATCTTCAGCAGGGCCTTGCCGGTGTCGGCCACCTTCAACACGCCACAGCCGTTCAGGTCCGCGCCGGTCGGAATGCCAGCGACATCCTCAACCACCACCACCGGCGCGCCGGCGCGCACGGCGTCGGCCACGAACTTGTGGCCGTCGAAGTTCTCGCCGCGCAGCGCGATGAATATCTGCCCCTTGCGAATGGTGCGGCTGTCGGTATTGACGCCGATGATCGGCGCGTACAGGTCGGGCAGCGGCAGGTCGGCGGGGCGGTCTTTGGGCAACTCGATCTGCGCCGGGCGCACCACCCACGCTCCCCCGCTTGCGATACGAATGTTGTCCGGATTCCAGAACGGCATGGAACTTCCTATTCAACGTGCCACGGGTTCGCGTGCTGCTCTGAGCGGGCAACCCGTGATGCGCGAAGCGAACGCACAATATCCAACGAACTCCCGCACGGGTTGCCGCCCAAAGCGGCGGCGAACCCGTGGCACGACATTCCGTAGCACGGAACCGTGTCACGACAACCCTACATCGGCTCACCCGCCCAAAGCCAATGACGCGCCGGCGGTCATGTCTTCACCATCGTCGCGATCGTCGTCTGTTCGCGCGGCCGCCAGCTCACGGACGGCGATCCCACGCTCACGCAGCGCGGCCCGGGCCACCTCGCGATCATCGAAATGCCGCGTGATTGTCGCCCCCTTCTTCGCCGGGTCGGGCAATATCTGATAGTCCTCGTGCCCCTTGCCCGCGATGATGATGGTGTCCCCCGGCTTGGCCGCGGTGATCGCCAACCGAATGGCCCGCTCGCGGTCGGGTTCCACGACGACACCTCCCGTGCCACGGGTTCGCCCGCTGCTTTGAGCGGGCAACCCGTGCTCCCCCGCACGCACACCCGCGAGTATCTCCTCGATAATCCCCCCCGCGTCCTCCGTCCGCGGATTGTCACTCGTCACCACCACCCGATCCGCCATCTCCGCCGCAACTTTGCCCATGCGCGGCCGCTTGGTCCGGTCCCGATCACCGCCGCACCCGAACACACACCAAAGTTCGCCACCCGCGACACGCCCCGGCATCGGCCCGGTGCCGATAGCACTCGTGCCGCGGCCGAGGTCATGTTTCTCACTGGGTTCTGAAGCCGCGCGCCCCATCGCCCCGCGCAACACCCCCAGCACCGTCGCCAGCGCATCATCGGTGTGTGCGTAATCCACGAACACCTGGATCGGAGCCCCAATCGCCGTCACCGGCTCCAGCCGACCCGGCGGCGCGCTCGCCTTCTCCAGCGCGCCCGCGATGATCTCGAAGCTCAGGGCATCCTCATCCGTCCCACCCCAGAGCGCGTGTACCGTCGCCACCGCCTGCAGCGCGTTCATCACGTTGAACGCACCAACCAATGGCACGCGGCAGACACAGTGCCCCCACGGGCCCGTGAACTCCACATCCGTCCCTTCCGTCGTCGCACCCATGACCCGCGCGCGGCAGACGGTTTCGGGAGCGGTTCCGCCAACGATCGGAAGGGTGGCACTGGCAGCTTGCTGCCAGTGGTGCGTGCCTTGTGCTCCCGACACGGGCAGCAAGCTGCCCGTGCCACCCGATTCTGATCCCGTGCCACCCAATACTGATATGGATCCCTCCACCTTGCACCGCACCACCCGCACGCCCGACTTCATCCCCTTCACCATCCGCGAGTGCCCCGCGTCTTGGATGTTCACCACCGCCACGCCGTCTGTGGGGAGATGCTCAAACAGCATCGCCTTGGCCGCGGCGTATTCCTCCATGGTTTTGTGATAATCCAGATGGTCGCCGGTCAGATTCGTGAACACCGCCGCGTTCCAGTGCAGCGCGCCGACGCGCCGCTGGTGCAACGCATGGCTGGAAACCTCCATCACCGCCGCCTGACACCCAGCGTCGTGCATCCGCGCGAAGGTGCGGGAGATTTCCAGCGCGGGCGGCGTCGTCAGCAAGGCCGCGGCGGTCTCCACGCCGTCATCAATCACCACCGTGCCGATCAATCCACAGCGAATCCCCAGCGCGTTGAGCATCTGGTGGATGAGAAACGTCGTCGTCGTCTTCCCGTTGGTCCCCGTCACCCCGATCACCCGCATCTTCGAGCTCGGCTCGCCATAGAACCGCTCCGCCAGCCGCGCGATGGCGAGGTTGGTATCCGTCGCGGTCAGCAGCGCGACGCCCTGGGTGGCCCGCCGCTCCGCGGCGGCTCCCCTTTCCTGATCTGTCGCTCCCAACCGAAACCCCGGATCATCCGTGAGAATCGCCGCCGCGCCCGCCGCGATCGCCCCCGCCACAAACCCCTTCCCATCCACCTTCTCCCCCTTGCGGGCGATGAAGAGCGACCCGGGCATGACGGTACGGGAGTCCTCGGTGATATCGCACACGCGCAGGTTGCTCACCTCGTCGCCCGGGTTGACGATCCGGACATCGAGTCCGTGGATGAGGTCGGCGATCCGCATGAAACATCCTATCTCCGCTCCTGATTGGGGCCGCAACCGACCACAACGGTTCTTCACGACCGATATTGCAGCCACGTTCCGCCACCGCCCGATCCACACCGCATGAGCCAGCTAGAATCGCAGCGTTTTTCGAGCATACGAGCCGGTTTTGCCATCGCGGCCCTCGCAACTGCGGCGGCCGTTCACGCGCAGCCGGGGGTGATCTATGCGGATGCGCACGCTCCGGCGGGCGGCAACGGCGCATCTTGGGCCACGGCGTTTCGGGATTTGCAAGATGCGATTGCGGCGGCGAATGCGGACCCCGATCACTACGTTGGAAGTCAGATACGTATAGCGCAGGGTATCTACACGCCTGATCGCGCCAGCGGCGACCGGAGCATGGCCTTTACACCTTCCAGCGCAATTTCCCTTATGGGCGGATTTGCGGGACTTCTGGCCAGCAATCCCGATCAACGCGACACGAGCCGATTTGTGACTGTCTTGTCTGGAGACCTCGCCCGGAACGACGGCTCTGACTTCACAAACTACGAGGACAACTCTCGATGTATCGTTGATCTCAGCGACCAAGACCTCGCGGTACTCGATGGCGTGACAATCCGGGGCGGTTCTGCCCCTGAGTCGGACGATCCATTCGCAACGAGAGGTGTCGTTACGGGTGTGCGCAAGGCATCGAACGGCCAAGTGATTCAGAGAAATGTCATTCTGCATCGATGCCGACTCGAGCAGAATTTGGCCGGGCTTGGTACACCAATCGTTCGCGGTCCGATCGTCTTGATGTTCGATTGCAAAGTATTTGGAAACTCAACGATCGAGGCACCAACAGTGTTCGGAGCGACTCCGTTCCTGATCCGTTGCGAGTTTCGCGGGAATCGGGTTCGCTCAGTATTCGTCCCCGAGTTCTCGCCGGGACTCATCGGCGGAATGGTTGCGGATGCTTTCCCGATGCACGTCTTGACATGTCTCTTTGCCGACAACCTCTGCGAGGGTCCCGGCGCGATTGTGTGCAATGGCTTTTCGACTTCGGAGATTTCGCACTGTACATTCGTGGCCCATCCGACGCTGCCACGCCCGGCGATCGCGGTGCTGCTTGGCTCTCGCATCTCGCTGCGAAACTGCGTCTTTGCGCCCGGAGGCGGCGCACCATACCCGTCGGCGTTTGTTCACGTCGCAGCGGCGCAGATATTCCAAGACGACATTGACTCTTCCAATCTATTCTCAAATGGCCAAAGTGGCATCTCGGTCACGTCGAGCCCATCTTTCCCAGTTTCTGTGCGAGCGGGCGATCCCGCGTTTGTGCTGCCCCGTGGTACCGACAACGATCCAGCAACTTGGCGAGACAACAACTATCACTTGCTGGCGAGTTCGCCCGCGATCGACACCGCAGGCAGTTCAAATGAGTATCCATCGAATGACTATCGAGACTTGGATGGCACTTCACCTTTCGATGCACCAACGGTGGTCAACCACGGCACGGGGCTGACTCCATATCTCGATCTGGGATGCTATGAGTTCACCGAACGTCTCTGTCCCGCCGACTTCAACGCCTCCGGCTCTCTGACTCCCGCCGACATCTACGACTTCCTGAACGCCTGGCTCGCCGCAGACCCCCGCGCGGATTTCAATGGCTACGGCCTCAGCGCACAGGACATCTTCGACTTCCTCGGCGCATGGTTCGCTGGTTGCTGATTCACGAATCAAGCGTCTCTTTTTCCGCCGCGGCGAGAGAACCTTCACACGTCCCTCGCGTTTCCGTGGTACATTCCCGGCATGATGCACCACCATCCTCGCGCGTTTCTGACCGCCGCTGTACTGCTGATCGCCCCGCTCTGCGGCTGCTCCGACCATTCCAAACACGACACCTCTAGCGCCCCACCGCCGCCGGACCACCCCACGGCCCCGCCGCTGCCGAAGGACTCCGCGCCGACTCCGCCGAAGGAACCGACCGCGCCGCCGCTGCACGACTCATCCGGCGCGGCCGCGCCCGCACCCCTTGCACAGCCCTTGCCCGTCGTAACCGCACCCACCGCCCCCCCAGCGCCCGCACCCAAAACCACCATGTCCGACCTGCGCACCGACGGCAATCTCATGGAGCGCCACAAGCGCATCGTCGCCGAGGCATCGCAGGGCGGCAACGAGATCGCCTTCATCGGCGACTCCATCACCGAGGGCTGGGCCGGCGCGGGCAAGGATGCGTGGAAGAACATCTGGGAGCCGCGCCACGGCGTGAACTGTGGCATCGGCGGCGACCGCACGCAGCACGTCATCGGTCGCCTCGATAACGGACTCATGGACGCCCTCTCCGCATCGAACAACAACATCAAGTGGGTCGTGCTGATGATCGGCACGAATAATACCGGCGGCGGCCCCAATGGAGATAGTGCGGCCGACATCGCCGCGGGCAACGAGACCATCATCAACAAGCTCCGCGCCGGGCTGCCCAAGGCCGAGATCGCTCTGTTCGCCGTCTTCCCCCGCGGCCAATGGCCCAGCCCGCAGCGCGACACCATCGACGCGATCAACAAACGCCTCCAGACCATCGCCGCGCGCGACCCGCGGCACATCCACTACATCGACATCGGCCCGAAGTTTCTCAAGCCCAGCGGCGAACTCCCGCCGGTCCTGATGCCGGACTTCCTGCACCTTTCGCCGATGGGGTACAAGATCTGGAGTGATGAGCTGGCGAATGTGATCAAGTGAGTAAATGAGTCAGTGGGTGGCACGGGCGGCTTGCCCGCCCACGGTGTTGCCCACCGGGCCACGGCTCACCGTGCCACGGGTTCGCCCGCTGCTTTGAGTGGTCTACCCGTGATGCGCGAAGCGAGTACACGATTCTCCGCGCTCCCACGCATCGCTTCCAACATCACGGGTTGCCCGGCGAAGCGCCGAGCGAACCCGTGGCACGTCCAAGTCGTGTTCTTGCGTGCCACGGGTTCGTCCGCCGCGGCGGACAACCCGTGGCACGAATCCGAACCCAGGGCACGAACTCGATAACAAAATGACCAACGCCCGCGACTGGGCGCGGGCGTCGGGCGAGAGAGTGTTCGAGTCGAGTCCGCCGCGGAGCGGCGGGCCACCCACGAATCAGTCGTAGAGCCCGCTCGTCGCCGGCAGCGGGGCCGGTTGCATGTTGATGGTCGTATCGATGCGCACGTTGGACTGCGTGGTGTGGCGCTCCGCGAAGAAGAGCTTGAACGAGTAGCGATTGCCGTCGGTCAGCCAGTTCAGGCGGTCCAACTCGATGGTCTGGCTGACGGCCGAGTGAACGCCGCCGATGTCGATCACCAGTTTGCCGTCGATGTACACCCACACATCATCGTCGCCGGTGAACGTGAACACCTGGCCGGAGTTGCGGGTGTACACAAAGTTGGTGTTGAGCTCAAACGAGAAGCCAAAGTTCTTGCTCTGCCCGGGCGAGTTGCCCAGCAGGTCGCCGTTGATGGGGAAGAACCCGCCGCGCCCCTGATACGTCGCGTCCGTCTGATCCGAGAACGAGTACAGATTCGAGTTGGTCTGGCGCACCAGCGTGATGGGAATGTTCCGTGAGAGATTCACGCCCGGGGTGTCGCGGTACCACTGCGCAAACGCCGAGGAAGTGTGCAGCGAGCCGCCCGTGCTGCTGGACCTCGCGCCCGCCTTGTCCCCGCTCTTGGCGGTGATGTAGGACTTCGCGACCGACATGATGTTGCGGCTGGAAGCATCCGTTGCCTCGGTCGTCACCTTGTATCCGGTGGAAGCAAACACGGGCTTGCCGTCCACATCCAGCAGATCGGCCACCGAGCCGACATAGTGACCGTAGCCCGCCGTGGGCTGCCACTCATAGTCCGAGTGCCCGCCGCTCTCGCTGGCCCACTTGAAGTCGCGGCAGGTGCCGCTGAGCGTGAGCGTGGCGGGCAGATTGGAATACGAATCGGTGGTCGTGGTGACCACACCCGTGGCGTGCCACGCGATGCCCGCGGACGCGATGACCGCGAGCAGGCCGGCGCCGGAGATCGTGCGAGCATTGACGAGCGTGCGATTCATAGATAAATCCCCTTCGTGGGCCCGGATCCGGCGTCCTGCCGGGTCCGGGCGTATGTATGCCACCAGAACTGGAGCCGGGGCGGCGCTTCATGCTCCGTCCCACCCTCTCCTCCCCGCGACGATGGGCCGCGGATTGGACTCCGAAACAAATATGCAAATCAGCGACGCACAATGCAAGCGAAGTGTGCGATTCATCGCGCGTGCGTGCGGCGTGTGCGGGCCGTGCCGCGCGAGAAACCGCGGCGAGCGGCGCGGGCACGATCCCAACGCGACATTCTGGGACGAGCGTACAGTTTCCGAACCAGACCGTGGATTCAACAGTGCCAGCAACACGCGATCGCACGCGCACCAACCAACAAAAAACAACATCGCCCGGCCACTCAAGGACCGGGCGACGTGTGAAATGGGGCTGGGTTGAACACTGGAGAACGTGCGAGGGGCTCAGTCCTGCAATCCGCTGGTCGGCGGAAGCGCGGCCGGAACAAGCTGCAACGACGTTTCAATGCGGAAGTTCGAGTCCGTGGTGTGGCGTTCGGCGTGGAAGATTTTGAGCGTGTACGCCTGGCCGTCCACCAGCGCGGGCACGCGATTGACTTCCAGCGACTGCGCCTGCTTGCCGTGCAGGCCGCCCAGGTCCATCACGAGGTTGTTGTTGATGAACACCCAGAGATCATCATCGCCCGTGAAGTTGAACACGGAGTTGTCCGCGCGGTTGAACACGAATCGGCACTCCACCTCGGTGGTGAAGTGGTAGTTCTTGCCGGTGGTGGAGTAGTTGCCGAACAGGTCGCCGTTGATGGGATAGAACCCGCCGCGGGTCTTGTACGGCTCATCCACCGCCGAATCGAAGACGTAGCGTCGGGTGCCCGCCACGCGGTTGAGCCGCAGCGGCACCGACCGTGAGAGATTCACGCCGGTGGTATCGCGGTACCACTGCCCGAACGCCTCGCTGCTGGTGAGCTGCTTCGCGGTGCTCTTGGCCAGCGTGCCCACCGTATCGCCCAGAGTTTGAGACGCGAACGACGGGAGAATGCGCTGCCCCGCCGCGTTCTTGAAGCCGTTGCAGCCGTCGTATCCATAGGCATCGGCGAAGACCGGCTTGCCATCCGAGTCCAGCGTGCTTGCAATCAGCCCGATGCTGGCATCCGAATGGCCATAAGTCTCAAAGTCCGGGTGCCCACCTGTCTGATTTCCCGCCTTGAAGTCGCGGATGACCGCGTTGAAGGTCATCACATCGGGCAGCCCGTCCGCAACGGCGGTGCTGGTCGGGTCGCCGCTGGCGTTTCGCGGGCCGAGCACGCTATATGCGCCGGCGACGAAGCCGATGCCGGCAACAGCCAAGAGCAGTGCGTTGGACGAGTGGCGGGTCTTGCACATGGTGGACTCCTTCTTGCAGGAGCGAACGGCGGTTGGCCACCCCATATGGCCTTCAGCGTTCGCGGACAGCGAAGATGTCTAATTCCAGTGGCCAGTTCGCCAGTGGAAATCATGTTGATGGGGTGTGGCCAACGCGGCCTGTGCGAGTTGTGCGCCCGGGGGCGATAAAGGTGCGGTTTTCGGTGCGTGCTGGCCGATTGAACGGGCCGTGCGGCGAGCCGTTCTTTGCACTCGCGGAACGACTCGCCGGAACAGTTCACCGGAACATGGGCAGGATGCCCATGCCACGGACAAAAGAACCGCCGCGGAGCGGCGGACCACCCATTACAACCGACAGGGGCGGGGCGGTATCCTGAACACTCACGGAGGAGCGGCACCTTGGATCAGTTTGTCATCACCGGCGGGAAGCGGCTGTGCGGAACCATCAGCGTGAAGGGCTCCAAGAACGCGGCCCTGCCGATCATGGCCGCGGCCCTGCTGACGGACCGGCCGGTGCTGCTGCGCGACGTGGCCGAACTTTCGGACATCGGCAACATGCAACGCCTGCTGGCCGAACTCGGCTGCAAAGTCGAGTTCAGCCCCGCCGCCGATGCCACTGCACCCGGCGGCACCATGCTCATCCACGCCGAAGATGAGAGCCAGAGCCACGCCCGCTACGACATCGTCCGCACCATGCGGGCCAGCATCTGTGTGCTCGGCCCGATGCTTGCGCGGCGCGGCTTCGCCCGAATCTCCATGCCCGGCGGGTGCGCCATCGGCGACCGCCCGGTGGACCTCCACCTGCGCGGCATGGAAGCCCTGGGCGCAGAAATTACGCTTCATCAGGGCGACATCGTCGCCCGCGTCCCCGGTGGCAAGGGCGGGCGGCTCAAGGGCGCTCGCGTCTTCCTCGGCGGGCCGTTCGGCTCAACCGTACTCGGCACCGCCAACGTCATGTCCGCCGCGACGCTGGCGGATGGCCAAACCGTCATCGAGTGTGCCGCGTGCGAGCCGGAGATCGTCGATCTGGCGAATATGCTCAACGCGATGGGAGCGCGGATTCGCGGGGCTGGCTCGCCGCGCATCATTATTGATGGCGTGGAGGGGCTGAAGGGTGTGGAACACCGCATCATCCCGGACCGCATCGAGGCGGGCACATACATGGCCGCCGCGGCGATCACCAACGGCGACATCACGCTGGAAAACTGCCCCGTCGATGCCCTCATGGCCGCCATCGACACGCTGAGCAAGATCGGTGTGAACGTTGAGATCACGCATACAGGCAAGGACCACATGCGTGCTACCGCCCGCGTCACCTGCTCGCGCGTGCTCCGCCCGGTGGAGATTACCACGCAGCCGCACCCCGGCTTTCCGACGGATTTGCAGGCCCAGTTCATGGCGCTGCTGGCGCTCTCGGATGGCAACAGCATGATCACCGAGCGCATCTACCCCGAGCGTTTCATGCACGTCCCCGAACTGAGCCGCATGGGCGCGAAGATCATGCGCCAGAGCGCGACGGCGGTTGTGACCGGCGTGCGGAAGTTAATAGGCGCGCCGGTGATGGCGAGCGACCTGCGGGCGAGCGCCGCGCTGGTGCTGGCCGGCCTCGCGGCCGAGGGCACAACCATCGTGCACCGCGTCTATCACCTGGATCGCGGCTACGAGCAGATGGAGACCCGCCTCCGCTCACTCGGTGCCGATATCCAGCGCGTGACAGAGGCCAAGCCCGCCGAAGCCGGAATCGCCGCGCCGGTGTGAGTTGAATGAGGGGGTGCTAGGGTGGCACTGGCGGCTTGCCCGCCAGTGCTTGGGCGTCTGTTGCAACACCACGGGCGGGCAAGCCGCCCGTGCCACCCTTCAAGAGTTTGTGGTGATTGATGGCCGGCTACTCAGAAACACCCCTCGCCAAAAAGCTCGGCGTCAAGCCGGGCTTTTCTCTCGCGCTCGTCAACGCGCCCGAAGGATTTGAGTCCTTGCTCGCAGGTCTGCCCGACGACGTTGACCCAGTGCGCGGATTGAAGGGCAAGCAGCCAATAGATGTGCTGGTGCTGTTCGTCACCACACGCGCGAACTTGACGAAACGCTTCACCCAGTCCGCCCCGCGGCTCTCGCAGCAACCCGGCGCGGGCATCTGGATCGCCTGGCCGAAGAAATCCTCCGGCGTCCCCACCGACATCACCGAGAACGCCATCCGCGAACTCTGCCTCCCCTCCGGCCTGGTGGACAACAAAGTCTGCGCGATTGACGAGACGTGGTCGGGCCTGCGCATGGTGCGCCGTCGCAAATAGCGGTCATGGCACCCAAGAAAAGCTGGCGTTCACCATTTCTGATGAACGCCGCATGAGAGACGATGTTGCTGGCCCACTCAGTTCAAATGGCAGACCGCGTCATTGGCCGCAAACCAGTAGCTCAAAAAGTCAAAGACATCCTGAATATCAACGGAGCCAGAGTCGTTCACGTCCGCCGACTGTCTGCACGGCGAAGGCAACGGTTGGGCCTGCGTGCATGGATAAAACCAGGCACTCAAGAAGTCGAAGATATCCTGAACTTCAATGAGCCCGTTTCTGTTGAAGTCGGCTCGGCAGATGTTCTTTCCAGCCGTCGAAGTGCAGATCATGCCATCGCCGTCCGGGTCGTACGTGCCGGGGTTGTTGAACACCTGCAAGTAGTCGTTCGCGCCGTCGAAGTTGCAGTCAGGCGCAACCCGAAAGAAGTACGGATCGATCCACTCGACAGGTGGCAGTCCGACAACGTCTGTACAACGGACATTCAGCGGCACCATGCAGTACACGCCCGGCTTGGGCACATACTGCGCACGCGGCGACAGCCCGATGGTGCGAGCGTCCCCGTTCCATCCAGATTCACCCGGACCGTGAATTCCGAAAAGCTTGGTGGCGTCGATCATCTGAGAGTGGTTGTTCTCATCCACCGCAAAGATAGCGACCGCATTGGAAGTGCCGTTGGATGCCTGCCAGGGAATCTGTGCCCCGCTCGCTGAGCGTGCCTCAACCGGTCCGTACGACCTCGCACTGAGCAGGATGGGCGCACCAGTTCCGACGAACTGGGAGTTCGTAATCGTCGCGAACCGTCTGTTGGCAACCGATACCCCAAGGTTTTGCTCAGGCGAGCACGCTGTTTCGTACAAATGGAACGGTGCCAACCCAATCGCGCCGCCACCCAGACTCGCTGGCGTCCTCCGGTAATACGGCGCCTGATCCCCCGACGCCACCGGCCGATCCGGACTGATCGTGATAGGAGAGCTCAGACCATCTTCTCCGACGATCACATCGCCCAGCCACAATCCGGTTGGATCATTGTCAGCGGCATTCAGCACGATCTGCCCCATCAGCCCAAGCGTGCCCCGGATGCGGATGGCCCCGCGAGTTGCACACGCAGTCACCCGCGGCTCGGTCTCGGTTGTGCTTCCCATGACCGCCGGATACGGACATGTGTTGACATTGAACGAGAAGCAACCGCAGTTCGTATAGTTGAGCAGGCCACCGGAAACGATCACCTTCTGACTCGACGTGAGGAAAGGTAGATGGAGTTCGCCGAACACATCACCAGTGAAACTCGCGCGCGGGCATCCTTGAAACCAGACATCCGCGGACGGCCCGACCGTGCCGATCGTCAGTGTGCCGATGCTCGCATAATCGTTGGTCACATCGTTGTTCCGCGTTCCGTCCGCAAGAAACTCCATGCGCCCGGACCAGACGATTCCCTCGCGCAGATCGCCGATCTCGATCGAGGAAATCGTCTCACCCTCAATGCGCGGCACAAAGTTTTTCCGGGCCTCGCCATCGTATCGGGTACTCATGGAGTGGATGCGTATCGCTCCGATCGTCCGAGCGCGAACAATCGATTCCGAGGTGCCGCCGTCCGAGCAGCCTCCCGTCGGTCGCAGCCAGTCGTCTGCGTCGAACTGATTGATCGGTGAGGCGAGCGTCGGCAGAATCGGTTCACAGTCGATGCCAGCCATCCCGTGTGGCTTGCCCAGATATGCGTCCGGCGTGTTTGTCTCGTACCCGATCTGCAACTGCGAGATTGTGCCGTTGACAGGATCGGTGGCCACTATGACACCCTTACTCTTGATTCCGATCCAGATCGGCTGCGTGAACGTGGCGCCGATGATGCTCGCGTTCTCCAAGTCATACATGATCGTAATGGGAGCGTTCACCGCACCCCGGACAAGCACCCCGGACGGAATTGTTCCCGCTGACGGAATGTTTCCCGCTTGCAGAGACCCTGAAAATGCCCCGTCTGTCTGTACATATTTCACGACCGCGTCGAAGGTCGCTCCGTTCGTGGGCTGGAACTCCAGATTCGCGACAATGTCCGCATTGATGTCGTGCGGTGCCGCTTGAGTAAACGTTCCAGAGTTGGGGTCGATCTGAACCACCCGAACCTCATCAATGCCGTTCGCGGCCAAAATCTGCGAACGACGGGCCACCGTGCCAATCGGGCCATTGCACAAGATCGATCCGATCTTGCCGCGTTCGGCTCGAACGTCTCCGGAAATGCCAAATACCGTTCCCGAAGTCTGGATCGGCCCCAGACCGACAAGCATCTTTGCGATGCCGTTGCGGAGGAGGTTACCCGCCGAGGATGGCGGAGCACCTGTCGCAGAAATGTTTCCCTGCACACTCTGTCCAGCCAAGACAAATCCAACCGCATCCCAACCGCCAAAGTCCGTTCCCGAGCCAAACTCATCCGCGCCCATGTTCGCTGCAACGTCCGCATAGACGTTCCCGCCGTGCGTCACAAACCCGCTTCCATCCGTCTGACCTCGCGCCTGCAAGCGATACGCCTGAGCCACGTTGATCTGGTCGCGGGGATTCGCACTAGCAAGGCCGATGTCGTTGGTCACCGCGATGGCGCAACGAACACCCGTACAACCCGCTGCGCTGAGCGATCGAAAACTCCTTGCCCCGGGGAACAGCATTTGCGATTCCGGGCTGGTGTTGAAGTCCGCTTGCCCGTTCGATCCAAACTGATCCGTCGGCGGAGGCGCGACGAGCACCCGAAGTTGCGAGGGCAGCAGCGAGTTCGGCTGCACGATCACTGGGCCGATATCCGCGACCGGAACACCGCCGTTCGCGGAGTTTGTGTCGTAGATGCGGACGAACTGAAAACTGTACCACGGATTTCCGACAGACCTCGCGGCGTTGGCGAGTTCCTGCGTCGTCAGGGTGATCGGTTCACCGGAGTTGTGCAGCGGCCCAACCTGCCGTTCCTGATTGTCAATGCCGCGCACCGTCACCCGGATCGGCTGGCCCATTGCCGGGATCGCAAAAAGGCCGATCGCCACCATCGCCACGAGCATGAGTAAAGTTCGCATCGCGTCTCCTTCTCCGCGCCTGAAGCGCGGCAAGCGAGATCAGCACAAATGCCGAGGGGGGACTCGGCACTGCACTCGCGATTCTGAACCCCAAATCAAGAAAATCGAGCCCTGGATATGCAGCAGTGGTTGCGGCATAAATCGAATCGTTGACGGCAGCCCCAGGAGGACTTCCCCAATAGCTGCCTTCATACACACGAAAGTGACTGTTCTGGAAGCCGACGAGCGTCCCTTCCGTCCACTCCGCCGTGCCGCCGCTTGCGTCCAGCAACCCCCACGGAGACTGCGTCTGCGGATACGCCCCAAGCAGCGTGGTCCACTGGCTATTCGTGCCATCCCGCCATCCGTAGTTGGCCTGCCCAACCCCCGGCGGCCCCCCGATCGGTGCTTGATCCGATCTCGTGCTGTATAACCAGTACCCGCCCTGCCCCGGACCAGTCTTGTTCGGGTCGTAGTGTGCCGCCTTGATCCACTCGTCCCAGGTCGGTATCCAATACCGTGCGCCCGTGTTGTGCGTGAGCTGGTCCGTGAAAAAATCGGTGCCGCTGAACTGGCTCACGTCGTACGCCCCGTTCAGGAACGCGCTCCGATCCGTGCCTTTGTCGTTGTGCAACCAGTTGCAATACATCGCGGCCATCCGCCACGAAATGTTCCCTACCGGGCGCATCTCTTTGCCCGCAGGAACCGACCACCGCTGCCCTCCCGCTACCGTGGCAGCCGCGGGAACCGCTCCCCAATGGCCCGGCGGCGACAGCCACGGGAGACGATCCGCCGGTGCACGATCAAACGCGGCGTTGAAAAATGCTGACCACTGCGCTGTCGTCACCTCGAACTTGCCGATGTTGTACTCGTAGTTCACCCGGCCACGGCCAAGTGCCATGTCCTGACCGGGGAGTAGCGGCGGATTTGTGCCCATCCACGGCGCGTTTCCCACCGCCCCAACGCGCACAAAGTTGATCCCCGAGTTTGGATCAATGTCAGCCGCACAGCACGCCACGGTCGCAAGCACGGCGCCTATCCCGAGAAATGAATGTAGAGGGCGAAGCGTCATGGGGAGTTCCCGTCTCTCGCTCCGTCCGTATCACACGCTAACTCTGTTCCGCATAAGTTGCAACCCTGAAGGTCCAGATTCACACAGATGATATCGAGAATCAGCGCTTCCAAACAAAGCACCGCGTTGGAATCAAACCAGACTAGGCATCCACCATCCGCGCCTACTGCCAAAACCCCCACGTCCCGCTCCCGCGCTCATATCCACCACCACCACTTCCATACGAGCCGCGATATCCCCCGCGATACCCGCCGTACCTGCTCCCGGTATCAAAGTACAGCAGCTCGCTCGCCCGCGTCTCCAACTGAACTCGCCGCGCGTAGTACAAGTCCGACCGCTCGCGCTCCGGCCATTCATTCGTCGCCAGCAGCGGCCCATCGCGCCCGACACCAAGTGCCGCGTCGTTTCTTAAATACTCAGCGGCCGACCTCGCATCCGTCCCCGCCAGCATCTGCGCCGTCCGCGGCGACTGCATCACCAGCGCCCAGCTCCCCCCACTTCCTTCCCATGATTCCCATGATTCCCATGATTCCCGTGATTCCCTGCTTTCCATCTGCCCGCCGCGCCCATCTCCCGGGCGCGCGGCCCGCTGCATCGGCGCTCCGCACCCGCCCAACATCATCGCGCCGCCCAGCACGCCCATCGCGATCGTCCACACCCCGGTCGATCGCATCGCGTGCATCGTGCGCACCGCGCCCACGCACCCGTCTGGTTTTTCAGTTGTTCGTTGCACACCCCAATCATGGCCCATGCCCGTCCACTCGCCACGCGCCCGCCCGATATCGGACCACTCTTCCCGCTCACCCGCCGTCACAGCCCAACACAATCCCCCCGAACCCCCGACACACGCCGCACATCACCCCGCGCCGCGCGAAGCCGAGATGAATCCCACATGACCAGCGCGCCCAATGCGGCACCCCGGGTGCCACCACGCCCCGCGTGGTGTTCTTCCAATCCCGACCCAGATGAATCGCCGCGCGGAGCGTGGTGGTACTCAAGCACGAACATCTCCCCCTCTCCCCCTCCTTCCATCCCACATCCAACATCGCCCATCCCACATTCCCTTACAACTGATTCGTCCTGAACCGCACCATCACATCCTGCGCGAAGCTCGGCAGCACCATCGACAGCTTCCCGCTCACCACGCTCAGCCCCCACTGCACATCCAGCATCACGCTGTTTGCGCCCGTGGACCAGAACTCCACGTTCCACACCAGCGAGCTGCTCAGCCCCGCGATGCTCAGCGCCGCCGTGCCCACTTCGCCAGTCGTGCGGTTCAGGTCCTGCGTCACATACACCATGCCCTGCGTGCCATCGGTCGAGCCCACCGTCACCAATCGCTTGCTCGTGCCCGTCACCGACAGCCGCCCCGCCAGCGTGTTCGCGTTGTACCTTCCATAGTCAAACCCGATCGGTGAATCGCCCGCGAAGCTCACCACCGACTGCTGAATATCCCGCATCCCCTGCGGCAGGGGCAGCGGCAGATATCCCGTCGTGCTCACACCAATATTGCTCGGCACCAGGTCGCGCATCTCCTGGCCGCCCAGCCGAAGCCCGCTGCCGCCTAGCCCCAGCGCGATCTGCGTCCAGCTCGTCGTGCGATACAAGTCCACATCGTTCTGAACCGTCCACGGCTTCGCCGGGTTCGGGTTCGCCGACACACCCGTGTAGTACACCCGCCCCGTGTCCCACTGCCACTTCACCAGCCCCCACTCGCCGTTGTTGATCACCCGGTTGTCGCGCTTGTTGCTCTGCCAGTATCCCGCCACCGCCGCGTAGTCCGTCACCGGCCGGATCGACTTGTCCGCGTCCGGACTGTTCACCGGCTCCGCCGTCGTCGTCGTGTACCAGTGCGGCGTGAGCATGTCGATGTTGTCACCCAGGAACAGCGCCCGCGCCACCGCGCCGTGCGGCACAATCCCGTTCGTGCTGCTGATAATGTTCATGCTCGGGTCGTACTGCTTCACGGCCGCCGCGATTCGCAGCATCGTCTTGCTCCGGTCCCGCATCTCCTGCATGCGGCTCGGGTCCCCGTCGCCGCGCGGGTTCAGAGTCCACTGCCAGTTGTCCCACTCATTGGGCAACTGAATGCCGATCACGCTCGTCGCCGCCGGGCTCTCATGCACCCAATCAATGATCGTCTTCATCCGGTCGATCGTCATGTCCTTCACAACCGGGTTCTGGAAGAAGTCATCAATCGTCGTCAGCGGCCCGCCATTGGCCGTCGAATACGGCGTCAGGTTGAACAGCCCCTTGTAGTTGAACGTGTCGAACGGCTTGAGGATCAACCGGATCCCCGTCCGCGCCGCCTCCGCCATCACGCTCTGCAAATAGTCCTTCATCGCCGGGTTGTAGTGCCCCTTCGGGTACTCGATCCAGTAGTTGCCATCCGGCAGCGAGCCCTGCCCCGCCGTCGGCAGCGCCAGCCACTCCAACGTCACCCGAAGCGTGTTCACGCCGCTCGCCGCCAGCGAATCAAAGAACCCCGCCGCCGGTCCCTCGCTGCCCGGGTTCACAGTGAAGTTGGTCATGCGCCCCGCGCCCGCGTTCCAGACGTTTCCGTTGTACAGATTCCGCACGTAGTAGTTGCTCGGAATGATCGCCGACCCGACCATCACGAACGGATCGCCCGCCTCCGTCACCAGCGAGCCGCCGTTCGGGCTGGGCAGCAACCACTGCCCGTTGGACGTGTCCTGCACATCCGTCTGTGTTGCGAAGATCACCTGCCGGATGTCGCTCAGCCGCCCCGCACCGTCCGCCGCGCGCACCGCTATGTAGTACGTCTGCCCCGGCTCCAGATTGTTGATCCGCAAGGACTCCGCTTGCCCACGCGGGTGCGGCACATACGTGTTGCTCACGATCGTCGCGCTGTCCCACTCCAGCTCATTGGTGATCGGCATGTGCGACCAGCGGATGTCATACGCCGCCGTCCCGCCGCGCTTCGCCGGCCCCAGCACCATCACCGCGCTGCTCGCCGCCGGAGACAGAAAGTTCAGCCGCGCCCCATACCCGTCCACGTTCGCCGCGCTCAGGTTGATCACCGGGTTCGGCTTGTCATTGGTCCGCGCATCGCTGAACACCAGCCACGCGTAGTTGATCGGCCCCTCCATCCCCGGAATCGCCACGTTGAAGCTGCTCTCGGTCCCGTTGATCTGGTCATCGAGCGTCCGTGGCCCAAACCGCGTCGTCGCGCTGCTATCCGCGTCGTGCGTCGAAGCGTCGCGTGCCCCGCCCGTGTCGTCCAGCAACACCGAGAACGTCATCGTGATCGCCTGCCCGTTGATCGGCGCGCGATCCATCCCGATCGTCTCCCACGGCAGGAACACCTCGGTCGTCCAGCCCTGGTCAAGGTCCGAGTTGTTATTCAGCGTGCCGTGCAGCACCGTCTTCCACGTCATCCCCGGCGTCAGCGCGCCGTACGGGTTCATCTGCACACCGTCGTAGTCCCCATCGCGTCCCGTCGGGTTGTTGCCCCGGATGTAGTTGTACCGCGTCACCGCGCCCGAGCCGGTCTCCGGCCCGTTCACCGGCGCGATGTTGAAGCCCAGCGCACGCCCCGCCGGTGTCAGCAGCCGCTTCCTCGTGTTGGACGGATCAAAGAACAGCGCGATCGAGTCGTCGTTGAACCAGTCGTACCGCGTCCCGCTTCCCCCGCCGCCGCCATCCGCCCACAGATACTGGTCCGATACCTCAAACGCCGCGTACAGCCCCAGCTCCGTGTACTTCACCCGCGCCGTCACCGCCGAGTCCGTCCGGTTCGCCTGGGCCCGGAAGATCGGCGTCGATCCCGCCCACTCCGCGTCGTTCACAACGCCATCCACCACCACCGCCCCGTAGTTGGCAAACCACGTCGGATGCGCGATGCTCACCGGATCAGCCACCATCAGTTGCCGCGGCTCCAGCGTCTCCATCTCCGCAAACAGCGCCCCCGCTCGCCCCGCCCGGGCCGCAACCGTTGCGGCCGCCAATCCCCGATTGCGGGTGGTCTGTGTCATCGAGTTCGTCGGCTGAAATGAGTTGGCAGTCGGCATGTGACCTCGCGGAAATGCCCGGAAACAGGTGGGTCATACGGTCCACCCTAAATCGGGTAATTCTGGTCATCGGCGAAAGTCATCCCGGACTCAAATCAGCATAATTGGCTTTTTTTTAGGGGTAACCCCCAGACCCGAGTAGAATCCCCGCAGAAAGGTGGTAAAAAAGCATTGACAAATCCCACTTCTCCGGCAAACTAGAGCGTCTGTGTCGCCTTTGGCCGCTACGCCCAAAGTCCCATCCTCTTTTGCACGATCCTTTCATCTCGCGGTCGTGCTTCGCTCGTGTCTTTTTTCCCTCGTGATATTTCGGGACGTTGTCTCGTTACAGAAATGGTGAGATGCGTCGCGTCGGCACTTCGCCGACACGACGCTCGTCATTCGGGTTCCTTCCATAACTGGAAGAAAGGTGGTTCGTATGTCTTTGAGGAATTGTATGAGGTCCGGGCTGGCCGCAATGGCCGCTCTGTCCGCGCTCTGTTGTTCCACAGCCAACGGCCAAGTGGTGGTCAGTCAGATCTACGGCGGCGCTAGCGCTGCTGGCTCCACCTACACCCGCGACTTCGTCGAGTTGTTCAACCGTGGCACCACCACTGTGAACCTCTCCACGTACTCACTCCAGTACGCCGCGACCACCGGCACCACTTGGACCAAGGTCAATCTCACCGGCTCCATCGCGCCCGGTAGCTATTACCTCTTCCTCGGAGCCACCGGCACCAGCGGCGTCGCCCCGCCAGTCGCCGACCTCTCCGGCACGCTTGACCTTGCGTCCACCACCGGCAAGGTTGCACTCGTTGCCAACCAGACCGTGCTCACCGCTGGCCAGGCAGCATTCGCCCCCGGCACCAACGGCGTCGTTGACTTCGTCGGCTACGGCGCGACCACCAACGGCTTTGAGGGTGGCGCCGCCACCGGCGTGAACCTCTCCACCATCCTCTCGGTCAAGCGCCTCAACGGCGGCTGCACCGATGACAACAACAACTTCACCGACTTCGCCGCGCCCGCCACCCCCCTGGCTCGCAACAGCGCGTCCCCCGCGAATGTCTGCGCCACGCTGACCGGCGCCTGCTGCCTCGCCTCCGGCGAGTGCCGCACGCTCTCCGCGACCGCGTGCGCAACTGCGGGCGGCACCTATGGCGGCAACTTCACGCTCTGCACCGCCGGCACCTACACCATGACCTCCAATGCCGTCGCCTTCGACGACCTCACAACGCAGACCGTCGGCCGCATCAACCTGACCACCGCCCAGGCCGACGATGCCTCGCAGGCCGTGCAGCTCACTCCCTTCCCCTTCTTCTACTTCGGCTCCCCGATCGTCCGCTACTCCGTGAACTCCAACGGCTGGGCCGCCTTCTACGCCCAGGCATCCGCCACCAACTACGGCACCGGCGAGACCATCCCAGCCATCGCCGTCCCCAACATGATTACATCCGTCTACCGGCGCGACCTCAACGGCACCGGCAAGAACTGCTGGCAGCTCGTCAAGGGCACCGCGCCCAATCGCCAACTCGTGATCCAGTGGGACCAGTACGTTCCCTTCGGTTTCCTCACGACCAACACCTTCGAGCTCATCCTCAACGAGTCCACCAACGTCATCGAGTATCGCTACGCCACGCTCAACGCTGGCGTCCCCAACGTCTGCGGCCTTGAGGAAGTCTCCGGCACCGTCGGCGTGCTGGTCCCCAACGCCTCGGTCATCTCCAACGCCTCGTTCCAGTTCACACCCATCGGCGAGTGCCCGGTGATCGGTGCCTGCTGCAACGCTGGCGCGTGTACCTCTGGTGATGCTGTTGGCTGCCTGGCCTCCGGCGGCATCTTCAGCGGCCCTGGTTCTTCCTGCAATCCCAACCCCTGCGCGACCGGCGCCTGCTGCCTCCCGAACGGAACCTGCGCAGCGCAAACCGCTGGCCAGTGCGCTGGCAACAGCGGCGTCTACCAGGGCGACAACGCCATCTGCGGCGCGATCGCATGCCCCGCTTCCGGCTCTTGCTGCGTCGCCACGGCGTGCACGGTCGGCTTCCAAGCCAACTGCACCGGTGTCTTCACTGCCGCGGGCGTCTGCTCCCCCAATCCCTGCGCCACACCCTGCTGTGACGCGAGCACCGCCGCCTGCACCCTTGTCGCCACTACCGGCGGCACCTGCAACGGCACGCTCGGTACCGCGGGCGCCACCTGCGCCGCTACCGTCTGCCCCTCTGGCGCTTGCTGCAACACCACCACCTTCGTGTGCTCCGTGACCGGCCCCAGCGGTTGCGCCTTCACCTACGCTGGAACCGGCACCACCTGCACCACCAACCCCTGCCCCGCTCCGGCCAACGATCTCTGTGCGAACGCGGCCGTCCTTTCCGGTTCTGGCCCCTTCCCGCTGCAGACGCTTGGCCAGAACAACAGCTCCACGGACACCACGGCCTTTGCACCCGCCGTCTGCGCTTCCTCCAGCCGTGACGTTTGGTACTCCTTCACCCCCACCAGTGGCGCTTTGTCTTACACCTTCACCACCTGCAACTCCGTGACCCAGACCGGCAACGGCACCGGCGGCGCGTTCGACACAGTGCTCTCCATCCACAGCGCCTGCCCCATCACCGGCGCCAACAATCTCCAGACCGGCCTCTCCAGCAACTGCAACGACGACAGCTGCACCGGCGGCATTGGTGCCTCCACCATCGCCGGTCTGACACTCACCGCCGGACAGACTTATCTCATCCGCGTGGCACGCTTCAGCACCGGCACAGGCGGCACCTTCCGCCTGGACATCATCACCGAGCCCTACGGTGCCTGCTGCTCTTCCACCAGCACCTGCATTCTTTCCGCTCAATCCGCCTGCACCGGCACCAATGTCTTCGTCGGCGGCGGCACCCTCTGCAACACCGCCGGCATCTGCAACGGTGCCTGCTGCGTCGCCGCCACCGGCGTCTGCACCTTTACCACCGCCGCTTCCTGCACCGGCGTACACGGCGGCGTCGGCAGCGCCTGCACCACTACCTTCTGCCCCACAACTACTTGCTGCAATGACGCCACCGGCGCCTGCACCACCACCGGCACCGCGGCCTGCCCCGCCGGCACAACCAACAACGGCACCGGCACCTGCACCGCGTCTCCCTGCCGCACCACTACCTGCTGCAACACAACTACCGGCGCTTGCACCGTGACCGGCACCGCGGCCTGCCCCGCTGGCACGACCGCGAACGCCGCTACGACCTGCTCTCCCCAGCCCTGCCCGCAGCCCACGGCCTGCTGCACGGCTGGCGGCTGCTGCACGCTCGCTTTCGCCGCCAGCTGCATCGGCACTTCCGGCACCGCTCTGTCCTGCACTCCCAACCCCTGCAGCAACCCGCCCCCGGCCAACGATGCCTGCGCCGGAGCCACCTCCATCGCCATCAACTCCGGTATTGTCGCCGAAAGCTGCCTCGCCACCGCTGAAGTTGGCGATGTCGCTGGCACCTGCACCGCTGGCACCTTCGCCAGCATGTGGTGGTCCTTCACCGCTCCCTACACCGGCACCTTCACCGCCAGCACCTGCGGCAGCTCCTATGACACCGTTCTCGTCGCCTTCTCCGGCACGTGTGCCGCACTCACCCAGGTCGGCTGTAACGATGACACCTGCGGATTGCAGTCCACCATCGCCACCCTCGCCTTCACTGCGGGTCAGACCTATTTCATCCGCGTCGGCTCCTTCGGCACGACCACCGGAACGATCAACCTGATCGTCACCGGCAACAACCCCGCCGGCTCATGCTGCGCAAGCAGCGGCTCCTGCACGCTGACCGACGCGGCCGCCTGCACCTCCGGCACCTGGACCGCCGCTGGCACCTGCACCCCCAACACCTGCCCGCAGCCCGGCACCTGCTGCGATAACGCTCAGGTCTGCACCTTCGGGCTCCCCGCCGCCTGCACCGGGACCTTCTCGGCTGGTGGCTCCTGCACCCCCAACCCCTGCACCCCGCCCGGCGTCTGCTGCCGCGGCTCTACCTGCACCACCGCCATCACTACGGCCGCGGCCTGTGCCGCCTCCATCACCAGCGGCACCGCTGGCTCTAACTTCCCGACCGGCACTCTCTGCAACGGCGTGCCCGTCTCCAACAGCCCCTGCTGCTATGGCGACTACAACAAGGTCAACGGCATCACCGTTGCCGACATCTTCAACTTCCTGAGCGACTGGTTCGCCGGGGAGCCCTACGCCAACGTCGGCGGCTCCGGTGCCCCCGCCACCCTGACCGTGCAGAACATCTTCGACTTCCTCGCCAACTGGTTCGCTGGCGGCTGCTGATCGCATCCGTCTGAAACCACGCGGTTCTACATCTCGGGTACACACCCCCAAAGCCCCCGCCATCCGGCGGGGGCTTTTCATATCCGTGCCATGGGCTTTCCAGCCCATGCGCCTCCGCTCCTGTGTGGCATGGGCGTCCCGCCCATGTGCCTTCGCTCCTGCGTGGCATGGGCTTTCCAGCCCATATGCTTTGGTTTCTTCATGGCCCGCCGCGGCGGGTTCGGGCGCTTCGCCCGAAACACTTCGCTCACAAGCAGCCCGACTCGAACTATCACCTCGCCACACACACACACCCAGCGCAGGGGTTGGAAGCCCATGCCACGCAAATCACGGGCGGGACGCCCGTGCCACGGAGGTTGAAAAAAGGAAACGCGAGCGATTGGATTCGAACCAATGACCTGCGGTTTAGGAAACCGCCGCTCTATCCAGCTGAGCTACGCCCGCAACGCACGGCAAAAGGATAGGGGCGATTCCTCTTGGATGAAATCGGACGGCCGCGGACTTGTGCCAGCACCGTCGGCGGGGTACCTTCTCGCGGCGCGTTCTACAAACCGGCCGCGCGTGGCGCGGCCGGTTCCACGGAAAGAGGCGTGCCAGGAGCGGTGCATGACTGGGCTGCTTTCCGTTCTGACTCCGGTCTACAACGGTGCCACGCATGTTGGGCGGAGCTATCGCTCGCTGGCGATGCAAACCCATACGGATTGGGAGTGGGTCGTGGTGGACGACGGTTCGGGGGACGGCACGCCCGATCTGCTCGCGGACATTGCAAAGTCCGATCCGCGGGTGCGCGTCACCGGGCACCGCCCCAACCGCGGGCGCGGCTACGCGCGAGGACGCACGCTTGAGCTCGCGCGCGGCGACTGGTCGGTGGTGTGGGACGCGGATGATGCGTATCACCCGAGGCGTCTGGAGATCATCGATGGCGCGCGGCGCGAGGGGTTTGATTTCTCCTGCGCCTACGCGCACGTGGTGGACAACGCGCTGCGGTCCAAGGGCGTGCGCGGGTTCAGCACGTTTCTGGACGCAACGACGTTCGTCCATGCGACGCTCGGAGCGCGGACCGAGCTGATGCGATCCATCGGATACGAGCAAGGCCTGACAACCGTCGGGCAGATCGGAGAGGATCATCGCATGGGGCTGGTACTCCCGTCGCGCCATCGCGGGTACTACCACCAGGGTGTGCTGATGGTGAACCAGGAGGATCGCGAGGTCTTTCTGCTCAAGGCGATCCACTCCAACCGCGTGCGTCTGCGCGTGTTGCGAGAGCTGGGCGAGCAGGGAATCTTCCGAGTGCCCGAGCTGGTGTGGCGCGCCGAGGTGCGCCAGTTGCGCAGCAAGCTGCTGGTGCTGGAGGCGATGCGATTGTTTCCGCCCGCGTACAAGCGCACGGTGCGATACCGCTCGTACGGAAACGTTGCGCAGGGATACGCGCCGTCGCCGGAGGATTGGGCGTTTCTGGAAGCGATGCGACATGGGTTTGCTCCCGCAGCGCCGGCGATTGCGTGAGCGATCACGACGAACCGCCGATCGCGGGAATGGCGGCTTGCCAGGCACGTGGCCAGCCATCATTCCGAACAACACGGACGGTACCGGCAAGGGACATGCGAGCAAAGATTGAGCGAGCCGTCTCTCGCTCGCCGACAACGATCCGGCGGATGCAGCCCGGGCGGTGGAGCGGGCGAATCGGAGCATGCACGCCATGTTCGGCGGAGGCGCAGGACTCGAATCCGGCGCGAAAGACGCGGCTGGCGACCTGCGCCGTGCAACGAGAGAATCGACCGAACGGCCAGGCGAAATGGGCGCACGGGAGGGCGTGCTGGGTGATCCTGAGTCGCGCGCCCGCGATCTCTTCATCAAGCCGATCCGGCGTGAGCGTTGCCATGTCCTGATGCGAGGCGGAGTGGCAACCTATCTCGTGTCCCGCGCCCGTGAGAGCACCGAGGTCGGACCAACCCATGAGCGGCGCGGGCGGGATGCGCAGACACTCGCGGCAGAGGCGAGCGGCGCGATCAAGATCGCTCGCGGCGTCGAGCAGATCGGGGCAGACGAAAAAGCAGGCGGAGACGCCGCGAAGAGCGAGGGCGGCTGCGGCGCGGACGTGGTCGCGCGTGCCATCGTCAAAGGTCAGAGCGACGGTGGGGCGTTGCACTCCCTGCTGCACGAGCCGGGCGGCCTGTGAATAGGACACGATCTCGTGGGTGCGATCGAGCGCGTCGATCAACCAGAGCAGTTCCGCCTGCTGCGCGTGCGAGACCTGATGGAAGCAGAGCACATGCAGAGCGGCGCGGCGAGAGGAGAGTGGCGCGAGCAGCGCACCCCCGGCGCGCTGCAGTATTCGCGTGAGCGTGCCCGAACCGGGTTCGCGACGATTCAGATGCGTGTTTGGCGAGGCCGAGGCGCGGCGATGTTCGGCTGCACGCTGGAGCGCCTCGTGCCAGTGTTCAGCGGATGCGTGTGCGCTCTGTGATTCGGCGAGCCGCCGGGACTCGGTGCCCATCGCTGGCAGCCGCGCGAGGCTGGCGTGCGCGAAGCGGAGCGCATCGGCCAGTGCTCGCGTATCGCCGGGAGCAACGACCATCGCGTTCCCCGGGCCAGCAACATGCTCGGTCGAACCGATTTCGCGCGTGCAGATGAGCGGGAGCCCGGCCGCGGCGGCCTCGATCAGCGCGAGGCCCCAGGGATCGAATCGGCTCGGAAGCACGAAGGCACCTGCGGCGGCCATGATCCGCGGCATGTCGGCGGGTTGAACAAACCGGAGGTCTTCGGCGCCTGCAGACTTCAGATCACTCGCGAGCGGGCCGCGCCCGCAGCAGCGGAGCGGCCAGGGATCGGAGACCGAAGCGCGGTATTCCCGATACGCACGCGCGAGAACATCCGCGCCCTTGTCCGGCACGTATCGACCGGCGAAAAGAAAGGATCGGGGCCACGAGCCGGCGGCGCGGAGTTGGATGGCACGGTCCAGCAGATCGGTATCCACTCCGTACATGCCAACGGAAATCCGGTCCTGCGAAATGCCCAGACGCGACGCGAGCAGCGCGGCGCGGCTGCCGCAGGCGATGAAATGATCGGCACGATTGAAAAAATGCGCGTATCGGCAGCGACCGGCGCGCTGTCGGAGTGTGCCGGTCCACGGCCGATCGCTGGCGATCACAACCGGAAGGCCAGCGAGCGCGGGAGCGAGCGCGGCCCGCGCGGCGGCGGGATTCACCCAGCCGGGAAGCACGAGGACATCCGGGCTGTGCGCCCGGATGCGTTCAAGAAGAAAGTTGGTGGACAAGAGAGCGGAGCGCCCGTGCAGTTCCGCGGACACTCCCGCGAGCACCGATTGGTCGTAGGGAGCGATGGTCTCGGGACTTGGGCGGAGCGCGATGACGGCGACACTCGTATCCGGGCGCGCGGCCAGCGCACGCCAGCACGCGGCGATATAGCCCTCGAATGTCCACCAGCAGAAGAGTGCTTTCATGGTCGAACGCTCGGAATGCAAGGAGAATATCGGGGGCGGAGCGGGGAGGCGGATGAGCACACGCGTGCGCTCAACAAACACACGAGCGACGTTCATGATGCCGGTGGCGTTGGCGAGGTCGATCGCGGCGAAATGATCGGCAGCGAGCGAGCGCAGCCAAGCCGCGCCGACATCCGAGAGTTCGGCCTCGGCCGGATCGCCGGGGATGATGGTGGCGCGGAGACGAATGAGATCCTGGCTGACGCGCTCGCGAGCGCGTCGGGCCATCGCGCCGGATTCGAGCTGGGCGAGTTCGCTCGCGCCGGTGGCGAGTGTGGAGACGTTGGCCGCATAGATGGTCGCGTTCGCGGCGTTGTGGTCGGCGACTGCCCGCAACACCGGACTCAGCGCACACCCGATCGCGAGGAACAACGCGGCGGCAGCGATCATGTAGAAACTCAGACTGTGAGCGAACTGAATCCAAACCGCAGCAAGAAATGCGGATCGACTCCGCTGACATAAACAGCTCATGGCACCCCCCAATCTGATTGCTGAACTTCCGGACCGGCACTCTGCCAGCGGCATACCGTACAGAGTACGAGTGAAAATAGGCCTGTCAATGGAAAATGGAGAAAATGTCACCAGAGATGCCTAACATAGCCCCCACTTCTGGGCGTTGGTTGCCGCGATGGTGGTTGAAAAGCTGAAAACCAGGACCGGCGGCTTACGCCGCTCGGCTCTGATGGAGAGTCTCATGGAAGCCGGTATTGTCGGAATGCCCAACGTCGGGAAGAGCACGCTGTTCAACGCGCTGACCAAGGCGGGCGCGCTGGCGGCGAACTATCCGTTCGCCACCATCGAGCCCAACGTGGGCGTGGTGCCGATCCCGGACGCGCGCCTGGAGACCATCCGCAAGCACATCGAGAGCCAGAAGATTATTCCCGCCGCGCTGCGGCTGGTGGACATCGCGGGCCTGGTGCGCGGCGCGAGCAAGGGCGAGGGCAAGGGCAACGCGTTCCTTAGCCACATCCGCGAGGTGGACGCGATCGTGCAGGTGGTGCGCTGCTTCGAGAGTGCGCCCGGCGGCGAGGACATCACCCACGTTGAGGGCACCGTCGATCCGGCCCGCGACATTGACACCATCAACACCGAGCTGATCCTGGCGGATTTGCAGACGGTGGACTCATCGCTGAGCCGCGCGGAGCGGGCGGCCAAGAGCGGCGAGCGCGAGGCGATCGCTCGCTTCGAGGTGCTCAAGAAGATGCGCCCGGTGCTGGATAGTGGCAAGCCGGCGATCACCGTGCGCGTGGATGATCCGGAGCAGAAGAAGATTCTCAAGGGGATGGGCCTGATCACGGCGAAGAAGGTGCTGTACGTGGCGAACGTGTCGGATGAAGACCCGCACGGGCGCGGGGAGCTGGCGATGAAGTGCCGCGCCCATGTGAAGTCCATCGGCGGCGATCCCGAGGAGGACGTCGTGCCCGTATGCGCCCGCATCGAGAGCGAACTCTCGGAACTCGGCGACGCGGATCGGCTGGAGATGCTCAAGAGCTACGGCATGGATGAGCCCGCGCTGAACGCGCTGGCCCGCGCCGCGTATCACCTGCTGGGCATGCAGAGCTATTACACGGCGGGGCCGAAGGAGATTCGCGCGTGGACGATCCCGCATGGCGCGACCGCGCCGCAGGCGGCGGGCGTGATCCACACGGACTTCGAGAAGGGCTTCATCCGCGCGGAAATCTATACCGTGGCCGATCTGGAGAAGTTCGGCAGCGAGAAGGCCATCAAGGACGCGGGAAAGATGCGGATCGAGGGCAAGGAATACGTGATGAAGGACGCGGATGTGTGCCACTTCTTGTTCAATGTGTGAGGGCGTGTCTGACATATCATCCCGCGGCGTATGAGTGATCAACGTCCCCGCAGTGTGGAGTGCTACACATGTCCCAGCTCAACATGGATCGGCTTATGCAGTTCATGGGCAAGGTCGTCGGCGACCTCGGCTCTTCCATGAGCACGCCTTTGGTCATTCTCGGCGACAAACTGGGGCTGTACAAGGCACTGGCAGCCGCCGGGCCAGCGGGGCTCGCCTCCGCAGAACTTGCTGGGGCGACGAGGACGCATGAGCGGTACATCCGCGAGTGGCTTGTCAACCAGGCCGCGGGCGGGTATGTCGAGTTTGACGCCAAGGCCGGACGATACAGCATGACGCCCGAGCAGGGCGCGGCGCTGGCCGATGAGACGAGTCCGTGCCATGTGCCGGGCGGCTTTTATATCGCTCTCTCGATGGCTCGCGATATCTCCAAGATCGAGAGTGCGTTCCGCACCGGCGAGGGCGTGGACTGGGGCGAGCACGATACGGACCTGTTCTGCGGAACCGAACTTTTCTTTTCCGCGTCGTACCGCGCCAATCTCATCGCCTCCTGGCTGCCCGCGCTGGAGGGCGTTGTCGCCAAGCTTGAACGCGGCGGTACCGTCTGCGATGTCGGTTGCGGGCACGGGGCATCGACCATGATCATGGCCAAGGCGTTTCCCAAGTCAACGTTCGTGGGCGTGGATGCCCATGCGCCGTCGATCGAGTGCGCCACGAATCGGGCCGCGAAGATGGGGCTGGGCGATCGATGCACGTTCGTGACGGCCAACGCGAGCGGATACGCCGCGCCCGTCGGTGGGTACGACTTCATCTGCTTCTTCGACTGCCTGCACGACATGGGGGACCCAGTCGGCGCGGCCAGGCACGCCCGGAAGTCCATCAAGGCCGATGGAACGGCGATGATTGTGGAGCCGGCGGCGACGGATGATGTGTCGGGGAATCTCAACCCGGTGGGGCGCGTGTTCAGCGCGGCCAGCACGATGATCTGCGTGCCGGCATCCATCAAGCACAAGGGACCGGCACTTGGAGCCGTCGCGGGCGAGGCCCGGCTGACCAAGGTGCTAAATGAGGGCGGCTGGGGACGCGTGCGGAAGGCGACGGCGACACCGTTCAACATGATTCTTGAGGCAAGGCCCTGACCAGAGCGGCTACCTTCGCGTGGCACGTTGGGTCTGCCGCGCCCGGAAACGCCGAACTGGCGCGCTGCGATCCAAACTGGCTCTACCAAGTGCGCAACCTTCGCGTGCTTCGCCGATACTCTTGCTCCATGTCCGACCCATATCCCCTGCTGCTTCGCCCGGTGATCCTGGAAAAAGTCTGGGGTGGGCGCCGTCTGGAGTCGCTGGGCAAGACGCTGGAGATACCGGGCGCGAAGTACGGCGAGAGCTGGGAGCTTGCGGACATGGCCTCGACGAGCGCATCGGGCGCGGGGGGCGGCGCGGTGCGGACGCTGATTGCCAATGGGGAACTGCGCGGCAAGACGCTTGGGGATGCTCGCGCGGCGTGGGGCGCGGGGCTGCTGGGTCTGCGTGGCACGGGCGTCCCGCCCGTGGTCTTGGGTGGCACGGGCTTTCCAGCCCGTGTTTCTGGTGCGAGTAGTTCGACGCAGGCGGAACTCGGGGCGATCCGCCCCGAGCCCGCCGCGGCGGGCCACGAAGCAAATGAACATGGGCTGGAAAGCCCATGCCACGAAGCAGCCAAGGCACATGGGCAGGATGCCCATGCCACGGACTTTCCACTGCTCATCAAGTTTCTGGATGCCAGCGAGAATCTGAGCGTGCAGGTGCATCCGTCGCCGGAGTACGCCGCGTCGCGCGCGGGGGCGTTCCTGAAGACCGAGTGCTGGTACATCATTGACGCGGAGCCGGGGGCGGTCATCTATAAGGGTCTGCGGCCGGAGGTGACGCGCGAAGAGTTCTCACGGCTGGCGCGGTCGGGGGCGGCGGGCGGACGCGCTCTGGTGGACGCGATGGTCGCGCTACCCGCGGTGCCGGGAGAGTGTCACAATCTGCCCAGCGGCACGGTCCACGCGCTCGGCGCGGGCGTGCTGGTGGCGGAGGTGCAGACCCCGAGCGACACGACGTATCGGTTGTATGACTGGGGACGCACGGGGCGGGCGCTGCATGTGGAGGAGTCGATCGCGTGCGCGAGTTTTCCGGGAGAGCCGGCGCACGCCGCGTTGCCGCGGGGGATGACGGTGGCGCGGTGCGAACCGGGGAAGACATCGGCGCGGCTGGTGACGACGGAGTTTTTCACCGTGGATGAGTTGCGCCCGGCGGTGGGCGATGTGCTCTCGGTGGAAGCGATTCTCGGCGCGGGCGGTTCGTGCGTGGCGATCGTGGTGCTGGATGGAGAGTGCGAGCTTGTCGATGGGCGCGCGTTTCAGCCCGTCGCGCTCAAACGCGGCGACACCGCGCTGATTCCGGCGGGAATCGGGCCACAAACGCTGCTGGCGGCGGGGAGCGGGTTGCGCGTGCTCGCGGCACGGGTGGTGTGAGAAACGTGAAACAAGGGTGCCGTGGTGGAGTCGCTTTGGACTCCGCCACGATGCTGCAACATGCGTGGCGGACTCAGAGCAGTCCACCACGGCACCCGATTCGATATTCGATCAACCCGCGAGCGTGAACGCGCCCGGCACCGCGTTGAACACCGGCACCACTGGGTACGCATCAATCCGCGCACAGAGTTCGATATCGCGCGTCAGGTGCTCGCGTGTGAGGTTGCGCCCGCCGCGCGAGGTTTGCATGAGGTTCAGAACACCTCCGGGCTGCTCGCGGGCGGTGCGCCAGAGGGTGATGGCCAGCAGCGTGGAATCATCATCCGGGCGGGCGTCTGGGAGGTTGGTCGGGCGGCCGAGCGCGGCGAGTTTTTCCGCGATGGCGCCCGCCGCGCCGACGTCTTCTTTGGAGACACGGTCGCGGGTGCCGGCGCAGATGATGTGGATGGGACGCTCATCCACGCCGAGATAGCGTGTGAGAGCATCGAGATTGCCGAGGCAACCGATGACCATGTGCTCACCGTGGCGCGCGAGAACGGCGGCCTTGGTACCGTTGGTGGTGGTGAAGGCGATGGTCTTGCCGCCGACCCGCGCGGACGTGTATGACGCTGGTGAGTTGTCCAGATCGAAGCCGGGGATAAGCACGCCCTCGCGCTCGCCGCCGGTGAGGACGGTGCCGGGAAGTGCGGCGGCCTTGAGGCGGGTGGCGTCATCGGGTGTGAGACAGGGGACGACACCCGCCGCGCCGATAGCGAGCGCGGCGCAGATGGTGGTGGAGGCGCGGAGCTGATCGATGATGACTGCGACCCCGCCGGCGAGAGACGCAGGATCAACGAGTTGCGGGAGGAGGTAGGTGCGGATGATGCCGGGCATGGGGAGTTGTAGGACGTGCGCGTGGTATGGGCGTCCCGCCCGTGTTCGCACTATCAGAGCCGAGTGGCGTAAGCCGCCGGTCCCACGCGACCGACATCGCACCACAATCCACCGAGGGCTTACCCCCTGCGGCTCTGATTCGCACGCCCGAAACATGGGCTGGAAAGCCCATGCCACGAATACAATCAAGCATGATCGACATCGCAACGATTCGCGTGATGCTGGAATACACGGACTGGTCGAACGGGAAGCTGCTGGACGGCGCGGCGGGTTGCACAGATGAACAGCTTGATCGCGACTTGCAGATCGGACCCGGCACGCTTCGCCGGATTCTGCTGCACACGTACAACGGTGAGATGATCTGGTTCAAACGCTGGCGGGGCATCGTTGAGAATCCGTGGCCGGGTGAGGGGGAGCGGGTTGCAATCGCGGAGTTGCGCGAGAGATTGGAGCGGAACACACGCGAGCGAGAGGAATGGATCGCGACGCTGACGCCCGGAGACGCCGCGCGAGTGCAGCAGTACCGGGACTCGAAGAGCAACCTGTTTCAGGCATCCCTCGGCGACATGCTGATGCAGGGCGTGATGCACACCAAGCACCATCAGGCCCAAGCGGTGAACGCGCTCAAGCGGCTCGGTGCGGCGTGGCCGGAACTGGATTACATGTACCGGGTGCGGAAGCCAGCGTGAACGTGCCTGAGATGACTTCCTCGCACGTTCGTACGGTTCTCAAACGTGGCTTGCTCTTCGCCGGCGAAGCCCGCGCCACACGCATAGCCCGGGGCGCAAGCCCCGGGGTCGGGCTACCCAGCAACCCCCTCGGCATTTGGGTTCCCAGCCCGCCAAGCGGGCGGCACAAAGCCGCCGTCAATCCAGAAATCGTTCTTCAAAGTCGATCTCGTGCTTCCGATACAGAATCTCGATCTCTTGGCGACAACTCATGGACTTGTGATGCCTCTCCTGATCCGCGACATACCGACGCACATCTTCTTTGTTGGACATGCTCACCGAGAACGCGCCATATCCATCCTGCCAGCCAAACGGATGTGATGCGTATGTCTCGTGCATCCATTTCGAGGAGTTGGACTTTACAACCCGCGCCAACTCCGCTTCAGCGACGGTCGGGTGTCGGTACGTAAACACATGGACATGATCCTCGACGCCGTTGATGAGCACAGGCACGCACTCGAGTTTCTTCAGAATGCCCGCCATGTACGCGTGCAGGCGCGGCTTGATCTCCGCGATAATCTGCGGCTCGCGGTGCTTGGTGGACCAGACGAAGTGCGTCAGCAAGCAGGTGTAGGAATCGCCCATGCGGACAGAATAGTGGAAGGGCCGCGTGATGTGCAAGGAAGGAATCACACGGTCTGTGTGCCGCCCGCTTCGCGGGCTTGATGCACGCGCGTGCGTATGAACATGGGCGAAACCTACTACCCCCGGGGCTGACGCCCCGGGCTACGATTGTTTCGGCCGCGATGCGGCCTGCAAATCAGCAAAACAACAGACTCCGGCTCCAATCACGCCCGATACGCCGTCGCCACCTTGTTCAGCGCCTCACCCACCACCTTGAAGTGCTCATCGCTCAGGGCGTGGTGCATCGGCAGCGCGAAGACCTGCTTGCTCAGCCCGTCAGCGATGGGCGGGTGGCCCCGCTTGCTGGTGAACGCGTCGAACGCGGGCTGGCGGGTGAGGGAGCGCGGGTAGTGGACGGCTGTGGGCACGCCCTCGGCTTTCAGCGCATCGCAGAACTGGTCGCGGGTGCAAAGGAACTTGCTGGTGTCGATGCGAGCGACATAGAGGTGATACGCGCTGGACGCGCCGGGGGTGGAGGTCGGGGCGATCAGGCCGGGGATATTGGCGATGATCGCGTCGTACTTCTTCGCGGCCGCGCGGCGATTGTTGGTCTCTTGCTCCAGACGATCGAGCTTGGAGAGTCCGATCGCGCCGGTGATGTCGTTCATCCGGTAGTTGTACCCGATCTGTCCGTGCAGGTACTTATCCGTCTCGCCGTGCGAGCGAAGGAGTTTGATCTGGCGGGCCAGCGCATCGTCGTTGCAGGAGATCGCGCCGCCCTCGCCGGTGCCGAGGTTCTTGGTCGCGTAGAACGAGTAGGTCACGGCGTCCCCGAAGCCGCCGATGGGCTTTCCGTGATACGTGCTGAGGTGGGCCTGGGCCGCGTCGTAGATGACCTTGAGCCCCTTGCTCGCGGCGAGGGTTTGCACCGCATCAATATCCACCGGACATCCGTACAGGTGTGTCGCGGCGATGGCGGTGGTCTTGGGCGTGATCTTGCGGGCCGCGTCGGCGACGTCGATCTGCATGCTGTCGGGCAAAGCATCCACGAAGATCGGGTTCGCGCCGCGGGCGACGATCATGCTGGCGGTGGCGATGTAGCTCCACGCGGGAACCAGGACATCGTCGCCGCGATTGAAGAGCGGCTCGTACGCGAGTTGCAACGCGCAGGTGCCGTTGGCGCAGGTCATCATGTGCTTGGCGCCGGTCATCGCGCCGAAGCGTTTCTCAAGCTCATCGCACTTGGACGCGGCCCGGAGCATGCCGCTCTTGAGCACGTCGATGGCCATGTTGATGTCCTGCTCGGCGAGGGCCGTCTGCATGAACGGAACAGGGGTCTTGCTCACCGGAGTGCCGCCGTTGATCGCGAGTTCGGGTTTATGGGGCAGATTCGACTGGATAGACACGGCGGGGCGGGCGAGCGACGGGGCGGCGGTCGTCATGCACACATCTCCTGAGCCACACGTTTTCCGCGCGAAATGGCTGGAAAACTGGGGCTGCATGGTAGGCAAGATGGAGATTGGACCACGAGTGTTCAGCGTACTTAGGGGTGGCACTGGCAGGGTGAAGCCAGTGGTGATTTGACTGAAAGCCCTTGGGTTCACCACTGACAGGCAAGCTGCCAGTGCCACCCTTTGGGAATTATTCGATGGGATTCTGGCTCACTCCCGCAAACTTGCCAGCTCCGTCTCCACCGCTTCCACCACCGCCGCCACCGGCTTCTCGCCGAACTCGAACGCCAGCCCCGCGGCCTCAAAGAGTTGAGGAAGCGGTTGGCTGCCGCCGAGGGTGAGGGCCTTGACGTACGCATCGACGGCCGCCTTCTGCCCCTCGCGCCGGCTCTTGAGCCAAAGCCCCAGCGCGCCGAGCTGCGCGATGCCGTACTCGATGTAGTACATCGGGTGACTGTAGAGGTGGCCCTGGCGCTGCCACTGGCTTTCGCGGCTGGATTCCTGACCGCGCCAACTGATGGCGTGGCCGAAGCGATCATCGAGCTGGAGCCAGAGGGCATCGCGCTGCGCGTGGGTGTGTTTGGGGTTGCGATACATCCAGTGCTGGAAGCCGTCGATGGTGGCGATCCACGCGAGGATGGTGATGGAATCCTCGAGGTGCTCCTTGCGGGCGCGCCGGAGGTCCTCGTCTTTATCGTAGAACCCGCCGCGCACGCCCCAGTGCGGCATGGTGAGATGCTCCATGCTCATGCTCGCGACCTCGGCAAACTCGATCGGGCTGTGGCGATACTCCACCAGCAAGTCGGATTCGGCGAGCATCGAGTGGAAGGCGTGGCCGACCTCGTGGACCATGGTCATCACATCCCGATGCAGACCGGCGGCGTTCATGAAGATGAAGGGTTTGCGGCTGAGATCGCGGACGTATTGGTAGCCGCCGGGACGCTTGCCCTTGCGCGAGTCCAGATCGAGGCAATCGGTGACGAGGGCTTTTTCTCGGGTAGCCCGGTTCTCCGAACCGGGAGTCTGGCTCGGAGAGCCAGACCCACCCAAGCGCCGCGTCATCGTTCCCAGCCGCCCATCCAGCGCATCCATCACGCTCTGGGTCTTGTCCATCAGTTCGCGCCCGCCGTCGAACGGGCGGAGACCGGCGCGCCCCTTCGCGTCCACGCTCAGGTCCCACGGGCGCAGCTCATCCACACCCAGCGCGGCCTTCCGCTGCGCATCCAGCCGGCGCATCAGCGGGACCACATGCTTGGCCACGGCGTTCCAGAACGTCTCGCAGTCCTTCGGAGCGTAGTCGAAACGCTGCTTCTCCTTGAAAGCGTACTCGACATAACTCGCGCAGCCAGCGTTCTTGGCAAGCGTGTCGCGGCGCGAGATCATCGCATCGAGCAGATCATCCAGCGCGGGCCGGTCTTTCAATCGCCGATCGGCGATGCCGCGCCACGCGCCCTCGCGCACAGCGCGATCCGGGCGGAGCAGGTACTGCGTCATCTGCGGCAGGGTGCGCTCCTGACCATCGAACACCACCGTCTGCGCGCCGGTGATCTTGCCGTAGTCCTGGCTCAGCTTCGCCAGTTCTGTCTGGATCGGGACGTTTTCTTCGCGGAACAACTCGACGCTCGCCTTCTTGCTGCGCTCCAGCACCTCGTATCGCGCCTTTGAGAGCGGGTACTTGGCGTGCAGATCAACCTGCTTGCGATCCAGCTCGAACGCGGCGACTTCCAGCTTGGGGCCGACCTCTTCGAGATAGCGGGTATATGCCGCGGCAATCGCGGCGTCTTCGGTGTCGCAGCTGGTGGCGATATAGAGATTCGCCCGCGCCTCGGAGCACGCGGCCTCCAGATCGCTGCGATCAACGATCCATCGCTCCAGCGCGGCGGCATCGGCAACGGGAAGGGCTTTGAGCTGCTCCACCAGCGGCTGGATGTGGGTCCAAGACGCGCCGTCAAACGTGGCGGGCAGGAACGAGGAAGTGGTTGTCATACGTTGCCACTGTAGACCAAATCCATGAAACGCCCACACTTTCGGCCTTGGAACAAGCGTGGGCGGAGCGGATCGTGCTGCGCCGGACAATGCTGGGCAGAAATGCAACAGGCCCCGCCATCCGGGAGGGGCCTGTGTTGTGTGCGTGTGCGAGCGATGCAGATTCTGAAAACTACTTAGGGCTTCTGGCCGATCTTCTTGAGACGCTCTTCCTGGGCCGCAACCCAGCCATCGGGCATGCCGATGAAGCCAGCAAAGTTCGGGTTGGTGCCGAGCATCTGCTTAATCTCCGCGAGGAGCTTCTTGGCTTCCGCGAGCATGATCCCGCGGCGCTGCTTGTCGTCCATCTGGTCGGCCAGCGCGGCGGCGCGCTCGTACTTCTCGTTCACGGCGTTGGCGCGCTTGTAGGAGGAATCCACGTCGCGCATGTTCTTGTCGATCAGGTCGGTAGCATCCTGAGCGACCCACTCGACTTCCTGCAGGCCCATCGCCTTGGCGAGCTGCTCCTTGGTGTCGGCGATGCCCTTGGCGAACTTGAACTTGACAGCGTCCTGGGCGTTGATGGTGAAGACCTCTTCCTTGCGGTTGAGCAGGAACTGGCCGAGCTCATCCTGGCGCCAGTGGACCTCGCCGTTCTCGTCCACATCAACGCTGAGGGGCTCTTGGATTTCCATCGCACGCATGATGCGCGGGTCCTTCTTGCCCTTGATGGAGGCCTTCTCCATCGAGGCGAGGACCATCTCAAGGCGCATGCCGGTGGAGGCGTTGAGGCGGCCGGAGAACTCCGTACACGCGCCCATGTTGCCCTTGCTCATGAAGTAGAACTCTTCGAGCACCCACGGGGACATGGCGGCACAGGAGATAGCCGACTCAACCCAGCAGACGGTGCGGAACTTGCTCTTGTATTCGTTCTCGAAGATCTCGTGGAACTTGGGCATCTCGGCGGATGCGCCGCCGCCGGAGTTGATGCGGATCACGACGATCTCGGCTTTGGCCTTTTCCAGCAGCGGGAGTGCCCGCTTGAAGGCGGCGGCGTTCACCTCGAGGCCGACCATGTTGCCCACTGTGCCCTGCCACTCGGCCGGGGGTCCGAAGTTGATGATGGCCACGCGGGTCGCGCCGGTGTGCTTGGGGGCATCGGCGTTGGCGTCACCACTCTTGGCGTCCGCTTTGGCGTCCGCCTTAGCGTCCTGATCCTTCTTGATGTTCTCGTCGGTCTTGGGAGCCGGGTCGTCGCGCTCGATTTTGGTGATGTCGCTCTGGACGAAGAGCTGCTCGGACTCCAGCGTGCCGACCTTCACCTTGAAGTAGATGAAGCCCTTGCCCTCGCGGACCACCTTGCCGTCTAGGACGCGCCCGTCCTTGAGGTGGAGCTTGTCGGCTTGGGCAGGCGAGGCCGCCAGCAGAGCAGCGCCCGCGACGCAGAGAACCGCGGCGATGCGCCGCACCGATGTGGAACGAAGGAATCGGATCATGGTCAGGGTCTCCAAAGAGTGCGCGAGTGGTGGTGCGCGTTGTGTGGTGCCGGTGAGGGGAAAACAGTTACGGGCGACGGTCGAGTTTCTGGGCGGTGTCGATCTGGGAGATCTGAACGTCAAGCTGGTTGAGAAACTGGTCGGGATCGGCGGTGCCCATGTTCCGCGGGTTCAGCGCCTCTCGATACTTCTCAACGATGGACTGCATCTGACGGAGGAATCCCTTGCGCTGGCCACGAGCGGCGGTGCGCTGCTCGTACTGCTGGGGGGGCTTCACAACCACGCCCTGAAAATCGCGGATGAGCTTGCGCATGTCACCCTCGGCCTTGAGAACGTCCACATGCCAGGCGTGCAGGATCGGCGTGGCCTTGGACTTCACCACGGCGTAGTTCCGGGTGATGCCCATCTTGCTCAGCAGCTCGTCGAGGGTGTCGGCGGTGCCCTTGCTGAAGCCGATATCGAAGGCGGTTTTGGCGTCCAGAGTGAGCAAGTCGTTGCCCTTCATGCGGACGCGATCCGCGGGCGTGTCGCGGTGGGATTCCTCAACGATGCCGTCGTCCTTGAGCAGGAACCACTCAGGGCCCTCGGGCATCCTGTCTTCCAGATATTCCACGCGCCCGCCGACGATCTTGTAGCTCAGCACATAGCTGGACCAGGTCATGGCCCGCATGATGCGCCCGTCGTGCCCGCCCTTCTCGCACAGGCCCTTGGCCCGGGCCAGTCGAAGCGACTGCTGCTTGCGCTGCGCCACCTCGCTGCCGACGCCCTTGAACAGGAAGTCCAGCCCGCCGATGCCGCCGTGGTAGCCGTCGCTGGTGAAGTAGATCTCCGGGAACACGAAGGGCATGAACGCGCCGCCGCCGAGTGCGGTGCGGATCCACGCGACCTGGCGGGGCTTGACCTTGAACGCGGGATCATCGCGGATGCGGTTGCCCAAGAGGGTGTCCAGCTCGCCCGCGGTCTCAAGCTGCTGATAGACCTGGCCCTCGCTGCCCTCGTGCATGAAATCAACCTCTTGGCCGTCCTGAATGATGCGCTCGTGGTTGAACCGCACGATCAGCACTTCCGGCTGAATGCGGGCGATGTCGTCCACCAGCATCTTCATCGAAGTCTTGGAGATGTCACGACCGAACTCGCCGGTGAACTCGGCAACGTAGATCTTCGTCGTGCCGGGGAGAATAACCTTGCCATCTCGATCAACAATCGACTGATCATCGGTGGGCGTGGCGACCGCGGCCATCTCGGTCTTGGCATCTTCCTTCTTATCATCCTGCGCGGTGGGCTTCGCGACGGGAGCGAACTCGTTCCGTTTGATGTCCAGGATGTCGGACTTGTTGTACGTCGCCTCGGAGCGGAGCGTGCCGACGATGACCAGGAACTTCACGGTGGCGTCGTTCTCTTCGAGAATCACGCCCTCAACCTTGTTGCCATTGTTGAAGATGATGGAGTCGCGTTTCTCCATCTTGGAGATGTCGGGCTTGTCGGTGGGCTTCGCGGGGGCTTTGTCCGCTGGCTGCATCGCTAGCGCGGGGGCGAAGCTGGCCACGGCGCACGCGCCGATGATCGCCGCGGCGGTCAATCCCATCGCCGATCGCCAAATGCTCTTCCGCACCATCATGGTCATCCTTTTCCTGACGAGGGTCAACCGGGTTCAAGCCCGAAGAGGCCCACGAAGTGGTACACGTTGATTCTCGAACAACCGCTGCTTGCCCATCAATATCTATACGTCCGGCCACTGGGGTCGGACCGTGCAATGCTGATTCTACTTCACGCGGCGACACAAACCCCGCCGCGATTGCCCAATCCACACCCTTCCGCACGCTTCCGCACTTTCTGTTTATCTACCCCGGATGCCGCCTGAACAGGCCGCGTGAGCCGGTCAGGGTTGGACGCCCAGCCGCCGGGCGAGTTCCATGCCTTCGCGCTTGGTTTTGATCCCCCCCTCAAGTTGGGTGTCTCGAACCTCATCCAGTATCCCCTTGAACCACGGTCCCGGCTTCATCCCGTCTGCGATCAGATCGTCCCCGCTGACGAGGATGGGCGGGTTGATTCCCACCCCGTCCGCGGCCAAATCCATGGCATCCACCTCCACCCTGACCGCGATGGCAGGGTCGGACGCCCGCAGAATATCCATACTGTTACCAAACGTAAATCGGGCTGCGGTCCGCTTCCGCTCCGACACCCGCATGGTGGTCCAGCGTTGGGTGATTGACCAAGTGCCGTGCAAGATGGCTTGGAACTCTTCGGTTTCATCATTACTGAGGGTCATGGCGGCGCGGAGCCGGGTGGCGGTGGCGGCGATCTGTGGGTCCGATAACCATTTTCGCCCACTTCGTGCCCGTTCCCGATCTGTCGCCCACGCGGCCAGCGCGGTCGTGACAGTTGCGGGCTCGGGCAATGCAGCGATCAGAACGCGGCGGCTCGCGAGGGTCGGCTCATCCAACACTGGGGCATCGAGCGTGAGGGTTTCGAGGAGATCAGCGGCGCGGGCGCGAGCGGGGTGGGCCAACATGCGGCGGAGTTCCTCGCCGATGCGCTCGCGGCTGACGCCGCGCAAGTCGCTTGCGCTGCGGGTGATCGCGACGCCGGTGGCGGGATCGAGCGCGAAGCCGAGCCGGGCGGCGAAGCGAACGGCGCGGAGGGCGCGGAGGTGATCCTCGGCCAGCCGCTTGGCCGGATCGCCGACGGCCCGCAGCACCTTCGCTTTCAGGTCCGCGACGCCGCCGACGAAATCAATGACGCGTCCGCCCGGGTCGTTTCCGGCGACAACCGGGGAATCATCCGTGGGGGCGAGGGGGTCCAGAAACAGCGCGTTGATCGTGAAATCGCGACGTTCCGCGTCGCGCTGCGGATCGGAGAATGTGACCGAGTCCGGGCGGCGGGCATCCGAATACGGCCCGTCGCTGCGGAATGTGGCGACTTCCACCGAAACCAGCCCGTCGGAGTTGCGATCCGCGCCATAGTCCTGCGGCCCGACATGCACGAGCACAACGCCGAAGGCCGCGCCGACTTCGGCGGTGCGCGGGAAGAGTTGGCGAACGCGCTTGGGCGGGGCATCTGTGGCGATGTCAAAGTCCGTCGGGTGCTGGCCGAGCAGCCCATCGCGCACGCATCCGCCCGCGAAATACGCGACGTGGCCATGCTCGCGCAGCGTTCGCACGATGTGCGTGGCGGCGTGCCGGGCCAGGATGGGATCGCTCGCGCGGACCATGGCGAATGCTAACTCACTCGACGCGTCCGCGTTCCGCAAGGGGATCGGAGATTGGGCGTGAAGCCAGAGCGGACGCGACGCCCGTGCCACGGGGGATGGTCCGATACCCGGCGCGGGAGACCCCGGCACGGCGCGGATTCTCGGGCGCAGCGGCGTGCAATCGGGCAAGCTGTTCCGATCGCGTGGGCGTTTGGGCTGTCAATCGTGGCGCGCCATCCCCTGTTCATGCATTGAGGGCGCGCCCGTGCCGATCCACGTCGGCCCCCCTTTCGTGAGGAACTCACCATGGCTACGCATCTTCGCCTGCACACAGCACCCGCCTCGAGTTTGCCCGACAGCCCCTCGGCATACAACTTCCCCAATGCGATGGCCGAGGCGCGCCGGACGCTGGTCGCGGGCGTGGTCAACGTTCCCGCAGTTCCCGAAGTGCCGGTTCTACGGCGACACACGCCGCACTCGGGCGTGCTGGCCCGCATCGGCGGCGGGGTGGACCGGACCACCGAGACCGAGCGGCTGCTCCGCCAGATGGAATGTACGCTGGACGAGATGCAGACCAAGATTGATACGCTGAGCGAGGATGCCGCGATGATCTTCAAGTTCACAGCGCCTAGCGATGATGACGGGCGGCCGTGGGCGGCGTGAGAAAAATCGCAAAGCGAAGAACGTACATCGCAAAGAAATACAGCGAGTAGGACGCGGAACATTCCGCATTCTTCTTTGCGATTTTCGCTTTGTGTTTTTCGCTTTCTTTTTGCTCCCGCCGCGCAACGATCCCCGCATGTCCACATCCACACCATCCAAGCCCTATGTCCTCGGCACCGGCGATGATGAGCTCTCGCGGCTGGGCTTGCAGCACCGGCTGTGGTCCGACGCGGCGTGCGATGCGTGGAAACGGGCCGGTATCGGCACCGGCTCGCGGGTGCTGGATGTCGGCTGCGGGCCGGGCTTCGCCTCCTTCGATCTGGCGCAGCTCGTCACGCCCGGCGGCTGTGTGGTCGGGGCCGATGAGTCCGCGCCGTTCATTGACTATCTGAATGGTCAGGCAGCGGCGCGCGGGCTTTCGCAGCTCTCCGGCGCGGTCCACGATGTGCAGAAGCTCGCGGATGTGAAGCTCGCCGGCGGCCCCTTCGACGCGGCGTACGCGCGATGGGTGCTGTGCTTCGTCGCCGATCCCGGCGCGGTGGTCGCGGGGGTTGCTTCGCAGCTCCGGAGCGGCGCGGCGTTTGTGGTACACGATTACTTCGCGTACGCGGGCATGACGACCGCGCCGCGCTCGGAGGCGCACGATGTGCTGGTGGACGCGACGGCCGCGTCCTGGCGCTCGCGTGGCGGTGATCCGGACATTGTCGGTCGCCTGCCCGCGCTGCTTATCAAGAATGGCTTTGAGGTCCGCCACATGCAGGTCCACCAGCGCATGGCCCGCGGCGGCGTGCGCGAGGACGGCACCCGCGACCCGATGCTGGGCTGGCCGCTGACGTGGTGGCGCACCTTCGCGCCCAAGCTGGTGGCGATGGGCTCGATCACGCAATCGCAGTGCGACGAGGCGCTGAGCGAGCTGGCGAGCGTCGAGCGGGACGAGACGCGGTTTATCGTGTGTCCGCCGGTGTATGAGGTGGTGGCGCGGAAGCGATAGGTGAATGGGCTCGGAGCACATACCGCGTAGCACGGCCTCGGCCGAGTCGCTCGATGTGCCCCGCTTCGACGAGTTCAGCCAGACGCTTCTTCATGGTTCCCAAGGGAGCATCGAGCGCCCCCGTGATGTCGCAGATCGAAAGATTGGGATGGCCCGCGAGCATCTCAATGATCCGCAGCGCAAGCTCGGGGAGAGCCGATCGCATGAGCTGCTCCCGCTCGACCTTGGACTCCAGCCGGCGTTTCTGCGACATGAGCGAGCGAAGGAAGAACGTCAGCCACGGCTCCCACTCCGGCGATTCGGAGCCGAGCGTGCCCTGGGTGCGTCGCAGCGCAAGGTAGTAGCCGTCCTTGTTCTGCTCAATGATGCTCTCCAGAGACGAGTACGGCACATACGCGTAGTTCGTGCGGAGCAGGAGCAGCGTGGTGAGCGCGCGAGAAAGTCGGCCATTCCCATCCTGAAACGGATGGATCGCCAGAAACACAACGATGAAAGCTCCGACGAGCAGGAGCGGATGGTGCTCGCGTGCGCCCTGGGCAGCGGAAAACCACTCGATGAGTTCGGTCATGTGTCGCGGCGTGTCAAACGGGGAGGACGTCTCGAAGATGACACCGATCGAGCGCCCTTCCGCGTCGAACGCTTCCACTCGATTTGAGAGCGTCTTGTACCGGCCGCGGTGCCGCTCGTCTTTCTCCGATGGGCGCAGAAGCACGGCGTGCATCTGCATGATGATGCTCTCCGTGACGTGCATCGACGGATGGTGTGCAAACACCATGTCCATCAGCGCGGCGTACCCCGCGACCTCCTGCTCGTCGCGCGTGAGCAAGGATTGCACGCCGATGCGACCCAGCAGATGCTCGACCTCTCGATCGCTGAGCTTCGCTCCTTCGATGCGCGTGGAAGATCCCACGCTCTCGATGGTGGCCACCGTTCGGAGTTGTCTGAGTCGCTCCGGCGCGAGCGTTCCCAGGGCACGCCATGCCCCCTTGAACTCATCAATCTCGGCGATGAGAGTGAGCATCTCGCTGGAAATGTTGAGCGATGCGAGGCGAACCATATCCGTAATCGTATCCGTATATAGCCGTATTCGTCGATACGGCTCTTATCGGCTACAAATACGGCTCTCTACACTCGAAAATGCGTACATACGCCGATCGAGGAATCCGCGAAGTGCTCATCCCACCCGCATCACCACAATCGTGATGTCGTCGATCCGCTTATTCATCCCGGTGTGCTGGCGGACCTGGGCGATGACGTGATCGACGATGCGAGAAGCGGTGGCCTCGGGCTCGGCACTGAGCAGATCCACAAGCGCCTTGCGGAGCCGTGTGCCGCCGTAGCGCTTGCCGTCGAAGTTGGTCGCGTCGTGCAGGCCGTCGGTGTAGGCCACGAGCACATCGCCGTGCTCCATCTGGAACATGCCCTTGGGGTATTTCTGGTGCGGGTCGATGCCAAGGGCCATGCCGTCGGCGGTGAGGCGCTGCACGTCTTTGTCCTCAACGGAGCGGTGCTTGGGCATGCGCACCAGCAGGGGCCAGTCGTGCCCCGCGCCACAATAGGTCAGGCGCAGAGACTGCGGGTCCACCACGCCGTACCAGACGGTGGCGAACTCGTTGTCCAGCGTGTCCGCGCTGAGTGCCTTGTTGGTGCGGCTGAGCACCTCGTCGATGTGATACAAATCCTGCGCGTGGGCGCGGATGGAGGATCGCACCGAGCTCATCAGCAGCGCGGCGGCCACACCCTTGCCCACTACATCACCGATCAGAATCCCCAGGTGGCCGCCGAGTTCCATGAAGTCGTAGAAGTCGCCGCCGAGCTCGAAGCTTGGCGCGTAGTGGGCGGCGATGTCGAACGGCTTCATCTGCGGCAAACTGCGCGGCAACATGCGGCGCTGCACATCCGCCGCGAGGCGCACCTGGCGTTGGATCTGCTCATCCGCGACACGCAAGCGGCGGAGACGCGAGGTGGTGATGCCGCTGGCCAGATGCTCGCCGATGGCGCGGAGGAGTTCGCCCTCCTGCTGGGTAAACACGCGGGGCTGACGCGAAAACAAGCGGATCACGCCCACCGGCGTGCCGCGATCTATCAAGCCAGTACAGAGCATGGCACGCACGCCCTCGTGGGCCGCACGCTCGTGGTCGGTGATGCGCGGATCGGTGGTAAGGTCTTCCACACCGATGATCTCGCCCGCGAGAGCACGCCGGCGCAGCTCGCCACCGGCGCTCAGTGCGCCGGTGTCGGCCAGCCACTCCGGGCTGAGGCCGCGCGACGCCTGCACCACCGGCAAGCGCTCGCCGGAGTCCTTTGCGCCCGAGTCCTCATACACCGCGATGGTTCCCGCCTCCACGCGCAGCACCTGCATCGCAAGGTCCAGTGCTTCGTGCAGCAGATCCTCCGCGCCGCCCTCGGCCGTCAGCAGCGAGCTGAGCCGGTACAGCGTGTCCAGCTCACGGACGCGCTTCTTCAGCGCGACCTGCGCCTCGCACACATCGCACACGCTGGACGCCAGCAGCAGCAGTGCTCGCCGGATCGACTGCAAGCGCATCGCCTCGCCGGTTTCCACCTTGGCGGACATCATGGCGCGGGGCAGGCAGGTCACGATCGCGCCCAGCACGCCGGTGGAAATCCGCAGCGGCACCGCCAGCGTCTCCACGCTCGCATCATCGGCCAGCTTCACCTGCTCGAACGCCCGCTTGCGCGCGATCGGCTCGCGCACGAACGACCACGGGTGGCCCACGCCCACCGGCGCGTTGCCGCTGCCGCCCTCATCGCTCCAGATCGGGATGATCGCCTCGCCACCCTGATCGCGCAGCCAGACCGGCACGCCCATCAAGCGCGCCAGTTCATCACAGAGCGCGGCCACACTCCCGTCGGTCAGGAAGTCGCGCATCCGCGCGCCCCAATCCGCCTGCGTGTCCGGGTTGTTTGTGGCTGGGCCGTCCATGGCGGAAGTGATATCGGTCAGGTCCGCCGCGAGGGAGTCGGCCGGTGGCCCCGGCACCTGCGGCGTGATTTTGTCAGCAAACTGTTCGGTCAACATGCAGCCCCCCCTAAATCGCTCCGTCCGTGGAGCGAGCGTTCGGGCGAGTGTATTCACCAGTCCCCATCCGACCCACTCGCCGCGGACTCTTCCCCTCAAAACGACCATGCTCCCGGTGCAATGCCGGGAGCATGGGGAGTTATTTACCTTATTCAGGGGGGGTGTTGCTACTTCGTGCCCCAAGTTGCCGTCAACAGTGTCAGCAGTGCCCGATCCGTATCGCCGGAGGTATCCGGGGCGATGCGCTTGGAGAAGCTTTGGAGGCCATCGGTGACGAGTTTGGTGTCGCCGCGTTGGTAGCCCACATAGGCGATGAGCAGGGCGGAATCACGCCCGAGTGCGCTCTCGCTCTTCTTCTCCTGCTCTTGAAGTTGCTCAACGATCACCTTGGCGCGCTCGGGAGTAGGGAGCAGGTTGTCGGTGTAGCGGGTGGCGAGCATTTCCGGGTGGCCAGTGAGCAGGGCGCGGAGGTTGGTGGCGGCGGAGAGGTACAGCCCCGCGCCGATCTGGGCGTGCAGCCGCGCAGCCCGGGCCATCGGGTCGTGGGGCGAGCAGGCGATGGCGCGGATGAAGTGGTCCTCGGCGTCAAAGAAGCGACCCGAGGCGAGCAGTTTCTCGCCGTCGCGCATCTGGCCGCGATAGGTCTCCGGATCGCTTGAGGTATCCGGCCCGATGACGGGCGCTGGCTCAGCGAAGTGTTCGAGTTTTTTCTCCTGCACTTTCTTCACGGCGCGGAGGAAGTTGGGCGTGAGCGCTTCGAGCGCGGGGTCGATGATCTTGCCGTTGATGTCTTTCTCGAGGATGCCGGGAATTCTGGGCGTCGCGCCCCGCGCGGGCGCGGTGGTGTCCTTCGGATCGGCGATGCGCTGCGGGATCAGCACCGAGCCGTCCGGGGCGCGCCCGGTGAGCGACTTCTTCTCCGGCTCCGGCTCGCCCGAGAGCACGCGATGCAAACGATCCATCTGCATCTCGAAGGTCACGGCTTCGCTCGCGGTCTGGCCCGGCTTGGCGGCGGGCTTCTCCGGATAGCCCTCGCGCATGCGGTTCATCAACTGATTGTGTACGGCGGTGCGGCTCTGTGTTCCATCGGCCTGCACGCGCAGATCGACGGCGCCGGGGCGGTCCAGAGCGTTTTGCACGCCGCGGGCGGTGGATTCCAGGCCGGAAAACGGGCTGACGAGGGGTCTATCTACCAACTTGTTGGGCGAAGGGGTTGCCGGATTCGTCCCGTCCGCAGGATTCACCGGCGGCACGCCCGGAATCGCGGGGACAGCGGCGGGGACGTTCGCGGGGATCGGCGCGAGCGAGTTGCCCAGCGGGCTCTCGCCGGTCTTCACCCAGGCGACGCCGAGCAGGGGCGAGGCCTTGGCCGTGTATTCCGCGCCGAGTTCATCGTGGCGGATGCCCACGAGGGTTGGGCGATAGGACTGGCCGGTGACGAAATCCGAAGTGGAACGGAGCGCGCTGCTGGTGGCGCCTGTGGACACCGTGCCGGTGCGCGGAACCGAAATGGATGCGTTGCCGAGGAAGCCGGGAATGTTCTGGCCGGTGGTGAGCGCGAACTGGTAGCGGAGTGCATCGGAGCCGCGCACGCCCTCGGCGGCGAGGCCGCTGGTGAACGAGTCGCGCCGGAAGTTGTACAGCGTGTCCGAACCGAGCGAGCCGCCGAACTGGTCGGTGGCCCGCGAGCCGATGGAGCCCTGGAAGGACTTGCCGCCCGGGGCGGTGCCGTAGATCACGGCGTTGTTGTAGCGGACCTGTTCGGAGACGCCGGTGGAGCGTGGGTTCACGCGCCCCTGCGAGGAGTTCAGGTTGTTGTCCAGCTTGCGCCCGTCGCCGAGGGCGTTCTGGCCCAGCGCGGTTCCGGCCAGCGCGAGCATGGCCACGCAGGAGATTATCAGTGTCGAGTTTCGGTGCAGATGTTGACGCATGATCCAACCTCCTGTGTCGATGCCCGCTCTAGCTGGATGTCAGTGCTCGCCCGCACGCGTGACACCCGAACCCTCAGCCACGTCCGTGCGCTGCCCAAATGAATAGTAGATGAGCGGCCGGAGCGCACCGTCCACGCACTTGGTACGTCATCGGCAGCCGAACGTTCGGGCTTGGACGTTTTCGGACCGAACACCGACCATCCGGCAATTTCACGCCTCTACACTGGGGTACCCATGTCCACGCCAACACCGTACTACATCACCACGCCCATCTACTACGTGAACGATCGCCCGCACATTGGGCATTGCTACACCACGACCGTGGCGGATGCCGCGGCCCGGTTCGCGCGGATGATGGGGCGCGATGTCTTCTTCCTGACCGGCACGGATGAGCACGGACAGAAGGTGGAGAAGTCCGCCGCGAGCAAGGGCGTGACGCCGCAGCAGCTCGCCGACGAGAACGCGGCCCACTTCCAAGCCGCAATGAAACTGATCGGCTCCAGCCATGACGACTTCATCCGGACCACCCAGCCGCGGCACACCAAGCAGGTGCAGGCCGCGTTGACGAAGCTGATTGCATCCGGCGATGTCTATCTCGGCGAGTTCGAGGGGTGGTACGACGAGGGGCAGGAGGAGTATGTCCCCGAGAACACCGCCCGCGAGAAGAACTTCACCGCGTTCAACGGCAAGCCGTTGGTGCGGGCGAAGGAGAAGAACTACTACTTCAAGCTCAGCAAATGGCAGCCGCTGCTCGAGAAATTCTTCGCGGCCAATCCCGACTTCGTGCGCCCGGCGGCGCGCTTCAATGAGGTGCTCGGGCGATTGAAGGACGGGTTGCAGGATGTGCCGGTGAGCCGCACGAACTTTTCGTGGGGGATTCCGATCCCCGGCGCGCCGGGGCATGTGACGTATGTGTGGATTGATGCGCTGCTGAACTACACATCGGCGGTGGGCGTGGCGGACAAGGACGCGGCGAGCGAGCAGGGCGTACCCGCCAGCCGCGCGAAGTACTGGCCGGCGGAAGTCCACGCGATCGGCAAAGAGATTCTGTGGTTCCACGCGGTGATCTGGCCCGCGCTGCTGATGGCGCTCGGGCTGGAAACCCCGAATTGCGTGTACGCGCACTCGTTCTGGATCAGCGAGGGCAAGAAGATGTCCAAGACGCTGGGGAACTTTATCGACTTGCCGCTGCTGCGGGCGTATATCGATCGGTACACACTTGATGCGCTGCGCTGGTACCTGCTGACGCAGGGGCCGCTGCGCGAGACGGACGCGGACTTCTCGTATGTGAAGTTCGTGGAGGTTTTCAACTCCGATCTGGCGAACGGCATCGGCAACTGTGCCTCGCGCGTCGGCAACATGGTTGAGAAGTATTTCGGTGGCAAGCTCCCGGAGATTGATCTTGCCAGCGACCCTGTGACGGGCGCGGACTGGACGAGTTACACCATTCCCGATGGCTCGGTCTTCAACTTCCGCGAGATGGCCAGCAAGGCGTTCCAGCAGGCCAAAGCCGAGTGGGAGAGCACCCGCATGGATGAGGCGCTCATGCAGGGCACCGCCTTCGCGGGGCAGATCGACCTGTTCATCAACCACACTCGGCCGTTCAGCATCGCCAAAGAGATGGAGAAGTCGCCGGAGAAGGCCGAGGAACTGCGGCGGTCGCTGGCGAAGATTCTGTTCCTGTGCGCCGAGGGCGTCCGCGTCGCTTCGCTGTTTCTGTATCCCGCGATGCCAGCGAAGATGGCGCAGCTGTGGAAGACCTGGAACTGCTCGCCGCTGGTGAACCTGGATGATGCGAACTCGGGCTTCATGGCGCCGCTGGCGGAACTGGCCGTGTTCGGCGGTAAGTATGCGCTCAAGCCGGGGCAGACGATCAGCAAGGGTGAGGCGCTCTTCATGCGGGCGAATGCTGCGGACCCGGCGCCGACAGCGGGTTGACTTGGGTCTCCGTGCTTTGAATGCAAGGGGTGGCACTGGCGGCTTGCCCGCCAGTGGTGCGACCAGCCCACTCACGAATCCCAATCGATTCCACCGTCAGGCCGCAACGCCTCGCGTGCGTACCACGCCGCACTCGACCATTCCCAATCCTCGGCCCGAGCACACAATCCGTTGCGCACTGGGTTCAGATGGATGTATCGAACGGACGAGTTCAGCGTGTCATCCGCGATGTTCCGGTCGTAGCCCGGGCCTTCCTGCCAGAATCGAAACGCCATCTTGCCCGGCCGCTCCTGCACCATGAGCGATTCCAGCTCACTCGCCGGCATCATCTGCTTGAACCTGAAAGAACTCGGACGCTTGATCGCGTATAGCAGTTCAGAGGCGTTGTGCTCCTGAGCATGACGCGCCAGAAAGTGAACGTGGTTGGGCATGATGACGAACGCGAGCGTGGCGTATCCGAATCGCTTGGATGCTCGTCGGATCGCCTCAACGGCAAGAGTTCGGCGAGCTGGATCGCTCAGGAGATGGCGGCTTTGGTAGCAGGACCATGTGAACTCGTGGGCAATCCGCGGATTGTTGAAGTGCTTGATGAGCTTGTGTTTGTTGGGCGGGTACTGCATGGGTGCGGGGTGTCCAGATGGTTTTGCAGCTCACCACTGGCGGGCAAGCCGCCAGTGCCACCCTTGTTTCTCTTTTCTCTGTCACTTTTTTTCAGTGTGTGCCCTGCACTCTTCCAGAAACTCCACCGCTCTACGCAGGTGTGGGATCACTATCGAGCCGCCAACGATGAGGCCGACATCCAGCGTCTCCATGATCTGCTTGTCGGTGCAGCCCTGCTGCACGCACTGATCGATGTGGTAGGCGATGCAGTCATCGCAGCGCAGCACCGCGCTGGCCGCGAGGCCGAGGAGTTCCTTGGTCTGCTTGCAGAGTCCCCCATCGGCGCTGGTGTCGCGATAGCACTGGTCGTCGAGGGCGAAGAAGCGTTTGGTGACGAGGGTGCCGCGGCCTTCGTGGCCACCGCCACCGAGAATCTTGTGGTTGAGGCGGGTGCGGAACTCTTGGAACTGTTGGTAGCGGGTCATGGGCGAGGGTAGTGGCCGTCACCGTTCGCGTTCGGCATATAGTTATCGCATGGCACAACTCACCACCCAGATGCCTTTGCCGCCCGCGAGTGTCAAACCCACCTGCGGTTCGGTTGCCGTAGCCATCGTTTCCGCTCTGCTGCTGGCGTTCCCGTTGCTGGCTACCGCGATGATCGTTCCAAAGTTCGACGAAATCTTTCGTGACTTCGGTGTCGCGCTGCCGCTGCTTGCCAGATTCTTCATCAATGTCTCGCGTCTGCTCACATCGCCAGTCGGGTGGATTCTGGTGGTGATCGCGATCGGAGCGCTGATTGTTCCGGGTACGATCTTTGCCCGACGCTCCCGCGCGGCCGCCGGAATGCTCCTGCTCCTCGCGATGGTGTTTGCTGGTGCTTATTTCGTAGTGCTCGTAGCGAGTCTCTTCGGGCCGCTGGTTTCCATGATTGAATCATTGCAAAGGGGCGGAGCAGTGTGATCGCTCGCTCAAGCCCGATGCGCCTTGGCATCCGTGCCGAACTTCCGCGCCAGCGATTCGAGGTGTTCGTGCGTGAACTTGTGGTAGCCGAAGATGTGCTTGATGATGGCGCGGGCGAGGGCGCTGGTGATGCGGCCGGTTTCGGTCAGCCGCACCTCGGTTCCTTCGCGGCCCGCGAGTGATCCCTGGATGGGCGCGAGGCGGTAGAGCCAGGTGCCGGTGAAGGGGGCGCACTCGTCGGTGATGGTGCGCTCCAGGAGTTTGGGCGGATCGCAACGGGTGCGCAGGAGGACCGATGTATTCCGCCCCATGTGGACGCGGGCCTGCTGCATGCCGTCCTTGTCCGGGAGCATGTGAACGCTGGTGATGCCGGAGGCCCATGACGCATGGTCTTGGATATCCGCGATGGCCTGGAAGACCTTGTCCGGCGGGGCACCGATGATGATGTGGCTGGTGGCGGTGTGTTCAAGTGGAATGTTCTTGCCGAGCATTGCCATGAGCAGCAGGAACAGTCCACCCAGCACCACGATTGTGCCGAGCAAGCCAAGAGCGATCCATACGTACAACATGCGCACCTCCGTCGTGCTGTGATGGTATTTCCGCCGCATGGCGTGTGCGTATCCACCGATGTCGAGTCGCACTATCCTGCCGCATGAACATCGCCGTCATCATTCCGGCCGCGGGAGCCAGCCGCAGGTACATCGAGTCCGCCAAAGCGGGGGGCGTGGAGCTGGACCGGCAGAAGATTGATGAGGACCTGGGCGGACGGCCGCTGCTGCATCGAACAGTCGAGCTGTTCAACAAACTTCAAGAGGTCGGCGCGATCATCGTCGCGGGGCCGGCGGACCACGCGGCGTACGAGCAGTTCAAGCAGCGGCACGCGGACAAGCTCGGGATTCTGGGCGTGGTGCTGTGTCAGGGGGGCGCGACGCATCGGTATGAGACGGTAGCGAATGCGCTGAAACTCGTGCCGAAGGAGGCGACGCATGTGGCGGTGCATGACGCGGCACGCCCGTGTACGCCGCCGGACCTGATCGAGCGGGTGCTGGATGCGGTGCGTGCGGGGCACAAAGCGGTGATTCCGGGAGTCGATGTGCCGGACACGCTGAAGAAGGTTGGGGCGGAGGAACTGGAGTCGAAAGAGGCCGATCCGCTGGCGGCGATTCTGGGCGCGGCCGCGCCGAAGCCCGGGGCGCGGCTGGTGGAGAAGACGGTGGATCGGACGCTGCTTGTGTGCGTGCAAACGCCGCAGGTGTTTGAGCGGAACTTGCTGGAGCGTGCGTACGCGCAGAAGGACCTCTCGAGCACGGACGATGCGCAGCTGGTGGAGCGGCTGGGGGAGCCGGTGGTGGTGGTGGAGGGCGATCCGCGGAACATCAAGGTGACGCGGGCGCGGGACATGCAACTGGTGCGGACGATCATGGGGTACAAGGGGCCGGGGGAGAAGGCGGCCCATCTGAGGTTCTAACAGAGGCCCGGGCGCAAGCCCGGGCAGGGTTGCCAAGCGAGACAAGGGGACAAGGGGACAAGGGGACAAGGGGACAAGGGGACAAGGGGCGGGATTGTGGGGGTGACTGAGCGACAAAGTGTCGGACGGGCCTGGTTTGGCCCGATGGAGTGTCGCGCGGAATCCGCGCTCGCACTTCGTCATTGCCTCCCTCCCGCCACTTTGTTGCTTCCACCATGATCAAGTATCTCGGCTCCAAGCGTGTGCTCATGCCGCGGATCGTGGAGGTGGTGCGTGCGCTGGGGTCGGAGGTGCGGACGGTGCTGGATCTGTTCAGCGGGACATCGCGCGTCGGACACGCGCTGAAGCGCGAGGGGTATCGGGTGATTGCGAACGATCACAACGCGTACGCGGCGACGCTGGCGCGGTGTTATGTGCAGGCGGATGATGAGCTTGCGGGGCGAGCGGCGGAGGTGCTGCGCGAGATGAGCGCACTTCCGAGTGCGCCGGGATACTTCACCGAGACCTTCTGCGAGCGGTCGCGGTTCTTCCGGCCGGAGAACGGGGCGCGGGTGGACGCGATGCGCGAGCACATCGAGCGTGCGGGGTACGACGCGGAACTCAAGGCGGTGCTGCTGGTCGCGCTGATGGAAGCCGCGGACCGGGTGGACTCCACCACCGGCGTGCAGATGGCGTATCTGAAGAAGTGGGCTCCGAGGGCGATGAAGGAGATCGAGCTGCGGATGCCGGAGTTGATCGCGCGCCCGGCGCACGGGAAGTGCGAGGCGAGCCAGCAGGATGCGCTGCAGGCGGCCACGATGCACGCCGCAGACGCGGTGTATCTGGATCCACCGTACAACCAGCACAGCTATCTGGGGAACTACCACGTCTGGGAATCGCTGGTGCGATGGGACAAGCCGGCGAGCTACGGTGTGGCGTGCAAGCGCGAGGATGTGCGGCAGCGGCAGAGCCGCTTCAACTCCAAGCGTGCGTGCGCCGAATCGCTGGCGACAGTGATCGCGAACCTGCGCGCGCCGAATGTTATTGTGTCATTCAATGATGAGGGATTCGTCTCACTGGATGATCTGCGCGACATGATGGCGGGGCGCGGGCATGTGCTGACGCTGGCGTTCGACTTCAAGCGGTATGTCGGTGCGCAGATCGGCATCTACAACCCGAGCGGGCTGAAGGTGGGAACGGTGGGGCGATTGCGGAACGTGGAGTACATGGTGATCGCGACGCGGGAGCGGCCGAGCATCGCGCTGCAGCAGCTTGCGGCCCACTTTGCGCCCAAGTTCGCGGAACCCATGCCGCTGCGGCTGGAGCCGACGCCGGAGCGTGCGGTGGCGGTGTAACGCGGTTCGGATCGAGAAACCGTATGTGAATGGCTGGAAATGGCGGCGATTCCCTTGACCATTCGGGGATTTGAGTGACTCTTCGGCATTGACGAATCGGCGGCCGCACGAAGCCCGAACGGGGGTGGGCGTGGCATCGACGTTTTTGTGCACGGGAGTCTGGCATGGTGAGCGGACGAGTGATGGCCGGGTATATGACGAGCTGGCTGAAGAGCGTGGCGGCGGTGATGGCCGCGCTGGTGCTGGTGGCGGGCGCGATGGCGCAGACGCCGACGATCGCGCACGATCCGCTGGGCGGGCTGCCGGGGAGCAACGTGAACCCGGCGAATCCGTTTGCGGGCGCGCTGGCGCAGCGCACGCCGCCGTCGCCGCGCGAGGATGAATCGGTGCGGGTGTATTTCCAGATCTGCTGCCAGTTCGGCTACTCGAAGGTCGCTGTGTACTACACGATCGACGGAAGCGAGCCGCAGGGATCGCAGGGCGCGGGGTCGGGAACGACGCAGACGTTGACGAATGACGCGGGAACGGTGACGTTCGTCGCCAATGACTTCAATCAATCACCGGGCGTGCGCGACTGGTGGGTGGCGACGCTGCCGGCGACCACGCGGGCGTATCAGCAGACTATCAGGTACAAGATGTCGCGCTGGGAGCCGAGCAACCCGGGATCGGAAGTGTTCAACGGCGGCGCGGCAACCTCCGGCGCGGCGGCTTCGTTCTCGTACACCAACAAACTCGCATGGCCGGGTGCGGGCGCGGGGCAGCCCAATCCGGCGCTCGGATATCCGGGCGTGAACTTCTGGAAGGAAGAGGCCGTCTTCGGCAACACGTACACGGCGGGCATGATCGATCAGAACGGAACGGTGTATGACATGCACTTCCCGACGCCCGGCGTCGTCTTCGGCGTGGGCACGCACAACGAGGGATATGTCGATGGCGCGGACACGTTTCCCGCGCTACTCCCCGGCGGCTGGCGCGGCCAGATGCACCTGAACCAAGCCATGCCCGGCATTCGCGTGGACGGTGTGACGCATTGGCTGAGCAACCCCAGCGGCGTGAGCTACGACCAGGTGACCCAGGCGTATCTGCCCACGAGCAACACGGTGCGGACGACGCAACGACTGTTCGCGGGCGGAAACATCGCCGTCGAACAGTTCGACTTCGCGCCCGCGGGGATCGCGTTCCCAAACAACTCCGGCGGCGGGCCGGAGCGGCACATCTACGTGAAGCGGCTGATCCTCACGAACACCGGCGCGGCGGCGAAGACGGTGAACGTGTACTGGTACATCGACCCTGCGCTCAACGGCGGCGACTCGTACGACAGCATGTTCTGGGATGCCGCGCGGGGCGCGATGACGGCGTACGACAAGACGACGCGCACAGTCACTGGCACCGGCAACAACTTCGCTCCACCAAACGAGTACAACCCGACGACCAGCCCGGGATACACCAAGAACATCGCGCTGTATCTCTCCTCGTGCATGAAGGTGGTTGGGGGGGCGGGCGGAAACACGCTGGCGGCAGACGCATGGCGCGACACCTCCGGCGATGACGGTCAGGGCTGGATGGGTCAGAAGATCACGCTCGCGCCGGGCGTGGCGGCGGAAGTGGACATCGCGATGATCGGGTCGCACTTCCGCCCCGCGAACCCGCTGACGGACCCGATGCCGGTGAGCGACGGTGTGTACGACAACAACATCGCGCCCGCGCTGGAATGGTTTCGCACCAGCAGTATGAGCGCGGTGCAGGCGACGACGGATGCGTACTGGGCCAACTGGCTTGATAGCGGCACGCGGGCGAGCACGCCAGACGCCGCGCTGAATCGGATGATGGATCGCGGCCTACTCGGGACCGCGCTGCATGTGGACGGGGTAAACGGTGGCGTGATCGCTGGGTTCCACAACGGCGCGTATCCGTATGTCTGGCCCCGTGATGCGGTGTATGCGGCCATCACCCTCGCCCGCACCGGCCACCTCTCCGAAGCCGAGGGCGTGTATTCGTACATGAAGAACACGACGTACCGCGACTTTGAGGGCTGGGGGCGGAAGGGGTTCTGGAAGCAGAAGTACTCGACGGATGGGTATGTGATCTGGGGGTCGCCGCAGATTGATGAGACGGCGGTGTTTCCGTGGGGCGTGTGGTACCAGTATCGCATGACCAACGACGCGGGCGTGCTGACGCGCTATGTGGAGCAGGTGCGTGACGCGGTGCAGAGCTGCACGCGGACATCCGGCGACTCGCGGCTGTTTCTCACCGGCGACGGAAACGCGTGCGACAACGATTCGCCCGGATTGATGCACTCCAACAACGTGTGGGAGGACTCATACGCGACGTTCATCTACTCGAACGCGAACATCGTCCGTGGCTTGAAGGATGCCGGGTACGTCTTCGGCGCGCTGGGGCTGAGCGCGGAGCGCGATGATGCCAACAGCAAGCGGGCGAGCTTCAAGGGTGCGCTGGATGCCCGCATGGCGTGCAACCCCCCCACCACCGAGAACACCGACATCAGCCAGCTCGGCGCGGTGTATCCATTTGATGTATATGAACCGAACGATCCGCTGGTGACGCCGTTTGTGAATCGGATCAACGCGCAGCTGGTGCGCCAGAGCAGCCCGACCAACGACGGGATCGGCTGGACGGGACTGGTGGATCGCTACACCGGCGATTCGTACTGGGGCAACGGTTCGGCCAGCTCGCCGTGGGGCGCGGGGCCGTGGTTTCTTTCCTCCGCGTGGTACGGGCTGTATCTCGCTGAGCGCGCTGGTGTCACCAGCGGCAAGGCAGATATTGACGCGCACCGGAACGTGATGAACCTGCTGGTGCAACATCTCGGCCCGGTGGGCTTCGGCGCGGAGCAGATTGCGCCACGCGGCATCCCATCGATGGGTCCGCCGTGGAACACCGGCTCGCTGATGTATCCGGGTCAGAACGATTTCACGCTGCAGACCGCGTGGCCGAACGCGTGGGAGAGCATGAGCACGTTCGTGGATGCCGTATTGGCATTCCTGCACTACGAGCCGGATGCGCCGAATAACACGATGGCGATCGAGCCCAAGCTGCCGACGGCGTGGAGCACGATGACATACTCGAATGTGACGCTGCGGAACGCCGCGCTGGGGCAGATGCACAAGGAAACCATCACCCTCAGCGAGCAGCCAAACGGTAATCAGACGCTGACGATCGTGAACACCAGCGGCTTCGCGCTCACGCTCAAGCCGACGCTCAAACTCCTTCCCGGCCGCTCGGCCTGCACGGTGACGGTGAACGGCGCGCCCGCGTCGTACACGCCGGACATCACCGGGCGGCTCTCGATCAATCCGGTTTCGCTGGCAACCGGCGCGGGCGCGACGACCACCATCATCGTCCACACCGTCGGCGGCGCTTCGCCGGATTGGAACCACTCCGGCGCGGTGAATGTGCAGGACATCTTCGATTTCCTGAGTTCCTGGTTCGCTGGCAGCGGCGACTTCAACGGCTCTGGCGGCTCAACGGTGCAGGACATCTTCGACTTCCTGGCGGCATGGTTTGTGGGATGCTGAGGCGTCATTGCAGCAGATGACACGATACCCGCATTGCTTTCTTGGAAAAAGAGAAAAACAGTCCACAGAGGTCACGGAGGAAACACAGCGGGAACAGAGAATAACAAAGAAGCGAACGCATTGCGGCATTGTCATTTGCTTTATTTCTGTGACCTCTGTTTCTCCTCCGTGACCTCTGTGGACCGTCTTGCTTTCTTGATGGGTTGAGATGTTTCACTTCCAGAGAGTCTGGACGATGCAGCACAAACAAGGCAATCTGGGCAATCCACCGCCCACGCACTCACACCGGAATCGGCCCGGATTTCGCGGAACTTGCGCCGCGGGAACTCGAATCGTTGGTAGCCGCCGCTCCAGCGTTCATGTTTGCTGTTCGTGGAGCGGCATCGAGAGTCAGATGTGAAGAAACGTCGGGGACAGTTCGGCGTGTGTGCTGGTCGCGAGCGTTGGCTCGCGGCGTGCGTGATGCTGTGCGCACTGATCGCATCGGGGGTAGGTATGGAGTCGGCCCGGGCCGATAACCGCCCCGGCGCGGATGTCATTGTCGGCGACCTGCCCGACTGCAACTCCTACGGCACCGTCGGTGCGAGCGGGCTGTACGCCTACGCCGTCGGCACCACTTCCTGCAACACCGGCAACGCGAACCTGCGCTGGCAACCGGCAACGGCGTATCACCCCGTCATCGCGCAGAACGTGTATCGACTCAAGGATGGGCACTTCGAGCAGATCGGCGCCTCCTGGGTCAAGCACGGTTTCTACGCCTTCGGCCAGTCCCTCTGCGGCGTCTGCAACAACCAGAGCGGCACCACGCTGGGCGTCGGATGCTCGGACCCATACGACAACGGCCTCAACGGCGAGCAGGGCGGGCTTGGGCCGCGCTCGGAGATCAACGCATCACTGGGCACCTTCCCCTTCGCCGTGCAGCACGGCTGGGCACCGATCGTGGATGATTTGTCGCGGCGCATCCAGATCGCCGGGACGGACATCACCCCGCCCATGAGCACCGGCGCGGCGTACTTCGTCGAGGGCATGTACATCACCCCCGACGACGCGGCCGCCGGAAACGGTTGGAACAACGCCTCGTACCGGAGCGCGGCGTTCAACACGGGCTCGCCGAATCTCACGATGTCCATCTCCGGACCCGTGGTGCGTGAGAAACCCGCGCTCATGGCGTGGCGCACCGCGAATCCGCAGGTCCACATCGCGGGGTTCGACGTCCCCGGCGATGGCCGCTTCCTGCTCGGCGAGAACGTGACGGACAACGGTAATGGCTCGTGGCACTACGAGTACGCGCTGCTGAACCTTTCATCGGATCGCAGCGGCGGCGGCCTCATCGTGCCAATCGCACCGGGCACGACGATCACCAACGCACAGTTCCACGGCGTTGCATCGCACAGCGGCGAGCCATACTCGAACAATCCGTGGACCATCACCTCCTCCCCGAGTGCCGTCACCTTCGCGCCATCACAGACATTCGCCGATGACCCGAATGCCAACGCGCTGCGTTGGGGGACGCTTTACAACTTCCGCTTTGATGCGACGGCCGCGCCGGGGGCGGGCACGGTGAAGATCGGGCTATTTAAGCCGCCCGCGAGCGGGAGCGGCCCGGCCGCGAGCATCGACAGCTTTCCCCTCGACGCACGCACACCCGGCGGTGCGGCCACCGCGACTACACCGGCAGCAAACGACGAATGCCTCAACGCCGTGCCCATCCACGTCGGCGAGAATCACACGACCACGCACGGCGCAACCGGAACCACGACGCTCTCCTGCGGCACGATACAGAACGACGTGTGGTTCAAGTACGCCTATCAGCCCGGCGCCCCAACCTGCACCGGCACCATCACCATCGACACCTGCGGCTCGGAGATCGACACGATCATCGCGGTGTACGCCAGCGCGGTGAGCGGGACGGGCGCGTGCGACGCGGTGACGGCGGTGGGCGGGCTGGTGGGGTGCAACGACGATGGCGGGGGGGCGGGAACATGCAGCGCGATCGGCGGCACACCGGGCTCATCCTCCGTCTCGCTGGCCGCGGGCGGGATCGGGACCACGTATCTCATCCGCGTCGGTTCACCATCGGGCGCACGCGGCAACATCGTGCTCAATCTCACCGTGCCCTTCTGCATCCCCGCCAGCGGCGCGTGCTGCCTGGGCAACGGCGCGTGCCAGATCGTGCAGGGTGCGGGCAGTTGCTACGGCGGCGGCTTCTCGGGCGGCGGCACGACCTGCACCCCGAACCCGTGCGCCCAGCCGCCCGCGCCGATCAACGACACCTGCGCTGGCGCACTCGGCATCGGCGACTCCGCGATGGGCTGGCCCTCCGTCATGGGCAACAACTATCGCGCCGACGCCACCATCGGCGAGCTCTGCGCCTTCGGCGCGCAGGGGCTGTACGACGTCTGGTACGCCTATGTCCCCACCATCAGCGGCCCCGTCGTCATCGACACCTGCCAACTTCCCACTTCCGGCTCCGCGCTGGACACGCTGCTGAGCATCCATCAGGGCGCGTGCGACGGGCCGCGGCTGGACTGCAACGACAACGCCTTCGGATACTGCATCCCCGGCTCGCGCATCACACCGACGCTCGCGGCGGGCATCATCTATTACATCCGCATCGCCGGGTATTCCAACTTCACCGGCGAGTTTGTGCTGCGCGTCTCCGGCGGCGGCGGCGCGGCCCGCGGCGCGTGCTGCTGGGGAACCGCGTGCGTGCAGTCCTCGCCTACCGGATGCTTCGGACCCAACAAAGTCTTCGCCGGGCTGAGCACGACCTGCAACCCCGCGGGCGTTGGCACTTCGCCCTGCTGCCAGGCGGACTTCAATCACATCAACGGCCTGAGTCCGCAGGACATCTTCGACTACCTGGATGCGTGGTTTGCCGGAAACGTCTCCGCCGCCGTGGGCGGCAACGGAATCCGCACCCCTGTGATTCAGGACATCTTTGATTTTCTTGCGCTCTGGTTTGCTGGCTGCTGAACTTCTTTCGCGCGCCAGATTACACCAGTTCTCAGGTCAATCACTGGCTAACGGCGTTCAAGGTTGGCCACGGATGGCCCGATAGCGCCCAAACGCACTGGTGCTCGCCCGGGATTTCCCGCCAGGATTTTTCGGCGAGGAACCCTAACGATCAATTGTGCCGAATATATTGATGTTGCGCGGCGTTGGCCGCGCGTGGTCGAAGGTGCAAATCGGAGTTATGGTTCGTTTGTGGAAATGGAAACGGCGGTTCTCGCCGGTTGTGGTTGCCCTCAAACTCAAACTGTTGGTCGAAGGAGTGATGCTCATGTCTCAGCCGCGAATTCGGGGCCTTGTAGCCCTGACTCTTGGAGTTCTCTCGTGTACGGGAAGTGCGTTTGGTCAGACGACCGGCGCGGACGTGATCGTCGGCGATCTGCCCGGCATCTCAAACAACGGAGTGACCGGGCTGTACGATAGCTTTGCTGTCGGAACCACCTCGTGCAACAAGGGCAACACGCCCCTGAACTGGTTCACCGGCGGCACCGACAACCGGCACCCGGTCATCGGCCAGAACTTGTTCCGCTTGCGCAGCGGCAAGTTTGAGCAGATCGGCCAGGGCTGGCTCAAGCACGGCTTCACCGCCTTGCAGGGCAACATCTGCCAAGCGCAGTTCGGGTACGGCTGCACGGCCACGGCTGGCACAACGCTGGGCATTGGTTGCTCGGATCCGTACTCCGCGGGGCTGAACAACGTCGTCGGCAACGGCGGCCCGAAGTGGCAGGTCAACGCCTCCACCGGTCTGTTCCCATATCCATTCCCCAGCGCTGGCTCCGCGCCGGTGCGGGTCCGGCTCACTGATCTGGGCACCGCCGGTGATCGCTACTTTGTTGAAGGCCAGTATGTCGGCGGCGACGACGCTCAGGTCAACGGCGGGGCCAATAAGAACAACAACGCCAGTTGGGAAGAGGTCACTTACAACGGCACCGACTTCACCATCGCCGGCTCCACCACCCGTGAACTTCCCGCGATCTACGCCTGGCAGACCATCGACTCCACCGTCACCATCACCACCTTCGACGTGCCCAGCGACGGGCGTTTCATCCTCGCTTGCAAGGTCACCGGCACCGGCCCGTACACCTATGAGTACGCACTGCACAATCTGAACTCACACCGCTGCGCCGGATCGTTCATCGTTCCCATGCCCGGCACCCAGGGCGCGCTCACCGCCGTCGGCTTCCACGATGCCGAGTGCGTCGGCGAGCCCAACCAGTTGGTCAATCCCGCCAATCCGGCGAGCGATGACTGGACCGTCTCCGGCACCGGCGCGGCCTCCACCAGCGTCTCATGGGCCGGCCCCGCGTATAGCGGCACGCCAGCGACATACACCCTCAGCACCAGCCCCGCGACTCCGTATCTGCTCGCCGCCACCGGCGGTTTCGTTGCCGGCACCGGCAACGACCACTCCGCCAACGTGGCCCGCTGGGGCAACCTCTTCAACTTCCGCTTTACTTGCAACACCGCGCCCGCGACCGGAACGATCCTCGTCGGTCTCTGGCGTCCCGGCACCGGAACTTCCTTTGCCATGTCCATCCCCACTCCCGGCGGCGCGACCAACGGCACCGTCACCGCGAGTTGCTGCACCGGAACCACCTGCTCGGTCGCCACCCAGACCGCGTGCGGCGCTGGCACCTGGGGCCTCCCCGGCAGCACCTGCACGCCCAACCCCTGCACCACCGGTTCCTGCTGCGCCGCCGCGGGAACATGCTCGGTGACAACATTTGCCAACTGCACCGGCGGTGCCACCTGGACTTCCGGCGCCGTCTGCTCCCCGAATCCCTGCGCGCAGCCCGCCACCGGCTCCTGCTGCGTGCCCAGCTCCGGCGCGTGTACGTTGACAACCCAGGCCAACTGTTCCACCGGCTCGAGCTGGACCACCGGCGGCACCTGCAACCCCAACACCTGCCCGGTCGCCAGCGGCGCGTGCTGTGTCGCGACGGCCTGCTCCGCAACCACCCAGCCCGCCTGCACCGGCAGCTTCTTGGGTGCCAACACCACCTGCGCCACTTCCACCTGCCCCTCGGGCAATGACGCCTGCATCGCGGCCATTCCGCTCTGTGCGGGCACTGCCGTGGCCAGCACCACTGTCGGCTCCACCTTCTCCGCGAGCGACTTCAACATCGGGACCGCCACATGCGGCGCTGCGGGCACCTCTCCGGATGTCTGGTTCAGCTATGTTCCCGCCACCACCGGCACCATCACCGTCAATACCTGCACAGCCAACTACGACACCGTGCTCTCGGCCAACACCGGCACATGCGGCTCGCTGGCGGAGACGGCCTGCAACGACGATAACGGGACCGCGTGCGGAGCTGGCAACGGGCTGCACTCCCAAATTTCGTTCACAGCCACCGCAGGCGTGCGCTACCTGCTCCGCGTCGCTGGCTACCAGGGCGGCACCGGCACCTTCACCATCCTCGTGACCGGCGGGGGCGGCACCGGCTGCACCGGCTCCGGCTCCTGCTGCATCAGCACAACCTGCACGGTGGTGGCGTCGTCCACGGCGTGTACGGGCTCGTTCACCGCGGGCGGCACTTGCAACCCCAACCCCTGCAACCCCACCGGCTCCTGCTGCGTCGGCACCAGCTGCACAAGCGTGACACAGTCCGCGTGCGCCACCGCTGGCGGCGTCTTCACCGCCGGCGGCACTTGCACGACCTCCACATGCAACCCCAGTGGCGCCTGCTGCACCTCCGGCAACTGCACGTCCGTGCAGCAGACCGGCTGCGTCAACGGAACCTTCACCGCTGGCGGTGCCTGCACGCCGAATCCCTGTGCGCCGCTGAGTGACAACTGCGCCAACCGCCAGGGCATTCCCACCGGTTCAACGCCCTTCGATACCACCAACGCCACCACCGACGGCATCGCGCACAACCCCGGCTGCCTCGCCTCCGGTTCCGACCAGATTTACAAGGACGTCTGGTACAACTTCCCCTGCACCTTCGACGGCACCATCGACATCGACACCTGCGGCACGGGCTTTGACACCAAAATCGCCGTCTACAACGGCAGCGGCTGCACTGACTTCGCCACACGGCTGCTGGCGTGCAACGACGACAACGCCGCGCCCGTGCCCAACGGATGCGGCACGGCCGCACCGGGCAATCTTGACTCCTGGCTGAGCATTCCCGTGGTCTGCGGCCAGAGCTACACCATCCGCGTCGGTGCCTTCGCCGCCGCCGTTGGCGGCCCCGGAACGCTCACCATCACCGCCCACCCCGCCGCGCTGGGCACCTGCTGCGCCACCGATGGCTCCTGTGCCCAGTCTCAGCAGGGTTGCTGCATAGGCACCTGGACCACCGCTGGCACCTGCTCCCCCAACACCTGCCCGCAGCCCAGCGGCGCGTGCTGCGTCAGCGGCGTCTGCTCCATCCAGACCCACCTCGCCTGCGGCGGGGCCAACTACCAGGGTGACAACTCCGTCTGCACGCCCAACCCCTGCCCGCAGACGAGCGGCGCGTGCTGCGTCGGCACCGCTTGCTCCATCACCACTTCCACGGCGTGTACCGGCTCCTTCAAGGGCGCGGGCACCATCTGCAGCGCGGTCGGCAACCCCATCACCTGCTGCAGGGCCAACTTCAACCAGGTCAACGGCCTGAACGTTCAGGACATCTTCGACTTCCTCGCCGCGTGGTTTGCCCAGCTTCCCGCCGCCAACTTCAACAACGACAACTTCCTGAACGTGCAGGACATCTTCGACTTCCTGTCCGCGTGGTTCGCGGGCTGCTAAATCCCGCCTCCCTTCGCACTTCCGCGATCAACCGCCGGTACTCCAACCTTGGAGTACCGGCTTTTTTTTGCCCGCGACTGCTCGATTGGTTCGTAGATCGCCCGGGATATCCCCGGCACACGCCCCGCTTCCGTGATTCCGAACATTCGCAGGGAACCGCCCGATTCCCGACATCCGAATCTTGTGAACATGTCCGGCATCTTCTGGTGGTTGTGGCATGTTCTGATAGAGTCAATGCCTCCGGCACTCGCCGGTGTGCTCTGCCCTCAACTGCTCGGTGGTTTTTACGAAGGAGTCCTCATGCTTCAGCCCCGTCTCGGTCGGGCCGCCCTCGCGGCTCTTGCTCTGCTTTCGTGTACCGGTCTGGCCTTCGCGCAGACCCCCACCGTCGGTCCGGATGTCATCGTCGGCGATCTGCCGGACATCTCCAACAACGCCTCCAGCGGCCTCTTTGATTCCTTCGCCGTCGGCACCACCTCCTGCAACAAGGGCAACACCCCGCTGCTCTGGTTCACCGGTGGCAGCGACAACCGCCACCCGGCCATCAGCCAGAACATCTATCGCTACATCCCCACCACCGGGCGCTTCGAGCAACTTGGGCAGGGCCAGCTCAAGCATGGGTTCACGGCGCTGCAAGGGTCCACCTGCACCAGCTACTTCGGCTTCGGCTGCTCCTCCACCGGCGGCACCACGCTCGGCGTCGGTTGCTCCGATCCGTACGGCTCCGGACTCAACAACGTCGTCGGCTCGGGCGGTCCCAAGTGGCAGGTCAACGCCGCCACGGGACTTTTCCCGTATCCGCCCGCGGTGAACTCGAACGCCGGACCGGCACGGGCGCGGGTGAGCGACTTGAACGCCGCGCCGCTTTCCACGGTGCCCAGCGGCTCCGGCCTGACCCCCAGCCGGTTCTTCATCGAAGGCCAGTACATTTGCGGCGACGACGCCGCACTGGGAAACAAAAACAACAACGCCTCCTATCGCGAGGTGACCATCAACGCGAGCAGCGGCACATGGCCCAGCGCGACGGACTTTGCGATGGCGATCGGCGCGGGCGGCACGCAGCGCGAGCAGGCGGGTATCTATGCCTGGCGCGCCATCGACCCGGCGGTGCAGATCACCACGTTCGACGTTCCCAACGACGGCCGCTTCATCCTGGGCTGCAAAGTCACCGGCACTGGGCCGTATGTGTACGAGTACGCGCTCTACAACATGAACTCGCACCGCTGTGGCGGGTCATTTATCATTCCCCTCCCCGGCACCCAGGCAGCGCTCACAGCGTCCGGCTTCCGCGATGTGGATGTGGTGGCGGAACCGAACTCCCCCGCGGACCAGAGCAACCCCGCCAGCAACGACTGGACCCTCACCGGCACTGATGCCGGTTCCACCAGTGTCTCCTGGGCAGGTCAGTCCTACAACGGCACGCCGCCGGTCTACACCATGAGCGCCACGCCGTACATGCTCGCCGCCACCGGCGGCTTCGTCGCCGGCACCGGCAACGACCACACCGCCAACGTGCTGCGCTGGGGCACGCTGTTCAACTTCAGGATCACCTCCGAAGTCGCTCCGGCAGCGGGATCGGTCGCCGTCGGGCTGTGGCGTCCGGGTCTGGGCTCACACATCATCATGAACATCGCCACCCCCGGCGGCTCGGTGGTCGGCAATCTCACCGGCGCGTGTTGCACCACGCAGGCCTGCTCGGTGGTGACACAGGCCACCTGCACCAGCGGCGGCGGAACCTGGGGCCTCCCCGGCAGCCCCTGCACCCCAAACCCCTGCGTGCAGGGCAGTTGCTGCATCGACGGCGGCTGCGCCGTCACCGTGCTCAGCGGCTGCACCGGCACCTGGACCAGCTCCGGCGGCTGCACGCCGAATGTCTGCCCCATCCCCACCGGCGCGTGCTGCAACAACAACACCTGCGCGATCGCGCAGTTGCCCGCCTGCACCGGAACCGGCTTCACCTATCAGGGCAACGGCACGACCTGTGCCGCCGTCTCCTGTCCGCAGGGCAACGACGGCTGCTCCTCGGCCGTCTCACTCTGCGACGGCGTCCCCTCCAACGGCACCACCGTCGGTGCCACCGTGGACGGCACCGCCTCCTGCGCCTCCTCCTCCGGCACGCCCGACGTCTGGTACTCCTACATCCCCGCCCTCACTGGCGCGTGGATCGTGGACACCTGCACCGGCTCGTACGACACCGCTCTCTCGGTTCGCACCGGCAACTGCCCAGGCACCACCGAGGTCAGCTGCGACGACGACGCCTGCGGCAACCTCAAGTCCCGCGTCACCGTCGCCATGACCGCTGGCACACGCTATCTCATCCGCGTCTCCGGTTTCTCCGGCGCGACCGGCACCTTCTCCGTCAAAGTCACCGGCGGCCAGGCGTGCTTCCCCACCGGCGCGTGCTGCAACGGAACCACCTGCACCTCCGTTGTGCAGGCCGCGTGCTCCGGCTCCTTCCTCGGCCTCAGCGTCGTCTGCGGCACCACCGGCAACCCCACCACCTGCTGCCCCGCCAACTACAACCACGTCAGCGGCGTCAGCGTCCAAGACCTCTTTGACTTCATCGGCGGCTGGTTCGCCCGCGAGCCCGCCGCGGACTTCAACGGCGTCAATGGCATCAATACACAGGACATCTTCGACTACATCACCGCCTGGTTCGCCGGCTGCTGATTTTCAGAGCCGAGCGGCGTAAGCCGCCGGTCTTCTCGGCAATCGGCCCGCCGCGGCCCGAACCCGGCTCGGAGAACCGTGCCACCCAATGCCCGTGCCATCCAAAGCCCCACGGCCCGCTCACCCGAGCGGGCCTTTTCACTTCCGCCCAAGCATCGACACCACCACCGCCGCCAGCACCAGCCCCATCGCCGCAATGTCATTGGGGCGTAGGCGTTCTTTGGCCACCAGCACGCAATACCCCGTGAAGACCATCAGGGTGATAGCCTCCTGAAGTATCTTAAGTTGCGGGAGCGTGAAGGGCCCGCCGAACTGCTCGCTGCCCGTTCGGTTGGCCGGCACTTGCAGGATGTACTCCGGCAGCGCGATGAGCCACGAGATCGCGATCGCCGCCACCAGCCCCCACGCCGCCTTCCTCACGTGGAAATACCACGCATACGTCATGAACACGTTGGAACAAATCAACAGCATGACGGTCATCACTGTTCGCCACATCGGTTCATTCTCCGGTTGCCGGCGGGCCGGTGCTTGCCCGGGCAGGCGAGGATACCGGCGCGCCACCGGGGCGCAGGGGTCGTATGATGCTGCCCGGTGTCGATTCTCGATGCCGCCGAGCGGCCCCTTTCCCCCATCCCTCCCAGCGTGCCACGGAGTTTTTCAGCAATGAGCGACACCCACGTTCGCAAATCCCTGATCCCCGATGAACCGCCCGCGGGCTCCACCGGCAAGCCCTCCGGCAAGTCCATTGCCAACGCCGACGCGGCCGACTCCACCGGCAGCGGCAAGATCCGCGTGATCGCGATCACCAGCGTCTTCGTGCTGCTGCTCGGCTTCGTCGCGTACAAGTACTGGTCCGGCAGCGAGCCCAAGTACATCCCACCCGAAGCAGAAGCACCGGCGGCGGAGCCCACCAAGCCCGGCCAGCCGCGCAACACTTCCCCCACCCCCGCCGAACCGCCGCCGGAACGGCATGATGTGATTCAGGGGTAGGTCTTAGGTTCGAAGAGAAACGACAAATAGCACCGTCCGCGAACGACGGAAATCCCGCGGGTACGCAATCCGTACGGTGTGACCTACACGTACCTCTTGGCATCAATGGTGTATTGTGTTTGTGCAAAGCCCATCGCTCGCCGATGGAAGAGTTACGCACTCCGCTGGCCAGTTCTGTGCCAGAAGGAACAAGGATCGAACATGATTACTCGCTCGCCGCTCGCATCGTTTCGCCGCGCCTTCACCCTGATCGAGCTCCTCGTCGTGATCGCCATCATCGCGCTGCTGGTGGGCATCCTGCTCCCCGCGCTGGGCAAGGCCCGACTTGCTGCCCAGATGGGCGTGAGCGCCGCGAACCTCAGCCAGCTCGGACGCGCCCACTATCAGTACAGCGTGGATTTCAAGGACACGTTTCTGAACCCGTTTGATACCGCCTTTATCACCGACACCAGCAATCCGTTCCCCGGTTCCTGGGCGGTCTATAAAGATCCAAAGTCAGAACAGACCGCCGGTGGCATCTGGACCTCGCTCGGCGGCTCTCCCGCGACCGAAGCTCTAGGGTGGATTTGGACGTCCCTGCTGGCGGCCAATATCGGCAAGGAGGACTACCTCCCCGACTACATCATGGCACCCCAGGACCAGTACATCCGCACCCGCATGCAGACCGTCCGCTCGCAGGCCGCCAGCTCACTAAACCCGAACTTCGCGCTGGACTTCCAATGGATCGACACCTCCTATTGGTATCCGCCGACATTCTGGCTGGACCCCTCCCGATACAGCAACGGCAACCAGACGATCGTCACCGGCACCGCTGCGAGCGGCCGGCAGTATTGGCGGCGCAACCGCTTCGATATGGTCACGGCGACCGAGGCCAAGGCGTTTGTGTTCGAGCGGTTTGACTTCTCCGTGAAGCGGCGCGACTCCGGACTTGGTCAGGGTCGCGTGGATGCTCCCCCGACATTCTGCAATCGCGGCGCTAGTCCCCAGGTGCTTTTCGTGGATAGTTCCGTGAGTCGGACCTCGATCGCCAAGATCGCCCTCGCCGCGGCCAGCCCACAAACCCAGAACGTGTACACCCCCTCGGGCCTGTTCAGCACGCCCACCTCGACATTCCAGGTCTTCGGCGATTCCGGCGGCGTGAGCAGCATGGCCAACGACCCCATCGAGAATGGCGGCGCGATGGGTGGCTTCTCCACCACAAAAGCGTGGCCCGCATATCTATGGGCCACCCGTAACGGCGTGCGCGGCCGCGACGTTCCCAGCCGCGGCGGCGGCAACTGAACCGGCCCGTCCGATCCGGTTCGCTCAAATGGAATACCATGAGCGGCGGTGTCGATGTGGCCCCGCTCGCTTTCATTTGCCGGAGCTTCGCTCAATGAACAACAAGACCAAGATGATCGCGGCGGGTGCCCTGGTTGCCATTCTGCTGGTGCTGGTTGTGTACCTCAACTTCTTCTCCACCCCTACCGCCCCGCCCGTCAGCGAGGAGGTTCAGAAGGCCGTGGAAACCCAGATCGAAAACGCCAAAGCAAACCAGCCGCCACCACCGGACCTGAGCAGCATCCCAGAACAGAATCGCAAACCCGGTGGAAAGTCCTCCGGAAAGTAACTCTCTTGAATGGCCGCAGCGCCGCGTCCCCATCCGCACAGGACTCCATCCATGCTCTTCCAGTTCCGCTCACCCGATCGCCGCGCCTTCACCCTCATTGAGCTCCTCGTCGTGATCGCCATCATCGCGCTGCTGGTGGGCATCCTGCTCCCCGCGCTCGCCAAGGCGCGGCTGGCGGCCCAGAAGGGCGTGAGCGCGGCGAATCTCGGCTCGCTTGCTCGCGTGCAGCATCAATACGCCTCCGAGTTCAATGACTCATTTGTCAATCCATTCGACAAGGCGACGGCCACCTTGTATCAGAACTACGGACCGGCACCATCCTGGCACACAGTCATCAAGGCGGCGTATTCTCAGTCCAACCTACAGCAGATTTATGGCTTTGACTTCGGTGCTCCGGTTCGTTGCACGGAGGGATTTGCCTTCTACTGGGCAAACTACATGCTGACCTACATCAACTCGTCCGATGCTGGCTCGAAGTGTCAATATGATCCTTCCGACGCGCAAATGGCGCAGAAGTTTCGCACACTGGATGCCGACCAATCGAATCCACGGAACGTCAGCGAACCCATCCAGTTGAAAGACTATTCGACTTCGTATTGGTATCCGCCCGTATTCTGGCTCCGGTCGGATCGGTACTCCAACGATCTGATGACCGCGATCAACACCGGCCCAGCGGAGTCGCGATGGCTCTCCCGCAACCGATTCGACATGGTGCCGCAACAGGCCGCAAAGGTACTGTTGATGGAACGCTTCGACACGACCCAGAATCGTCGGGTTACTGGCAGCCCGCTGCTGCAACAGCCGGGCTATCCGCAATGGAACAATCCCGCCGCTCGCCCACAAGTTGCTACGGTGGACGGGAGTGTCACAGTGGTCAAGATGAACACGATACACGCGCTAGCGGAGTCGAACGATCCGAATGTTTCAACGCCATATCGGCCTGCGGCTAGATGGAATCCGTCGATGGACTTTGTCACTGGTGCGGGACTCACTCAAGATCCACTGGAAACTGGTGCCGCTCCTTTCGCAAACACAACCGCTTGGCGTCAGTTTTTCTGGGCAACCCACAATGGCGTTCTTGGCTATGACATCAAACGGTGATTCTTTCCCAAACGCCAACAACACAACAAGCCATCTCCATCATGACCAACAAGCATCGCCTCATACTCGGAGCAGCTCTCATCGGCGTTCTCGTCTGCATCCTCATCTGGTTCATGTGGACACCAGCTCCCGATATAGACCGTTCGCTCTTGGAAAAAGCATCAGCCAAGTCGATCGAACCAGTTCAACCCGCTGCAACTGACTCGCCGCCACCGGACTTCAAGCCCAAGGGCTTTGCGCCGCATTGACGATGTTTCGAGATTCCAGGCACCATGAACCATGAACCTGTCCACCGGCGGCGGCAGGTTCAGCTTTAACAGGCTGTTGAAAAACGCCGTGTCAACCCCGTTTCTGATTCCGAATCGGCCTTGACCCGGGGTGACGAGAATGGGTCTATTGGGTTTTTCAACGGCCTGGTAGCGGGACCAGATTGGATTCAATCTAAACAAAATCGGAAAGGCCACCTCTTTGAGGGGCTATATTGTGTTTTTATTTGATTAGCGACGACATTTCCTCTTGCCCACTATTGCAAACCAGTGCAATATCGCTATGCACCATGAGCGTGCCTGCAACCGGACTTGTCAATCCGACAGACTACACGCACGCCATGAAGCCTCAGAGATAATGTCATGCTCGCTAATCTGATTCGCATCTTGGTCGTTGTGGTCTGCTTGCTCGCGACTGTTCACACGGCGAAAGCCATCGGTATCGGATCGACGTGGGCGAGCACAATCTCCGTGCGGGCTTCGTGGACTTTTGATCCCGGCGGCAGCACAGTCGATTTCGCGCCTGGTGAAGCGACGGCCGCTGCTGTGCAAATTGATTCTCTCCCGCCGCAGGTCGATCCGCCGCCATGCCGCACTACTTTGCAGCCCATCGGAGTCGTCGCGTTCCCCGTTGGCGATGACGCAGCGGACATGGTATTGCGCGGAGTTGCCGCCGATGCTGTAGCCGTTCAGGACTTGATCGAGAGCCACGCCTCGGCATCCATCATGCGAGGATTCGCGCAATCGAACGCACTACTTAAAATTGTTTCGGCTGACTTCTACCTGCCAGTAAGCTATCCAACGGATCGCACCTGTGTGCTTGTCAACTCGGAAAACGACCTGTTTCTGAGTGGAGCGACAGCTGGCACAGTCGTGACCTGGCACTTGATCCCGCCAGCATCGGGCGGGACGGGTCCCACGCTTTTGCCCAAAGTGTCGGTCGTCTGGACGGCGAGTTGCACTAGGACAATTTTGTTTGAACCAGCGCGATGCCAGTGCATCTCGGATGAACTTCCCGTGCCTGCTTGCCCAGGCCCCGTGATTACGATCCAACTCTTGAACCGCGTCTACGTGAGAAACTCTGCTGGAATCATCACTGTTCTACCCGTAAATGGAGTCTTCGCTGCACGCCCGAGCGGATTCACTCGCTTGGGGTTCATGTCCGACACCGCGTTCAATCCTGTTCCGGATGGCAATGGTGGGTTCAGTGTTTCGGCCACCGATTTCCCGATCAATGTCACTCTGCCTGCCGATGCCGTTGAGGTCGGCTACACCACGGTTTCCGACACGTTTGCGCGACACAACGGTGACTTGACCCCTGGTGGCAACCCGCAAGGCAAGCTCACTTGGAACGACAGGCGAGCATTTATTCAACTTCTCGGCGCGACGCTCAACTCAAACCAATATACAGCCAGAGCCGATTTCGATCTTGATGGAGATATCGACGAGAGTGACTACTCTGCGTTTCTGAGTCTATTCAATTCGAATGCGTGCCTCGGAGACTTCAACGCAAACGGAACTCTCGAAACTGCTGATCTGTTTGCGTTCATCAACGCATGGTTCACCGTTGGCCGGATTGCCGACTTCAACAATGTCAACGGCGTGACTGCACAAGATCTTTTCGACTTCATAGCAGCTTGGAGTTCGGGCACGGGCTGCTGAAGTCCTCATTCCGCCGTCGGCGGCCACCGTCTCGGATTCCGCGGCGAACTCGGCCCGCTCCCCCGTCGCCCCTGCGGCTTGGGCGGAAATGGTCCGCTCCGAACTGGCGGCGTGATCGGCCCGCCTCCCCCCGCTTTTTCGGGCATCGCGGGTGAACCTGAGTTTGCCCCGGGCTCGGCGTTGTGGCCATTGCCGATGTGCTGCGAATCCGCGGCGACCGGCGGCGTGCCCGAGTGGCCCGGATGGTTCATCCGCGATGGTGGTTGCGATGGCTGTTGCGAGTGCTCCTGCTGCGCCTCAAACTCCGCGCTCGGCTCGTGCCGCTCATCCCCATCGCGCTCCGAGTACGTCTCCGGCGCGTTCACCGGGCGTGCGAACACCAGCCGCCCCGCGGTGGTCTGCATGGTGGATGTCACCAGCAGCGCGACCTCTTCGCCGATGTACGGCGCGCCGCCCTCGGCGACGACCATCGTGCCGTCATCCAGATATCCCACGCCCTGCCCGGGCTGCTCGCCACTCTTGACCAGCCGGATGCTGATCTGCTCACCCGGCACCAGCGCGGGGCGCAGGCAGTTGGCCAGGTCGTGCATGTTGATCGCCGTCAGCCCCTTGATCTGCGCCACCCGCGCCAGGCCCAGGTCCGTGGTGATGATGCGGGCACCCAGTTTCTCGGCCAGTTCCACCAGCATCTGGTCCACACCCATGGACTGCACCGGCGTCTCGTCGATGATGACATCCACGATGCCCAGCCGCTGCAAGCGAGTGACAACATCCAAGCCACGCCGCCCGCGCCCGCGTTTGAGCCGATCGCCCGAATCCGCGAGCAGTTGCAGCTCCGCTACCACAAACCGCGGCACCACCAGCGAGGACTGGATCAACCCCGTCGCAGCGACCTCCGAGATGCGCGCATCAATCAGCGCGGAGGTGTCCAGCAGGTTCGGGCGCACGCCGCGGAGTTGCTTGGAGAACTCCACATACGGAATCACCAGCCGGAACTGGTCCTGCGTCTGGAGTACCGTCGAGATCGCCAGATAGCAGAGCGAGATGCCCAGCATGACCTTCACGGTCGTCATGATCGGACGCAGCGCATCAAAGCCCTTCTCATCGGGAATCCACGTGCGCACCACTAAGTCGATGACAAACCCCATCGCCACCGTGGCGATCACCCCCGTGAGCGTTCCCAGGAAGACCGCGCTGAACGCGGAAATCTTCTTGTTGGGCGTCATGAAGTCCACCAGCAGCACGATGATGATGAACGCCACGGTGGCCATCAGCGTCGGCAGCCAGTTGATCGCCAGCCCCACGCCCGGCTGACCCGTGACGGCGAACTGGCTCTGCTGTTGGATGATCAGCAGCAGCGCCACCGTCACCATCATGATGAAGAAGCTGGCGCGAACCAGCCGCAGAATCACGGCGCGTTCACGCTGCAGCTGGTCCAGCGGATTCAGCGGCGGACTCATCCCCTGCTTAGCTCCCCCCGACGCGGCATTGTTCTTGGGCGTTTCAGGCATGGCGCGAGTGTATCGGGTTCGGTGGAATCAAAGCCCACGGGCGAATGCAGTGGGAACAGGAGATACATGGGACACAATCCCGGACGCGAGCGCGCCCCGCAGAACCCGGTTCGGCTGACGGCTCGCGGGTGTTGCCCGAGAGCAGGGATTTCCGCCCGTTTCACATCCGGTAAGCAGCCAGCACGATCGGTGGTTATGGGAAGCACTCCCGCGTACCATGCCGCCCACTTCAGCAGTCCCATCGGTCGGCGGCCTGGCCCAGTGTACGGGCGTGATCGTGAACCTGGTCAGAGCTTGACCGCAGCAGCCATAAGCGAGCCATGCCCGGTACTGCCGGTGTCCTGGCCGCCGACCGACGGGATTGGCCCAGCAAAAAGCGAGCCGGGGCGTATCCGCCCCGAGCAGCCACACGCCAAACGCGGGTGCCACAATGCCCGAGAATCTCCCCAGCGACATCATTATCGCCGGACCCAACGGAGCGGGAAAAAGCAGCACCGCGCCCATGCTTCTCGGCGATGCCCTTCGCCAAGTGAGCTTTGTCAATGCCGACGCAATCGCACGCGGCTTGAGCGCGTTCAATCCGGAAGGAGCCGCATACGCCGCCGGAAAGATCATGCTCGACCGCATCCGCGAACTCGCTCGCAAAAAAGTCTCGTTCGGCTTCGAAACAACTCTGGCTGCGCGTACATACGCGGCACGAATCAACGAATGGAAAGCGACGGGCTACGAGGTGAATCTGCTCTATCTGTGGGTTGGAAGCGCGGACATCGCCTGCGAACGCGTCCGAGAACGCAAACGATTGGGCGGTCATTCCATCGATGAAGAAACCATTCGGCAGCGATGGACTCGTTCTGCATTCAACCTGATCCACCTGTACATTCCGCGTTGCACTCGCTGGATGGTGTACGACAACTCGTCTTCCGGAGAACCTCTCCGTGTTGCCAACGGAATCTCGGGGCAGCAGCCGATTATCTCCAACCCAGCGACCTGGAATATGATTCTGCAAGTAGCCGGGACACACACATGACCCACTCCGATCCATCCAAACTCATCGCCGCGATCTTCTCTGATTCTCTTCGCATGGACGACGTAATCCGCCGCTCCCACGCAGCAGTCCTCCTAAGACACGCCGCATGGCACGCTCCCGTCATCGTCTGGCGCAATGGCAAAGTCGAGCGACAGTCCACCGAACACGTTCGGACGAGCGGCGGCGAAATGCCTTCGATGTGGACGCTCTGACAACTCGCCTGCGCCCATTCCGTTGCAAATCCCAAGGGCTTACAATCCCCCCCATGGCCTACACCGTCCTCGCCCGCCGCTATCGCTCGCGCACCTTTTCCGAACTCGTCGGGCAGGAAGCGATCGTCAAAACCCTCCAGACCGCCATCAAGCAGAACCGCGTGGCCCACGCGTATCTCTTCACCGGCACGCGCGGCGTGGGCAAGACCTCCACCGCTCGGCTCTTCGCCTGCGCCCTCAACGCCGTCAACGACAAGGGCAAGGAGATTCCCGAGATCGCCGAGGCCATCATGCGCGGCCAGGACACCGACACCATCGAGATCGACGCCGCCAGCAACAACTCCGTGGACGAGGCACGCACGCTCATCGCCAACGCCTCGTACCGCCCCCTCCGCGGCCGGAAAAAAATCTACATCATCGACGAAGTCCACATGCTCACCATGAACGCGTTCAACGCCCTGCTCAAGACCATGGAGGAGCCCCCCGAGCACGTCGTCTTCATCCTCTGCACCACCGAGACGCACAAGGTCCCCGCCACCATCCAGTCGCGCTGCCAGCGCTTCGACTTCCGCAGCATCTCCACCGCCGTCATCGCCGCGCACCTGGCCGATGTCATCAAGCAGGAGGGCGTCACCGCCGACCAGGAACTGCTGCACATGGTCGCGCGACTTGGCAACGGCTCGATGCGCGATGCCCTCTCGCTTATGGACCGGCTTCTGGCCGCGGGCGAGAAGAAACTCACGCCCAAGCTGCTCGAAGAACTCCTCGGCCTACCGGATCGCACGCTCGTGGCCAATCTCGTCGGCGCGATCGCCGGGGGCGAGCCAGCCAAAGCACTGAAAGCCGCCGATGACCTCGGCAAACGCGGCGTCTCTCCCGAGCAACTCCTCGGCACCCTCGCCGACCGCTTCCGCGATCTCATGGTCATCGCCGCCTGCGGCCCGGACACCGAACTCGTCGAGCTCTCCGACGAAGCCCGCGAGGAAGCCGTCGCGCAGGCCGCGCGGTTTGACGCCGCGGGGCTCACGCACCTCATCGCCGTCTGCGACGCCGCGGCCCGCAACTGCAAGGCCTCCTCCGGCCCCCGCGCCATCCTCGACGCCTCCATCGTCCGCATGTCCCTCAGCGAGAAGCTCGCGGATGTCACGGCTCTGCTGGCCGGAGCCGTCCGCCCCGGCGCGGGCCGCGTTGGCACATCGCCCGCGCTCGTCGGAGGGCCTGCGGGAAAAAAAGACTAGGGGCGGATGACCTCGCCGCCCCGTCAGAATCAGAGCCGAGGGGCGTAAGCCACCGGCACGAAAACCTCACATCAGAACCGAGTCGCGTCAATCCCCATCTCGATGAGACGCGCTCCCCCGCACCCGAACCGATCGTCGAAGAGCCCAACACCCCGATCCCCATCGTCGGCCTCGGTGCGCTTGCCACGCCCGCCGCGCTCGCGCCGCTTTGGTCCAAAGTCATCCGCTCCCCCGGCATCTCGCCGGTGCTCAAAGCGATCCTCACCAACTCCTCGCTCACATCTCTTGATGGCGGTAAGGCGACGGTGCTCAGCACGCCCAAGTTCGCCAGCGGCGCGCCCAAGTGGATCACCCAGATTACCGAACTCATCAGCCACGCGCACGGCGCGAAAGTGGAAGTGCTGCTCCGCGCCGCCGCGGGGAACGAGCCGATCAGCCATCCCGCGCCGGACGATTCCGTATCGTCCGATGCCGCTTCAACAGACACCGACGCGCCGCCCGCGCCCCGATCTCAACCCCCATCCACCGGCACCTACCAACCCACCGACCACCCGCTCGTGAAACAAGCACTGGAAGTCTTCGGCGGCCGTATCGTCGACGTCCAACCCCGAAAGCGCACGTAGCCGCACCGCTTCGCCCTCGATGCCTCACTGCCTCTTGCCTCGATGCCTTCTTCTTTTTCGCCACAAGGATTTCTCCATGTTCGACTCACTCAAAGCCGCCGGCGCGCTCGCCGGTCTGATGAAGAACAAGGATGCCCTCAAAGCATCCGGCGAGCGCATCAAGCATCGCCTCTCCGAACTCCGCGCAGCGGGTGGCTCCGGCGGCGGCGCGGTCCGCGCCACAATCAGCGGCGACATGAAGCTCATCGCCATCACCCTCGAGCCCGCCGTCTGCATGGGCCTGGCCTCCGGCAGCGACCAGGCCCGCGAACAGGTCCAGCAGCTCATCGTCGAAGCCGTCAACAATGCCTCCGACATCGCCAAAGCCATGGCCCAGCGCGAGATCGCCAAGGAAGCCGAGACCCTCGGGTTGCCAAACATGCCGGGGCTTGAGGGGTTGCTTGGCTCATAGCTGATCCCGGAGAAGATTCACCGCAGAGACGCTGAGACGCAGAGATCGAAAAAGAAATACTGTTCGGCACGCCGCTCGAATAATCGTCCTCGCGTGCATGGCGCGTCCGAACTCCTTGCCCTTTGCCACCATTGTTCCCTGCCTTTTCTTCTCTACGAACTCAGCGTCTCTGCGGTAAATCCCTCCCGCGTCGCGCCCCAACAATCACCAGTGCCCCCGTCCGCCATCCCATCCCGCACTCTCCTCTCCCGCCTGCTCGCCGCCCGCGATCGCGCCCGCTCCACGCGCACCCGCTGCTCCCATCAGATCGCTCTCTGGCTCGAGAGCGCCCGCTCATCCCTCGGCATTCGCCGCGGCTTGCACGCCAGCACCTGTTACTACAAGGAACTCACCTCCGAGCGCCTCGGCCGCGCCCTCGCCGCCCGCCGCGCCACATTGGGCGGCACCACCGGCAACGGCTTCAAGGACTATCGCGTCACCTTCGCGGATGGCCCCAAGATGGTCATCCGTTGCACCCGCGACCGCTGCTACGCGGACCTCATGGGTGATGTCGGCCTGCACCGCTACGCACGCATTGAGTCCATTCTCCGCCCCGGCTCGCGCGTGCTCGAGTGCTGCACCGCGCCCATGACCACAGGATACACCGCCGCGTGGCTGGCGCACATGACCGGCGACTCCGGCGCGGTCGTCAGCATCACCCCCGATGAGCAGGGCGCACGCTTCGCCGCCCGGCGCTACAACCTGCCCAACCTCTCCATCGAGCACATCGTTCCTGCCGACGACTTCGGCGCGGCCGCCATCGCGCTGGCCCTCGCCGGCGAAACCAGCGGCGCGTTTCACGCCGTCGTCCACCTCGGCCTCCCTGCGGAGCCACTGCACCGCGACCCGCTCATGCGCGAGCTCTGGCGCGTCCTCGCCCCCGGCGGCTGGCTGCTCGCGGGCATCAAGCTCACCGACGACCCCAGCGACGACGCCATCCAATCCCTGCGCCGCCACATGGCCGCGATGGGACAGGTCGTCGAAGAGGGCGAGCCCGGCCGCGCCGCTCCGAGCAGCGGAGCACCTGTGGTGGACGTGCTTCTCCGCAAGCAGATGACCGACGCGAACGATCCGCCCATCGTGAAGTAACGGGGAAGGCAACGAGTCCGCGACCACGCGCCGCGTCGCACTATCCTCTCCCTATGGCGACCGCCACCATCAACATTCTCGACGGCGCACTCGATTCTCGCACACGGCGGCGCGCCCCACGCCGCGCCATGCTCATGGACATTGCGCGATGATCTCCTCCCCCGACATTCCCGACATCCAGATTCACCCCATCCCGCCCGAATCGTCCGGCTCGCTCCGCTTCGATCTGCTTCCGCCGATTGAAACGCCGCCGGACATCGCCCTCGTCATCGATCGCATCTGGTCCGACCTACGCGAGCAGAACCCGCGCCTCCACGACGGCCCCATTCTCCTCGCCGAGTATTCCCGTGCCACGGGTTCGCCCGCTGCTCTGAGCGGGCAACCCGTGCGGTCCTGCAACACCATTCTTCCTCCCCAATCTCAACTCCCTCCCACCGACACGCGTGCCACTGGTTCGTCGCCGCTCTGGGCGGCAACCAGTGCCGGTTTCGCCCTCACCGCCCGCCCTGCAACCTACAAATCCCTCGCCAGCGCCGCACACCTCGGCATGGACGTCCGCGTCCTCGGCGTGCAAGCCCTCGTTCTCGCCCGCGATGCCGATAGCGATGAGCACCTCCTCCTGGGCCGCCGCGGCTCCGAAGTTCGCATCTATCAGGGCCTCTGGGAAAACGCCCCCAGCGGCAGCGTCCCTCCGCCGCCACCTGATGCCAAGTTCATCGACTGGCCCCACTTCACCCGCGCCCTGCTTGATGAGGGCATCGAAGAAACCGGCCTCGATCTCAGCGCAGCGAACTGCTCCTGGGTCGCCCTGCTCGACGACGCCGAGGCCCGCTCGCTGGATGTCGTGCTGAAACTCACCATGCACCAGACCATCGACCCCCGCGCCGTCCCCTGCCCCGCCGATGACTCGCACCGCTGGGAATACGCCGCCACCGCATGGACCCCGCTCGCAACCCTCGGCGCATGGGCCGAGCAGAACGCACACGCGATCTCCCCACCGACGCGAGCGTTGATCCGATGGCTGATCGACCCCGCCGACTCGCGCCACTCAGCGTGATTCCTCATCCTCATCCGCCGCGGACACCCCGGTTCCCGCCACCTTCCCCGGCCGTGTCCACCCAATCTCCGCGTCCTTCTCCAGCGCGGTCGCCGCCTGCTTCATGCAGCGCAGGCAGACCCGCTTCCCCTCGTTCACCGGGCTCTCCCACTGCGGCTGCGCCCGCTCCTCCAGACACATCACGCACATCTGGCCCTTGAACTCATCACCCGTCTTGTGCAACACCACCGACGCGTACGCCGCGCTCAGACACTTGAAGCACAGCAGCGACCCCTTGTGCCCCTCGATCATGATCTCTGCGCCCGAAGGATCCCACACCTTCGAGCAGAAGTCACACGAGGAAGCAATCAAAGTCCCATTGGCGTCGGTTTGGTGCATGGAGAAGATACGTCCACAGAGGTCACAGAGGAAACACAGAGGTCACAGTTCGATGGCTGAGTCACACCCCGCTTTTTTCTGTTCTCATCCTAATCCAAATCCAAATCCAAATTTCTTCTTCTTCGCCTTCGTCTTCTCTGTGCCCTCCGTGTCGCCTCCGTGTCCTCTGTGGACCGCCTTCTCATTTATGCATTCGGCGGCGGAGGCGGCGTCGCGATCATCTGATTCGCCACCAGCGACTGATAAATGCCGCACCGCCCCAGCAGTTCCGCGTGCGTCCCCGTGTCCACAATCTTCCCGTAATCCATCACCACGATCGCGTCCGCGTCAATCACCGTTGACAAGCGGTGCGCGACGATCAGGCATGTGCGCCCGCGTTTGCTGATGGCGTGCGTGCCGTTTGTGTTCGCAGAGAGCGGCTGCGCCGGCTCCGGGCTGCTCGGGGCGGACACGCCCCGGCTCGCCTTTGCTCCAACAAACTCGGCGATCGCCTCCGCGATCTTGTGCTCGCTCTCCGAGTCGATCATGCTCGTCGCCTCATCCAGAATCAGGATGGCCGGATCGCGCAGAATCGCCCGCGCGATGGCGATCCGCTGGCGTTGCCCGCCCGACAGCCCGCTCCCGCCCTCGCCCACGATGAAGTCATACCCCTCGGGCTTTTGCAGGATGAACTCCTCCGCCCGCGCCCGCCGCGCGGCGTCCCGCAGCCGCTCCTCCGTCACACCGCTCGATCCATACGCGATGTTGTCCCGGATCGACCCTCGAAACAGCACCGTCTCCTGCGTCACCACCCCGATCTGCCCGCGCACCGAGCGCACCCCGAAGTCCCGGATGTCCTGCCCGTCGATCAGCACCCGACCCGCATCCGGATCAAACAGCCGCGGAATCAGCGAGAGCAGCGTCGTCTTCCCGCACCCATTGGGCCCGACAAACGCGATCGTCTTCCCATGCTCGATCACCATCGACACACCCGCCAGCGCGGGCCGCTCCGCTCCCGGATAGGTCAGCGACACCCCATCAAACTCCACGCTCCGCGCGTGCCGCGCCATCTTGGGCAGCTTCGCATCATGCCCCGGCTCGGGCTCCATGCCCATCAGCTCTTGCAACCGTGCCGCCGCCGCGGATGCCTGCTGGATGTCGTTCACGAACCCCGTCAGCGGCTTCAGCGACGCTCCCGCCACACCGAGCGCCGCCAGCACGTAGATCGCGTCCATCGGCTCCAGATGCTTGTCCAGAATCGCTTTCACCGCGATCAGCGACAGCGCTCCAAGCACGAATATCGTCACCGTCTCCACCAGCGGGCTTGCCAGCGCACGAGCCGTGCGCACCTTCAACTCCCGCGCCACCACATCCTTATTTGTCCGGTGAAACCGCCCCTCCTCCGACCGCTCGTTGGTGTACACCTTCACCACGCGCAGTCCGCTCAGCACCTCGCCCGCCGACTGGTACAGCCCCGCCTGCGATTCCAGCGCGCGCCGGCTCGCACGCCGGATCCGCTTCCCCAACTTGCGAATGATGATCGCAACAATCGGCGCCGCTACCAGCGCGCCCAGTGCCAGCCGCCAGTCGATGCAGAACGCCACGATGATCGACGCCAACCCCTTCGTCACCTGTGCCACCGACTTACTCAGCAGCGCATTGAACCCCTGACCGAGCGTGGCTGTGTCATACACAATCCGGCTCACCAGATCGCTCGGACCCGCCTTCAGCACCGTCTTCAGCGGCAGATGCACCACCCCATGAAAGGCCTCGCGCCGGATATTCGCCACCGTCCGGCTGATCACCGTCAGCGATAGATACGCGTGCAGAAAGTTGCACGTCGCGCCGATGATCGTCAGCACTCCAACCCCGATCACGATCCACAGCACCGCGTCAAACGGGCGCGTCGGTAGTGCATCGATCACGCTCTGCGGAATGTGCGGCAGTCGTGTGGGTATCTTCGCATTGGCCCCAGCGGCGATATCCGCCAGCAGAATCGGCTTGTCCGTCAGCAAGCTATCTATCACCGGCTTGAGCGCCGCCAGCCCCGCCCCCATCCCCACCGCCGAGAGCGCGGCGAACACCAGCGCCGGCAGCACCAGCCACCGATACCGCAGCATCCTCTTCGCATATGGCCAGAAGGCGTCAGTCATCTCAGAACATGTCTCACTGCTGGAATCCGCCCACCCCGGCCCACTGTGGCCCTGTGCACAACCCCACGCGGGCCGTTCACAGAAACCTATCGGTATTCATCGTAGGAACACCCCCGGCTCACACCCAAATGCGCAACTTGTGCAGACACGCGACCGATCCGGGCGAATACTGATTTACCAATGGCCGCCACACCCCGGGCAACCATCATCATCCCCTGCTTCAACCACGGGCACTTCGTGGCGGATGCCGTGCGCTCCGTGCTGGCTCAGGAAAACGCCCTCGTCCGCATCGTCATAGTCAACGACGGCTCCACAGATGGTTCCTCCGCCGCTCGCTGCGATGCCTGCGCCGAGATGGGCGCGAATGTCCGCGTCATCCATCAGGAGAACCGCGGCCTGCCCGCCGCCCGAAACGCCGGCGCGGCCATCGCCACCCGCGAGGCCTGGGGCGAGTACCTCGTCTTCCTCGACGCCGACGACTGGATCGAGCGCTCCTTCGTCGCCCGGCTGCACCAGGAACTCCTGACCGATCCTTCGCCGGATGTCAGCCACGCGTATTGCCAGGAGAAACTCGTCGAACGCGGCACCGGAATCTGGAAAGTCCCCGCGTGGGACCCGCTCCTGCTGCTGGTCACCAACCTCCACCCCGTCACCGCGCTCATCAAGCGCGACCACTTCGAGCGTTGCTCCGGTTTCGACGAGTCCTTCAATCGCGGGTATGAGGACTGGGAACTCTGGCTCCGCTTCAGCTCGCGCGGCTGGCGCGGCGTCAGAGTCCGCGAGCCGCTCTTCAACTGGCGTCGCCACAGCGAGAACACCCTCGTCATGCAGGCCACCGCTCGCCACGCCGAGCTGCACGGGCAGATCGTCGAGCGCCACCCCGCGCTCTACGAACAGAACGCCCGCAAGATCATCGAGCTCTCCAACGTCCTGCTCCGGCGCGCCGATGCCAACTGGCTGGACGAGAACGGCGAGGCCATCTTCGTCCGCGACCTCCGCTCCCGCAACTGCGAGCTCTTCGATGAACTCGAAGCCGCGCAGAAGCGCATCGCCGCGCTGGAATCACAGGTGGACGACTTCAAGCACAAGCCCGCCGTGGTGCTCAGCAAGGCCATCTTCGGCCTGGTCGATTCCCTGCCCCGCCCACTCGCCGCGCCCGTCCGCTCGCTCGCGAAGCTTGCCCGGCGCGCCATGTCCAAGCCCGCCCACTGATCCGGCCTTTGGGTGGTCCGCCGCTCCGCGGCGGTGCCTTTTCGCTGGGTCGTCCACCCCTCCGAGCCCGACGGCATTCGTGCATCAAAGGCATCCGCCGCGGAGCGGCGGACCACCCAGAAGGCCACCCACTACAGCATGTTCAGCGGCAGAATCTGCCCGCGCTGCGTTCCCAGCGTGCTGTCTCCGCCCGAGGGCTGCAATCCGCCCAGCGAGGTGTCGTAGTGGCGCATCATCGCCACGATCGGCACATCGCTCACGATGTCCAGCGAGAAGTAATATCTGTTGTTCGCGTTCTGCGCCAGCAGCTCCGGCAGCGTTGTCAGGTCCACGAACTTGAACCCGTCCGCGCTCAGCGCGATGTCCTTGGTCATCACGAATCCGTCGTTGAACAGGAACCGGATGGTGACATTCGCCACCTGCGGCTGCTGCGCCCCAAAGAACGTCCCGTTCGGGTTGAACAGCCCGATCTCCTCGAACAGCGTGGTCCCCGCTCTGGCCGCGTTCATGAAGCCCTCGCCGAAGTCGTGGTGCGTCGCCGCGGTGTACGCGAACGGATTGCTCGCCACATCCCCATGCTCCACATGCAGCGTTGAGATAAACACGTTCACGCCCGCCGCGCTCTGATACAGCAGTGTGAAGTGCTTCCCCCGCAGGTCCGGCACATCCGGCAGCGTGAATGTCGAGCGGCTCATCGGCTGCACCACCAGCCCGACCGTCGTCACCGTGTAGTCCGCCAGTCCCGAGCCCTGGTCAAACCGCGCGATGATGGTGATGAACGCGCCCGAGTTGTTGGTGTTCAGAATCGCCAGCGTGTCCGCGATCCCCGATCCGGATGCCCCGTTGCTGGCCAGCGGCAACACCGCCTTGGCCGCCCCCGTTCCTGTGATGCCCAGTTGCGTCGCTCCGCCCTTGTCCGCGCCCGTCGTCTTGTAGTGCGTCAGCGCGGCCACGATCGGCTGGTCCGAGGTGATCTGCACCGCGTACAACCCATCGACCAGTTGCGAGGTGTTCGCGATCGCCAGCCCGCCGCGCCGGAACGCCTCCGTGCTCGCCGTCACCACGATCGGCGCGCTGCCGTTGGTCTTGTAGAACGTCAGCGTCAGGTTCGCCGGCACATCCGAGGTGTTCTCCCAGACGATGAAGTCCTTGATATCCGTGCCCTTGCTTATGTCCGTCAGCGTCCACATCGTCGCCTTGGTCTGCGTGAACGCCTCGATCGTCGATGATCCGAAGTCATAGTGGCTCAGCGTCGCGTCGATCGGGCCAGTCGCCCAGACCTCAATCCCGTACGGCTTGCCCTGCCTGGGCACCAGGTTGTTCGCCGGTGTGCTGAACGTGCTCACCGTCACGCCCGCGCGCCGGTTCGCACCGATCGTCCCCGTCGAGATCACCTTGTCCCGGTACCAGAAGTCCGCCGCCGGGCTGGGCAGCGCATCACGCGTCTCAGCGCGCACGATCACCTGATAGTTCAGCGTTGTCGATCCCGGATTCCCCAGCGGCAGGAACTCGTTGATCTGCCCGCCCGCGAACCCCTCCGGGTAGTACACCCGATACGTGTAGAACGCCGCAACCCCCTGCGGCTTGATGATCTCCACATCCCGCATCGTCACCAGTTGGTCGCCCGTCACGTCCGTCGCGTTGAACCCAGCTCCCGTCTTGGTCGGCAACTCGCCGAACACGCCCCCTTGCGCCGATGCCGTCAGCCCGGAAATAATACTCTGCACCACAGCCCACGACGCATCCGTCGCCACCCGACCGAACACCGTGAAGCCCTGGTCCACAGTGTCCAGATTCGTGTTGTTCTTCAGGTTGATGAAGAACTGGCTCGTCGCGCTGTTGACCTGTCCGCCCAGTCGCGCCATCGCCACCGTCCGGATCAGGTTCGACTGGTTGAACTCATTGGTGATCGCCGCGTCCACCGGGATCGGCTCCCACGCCCGCGCCGCGTTGTCCGTGCCGGTTCCTGCAAACGCACCCGTGGTCACGGGGTTGTGCAGCCGCGCATACCCGCCCTGGATCACGAACGGGTTGCTCATCGAATCCACCGCGTACCGATGGAAGAACGACTGGTCAAAGTCTCCATCCCGCGTGTACTTCAGGAAGTTCGCCACCGTGATCGGCGCGGCCTGATCGAACAACTCAAAGTCAATATCCCCGAAGTTCGTCTGCAACCTCACCACCGTGTCGTTCGGATTCACCAGATCCGAGATCAACGGAAACGGCGAGTTCGCCAGCAGCGACCGCTGCTCCAGTTGCTCCAGCAGCGCGCCCGCCGCCGTGATGTTCCGACGCACACCGTTCATCTGACGAGTTTGCATTGCACGCATGGTCACTTCGCTCCTGCTCAGGAGACGCCGAAGGTCGATCGTCCGATCCCTCGGGTCTGGTTGCTTTCAAGAGCCGGCCTCTCGGCGCGGCAACGCTCCCCTTCCCCCACCCTATTGCCCCACAAGCCCAACCCCACACACAGCCCGGCACCACCCGGGCCGCCCGCTTCTATCCAAACAGTGTAGCGATCCCGGGCCTGTGGCGAATACGCCCCGTCCCCCTGCGCTCCGCAGCCCCCCGATCGCCGGTTCCCCGTCCCGCCCCGGCATGCAACACCCCCACCCATACCATTTTCCACCATTTTGATCCCCCCCTGGCCACCCCGCACGTCAGCCCGCCGTGATTTCCAGAAACGGCGTATGATAGGTGTATGGGCATGTCACTCGCGGAAATCGAGGCGATGATCACCGCGCTCCCCGTGGCCGATCAGGCACGCCTGCTGGAGTTTCTTGCGCCCCGAGTAACAGACGCAACTGCCAGCGCCAGTGCCCAGCCGACTCAAAATGGCAATGCACCCAGCGGCAACGGAAGCCCGCCCGATGCCTGGCGCGAGTTCCGCACTGTCGGCGACCGTCTCGCACGTACCGCGGCCCAGCAACTTGGGTCGGCATCGCTGACACAATCCATCACCGATGCACGGCGCTGACCCATGTTGACCATTGATGCCAGTGTCTGGGTCAACGCCGATTCACCCTCCGAGCCGGGGAGTGGTGCGAGCCGCGCGTTCTTGGATCGTGTTGCCGCCGCAAACACGCCCGTGTTTGTTCCAACACTCTTGCGAGTGGAAGTCGCGGGGGCTATTCGCCGCGTGAAAAATGATCCGACCCTGGCGCATGAGTATTCCGAAAAACTCGCCGCAGTGCCCTTTCTCCGCTGGGTTGTGCTTGATGAAGCACTCGCGACACAAGCGGCATTGCTTGCCGCGAATCACGGCCTCAGAGGAGCGGACGCGGTGTACGCGGCGGTGGCCATCGCGCACGGATGTCAGCTCGTTTCTCTGGATCGAGAGCATCTGACGCGGATGGCGGCCGTATTGAGCGTGGTTGCACCAACATAGCCAGCCGAATCATCGCATGGGCTCAGAAAAAAACGAAAGAGGCACACGCCCTTTTGCACTGAGAACGTGTTCACAAACTCCGCCCACTGCGCCGTTGAGACTTCTTCACGGCCAATCCGATACGAATAGTTCACGCCTCCGCGCCCCGTAACCTGCGGGTACGGATAGCCGAGTTGAGTACCCGAATACGGCGCGTTCCCCGGATGGCCAATGGTCACAAAGTCGATGCCCGAAGCAGGGTCCACCTGAGCAACGCAGCGCGAACCCGCGACCAGCGAGAGGCCGAGTGTCAGCGCAAGTCGTCTCCTCCTTAAGAATCCAGAGAAGAGTACCGAAGGCAATCCTAAAACGCAAATCAGGCCGGTTGTGGGTGCGGGCACGCTTGTGGCAATCCGAACGCTGGCGTAGAACCTGTCGGCTGGCTGAAGTGTGTCCATGTAGCGAAACGATGCATTCGCAAGACTGCCATCACCTGCGCCCAACCCGCCGGCATACCGGAATGCCACTCCGCCGTTGAAGACATGCGCCTCTTCATTGAACTCGATCCCACCACTGGCGGTGTCGAGCAGTCCCCACGGTGAAAGAGCGGTTGGGTACGTTCCCAAGTTGATGCTGTATACATCCAACGTTCCGGGGCCATGCAGCAGGGTCGCGCTGGTCGTCGCGCCTGGTACACCCGGCAGGCCTGCAAGCGGCAACTGGTCCGACGAGTTGAGATAGTTCCACCATCCTTCCTGCCCGGGACCATTTCTGTTTGGGTCATAGAACGTCCCCTTGATCCACTCGTCCAACGTTGGAATCCAATACCGCGCTCCCGGCTCGTGCGTCAGCGAGTCTGTATAGGGGCTGGTTGGAAAGTTGTTCCAGGTGCTGGTGTCGTACGCACCTTGTAGTAAAGATGAGAGAGCCAAAGACTTCCCATTGTGCAGCCAGTTGCAATACATCGCCGCGTCGCGCCAGTTGATGCCGAAGATGGGGTTCTGCGCGTTGGTGCCCAGGTCATTCTGATAAATCCAGTGCCGTCCGGGACCGTGGTAGTCCGGGTCTACGCCAGCGCCCCAATAGACTGGCCCGAGCTTGAACGAAGACTGCCCGAACATGATGTTGGGTACGGAGGTCTGCACCGAGAACGTGTTCACAAACTCGGCCCACTGTGCGGTAGAAACTTCCTCGCGACCCAACTTGTACGAGTAGTTTACACGCCCACGGCCCGTCACCTGCGGGTATGGATATCCGTTTTGCGGTCCCGTGTACGGCGCGTTCCCCGGATGGCCAATGGTCACGAAGTCGATGCCCGAAGCAGGGTCCACCTGAGCGCAGCAGTGCGAGCCAGCGACCAGCGAGAGGCCGAGAGTCAGCGCAAGTCGTCTCCTCCTTAAGAATCCAGAGGAGAGGACCGAAGGCAATCCCAGAACGCAAATCAGGCCGGTTGTGGGTGCGGGCACGCTGGCGGCGATTCTAAAGCTTGCACCCAGTCTGTCTGCCGGTTCAATGGTTGCCATGTACTGCGGCGTAGCGTGCAAGAGGCTCTGATCTCCAGCGCCAAGTCCAGCAGCATATCGAAACGCCAAGGACGAACCAGAGATGTATGCTGCTTCGGTGTGTTCTATGGCTCCGCTCGCAGTATCCAAAAGTCCCCAAGGAGAGAGTGCAGTCGGGTACGCGCCGAGATCAATGCTGTATACGTCTTGTGTTCCCGGGCCATGCTGTAACAGGGCGCTGGTCGTAGCACCAGGAGTGCCGGGAAGGCCCGATACCGGCAACTGGTCCGAGGCGTTGAGAGCGTTCCACCACCCTTCTTGTCCCGGCCCGTTTCTATTCGGATCGTAAAAAGCCGCTTTCAGCCATTCGTCCAGCGTCGGAATCCAATAGCGAGCTCCTGACTCGTGGGTAAAAGAGTCCGTATACGGTCGTGTCGGAAAGCTATTCCAAGTGCTGGTGTCATATGCACCGGTAAGCAACGATGCCAGGTCGCTGGATTTTCCATTGTGGAGCCAGTTGCAGTACATCGCGGCATCTCGCCATGAGATACCAAAGACTGGGTCAAGCGCGTTGCTCCCCTGACTGTTCTGATAAATCCAACGGCGCCCTGGACCGTGGTAGTCAGGGTCTACGCCAGCGCCCCAGATCGGGACAGCCCGCGTGAAAAACGCCAGCCCGAACAGCGTCGTCGGCGTGGTAGTTTGCATGGAGAACGTGTTGACGAACTCCGCCCACTGCGCCGTTGATATTTCTTCTCGGCCCAATCTGTATGAATAGTTCACACTCCCCCGCCCAGTCACCTGTGGGTACGGATACCCCAGTTGAGTACCAGAGTACGGCGCGTTCCCCGGCCGACCGATTGTCACGAAGTTGATGCCGGATGCGGGGTCCACCTGAGCGCAGCAGTGCGAGCCAGCGAGCAGCGAAAGACCAAGTGTCAGCGCAACACGAATGGGTACAGACATTGACAAACTCCGAGTTGTCTTAGGTGCGAGAGAGAGAAGCCGCTATATCGGCCGTTGCGGCCCTCTCCGTGCGTTCTCCGACACCCCCCCTCCCCCACCATCTCCCTCTCCCATGTCCACCCTCTCCGCCCGACCTCCCAACCCGGCTACTTCGCCTGCCGCCGCCGCGACCACGCGCCCGGAAGCCCTCTTTCCCGGCTTTTGCCAGCCCGTCCAAGCCGAGATCACTCCCGCCACCCCGCCCGTCTCCCTCGCCCGTGTGCCCATTCTCCCCCTGTACTCATTCCCACACCCCATCCATCCCCCTCACAAAATCTGGTAAATCTCTCAGAATCATCTTGACAAACTCCAAACTACCCATATATTGTCCAAACATGGACCCCCTCACTTCCCAAACCTTCGCCCCACCCCCAACCGTCGTGGAGACACTCCTCCACGACCTCGCGCGGCCCGACCTCTCCTTCCTCTCTCTCGCCGCCGCCCACTTCACCACCCCCGAATCCCTCGCCCTCTGGATGCTCCGCCCCGAAATCCGCGATCGCCTCGCCACCCTGGCCGACCTCACCACCTGGCGCACCCGCTTCGTCGCCCTCTTCTCCCTCACCTCCGCCATCTCCACCCTCTCCCAAATCTGCACCTCCTTCCGCGCACCTCCCCCCTCCCCCGCTCCAGCGGCGCAGGTGGTTCGCGGCTTTGCAAGAACCGGAGGGGGTGCCCTCTCGCATTCCGACCCCCTCCGCGCCGTCACCCTCTTCGCTCGTAAAGCCGAAACCGCCCGCCGCGCCGCCACCACCATCCTCAAACTCGCCTCCCTCAAACCCCTCCCCGCCCCCGTTCACCCCTCCGCTTCCGCTTCCAACACCCCTTCCTGTCCTAATCCTGCTCCTAATCCTGCTCCTAATCGTCCCCTGCCTCTTTCCCCTTCTCCCCATTCTCCCCCCTCCCTTCCCTATCCTCCTCGTTCCCCATGTCCTCCCCTTCCCTCCTCTCTCCCTCCACCGGCCATCCCGCGCGCCAAGACCTCTTCCCCGGTCTCTCCAAACCCCTCGTCATTGATATCAGCCGCGAGCCACCCCCCGCGCTCGCCCGCGTCGCCGCCATCATCCCCTGCCACAATCGCCGCGATGATGCCGCCGCTCTCTTCTCCGATCTTGCTGCCCTTGATCTCTCCGGAGTCGATCTTCGCATCATTCTCGTTGACAACGCCTCCACGATCCCGCTCGCCGACCTCCCTGCTCCGGCGCTCAACGTCGATCACCTCCGGCTGAACACCAACTCCGGCGGCAGCGGCGGCTACTCCGCCGGGCTTTCCCTCGCGCTCTCCCTCAACGAACGCCTCACCGAGCCAGAGTGGACATCCTTCAACCCCGAGTTCGTCTGGCTCGTGGACTCCGACGCCCGCGTCCCGCGCGACACGCTTCGCGCTCTGCTCAGCGCCATTCACTCCGACCCACGCATCATCGCCGCCGGCCCCGCCGTCGCCGATCCCGACACCCGCATTCCATTCGAGCTGGGCGGCCACATCAACCGCCGCAACGGCACCTTTGAGCCAATGGTGCCGGGAGCGGCTGGCGTTCAATGTGCGATGTCGGATGTCGGATGTCGGATGTCAGAAGACGCGGCTTCCCGGCTCGGCTTCTTACATCCGACATCCGACATCACACATCCGACATCGTTCACCCCACATTCCACATCTCACATCCCCGTCCAATATCTCGCCGCCTGCTGCGCCCTCATCCGCTCCGATGCCGCCCGCGCCATCGGCCCCTTCCCCGACACCTTCCTCAACGGCGATGATGTCGAGTGGTTCATCCGCATGAGTCAGCGCACCGGCGGGCGCATCGTCGCCGTTCCAACCGCGCTCGCCTATCACCCGCGCTACGACCGCTTCCCCACTTGGACGCGCTACTACGCCACCCGCAACGCCCACGCCCCCATCGACGCCGTGGGCGCGCCGCGCATGGCCAAGTTCCGCCGCGCCATGCTGGATGTCTGCCGCGCCGCGCAACAAGAAATGATGGGCCGTTCCGATCTCACGCGGCTCCACATGCTCGGGCTCAAACACGCCGCGCAGGGCCGCACCACCGGCATCGCTCCGCCGGGAGTGATCGCCGTCGAGCCATCGACGAAATCCTCCGATCTTCTCGCCGCGCTGCGCGACCGGCTTGGCTCGCTCTCCGGTCTCACCGTCGCCATCCACCCCGCGCTCGGCATTCCCGATCGCGAGCGCGCCGAACTCCTCGATGCTCTCCGCGTCGCCGAATGCACCATCCTCCCGCTCCCCACCTGCGGCGGCCTCCGCGCCCGACTCACCACCATCTCTCGCTGGCTCGGCCGCGCCCGCGCCGACATCGCTCTCATCCCCGCCCGCGGCCGCCCCGATTCCTGGTTCTCCGGGCGCACGCTCGTGCAACTCATCCCCGGCTCCGCCGCCATCCGCGCCCCGCACCGCCTCGCCGCGCCTGTTCGCGCGGGCTACTCGCTCGTCATCGGTACCACTCGCGCCATCCGCATCGCGCGCCGCCCGCGTGTTGGTCCCAGCCCGCTAAATCCCGCGCACCGCGCCGCCGCCGCGCTCGCCCGCGGCCCCGGGCGCGCTCTCAGCGTCGAGGCCATCGTCCTCAGCTACAACCGCTGGCCCGCGCTCGAGGCCACCATCGAGCGGCTGCTCGCCAGCCCCGCATTCAACGGCCGCGGCTCGCTTCCCGGCGTGCAGCGCACCATCACCGTCGTCGATAACGGCTCCCGCGATGGCACCCGCGACCGCGCCGAGGCCTTCCTCGCCCCGCGCGGCATCAACCTCATCGCGCTCCCCGACAACCGCGGCGTGGATGCCTTCAACACCGCCGCGTCGCGCTCCACCGCCGATGCCGTGCTCATCCTCGATGACGATGCAACCCCCGACGACGATTCTCTCATCGCCGCCATCGACGAACTCGCATCGCGCCCATCGCTCGGCGCGGTCACGCTGCACCCGCGCCACCCCAATGGCGGGCGCAGCGAGTGGCCCTTCCGCGTTCCTCCAGGTGGGGGGGGCGGCACCGATGCGTGGCCCTTCATGGGCTGCGCCAATCTCGTCCGCCGCGATGCGTGGATGCACGTCGGCGGCTTCGAGCCCGCCTTCTTCCTCTACCGCAACGACACCGACCTTGCGCTCAAGCTCCTTGCCAGCACCCGCGGCGTGCATTTCAACCCTTCGCTCATCGTCTGGCACGATTCCCCTTCCGGTCCCGGCTCTCCCAAAAGCATCCGCTGGCACCAGCTCGCCACCCGCAACTGGATCTGGATGGCCCGCCGCCACAGTGGCATGGGCTTTCCAGCCCATATTCTTGGTTTCCTCGGCGCACTCCTCGGCTGGCTCTGGGCCCACAAACTCGCCGGCTTCAGCATCCCCCGCCACACCGCCACCCTCCGCGGCCTCTGGTCCGGCATCACCACACCCGCGCCAACTTTGGGCACCCTCACCCCCGATGGCCGCCCCTGGCGCACGCTCCTCTCCATGCACTTCCGCAGGTCCGAGAAATAGCAGCCACCCACACGCCCGGGATGAGCGACGCCGTGATACAAGTGGCAGCGAATCCCGTGGATTCTGTAGATCACACCGCTTGCGCCGACTGATCCACACACCCCTCCCACTCGCGCGTCTCTCGTCACGCGCGCCTCGCGTGGTCCGAAAGCACCGCACCACAATCCACGATAACTCCCCCGATGCCGCGTCCTCGTCGCGCATCATGGGAGCGTCGCGCCAATGCCCGCGTCCGGAAAGCCCACATCCAGCCGCCCATCCCCCGCGCGCACGCTCCACACCCGCGGCGGGCGCGCCGCGTCCGCGCACGACTTCTCTCTCGAATCTCTCGAGCCCCGCGCGCTCCTCTACGCATGGACGGCGCAAGAGGTCTACTTCTCCGAGCTTGTCAACCGCGCCCGCGCGAATCCGACCGCCGAAGCCGAGCGGCTGGGGCTGAACTTCTCCACCGGCCTCACATCCTGGGAACAGGCCCTGCTCGTTCCCCACGAACCGCTCGCGCTGAACGCCTCGCTCACCCAGGCGGCGCGTCTGCACGACGCGGACATGGCGGCGAACTCCTTCTTCGATCACACCAACCTCAGCGGCCTCTCGCCCACCAACCGTGTCAACGCCGCCGGATACTCCGGCACCGCCGGCGAGAACATCGGCGCCAACTACTCCTCCATCGACGCGCTGTACCGCGACTGGATGAGCACGCCCTCCGAGCGCAAGAATATTCTCTCGCTCTACTACTCCTTCGATTCCAACTACCACTACGACCAGCTCGGCCCCGGCTTCCTGCTCACCGCGCCCGGCGCGCTCTACCCCAACTACTACACCGTGGACTTCGGCAACCCCTCCACGCAGACCCGCACCCCTTGGCTCCTCGGTGTCGTCTTCGGCGATACCAGCAGCGACAACTTCTACTCCATCGGTGAAGGTGCCACGAACATCCGCGTTGATGTCTTCACCGGCTCAACCACCACCGGCACCCCCACTTCCACATACACCACCGACGCCGCGGGCAACTATCAACTTCCGATCGCCAGCGGCTCGTATACCGTCGTCTTCACGCGCCCCTCGGACAACTACCGCGTTGTCAAAGCCGCCACTATCTCCGGCGAGAACGTGCGGCTCACCACAAAGCTCTCCGAACTCGCCCCCCCACCTCCGCCACCCCCGCCACCCGACGACTTTGCCGACGCCGGCGCATGGTCCATCGCGGGCCTCATCACCATCAACCAAACCACCGGCAGCGGCACGCGCTCCGGCACGCTCGGTATCGCGGGCGATACCGACCTGTTCATCTTCACCGCCGCCAAGACCGGCACCACTCGCATCTCCGGCCTTCCCGCTTCCGCCGCATACGACGGGCGCATCCGCGTCTACAACTCCGCGCAATCCCTCATCGCCAGCGGAGTGGATGGAACCAACGCCGCGAACTCCGTCGCCGATGTCTCCCTCACCGCTGGTTCCACGTACTACATCCTCTTCTCCGCCACGAGCAACACCAGCACCGGCGCATACACCATTACCATCGAAGGCCCCGCACCCCCGCCACCACCCGCCGATGACTTTGCAAACGCTGGCGACTGGGCCAGCGCCGCGGCCATCGACGTGAACACAACCACCGGCAGCGGTTCGCGCACCGGCTCGCTCGAATCCGCGGCCGATTCCGACCTCTTCACCTTCACCGCAATGCAAACCGGCTCTACCACGCTCAGCGCAATCGCTGGCTCCGGCCTCACCGCGCGCCTGCGCATCTACGACGCGCTCCACAACCTCCTCGCCACCGGCGATCCCGGCACCAACCCGGCGAACTCCATCGCCACGCTCAACCTCACCAGCGGCCAAACCTACTTCCTGCTCATCGACTCCGCCGACTCCACACAGACCGGCACCTACGCCGCGCAGATCGTCGGCCCCGCCGCGCCACCTCCGCCGCCCGACGACTTCGCGGATGCGGGCGACTGGGCCAATGCCGCAACCGTCGATCTGAACTCCACCACCGGCAACGGCTCGCGCACCGGCTCCATCGAAGTTGCAAGCGACTCCGACCTCTTCACCATCACCGCCATCAAGGGCGGGTTGACTTCCATAACCGCCACCATCGCCAGCGGCGGCACGCTCACAGCGCGCATCCGGCTCTACGACGCATCGCACACACTCATCGCCACCGGCGCGCCCGGCACCAACGGTCTCGATTCCGTCCTCTCCGCCACGCTCACCACCGGGAGCCGCTACTACATCCTCATTGACTCCGCCGATCCCGCGGCCACCGGCAACTACACCGCGCAGCTCATCGCGCCCACCATCCCACAGCAATCGCTCGGCGCATCCGGCCAGCCCGTGAGCGACGTCTGGCTCGCGGGCCGTCCCGTCGTCGCGTTTGTCAATCAACTCGGCCGCCCGATTGTCGCGCTCCGCTCGGCGCAGGGGCAGTGGACGAGCACCGACTTACAGACCGCAACCGGCTCGCCCACCATCTCCGGCGATCTGCTGACGTGGATCGACTCGCGCGATGGACTGCTGTACGCCGCCGCGCGTTCCACCGTCGGCGTCATCGTCTACCAGCGCGCCCCCAATGGCCAGTGGTCGTATCGCAACCTCACCAGCGAGATCGCCGTCTCGCGCCCCATCGTCTCCAACCTCACCACCTTCACCGACTCCGGCGGGCTCCGCCAGATCGGCGGCCTGGACGTGAACGGCCATCTCGTCACCTACTGGATGACCGGGCTGATGCGCCCGCAGGGCTGGCGATACTTCTACACCGACATCACCACCCGCGACCTGCCGCGCCGCAACCGCCCCATGCCGGGCTTCGGCGGCACGCTGACCTCGTACGTCACACAGAAGAACTCGCTGAACATCCTCGGCATGAGCCCATCGGGACAGGTCATCCTCTTCTACCGCCCCGGCGGCGGACTGGCCACGCAGCTCTGGAACTCCGCCAACCTCTCCATCCTCACCGGCCTGCCCGCGCTGCTCGGCTCGCTCACCGCGACCGAGACATCCACCCGCATCGTCAACATCAGCGGCACCGACGCGAGCGGCAATCTGTGGATGATCACCTGGCGCAGCGGCGAGGGTTGGCGCGCTCGCAACGCCACCACCGCGGCCGCCGGTGGCGCGCCGCTGGTCGCCGGTTCACTCACCTCATGGGTCAACAGCAGCGGCGCGGGCTTTGTCGCCGGGCTCACCAGCGCCGGCGACATCGTGCTGTATCGCTACACCTTCACCAGCAACCAAAGCGTCTGGAGTTTTGCGAGCGTCTCCACCGGTGTCGTCAACGCCCCGCGCCCCAGCGGCGCACTCCGCGCCAGCATCACCAGCACCGGCGCGATCCTCATCGCGGGTGCTACGGCTACCGGCGAAGTCGTCCGCTTCACCTTCGACACGAGTTGGACCGCCGAGAGCATCTCGCAGTTGCTGTGAACCAATGGCTTGGGTGGCACTGGCGGCTTGCCCGCCAGTGATGTTGCAAAGCGGACAGCCGTGACCAACACTCCGGTATGCGATACCTTCTCCTTGTCCTGCTGCCCTTCCTTTCCGCATGTGCCCCACAACTTGTGGGTTGTCCGCCACTCATGGCCGAACATGATTCTGTCTCCATGCTGCGCTCCATGCTCGTCGGCTCCTTCTCCAGTGCCGAGCAAGCCGCGGCGGACCCGGATTACCGCGACATCCGCCTGCACATGGCCCCGTGCTGGACCAGCCGCACCGACGGCCCGTGGATCTACGTCGAGCAGGCCATGTCCAGCGCGATGGACAAGCCATATCGCCAGCGCGTCTACCGACTCAGCAAACTCGCCGATCGTTTGTACCAGAGCCAGGTCTATGAGCTTGCTTCCACTCCCGAGAGCGCACTGCGTTACGCGGGCGAATGGTCCAAGCCCATACCACTCGCGGATATCATGCCCACCGATCTGATTCTCAAGGATGGCTGCGAGGTCATTCTCAAATACGACCCCGCCAGCGGCCACTTCAAGGGCGGCACCGTATCCTCCAACTGCGAGACCCACTTCCGCAACGCGGCATACGCCTCCAGCGAGATCAACATGGGCCCCGCGCTGCTCGTCTCGTGGGACCGCGGCTTTGATGCCTCCGGCAAGCAGGTCTGGGGCGCGGAGAAGGGTGGGTACAGGTTCGTCAAGCGGCCATGAATCATTCAGAGCCGAGCGGCGTGAGCCGCCGGTGTGCTGACATGCAACAAAGCCATTCGGGCCGAAGTGGCCCGAACACCAGCTGGTAAGCCCGTGCCACTTCAGACAAACCGCGCCAGCATGGCGCGCCATTCGCCGTAGCGATACTCGATGCCGAACTCGTCGTGGATCGCTCGCACCCGCGCGATCAACTGTTCGCTGAGCTGCATCTGCCACTCCTGCGCCGAGCGATCGCAGAAGTACACGCGGCACCCGAGCGGCTTGATGGCGTGGACGCCGCAGAGATTGCCGATCTGGAACGGACACCCGCCACGCTCCTTGGCCTGCTCTAGCACCAGCAGGCGCAGCGCTGGCTCCGCGAAGTTCTCCTTGCGCGTCCCCGCGATCTCTGGCAGCTTCGCCACGCACCACGCTGCCTCAAGCCCCGTGACATAGAGCCGATGCCCGTGCTGCTCGAAGTTACAGCAACGGCCCGAGGCCCAGCACGCGGGGCCGCGATCGGAGATTTCCTGCGCGGCCGCGGCGTACACGCCATCGATCGCGCCCGACAGGTGCGGCCGCTCGAGTGCCGAGAGCCAGTGTCCCGCGAGTTTGTCGTCCGCGATCGGCATTATGGTCGACTCAGATGTCGATCGTGTCCCGCGCGATTCGGATCTGCACGAGGTCGTACTTCTTGCCGTTGTCGATGCCCGGGCAGACCTTCTTGGCACGCTCCCACGACGCGCGGCTCTTAACCACGCTGTTCCAGAACGGCCAGGTGCGGCACTGCCGCGGCCTTGCCTCGTACAACCCGCAAACCGCCTTGCCGGGAATCTTGTCGCGATCCAGAAACACACAGTCGAGACCTTTGCCGACCTTCTTCTCGCGGAGCGATCGTCCCTCGGGGGTCATGTGCGTGTACACGTCGATAAAGTCCTGCACGCTCATGCGGAGTTTGGTCGCCATGCCCTCGATCTCTTCCTGATTGATGAGGACGAAGCCCTCGGGCCCGGAGCAGCAGTTGCCGCACATGGTGCAACTGAAACTCAGACCGGTGCCATCGCGCCCGTGCTCGGGATCGGGGAGCGCGAACCACTCGGGCGGGCTGGCGGAAGATTCGGCGGAGAGCTTGGGCATTGGTGAGAGGATAGGTTCGAGGGTTCAGGTTTCGATGCGAAAGACGACGAGGGTTTGATCGTCGCCGCGGATCGGGGAGTTTGCGTGCGCGGTAACAGCGTCCTGCACGCGCCGGATGATCTGGTCGGGGTCGTCGCCGGCAGCGGCGATGGCGCGGTCGAGGGCTTCGACACCGAGCTGTTCGCCCGCCGGATTCTCAGCTTCGGTGATGCCGTCTGTATAAAGGATGACAGTTTCGCCCGCGTAGAGCTGCACAGCACTGTCGCGCGGCTCGTAGCCATCGGGGACGATGCCCATGGGGGCCGCGCCCTCGCCCGCGCCGCCGCCGAGCGGGCGCACAGTGCCGTCCGCCGCGCGGATGCGCGGGATCGGATGACCAGCGCGCGCGAATGTGAGCGATCGCGTGCCAAGATCGAGGAGCGTGAAGACGCCGGTGACGTGGGTGCCTTCGATGCTGGACGCGGCGAGGCGGGCGTTGGCGAAGGTCAGCGCGCCAGCGGGTGAGCCGCAGACATCGGGGCGGGCGTGGAGCATGGCGTGCAGCATCGCCATGATGGTGGCGGCGGCGGGGCCGTGGCCGCTGACATCGGCGATGAGCACGCCGAGCTTGCCGTGGCCCAGATCGAAGAAGTCGTAGTAGTCGCCCCCGGCTTGGTCGCTGGTGAGATAGCTGGTGGCGAAGCGAACTCCCGGGCACTGCGGCAGGGCTGCGGGGAGCAGGGCCTTCTGCACGCGGGCGACCTGATCGAACTGCTCGCGGAGCGCGCCGTTGAGGTGGGTGATGCGCTCGACGGAGGCCATGTTCAGCGTCATGGCGCCGAGGAGATTGCCGATGAGCAGATCATCTTCGAGGTCTTCGAGGGCGTAGCCGCGCGGCGCGGCGCGGAACATGAGCGACCAAGCGTCGATGCGACCGGCGTGGAACATGGGGACGCACATGCAGGAGCCCATGCCGGACATGAGATCGCCGAGAACCGGGTCGGGCGCGGGGGTCATGTCCTGATAGAGCTGCGGCTCGCGCTTGGTGATGATGGAGCCGACGAATCCGTCGCGGCGGATGGGCAGCGCGGTGATGTCCTTTGGCGCGGGCGCGACGGACTCGAACTCGCCGCCTTTGGCGCGGTGGGTGCGAAGAACGCGGAACTCGCCGGGAGCCAGACCGGCGGTGGAGATGCTCGCGTACGCATCAATCGGGCGGACGCGACGGATGCGCTTGGCGAACGCGCGGAACGCGGTTTCGGCATCCTTGGCGCGGCTGACATCCTCGAGCATCTCCATGAGCACGGCGATGCGGAGGGAGGAGGATGTGTCGATAGAGGGCATGGGGGGAAGGGATCGAGGGATCGAGGGAGAAAGGGAGAAGGGGAGAAGGGGAGA